>REEC01000095.1 GCA_007695285.1 Spirochaetaceae bacterium | reverse complement strand
CTGCCGCTGCGGCGCGTACCAGAAGATCTTCGCGGCGGTCGATCGAGCCGCGCGCAAAATGAGCGGGGAGGGTTGAGCGATGGCGAAGCTCGTCAAGACCAAGGTCGAGTTTGAAGGCCATATCCGCGAAGAGGAGGTCGTCGTCGAACGGGACGATCTCACGGCCTGGTCCGCCGCCTCGCCGATGACGCACGTCGGCGAACCTCGACCGCGCATTGACGGACCGGCCCGGGTGACCGGCACCGCCGAGTACACCTACGACGTACGGCTCCCCGGGATGCTCTGGGGAGCGATCAAGCGCTCGCCGCATCCGCACGCACGCATCCGGGCGATCGATACCGGCGCCGCACGCGCGCTGCCCGGAGTCGTCGATATCCTCACGTATGAGAATTGCGACGACATCCCGTGGTACGGGGAAAGTAAGCTGCTCGATTCGACCGTGAGGTACCATGGGGAGGAAGTCGCCTGCGTCGTTGCCGACGATGAACGGACCGCGCTCGACGCGCTCGATCTGATTACGGTCGAGTACGAGGTGCTGCATCACGTGGTGGACATCGAGGCGGCGGCCGAGCCTACGGCGCCTCAGATTCATCCCGGACTCAAACCCGGCAACAACCGGACCGCCGAGCCGTCAACCTATCTGCGCGGCAACATCGAGCAGGGTATCAGCGAAGCCGACGTGACGGTCGCCGCTTCGTACCGCACCCCGTGCGCGCTTCACGGTTCATTCGAGACGCACGGGAGCGTGGTGAGCTGGGAAGCCGACGAGCTGACCGTCTGGGATACCACGCAGAACATCTTCGGCGTCCGCAGTGGAATCGCGTCCAAGCTCGGTCTGCCGCTCGCGAAGGTGCGGGTCATCAGTCGTTACATGGGCGGCGGGTTCGGCAGCAAGAACGACGTCGGCAAGTACACCGTGCTCGCGGCCATAGCATCCCGACGAACCGGCAGGCCGGTACGCATCATGCTCTCGCGCGAGGAGGAGTTTCTCGCGGCCGGACACCGGCCTCCTGCGAAAGTCGATGTCGAGCTCGGCGCGAAGCGCGACGGGCGGCTTACGTTCATCCGGGCCCGCTCGCTCTCCACGCCGGGAGCCCACGGTCGCGGAGGCTTTCAGGTCTGCGGGCCGTTCCGCGAGTACTACCAGTGCGACAACGTCGAGACAATCCAGGATGCGGTCTACACGAATACCGGTCCCGCTTGTGCGTTCAGAGCACCCGGGTACGTGGAGGGCACTTTCGCGCTCGAGTCGGCGATGGACGAGCTCGCCGCGGCACTAAGGTTGGACCCGCTTGAGCTCCGGATCATAAACCACGCAGAACGGAATCAGCCTCGCGACATGCCGTACTCGCAGAAGTACCTGCTCGAATCGTACGAAATGGGGGCGAAAGCGATCGGCTGGACGGGCCGACGCGAGACTGCTTCGGCTGGTGGGCGTCAGGCGACTTCCAGCACCGTCCGCGGTATCGGGATGGCAAGCCAGGGGTGGGGCGGCGGCGGTTCGCCCCCGTCGTACGCGCTCGTGAGGTTCAACGCGGATGGAACGTTCGACGTGCTGACCGGGACCCACGACCTCGGGACCGGGACGAAGACGGTGATGACGCAGATTGCAGCCGAGGAGCTCGGCGTCGGCATGGAGCGAATACGCATCACGATCGGTGATACGCTCACGTGTCCGTACTCGCTGCTCAGCGCGGGATCGCTCACCGTGCCTTCGGTGGGGCCCACCGTCCGCGCGGCGGCGAACGACGCGAAGCAGCAGATCCTCGACATCGCGGGCTCGCTCCTCGACGTGGACCCGACGAGACTCTCGGTTGCGGACGGCGTGATCTCCGACTCCGGCGATTCATCGCGCAGCGTGAGTGTCGACGAGATCGCCGCGAAGATAGGCAACTACATGGTGATCGGAAAGGGCGCACGCGGTCCGAACCCGAGCGACGTCAGCGTGAACACCTTCGGCGCGCAGTTTGCGGAGGTGGAAGTCGATACGTCAACCGGAGAGGTGCGGGTCCTCCGGGTCGTCGCCGCGCACGAGCTCGGTCGCGTGCTCAACCCCCTGACGTTGAGCAGCCAGATAGAGGGCGGCGTCTTCCAGGCGGTCGGTCTGGCACTGATGGAAGAGCGAGTCCTCGATCCTTCAACCGGAAGGTTTGTGAACCCGAACCTCTCTGAGTACCGGTTGCCGACGACGTTCGATGTGCCGACGGTCGAGTCGCTCTTCATTGGACCGCCGGACGAGCAGTCGAACAATACCGGCGCGAAGGGAGCCGGTGAGCCGCCGATCATCCCGACCGCCGCCGCGATCGCGAACGCCGTCTTCAACGCAATTGGGGTGCGCATTCGCGAGCTGCCTCTGACCCGCGAGCGTGTGCTCGCGGCCCTCAAGGAGCGCACGTGATGAAACGGTTTTCCTTCGCCGCACCCGCCTCCGTCGACGACGCTGTCCGGTTGCTCGCCGAACACGAAGACGCCCGGCTCATGGCGGGCGGCGTCGACCTCGTTCACGAGATGAAGCGGGGCATCCGCTCGCCGTCGCTGCTCGTTCACATCGCCGGGCTCCCGCAGCTCGAGGGCATCACGCTCAACGACGGGCGGCTCGAAATCGGTGCGCTCACGAAGATCGCGGCGCTCGAGTCGGACGAACTCGTGATCGAGCACGCTCCGCTGCTCGCGGCGGCGGCCCGCGAAGTCGCCACGCCGCAGCTGCGCGCGATGGGAACGATCGCGGGCAATATTTTGCAGCGGCCGCAGTGCTGGTACTACCGCGACCCGGACTCATTCTGTCTGCGCAAGGGCGGAGAGCACTGTCATGCGGTGGCCGGCGACAACCGGTACCACGCGATCCTCGGCGGTGGACCGTGTCATATCGTCTGTCCGTCGGACCTCGCACCGGCGCTGCTCGCGCTCGGTGCCTCGGCTGTAGTTTCAACGGCTGGAGGATCGGAGCGGAGAGTGCCACTTTCCGAACTCTTCGTCGGGCCCCGCGTCGACCCCCATAACGAACATGCGCTCTCTCATGGAGAGATCATCACGCGTCTCGATCTGCCGTCGAGCGCAGGCCTGCCGAATGCCTTCCTCAAGGCGCGCGAGCGCACCGCGTGGGACTTCGCGCTCTCGAGCGTGAGCGCGCTCTGCGAAACGGGCCCTGACGGCGTCGTGCGACGCGCCCGGATCGTGCTTGGCGGTGTCGCCCCGAACGCGTGGGACGCCGCGGAGGCCGCCGAGTCGCTCGTCGGCAGACCGCTTGGCGACGATGCGATTGACGCCGCGGCCGCGGCGAGTGTCCGCGGAGCGAGGCCGCTCCGCGATAACGCGTACAAGGTGGAGCTTACGCGGCGGCTCGTGAAAAAAGCGCTCGAAAGCCTGCGCGGCGATTGACGCCCAACTCGATCATTGTTGGTTACGCAATGCTCAGAGGCTCAACGCGTTGTATGTCAGGACCAACCGACTGCTCCGTATCCCACAAATCCACGGCACGTTGTGCGTTCAGCCAAAACTCAGCGGAGTTTCCAAACAATCTCGATAACCGCAACGCCATTTCCGGACTCACGGATCGACGTTCACGAATGAGTTCATTTACTGATTGGCGGGAGACGCCCAACGCCTGAGCGAGTCGAGAAACAGTGAGTTCAAAATCAGGCATGAAATCTTCTCTCAACATTTCACCGGGATGAATCGGGCGGACCCGTCTGGCTCTGGTGTTTGGTGTACTCATAGTTTACGTCCTCTCAATGGTAATCGGTGACCTCAACATCGAATGCATCCCCATCCTCGAATCGAAAACATATCCGCCACTGATCGTTGATCCGGATCACGTGCTGACCCTCACTCAACGAGGGGCCGAAGCCACGTTCCCCACCAGCCCGTCAATCACCCGCGACGCCGCGGCTTGCCGGGGCCGCCCTTTTTCGGTCGCCAGGCGGGAGCTCGGTCGGCGACACGTTCCACCCGTATCGTCGTGCCCTGGAAGGAGTAGCCGGTAAGCGCCTGTTCGACCCGCTTGGCCATCGCGCCATCGACGTGCACGTCGGATGAGTTCGCACCGATCTCGATCCGCCCGATGCGGATGTCTCCCGAATGGGTCGCCTTGTTGATCATTCCGATGATGTGCGGCGGGAGTACCGACTGCCGGCGTCCCACATTCACGCGCAAGCAGACCAAAGGGCCGGTCGCCTGTCGATTCGGTTGGGTCTTGCTCACAGCCGGATTGATATCCTCAGCGCCGTCATACTGCTCGAGAAACCGGTTGAACTCCACGGAAATGAAGCGCTGCAGCAGTTCCTCCCGGTCAAATTCCGCAAGAGAGTCCCGAACCGCTTGAAGATACGGACCGACCGCCTCTTCGTTCACCGTCACGTCCTTCACCCGGGAAAGAAGATCCATCAACCGAGCCTCGCAGATATCACGACCGCGTGGGATCCTCGCCTCCTCCATCTTTCTGCCGATGGCCCGCTCGATATGGGCAATCCGATGTCCCTCCCGCATATGCACGAGCGCGAGCGAAGCGCCACTTTTCCCCGCGCGTCCGGTCCGTCCGCTCCGGTGGGTGTAGGCGGAAACCTCGTCGGGAAGGTCATAGTGAATGACGTGGGTCAGATTATCGACGTCAAGGCCGCGGGCGGCGACGTCGGTGGCGACCAAAAGCGATGGATTTCCCTCTCGGAATCGAGCCATCACCGAGTCTCGTTGCGGCTGTGCGAGCTCACCGTGAAGCGCATCGGCGGTGTAGCCGTCGCGCGAGAGTCGACCGGCTACTTCTTTCACGCCTTCGCGGGTGCGGCAAAAGATAATGGCGTACATGCCGGACTTCACATCGATCAACCGCTTGAGCGCCACGTACTTATCGTGGGCATGGACACGATAGAAGTAGTGGGTAACAGTACCTACCCCCTGGTTTCTGCGGCCGGCGACGATCTCGTGCGGATTCTTCATGTACGTCGCAGCGATTCTCGCCACCTCAGGGGGCATCGTGGCGGAAAAGAGCAGCGTACGGCGCGAGGGATTTGCCGTCGCGAGAATCGCGTCGAGCTCGTCCTTGAAGCCCATGTCGAGCATCTGATCGGCTTCGTCAAGCACGAGGAACCGCAGAGTCGACAGGTCGGCGATGCCTTTATCGAGAAGGTCCTTCAGACGTCCGGGTGTGGCCGTGATGATGTGCGGCCCCGCCTTCAGATCGCGTATCTGCGGTCCAAATGGTGCCCCACCGTACACGGTTGTCGTCCGCAGTCCGGGCAGATTCGCTCCGTATTCGGCAATCTCACGCGAGACCTGTAATCCAAGCTCCCGGGTGGGGGTCAGGATAAGCGCCTGCGTCGATCGGCTGTTCAGGTCGAGATTCTGAAGGATCGGCAGTCCAAACGCAGCGGTCTTGCCGGTCCCGGTCTGAGCCAGCCCGGTGACGTCCCGCTCCTCGGTCAGGAGAAATGGTATCATCTCGGCCTGTATCGGGGTCGGTGTCACAAAGCCGCGCTTGCCGATCGCGTCGAGTAGCGCCGGGGTCAGGCCCAACTGGTCAAAAGTTGTCATCAATTCCTCGTTTCCGGGCGTCTGCCCGGTGATCATTCATTGACCGGGAATTCCGTTCTCGTGTCAAGGAACGCGAGGCCGTCGCAACCCGGGCTGTATCGTGCCCTGGCCGGAAGTTTGTCTACTCGGCTAAAAGCCGGAAGACCGCCTTCGCTGCTTCGAGGTTGGACGAACCGGCAAGAACGAACATTTGCGGAGCTCTGATTCCGGTCATCTCAGCGACGGCCGCGTTCTGCGACAGATCTATGCCGACAATAGGACTTAACTCACCGGTCGTATTGCCTTCACGGTCGGTCACCGGAATCGCGATCGGCGTACCGCCAAGCAAACTGATCTCGTCGGCGGAGAATAGCTCGTCGAGCGCGATGTAGTTCGCACCGTTGTCCGCGTATTTTTTCGCGTTCTCGGGGTCGGAAATCCACAGCTCGATTTCCCTCGAAGCGAGCATCGCCGCGATTCTCGTCGAACCGGCCATGACGATCATCGGATCCCCCGCGGGGTCTCCCGCTGAAATGCCGACAACGCTGAAGCTCTTCTCGTCATCATTGTACTCGGGCAAACCCGTCTTGAGATACGTCGCAAAGCCTTCGACGGACTCGTCACTCACGAAACTGGCCACGAGCGCCACGCGCAAAGACGCCGAACTCGAAGCCTGCCTCGCGCCGGAGCACGCGACCAGGCTGCTGATGATCACAAGGGCCAGGAACGTAAATGGTAAACTCTTTTTCACTGTCAATTTTTTCACTGTCATTTTCGCTGTCAATGCCTCCGCAAATAGTACTACTCGAATTTTTGGGGTTGAATAGAGAATATAGGTCGCCGAAGCGTATCCGGTCTGTACGGTACCACACATAGCGCCGGTCTTGCTAATCGGGTTGAGGCATACAAAGATTGTATGTACTATCAGATCATGGCGCAGAAGACCAACACGGTGAACATTTCATTCCGCGAGGACCTGCTCAAACAGATTGATTAGGTCGCGCGTACGGAATCGCGAACACGTTCTGAGCTTGTCCGTGAGGCCGCACGCATGTACATCGAGCGCAAACGCAGAATGGATCAGGTGATCAAATCAATCCGGGAGACCGTTCGGCAGCGTGGAATCACCGAAGACGATGTCGACGCCGAGATCGCCGCGGTCCGCGCTGAACGAAAGCGGCGCGGCTCGTGATCGTTACCGTAGACACCAATGTCCTCGTGTCCGGCGTGTTCTTTGGTGGTATTCCCGGCAAAATCGTGGAGGCGGCACGAGAAGGCGCCTTTACGCTGGTGATGTCCCCTCCGCTTCTCACCGAGCTCAGAACTGTGTTTGCGAGACCGAAGTTTGGGCTCGATCCGGATGCGGTTCGGCTCCTGACGGCAGACATGGAGTCCTCGGCTACGATTGTGTACCCACGGAAGCGACACAGGGTGGTAACCGGCGATATGGATGACGGCGCCGTTGTCGACTGCGCGATAGAGTCGGGCTCTGAGTGCATCGTCAGCGGTGACTCTCACCTGACCGACATGGGTGTGGCCGAGGGTATCCGGGTGGTCACGCCTCGGCAGTTCGTGGATCTTCTCAATCTGGAATAGACCGATGGTGTCCTACATCGACCACAACGTTCAGTCCCTGGCGACTGTGTGCAGCGATAGACTCGTACAACGCTCGATACATCTTTTCAACAACCGGTTCAAGGTCCGGCCGCTCACCTCCAGGACGCACCCCAATGCCAGGTCGGTAACGTTCTGGGGTCATGCGCATGAAGCCATCAACCCCCAAATTCATCCATACACCTTCAAATGTACGTTGAATGGCCCCAGCTATGCTTGACTTTCCAGACCGGGGGGTGCCGTTCAGAATGATAACTTGCCCAAGAGTTTGGCTTTGTGTCATTGACCCGACTCCTTAGCATCGAAGGACATATTGTCCGCACAACATTGCGTTAAGCTGTAGCTGCGACTTTGCGCAGCGAAGTTGGCGCGATTTTTGTCACAACGTGCAAAAATCGTGACAAAGCAGCTATCCGCCTGGCCGCGATGTTAGACGATTTTTCTGATTTCACTATGTTGTGCAATATATTCTATTGCCGCTGAAGCGAGAAAACCGGACCTGGACTCGCCTTCTTTCTGTGCAAACGCATCAATTTTACTTAAAATATTTTCAGGAATAGTTATATTAATTCTTTTGATCTCTTTGGAAAGCTTCCCTATGTCAACAGAAACAAATCCCCAAATGTAATTCTGATTTTGATAGAGCTCTTTTAATTCATCAATTTTACTTGGTTGTGGAATGTTTTCATTGTCTAACATAAGTCCTTCAATATGAGTAAGAATTGCTTCTTCTGCACCTTCAAAGGCTTCTTCTATCGAGCTTCCTGCGGAAAAACAACCGGGAAGATCTGGTACTGTTACACCATAATCTGATGTTGTATCTTTTTCTAAAAACACTGCGTATTTCATTTCTTATCCTCCAGTTCTATACCCGCCTGTTTCAGGATATTTTTTATTGTGCCGATAGGCAAATCTGATTTTGGGTGTGGTACAGTTATTTTTCCCGATTTTGTTGGATGTCTGAATTGATGATGACTTCCACGAATATTATGTATTATCCAGCCATCCTTCTTTAGTATTTTGATTATTTCTGAACTTCTCACATGTGTATTATACACACTTGTTTTGCATTGTCGAATATTTTCTCTTGCCCGAAGGGTCCGCATAACCGTCGAACCATACACCTCATGATCGCCGGACCTCTTTGCGCTCGGAACGTTATGCTCCCAGTCCGCCCAACAAAACCTCACGTTCGTATTACTAAAACTTCACGTTTTTGCCACTAAAACCTCACGAACAGAGCATGCCGATGGAGAAAACTCTTCGGCCGCCTCGCACCTCGCCACGGTGAACGTGCCGCCGTCGCGCGGTGCGCGCCACGCGCGGGTTCCGCCGCACGTCTCGCCGCGGTCGCGCGTCCACCCTCACCGCTCAACCGCGAACCAACCGCCGTGCCCGCGGAACCGCGATCCAGCCGGGGGTTACGAAGAGAAGCACGAACGCGAACACGACGAGAGCCATCGCGCCGGACGTGATGATGTACATCCCGCGCAGACCGAACCACTCGATCAGGTATCCGCCGGCAGCGCTTCCGGCCATGCTGCCGATTCCAAACGTCGCGACGCTGCCGACCGTTTGCGCGAGCGTATTGGCACCGCACGGTGAGAGGCGATTCAAGAGGTGCACCCACGCGGGCAGAAACAGTCCAAAACTTGGACCCTGGAACACCTGTGCGGCGATCACGATCGTCGGTGTCGCGACGAAAAGATGTACAAAAATACGGAAGAAGAAAAACACGAACGCGATCAGGAACGGGAACTCGCTCACCGCCATCACCGTGTGCGCGTACCCGATGTGCCGGCACACGATACTGAACGACGCGTCACTGCCCAACGTAGTCACCGGATAGTTCATCCAGGGCGTCCATGACGATTTTCGGGTGCGTATGATGGACCTTATGCCCCGCGTTTTTTATTAGTATAAATTGTGAATCGGGAAGCGCTTGATCCAATCTCTTTCCGTCTTCGCCCCAGTCGAGCATTCGGTCAGAATCGCCAAAAATGATCGTCACAGGCACCTCTATTTCTCCATAGCGTGGACTTATTCTTCCGACTGACTCGTACATCGTCGCCAGCTCGGCGGCAGTGGCAGTGAACTGCGAAGGCCGAAGGTACAACGATGCTATTTCCTCGACATATCCTGCGGGTGGTGTTGCCGGCGAGAAAGCCTGATCATAAATCCCGGAGACCAACAGTCTACCAACCGGTAACGCGATCGTGCGTGTAATCAGAGGGCCAACCACCGGCACGTTCGGAAGCTTAAAAAGCGCTCCCTCCGGCGGCTCATCAACATAAGAGACACCCGCAAGGATTATAGCGCCTCGGACCTCGCCGGGGTAATCAAGCAAGTATTGCAGCAGTACGGCGCCACCATATGAGTGACCAACGAGAATGGGGTTTTCGATACCGAGTGTTCTGAGGGCCTCGTGTATTAGCTTGGCTTGAACTTCGGTCGAAAGCCCATCGGCGCGATTCGACTCGCTATAACCATAGCCGGGTCGGTCGAAAGCGATAGCATCATACTTCCTCGCGACGCGATCAAATATAGAAAACGTAAACTCCTGCAATGTTCCATCGCGACCATGCAACATGACGACGGGCACTCCTTCTCCATCTCGCAGATAATGAAGAACAACTCCTTCCGTGGACACGAAGGCTCCTACCGGAGGGAACTCGCTTTCAATCCTGAGCGTTGCAAAATGCGTATAGCCAAGTAGAACGACAAGGAGTGCCGCGAACCCTGGTAATAACCAACAGAAAACTACTCTGTACGTCACACAAGCCCTCCACCGTGCGGTATAACGTGACGCGTCAGCCGCGGGCCGTCATAGTGGGTGGCCGCCACTGACGCAGCGATCTTCGGCCCGGTTGATCAGACGATCGCCGCGTGGCTCCTGCGATGCCTTCAGCCACTCAAAAGGTCGACACAAATCATGGTCAAACTCCTCAGCCAAACCGTCCTTGATCCTCCACAGTTCTCGTAGGATCGGATCAGCCTTCATCGTCTCCTCCCATCAGTTTCTCCGGTGTGCAGATTTCCGGATATGGGTACCCGTGCCTCGCGCACACCGTGCGCACGATCGGTTTGGTCTCCGCGTCTACACTCCTCGTCTACCAGCGGCTGCGACACGAAGACCTCCAATCGGGCCTGATGGTAGTCCCACGACGTCTGCGTTGCCTGTTGGTGAGCCGCAGCGACCAAGTCCTAGAATGGGTGATCGGTCAAGTAGCTGAGGATCGGCGTTTCTATGTACATCGTCTTCATGGGAACACTGTAGCAAATTGGATCGCGCTTGTCGGCGGTGGAGTACCCATTCTCCCGATCCGGATGACACGTTTCTTCGACCGCGGATCATTCGCATATTGTCAGACCAGACACCACACAGTTAACGCATCTCGTTGTGCTGCAGTCCTTACCGTTGCATCCCTGCACGCTTTCTCCTGTTTCACCACGCGTGACTCTTCGTCCGGCACCGTGACGCTCCCAATCCAGTCAAAAAAACGTCACGCTCGTACCACAATAAATTCAGATGCAGACCACACCGATCGGTAAAACGCTTCAGCCGTCGCGCGACCACCCTCATCGGTCAACCGCTGCCCGATCGGCGAGCGCACGGAACCGCGATCCAACCGGGTGTAACAAACGACAGCACGAACGCGAACACGACGAGAGCCATCGAGCCGGACGTGAAGATGTACATTCCGCGCAGACCGAACCACTCGATCAGGTATCCGCCGGCCCCTGCGGGTGTGAACTCTTTTGACATGCGCGACCCACGGCGATATTTTAATTGCAGATACAAGTAACTACAATAAATGAGGATCGAATGACAAAAATAGCTGTTGTGGTGTTTGCGGACGGCGAGACGCATGGCGACCAGGGCCGTGTCGCGAACGCGCTCGAGTTGGCAAAAGAGGCGAAGAACGCATCGAGCGAAGTCAAGATCATATTCGATGGTGCGGGAACCAAGTGGGTGCCAATCTTGAATGGAGAAGACTCCAAGCTGTCCGTCGAATATCGACAGGTCGCCGATACCGTCCATGGGGCATGTGCGTTCTGCGCGGCGGCATTCGGCGTGAAGGATGAAATCAAAGCAACCGGGGTTCGCCTTCTCGGCGAGTTTGAAGGGCATCCGTCGTTACACACGTTGATCGTTGAAGGCTACACGGTCGTAAAATTCTAGTGAGTCAGGGAGGAAACGATGAACCGGGTTTTTCCGACGTTTCTCCGCGACACTGTACTATCGATCGTCCTGGCGTTTGGTTTGTCGACGGCGTTCTGGGCGATCTGGGATATCTTTGTGCTAAGCGGATTCGTAGCGTTTTCCGTGGAGAGCGGAGTGCTCGGGGCGCTCGCCGCGTGCGGGCTTCGGCGCGGCTTACCGACCGCCTTGGTGGCAACCGCGGCGATCCGCGTCCTCGTGTTTGTGGCGCTGTCCGAGATCTGGACCTAAAAAACCGATTTCGCTGGACTACGCCAAGTCGCGTGCCCGACACTGCATCACGATGCCGCCGAAGACACCCAAGACCAGTCGCCGGAGCGTCAGTAGGTTTGCGCGTCAATAAGATCCCGGTCGGCGCGCCCTTCTATCCGGATGAACACCTGGTTAGGTAGACACGCGAGCCAATCACCCGCTCGTGTGATGCCGCCTTGTAGGACGCAGATCTGCCGATACCCGGGATCTTCGGTCACGCGCACGCGCCCGTCGTCGATCTCGACCTCGGTCGTGCCGAGCGGGCCATTGACGCGCACAAGCCGAGACTCGTTCAATGGATACAGAAACTCGCCTTCTGCGCTCTGAACTCGAACAATCTCCGGAACCCCCTCGTCACGCGATGCAGCCAGGGAAAAAACCATGATAACGGTCGCTGCGAAGAGAATTCCGCACCAATCTCCAATACGTAATATCAACGGTTTTCTCTCATCGCTTGAAGTCGTCGGCGGTTCTATGGAATGGACCACCAGTTTCGGTCGTTTTCACGGCAAATCAACCCTACTCGCTCGGCAACGCTGTTCTCGCGTCGGTCTATTCGCCTAAGATAGTTAAACCGCGTCGTTTGTCAAGTCGACTTGACAAACGACGCGAGCTTCCGGTTCACGCTGAGATTCATGTACGTACAACGAAAAAATTGTAAAGTCTCCTTGACATTCCTGAACAATTGCCCCATACATATATTTTACATGGTTCGCCGATTAACCGGGAAAAAGGGATAGACACGTGAGGATACCGAGAGACAGTTCTATTCGATACCGGCTTCTCAGCGCGCTGACTCTCGCCGTGCTCGTCTTTATCTGGTGGTTCGTGACCGCGTTCGGACTCGTCGAACCGCTGTTTGTGCCGTCGCCGGCCGCGGTCGTCGCAAGTTTTGTGAGGCTCGTTTTTCACGGGTACCGCGGCGTGACGTTGCTCGAACATCTCGCGCACAGTATGTACCGAGTCATGGTCGGATTCCTGCTCGCGGTGATCACCGCGGTGCCGCTCGGGTTGATGATGGGGCGGAACAGAATCGTTCGCGCGATCCTCGACCCGCTGATCGAGCTGTACCGGCCATTGCCGCCTCTCGCCTACTACACATTACTGATCGTGTGGATGGGCATAGAGGACTCGTCAAAGATCGCGCTGTTGTTTCTCGCCGCGTTTCCGCCTCTTGCGATCAGCACGGTCGCGGCCGTCGAACGGATCCCGGACCACCGAATCGAGTGCGCTCGGTGTCTCGGCGTACGCGGATGGACGCTCATGCGCACCGTGCTGCTACCGTCGGCGATGCCGGGTGTCTTCACGGGGCTACGGGTGAGCATCGGCTTTACGTACACGACGCTTGTCAGCTCGGAGATCGTCGCCGCTGTGAACGGAATCGGGTGGCTCGTGCTCGACGCGAGCCGGTTCCTCAGAACGGACGCGATCTTCGTCGGCATCATCGTGATGGGCGTTACGGGTCTGCTTCTCGATCGGATTATTCGGCTCATCGGCAACGTGATGGTACCGTGGAAGGAGGAATGAATGGATTACAGGGTAACTAAGCGATCAGTGGTGCATGTCGTCGTGGCGATTCTCGCGCTCGGAGTGGCTGTTTCGGCGGCCGCGGCGGGGCGATCGGAATCGCGGAGAAATCACGTCGTGATCGGTTTTCAGGCGATCCCGAACGGTGAACTCGTCGCGAAGCAACTTGGATGGCACGAAGAGTCGCTCGGTGTCGACGTACGGTGGGTGCAGTTTAACTCCGGTAGTGAGTTGAACGCTGCGGTGGCGGCCGGGTCGGTCGATCTCGGTCTCGGCGGGAGCTCGACGACGGTCGTCGCGATCGCGCAAGGCGTGCCCGCGCAGGTGATCTGGATTCACAACATCATCGGTGACAACGAGGCGCTCGTCGTGCGTCGCGGCTCGGTTTTCCGGAGCGTTTCGGACTTGCGCGGTGCGACGATCGCCGCGCCGTTCGGCGCGACGACGCATTACCATCTGTTGACCGCGCTCGATCTCGCGGGTGTCGACGCCGCCGAGGTCCGCGTGCTCGACATGCCGCCGACCGAAATGCTCGCTGCTTGGCAGCGTGGCGACATTGACGGCGGCTTCGTATGGGAACCGACGCTCGCGGCGATGCTCGAGAACGACGGTCGGGTGCTGATCGCGAGCGGCGCTCTCGCCGAGCAAGGATACGTGACCGGCGACATCGGGATCGTCCGGAACGGATTTGCCGAGCAGAATCCCAAGATCGTCGTTCAGTACATTCGCAACCAGATCCGCGCGGTCGAACTGATTCGCGACGATCCTGATCGTGCGGCTCGCGCGATCGCCGCAGAGCTCTCGCTCGACGCCACAGAAGCACGACGCCAGATGGATAGCCTGGTTTTTGTCGACGGCGAAACGCAACTCTCGCCGGAGTATCTCGGGACACCCGAGCGGCCCGGGAGCCTCGCCGACGTGTTCGTCGAAACCGGACGATTCCTTGCCGAACAGGACACGATCTCCGAGGCACCGGGTCGCTCACGCGTGCTCGAGTTCATCGCGCCGGAGTTTCTCCAGGAAGCACTTGAGAGCGACGCCCGATGACACGATGGGGCACGGTATGAAATAATGAGCGAAATGTTCACCGAGCGGGAGACGGAAAAAGGATCGCGTGACGATCTACGATCGGCCGGTCCCCCGATTCTCGAGGCGCGCGCGGTCGGGCACGGCTACCGCGGTCCGCGCCGTTTTCGGCTCTTCGGCGCCGCGAAACCTGAACGGCAGGAAAGACTCGAGGTGATCTCGTCGATCGATCTCACGGTGAACGCCGGGGACTTTGTCTCGCTCGTCGGTCCGTCGGGTTGCGGCAAGACGACTTTGCTTCGAATTCTTGCGGGACTCATCGTGCCGGACTACGGTGCGGTTTACGACTGCGGCGTGCATGTGACGGCGCCCGACTACCGGCGGAGCCTCGTGTTTCAACAGCCGCATCTCTTTCCGTGGCTCACGGTCGAGCAGAACATCGCGTTTGGTCCCAGGAACCGCGGAGTTCCGCCGAAACTGTACCGCCCGGTCGTCGAGAGGTTGTTGCGGCTCGTGCGTCTCGAGCAGTTTCGGTCGGCACTTCCGCAGCAGCTTTCCGGCGGAATGCGACAGAGGGTCTCTCTCGCGCGTGGACTCGCGAATGAACCTCACATCCTGCTTCTCGATGAGCCGCTCGGCGCTCTCGACGCGCTCACGCGCGAGCGAATGCAGGACGAGTTACGCGCGATCTGGAAGCAAACCGGGTGCACGATCGTGCTCGTGACGCACAGCGTCGAGGAGGCGTTATACCTCTCGACGCGCGTCATTGTGCTCTCGGTGAGACCGACGCGAATCGTAACCGAGCTCCCGGTTGAGTTCAGCAGTAACGGGCACTCGGCGAGCGGACGTTCGGTCAAGGCGAGCAAGGAATTTCTCGATCTGCGCGAGAGAGTCATCGAGGAAATCTGGACTGAGTAGCGGAACCGGAGGACGGCGGGACGGTTTGCTCAGAGCGTGAATCGTGCTGCCTCGCCATCAAGGATTTCGACGTTCCGTTCGTTCTCGGATCCCGTACGTGCGATCGTCTCAACGGTCTCGGTCACGGTTTGTATGTCGGCGATCACACGGCGAACACGTTCGGAAACGTCGGCGGATACGCCCGAGATCGCGTCGAAGCTTCCACTCACCGCCGTAGTGCCGCCGCTGATCTCCCGTGATGCATTCTTGATCTCCGCGGCGACCTGATCGACCGTGCTCACGGCACGCATGATCTCTCCACTGGCAACCGATTGTTCGTTCATCCCGGCCACCATTTCCTGCATCGCGTCGACCACCGACTCAACTTCGTGCAGAATGCGTTCAAACAGCTCGCCCGCGCTGCGGTTAATCTCGCCGGCAACGGCGATCTTTTCGACCTCGGCCTTTAAAGTCCGTGTGATCGATTTCGCGTTTTCCGCGGTCTGATCCGACAGTTTCCGGATTTCTTCGGCGACGACGGCAAATCCGCGTCCATACTCTCCGGCGTGGGCGGCCTCGATCGCCGCGTTCATGCTCAAGAGATTGGTCCGTCCCGCGATCGCATTGATCACATCGATCATTCCCAGCATTTCCTCAGTCGACGCCTCGATGTCACGGATAGCGGAAACCGACTCAGACATTTTTTCATTCGCGTCGCGGGTGGTACCGAGCAGCGCGGTCGCCCCGGCTCTTCGTTGTGTGGCAAGGTCCACCAGGCTCGCGATCGACGCGTTCATCTCTTCGACGGCCGCAAGCGAATCGGCCACTTCCTGCGCCTGCCGTTCTGCCGAGATCGAAAGACTGTCGGTCGAAGCGGAGATCTCGTTAACCGCCGCCGCGGCGTCGTGGATTTCCCGGTCGAGGCTCTCTACGCGATCGCCGTTCGTCGCAGCCGCTTTGGACACCGCCCTAAGGCGTTCCACTGAGTCGGTTGTCGCGTCGACCAGAACCGTCCCGATGCGCCGAGCCGTGTCGGACGCCTCCTTCATTCGAACGACCATCTCCCGGATGCGCTCGATGAATCGGTTGAAACTAAGCGCGATCTGCCCGATCTCGTCGTTTGACTGCACCGCGAGCCGAGCCGAGAGGTCCGCCTCCGATCCGGAGATGGCGTTGAGATTGGCAAGGAGCGCACGAAGAGGCCTCACGACGAAGATGCGCATAAAGAAGTACGACGTCGCGACCAGACAGACCAGGATCACCGCAACAAGACCGATGACGTTCCAGATGAAGGTACGCACTTGACCGGGGATTCCGGATACATCGATCTCGACCTCCAGCCGGTGGTTGCGATACATCATCACCGACTCCTGTATCGTCCATGTCTCTCCCGGTTCACCGGAGAACGGCCGAATGGACAGTACCTTTTCGTCGGCAAGCCGCCGCGCGACCGCATCGAGGTACCGTTGGTCGCTCC
Organism: Spirochaetaceae bacterium; assembly: GCA_007695285.1. Classification (GTDB taxonomy): domain Bacteria; phylum Spirochaetota; class Spirochaetia; order DSM-27196; family PXBQ01; genus PXBQ01. Next base: position 2,581 of record REEC01000095.1, on the reverse strand, counting down.
GGTACGCCGGGTCGACCGTCGCCGTCAGAATCGACGCCTGAAACACGTAGTGGTCAACCAAATCGTCCCGCCGGTTCGCGCCGGTATACAACAGGATTACCGCCTCGACCAGCAAAAACGAGACCCCAACAATTACGATGATCTTTGCACTGACTCCCAATCGCTTCATTCGTTCTCTCCGCGTACGACTTCAATTTTCGTCCAGACACCCTCTTGCCATACACTTGCAGATACAACTATAACTGTTCCTGAGAGGTACGTCACCTGCTGCGCGAGCGAGTCACCTGTGGAGGCACAATGAGCACAACACACTACGGTATCGTCAATGTTGGAACCGCGCGAAGCGGGCGTACCCACCAGCCGGCTACAACGCTTTTCGGGGCCCCGCCCGACGCGCGCGTCCGCCGTGAATTGAGCGGTGTAACTCAATGAAAGCCGACGCGGTTATCGATACCGCCCGGCTTTACCTTCAGGAGCTGCGGCGGCCTGCGCATTTTATCGTCGCGTTCGGGGTTGGCTCGTTACTGACTCTCGTCGCGCGTTTCGATTTTGCACTGCCGATCGCGCCGTTCATCGTTCCGTTTCTAGTCTCCAGCATCGGACGCACCGTCGCACGTGCGGCCAACCGCACGAGTGAGATCCTTCTCGAACTCCCGGCGCAGCGTTCGTCACCCGGCTTTGTGATCTGCCGTGACGGTCGCATCGAGGCTTCCGCGGGCAAGACCGCCTCGCTGTTTGCGCAGTTGTCGGTAACTCGAATCCAGGACTTCCTGGTGTCTCCGGATCGTCCCGAGTTGCTCGATGAGATCTGCGCCGGCCGTGTGATCGAGCCGGCTGCCGAGCTTTTCGCACCCGCAGTGGGTCGCTGGTACCGGGTGTTTACGCACTCCGACGCTCGGCGGCCCTCTGTGCTGGTATGGCTCGACGACGTGACCGACGACCACGAAGGGCGCGAACGACGGAGCATGGTGAGGCAGTTTCAGATCGATGTGCTTCAGACGTTTTCGAATGATCCGGTTCTGGAGCAGGAAGACGAGCGACTTGCCCGTTTAATACTTAGCGCAGGTTTTTCCGCGGTACTCTTCGCGCAAATGGAGGTCGACGGCGCCCTCGCGGGTGTCGCGTTCAAAGCGGTGCCGTCGGGCGGGCTTGTTCGTTCGAAACCGATGCGAATCTGCCCGGACTCGCACGCCCCGATCTTTCGCTCGCGAACCGAGAATCGTGCGGTCGCGGTGAGTCGTGGTCGAGATGTCGATCCCGCGGCGTTTGACCGGGAGTTTCCGGTGGCCGCGGACGTTCAGGCCTTCCTCGGCCGGCGTGTCGACAACCTGGTGAATTATCACGCGGGTGCGACGTCCGTTGTCGCGTTCAACAAACGGCCCACGCTCACTTCGGGTGATATCACGTTTCTGGAGGCCGCGGTGGATGCCGCGCACAGTCTCTTTACCGCCGTTGATGTCGCGCGCGACCGCGACCTTCGGTTCATCCAGGCAATTCACGGACTGTGCGCGAGCGCCGAGTTCAGCGATGAGATCACCGGTTCGCATATCTGGCGTGTCAATGCGTACTCCGAGTTGCTGGCGCGCACTCTCTGCGATGACGGGCCGCTCTGCCGAGACATCGGGCAAGTGGCGGCGGCGCACGATATCGGAAAGGTCGCGATGCCCGAGTTGGTCCACGCGCCACGCACGCTGAACGAGAGTGAATGGGCGCGCATGCAGCTCCATACGGTCTTTGGCGCGCAGATTCTCGATCGGATGATACAACTCGGTGACAACCCGGATCCACGGCTCACGATGGCGCGAGATATCGCGCTGAACCACCATCAGAGATGGGACGGAAAGGGATACCCGGGGCTTCTCGATCCTGACGGTCGTGCAGTCGCGCTCGACAGTCGCGAAGGCGGCTTCTACGCATCGCTCCGACCTCCGAAGGGAAGCGAGATCCCGCAGGCAGCCCGAGTGGTCAGCGTGTGCGACGCCTACGACGCACTCCGGTCCCGGCGGCCGTACAAGGCGGGATTCGATCACGCGACCGCGGTGCAGCTCATCGAACACGACGACCGATCGGGCGCCTCCGGGGAGGACCGATTTGGGCCCGATGTCTTCGAGGCGTTTATGGATCTGCGGGACCGGTTCGCTGAGATATTTGCCGATTCCCATGACGCGGCAACTTCTTCATGACGCCGTGGAATAGTACAGGGATTAACCTGCAAATTCGAGCGGCACGACACTCCCGGCAATCGGCGAACTGGCCCGGCGCGCGACCACCCTCACCGGTCAACCGCTGCCCGGTCGCCGGGCGCGCGGGACCGCGATCCAGCCGGGGGTTACGAAGAGAAGCACGAACGCGAACACGACGAGAGCCATCGCACAGGACGTGATGATGTACATTCCGCGCAGACCGAACCACTCGATCAGGTAACCGCCGGCCGCGCTTCCGGCCATGCTGCCGAGTCCAAACGTCGCGACGCTGCCGACCGTCTGTGCGAGAGTCTTGGCGCCGCGCGGAGAGAGGCGATTCAGGAGGTGCACCCACGCGGGAAGGAACAGTCCAAAACTCGGGCCCTGGAACACTTGGG
>REEC01000039.1 GCA_007695285.1 Spirochaetaceae bacterium | reverse complement strand
GCGCCTGTAGCGCCTTCAGAGGACCGATGCTCGCCGGAATCAGCCGCGACGCGTGCAGACTCTGCGCCGAGAGCACGTGCACGCCGGGCCCCACCCCGTACTTCCTGCCGTCGACACGATTGAGCATTCCTATGTGGACGAGAGTCCTTAGGATCCGGTTTACCGTGCTGTGCCCGATCTGCATCCGCCGCGCGAGCTCCCTGCTGCCGACAGGCTCCCCAGCGGTGACCACCTCCTGCAACAGCGCGATTCCGGTGATGATGCTTTGGTTCGGTTGTGCTGGAAGCGGCTCAGCCATATGGCGCTATTATAGCACCAACGTTGCCGTGTGTCGAGGGGCCGCCTACACCCCGCTCACCTCGAGCACGACGACGGTCCACGACGCGGGAGCGAGGCGCAGCGTCACGGTGCTGCCGGGTGCCGTGGTCTCGACCGCGGCACCCGAGCCCGGGCGTGGCGCGATGCGATCGGGCGCGGCGGCGGTGTTCACGGCCTTGAGATCCGGGTCCGAGAGCACGTGGTGCTGCGTGATACGGGAGGCTTTCAGCGCGCCGAGCGAGATCGACGTCTCGACCGCCTCTTTGAGATCCCTGTTCACGATGAACAGCGCGAGTTCGCCGGTCTCTTCGTTCAGGACCGCGGCGGTCTCGACCGCCGGAACGTCGGTGAAGTCCCTCGTGTCGTGCCGGTCGACCGCGACGACCGACGGGCGGAGCACCGTGCCGCGTCCCCAGTGCGACGCGTGCGCGAACGGCCAGAAGATCGTCTGACGCCACGCGCGCCCGCCGGTCTCGGTCATGATCGGAGCGATCACGTTCACGAGCTGAGCGAGGCATGCGATCTTGACGCGGTCGGCGTTATTAATAAGCGTGATGAGCATCGCGCCGACAAGCAAAGCATCCTCCATCGTGTAGATGTCCTCGAGTAGAGGCGGCGCTTCCTGCCATCTCTCGCGTTTTTGATCTGCGCCGCGCGAGTGGAACCAGACGTTCCACTCGTCGAACGAGAGATTGATCGTCTTCGCGCTGCGTTTTTTCGCTTTGACGTAGTCGCAGATCGCCACGACGCTCTTTATGAAGCGGTCCATGTCGAGGTTTCGCGCGAGGAAGTTCGCCGTGTCGTCGTCGGGGTTCCCGTAGTACGTGTGCAGCGAGAGGAACTCGACCTGATCGTACGTGTGATCGAGAACCTCGGCTTCCCACGACGCGTACGTCGCCATCTTGCTGTTTGAGCTTCCACACGCGACGAGCTCGATCGACGGGTCGACCCACCTCATGACCTTCGCGGCCTCGCGAGCGACACGGCCGTACTCGGTCGCGGTCTTCGCGCCGATCTGCCACGGACCGTCCATCTCGTTGCCGAGGCACCAGAGTTTGAACGCATGTGGTTCGGCGACGCCGTGGCTCCGGCGCAGATCGCTCAAACGTGTCCCTGCGGGATGGTTGCAGTACTCGATCAAGTCGCGCGCCTCGGCGGGCCCACGCGTGCCGAGGTTGACGGCCATCATGACCTCGGTCTTCGCCGCCCGCGCCCAGTTCGCAAACTCGTTCACGCCGACCGTGTTCGGTTCAACCGTCGCCCACGCAAGGTCGAGCCGCGCCGGGCGTTCACCGACCGGACCGACACCGTCTTCCCAGTCGTATCCCGAAACGAAGTTGCCGCCCGGATACCGAACGACCGGTACGTTCATCTCGGTGATCAGATCGATCACGTCCCGCCGAAACCCGTTCTCGTCGGCGGTCGGATGCCCGGGATCAAAAATCCCGCCGTACACGGCGCGGCCGAGGTGCTCGATAAACGATCCGAACACCCGCCGGTCGAGTTCGGAAACCGTGAAGTGGCGATCGTAATGCAGATGAGCTTTCATTTTTTTCTCCGTGCGCCGTTTTCGGCGTGTTACGGTCGCGAAACGCAACCGGAGCTGAGTTACCAATAAAATACCATTTATATACCGTAAATCGTGTTGTGTCAATGTTGCGTATGTGCGTCCTATGTGCGCTCGTGCCCGCTTGACCGCCCGCGGGCTTCGCTGTACCGTTTCTACCGGACGCCGATAATACAAATCGCCAGGAGCAGACATGAAACCGAACATCGTCGTGATGCTCTCGGACGACCACGCGCAGTGGGCGGCCGGGTGTTACGGGAACAGCGAGCTGCGGACGCCGAGCATGGACTGGCTCGCGGCGACCGGGACGCGGATGCAGAACGCGATGACGATCACGCCGGTCTGTTCACCCGCGCGTGCGACGTTCTGGACCGGGTTGTACCCGTCGCAACACGGGATTCACGACTACATCGGAACCGGAGAGTACCGCGACGCGCCGTGGATCGAGTCGGAGACGACGCTCGGCGAGATCCTCGCGGACGCGGGTTACCGCTGCGGCTTGTTCGGCAAGTGGCACTGCGGGACGCCCGAGACGGCACGGCGAGGGTTCGACGAGTGGTTCTGCATCGGCCGGCGCACCGGGCCGCACGCCGGGCTTCAGGAGTACGTGCACAACGGTACGCGCTACACCGAGACCGGATATCAGACCGCCGTCACGACCGACGCCGCATTGCGGTTCATCGGACGCGCCGAGGACGACCGGCCTTTCTTTGCGTTCATCGGACCGGTCGCGACGCACACGCCGTTCGCCGATCATCCGGAGCGGCTCGTCGAGAGTTATCGTGGTTGCCGATTTTCCGACATCCCGACCGAAGCGGCGCACCCGTTCGGCCGGTTCACCGGAGAGGGCAGAAAGGCCGGAGCCGCCGACATACGCGAGTGGCGCGCGCAGTACTACGCCGCGGTAACCGAGATCGACGAGCAGCTCGGCCGTGTGATCGACTTCCTCGCGCAGCGCGGTGAACTCGAGAACACGATCGTCGTGTACACCGCCGACCACGGGCTCAACGTCGGGCACCACGGTCTGTTCGGGAAAGGCAACGCGACGCGCCCGCTCAACATGCTCGAGGAGTCGGTGCGCATCCCGATGCTCGTCGGGGGTTGGAACGGACTGTTCGGCCGGCAGGCCCGGAGCGAGTTTGTCGACCACGCCGACTTGTTCCGGACGCTTATCGATGTCGCCGGCGCGACGGTGCCGGAAGCCCCCGCGTACCCGGGGCGCAGTTTCCTCCCGATGCTCACCGACGCCGCGGCATTACCCGACTGGAAAGAGACTCAGATCGGCGAGTACGGGGATCTCAGAATGGCGCGCACTCATCGTCACAAACTGATCCGGCGCCACGGTCGCGGTGCCGATCAGCTCTTCGACCTGGTCGCCGATCCGCGCGAGACCACGAACGTGATCGATCTTCCCGAGTACGCCGGTATCGTCGAGCGGCTCGATCGCGAACTCGAGCGCGCGTTCGCGCACGCGGCCGACTCGCCGAAGAGCGGCCTGCGCGTCACCGAGCTCCGCGAGCACAACCCGGTCGAGGCGTGGCGCGGCGAACAGTCGTAGAGCCGAATGTCGCGACGACCTACACGAGCGCACCCGCGGCCTTGAGTTTCCCGCGCAGCATAACGACATCGACCTCCGAACACGACGCATTGCCCTCAACAGCAAGCGCGGCGGCGAGCCCTGCCGCTTCGCCGACCGCCATGCACGTTCCCATCACGCGCGCGCCGGCCATCCCTTCGTGCGTTGCCGAGATACACCGACCGGCGACGAGAAGATTCGAGACGCCATTCGGCACGAGACAACGATACGGTATGTCGTACCAGTCGCCGTTCGGCGGGTAGAGCTCTTCACGGCTCCGCATGCCGGTTTCGTGCTCGGCAGCCCAGAACGGGCACGCCTCGCGCTTCGGGCACTCGACGACGCAGAGGTGAACCGGGTACGTCT
>REEC01000144.1 GCA_007695285.1 Spirochaetaceae bacterium | reverse complement strand
GTGAACCCCATCGACGTGTCGACCGACTTGCCGTTGTTTATCGCGGTGATCGACGCTCCGTTCCCGAGGTGACACGAGATCACGTTCGTGTTCTCGATCGATCGCTTCATGAACTCCACGGCCTGGTGAGCGACGTACCGGTGGCTCGTTCCGTGAAACCCGTACCTGCGAATCTTGTACGTGTCGTAAAGCTCCCGCGGAATGCCGTAGAGAAAAGCCGCCGGCGTCAATGTCTGGTGGAACGCCGTATCGAAGACCGCGACGTTCTTCTTACCGGGCAACCTTCGCATCGTTTCCCGAATTCCGACGAGATTCACCGGATTATGGAGCGGCGCGAGCTCGTTGTTCTTCTCGATTTCGCCGATTACCGCGTCGTCGATGATCACCGACTCTGAGTACCGCTCGCCTCCGTGCACGACGCGGTGCCCTACTCCGGAGATCTGCTCGATGTCCTCAAGGATCCCGTTCTGCGAGTCGGTCAGCGCGGCTGCGACGGCCTCGACTGCCGCGCCGTGGTCGGGCGCGTCGAGCTCGCGCGAGATCCGTCCGTTGATACCGTCCTGCTGGATCAAGCTTCGCTCTCCGCCGATTCGCTCGACGACACCCTTCCCGAGGCTGTCACGCGCCGGCATATCGTACACTTCGTACTTGAGCGACGAACTCCCGCAGTTCACGACCAAAACCTGATCGCCGGATTGAGTCTTGTTTTTCATGATTTCTCCGTGTGAGCGGCGTTCACCGACTACTGCGAGGCAAGAATCTGCTCTACGACGTCGATGTTGTGTTCGGCGTCCGGATCGTCCTCGATCTCGAGTACCCGCCTATACCCTTCATACGCATCTTCGAACCGCTCGAGTCGGAAGTACGCGTTCGCGCGGTTGAATATCGCCGCGACAAATGTTTGGTCACGTTCGATGGCCGCCGTGAAGTCGGCGACGGCTTCCTCATAGCGGCCGAGATCGTACCGTACGATGCCCCGATTGTACCAGACTTCCGAGAGACGCGGGGCAGCTTCGAGAACGTCGGTGAAAAGGCGATCCGCGGTCGCAAGCTCGCCTCGACGATACGCGTCGTGCGCACGCTCGAGACGGTCACCGAGATCTCCCGCCATCTCGGCCATAAGCATCGCCGGAAGCAGTGTCAGGAACACCACAAAAGCGCGGACAGCCGTTCTCCGCGTGAAAAGTGAGCCCTTTCGACGTCGCATTCTGGTCCCCTTTGCTCTCAAATGTACCCGGTTTTCCGAGAGGTTTCAACACGGCGCGCGAGCGTGTTAAGATCGGCTCCGTGCCGTCGCATATAACGCACGCCTTGCATATCGAAGAGTTGATTCGTTCCTTGAGCACGCGCTCGGACGCCGGCTACACGCCGACGCAGTTCCACTACCTGGGAGCCCAAGGGCCGGACCTTTTCCTGCACAATCGTAGGCGACGACCGTCGGGGCTGCGATACGGAGCGATAATCCACCGTGGGTCCATCGGCCGCCTCATCGGCGCGATGCAAGACGCGGCGTCGGCGCTCGAACCGCCCGCATACAGATCCGCATCCGAGTTTATCCTTGGCTTCGCCGCGCACGCGGTACTCGATCGCGCGTGCCATCCGTTCATCAACTACTTCGCCGGACGTTGGAACCCATCGCGCCCCGAGAGCAAAAAAAACCGCGGTATGCACTCGTTTCTCGAACGTTTACTCGATGTCGAGATGCTCCGGGCGCTCCGCTCGAAAACCCCGCGCGAGTACGACTTCGCACGCCGCCTCGGATCCGAGAGCGATGTGCTCGGCATCATCGCGCGAATCGTCCCGGATGCGCTCGCGGCGACGTACCGGTCGGCGGAGAGCGACCGGCGTCTCGCCGATCGGCTTGAAAATGCGGTACTCGACTCGTACGGTTTTTACCGGTTCACTAACGATGTCTCACCGGACACCGCCGCGCGGCTCGCACGGCGCCGCGCCGACGGCAGCATCGAACCTCTGTGGCTCACGGTCGTTCACCCGCCTTTCCTGCCGGACGACGTCGACTTCTCGAACGAGCGCGGATCGCGTTGGTTCCATCCGTGTGCCCCCGACACCCCGCGAACCGAGTCTTTTCACGACGTCTTTTCGCGCGCCGTGCGCGACGGCATCGCCGTACTGGCCGGCATCATCGACGTCCGCGAGACGCCGGACGCCGCGGAGCGAATCCACGCGATCGTCGGGGACGAAAACTTGAGCGACGGTGGTCCGGCCGGAGCACGTTGCGGCGAGTTCATCGCGGACCCCCTCCCGCTTCGGGCCGCGCTCGACCGGCTCCGTGATCGGATCGACCGCGAAACGCGGTGATCGTGCCCTCGTGTTAGCTCGACTGCCCCCTTGAGCGAAAGGCGTAACATCGGTAGAATGGCCATCCGAGTTTGCCCACGTATACGCCTGAACGGCGACAGAAAAGGCATCCCGTAAGGACTTTTTCAAATGATCACAGCTTCAAACATCACTCTTTCTTTCGGACAACAAGCGTTGTTCAAGGACGTGAACATCAAGTTCACTCCCGGTAATTGTTACGGAGTCATCGGCGCGAACGGCGCCGGGAAATCGACCTTTCTCCGAATTCTCTCGGGGGAGCTCGAGCCGGACACGGGCGAAGTCATCGTCGGAGCGAATGAACGGATCGCGGTGCTCCAACAGGACCAGTTCAAGTTCGACGAGCACACGGTTCTGCACACGGTGATCATGGGGCACAAAACTATGTACGACGTGATGATCGAGAAAGACTCGTTGTACGAGAAACCGGACTTCAGCGAAGCCGACGGCATGCGCGCGTCCGAGCTCGAAGGGGTGTTCGCCGAGATGGGCGGCTGGGAGGCCGAGCCCGAGGCGGGACGTCTTCTCTCAGGGTTGGGACTCACCGACGAGTTTCACGGCAAGAAAATGTCCGAACTCGAAGGCGGCCAGAAAGTCCGCGTTCTGCTCGCGCAGGCTCTGTTCGGCGCACCCGACATCCTGCTTCTCGACGAGCCGACGAACAACCTCGATCTCGAGTCGGTATCGTGGCTGGAGGATTTTCTCTACAACTTCAAGAATACCGTAATCGTCGTGTCGCACGATCGTCACTTCCTCGACAAAGTCTGCACGCACATCGCGGACATCGATTTCGGCAAGATAACGCTGTACGTCGGGAACTTCGACTTCTGGTACCACTCGAGCCAACTCGCGCGCAAACAGCTGCGCGATGACAAAAAACGCCGCGAGGACAAAATCGCCGAGCTCAGAACGTTTGTCCAGCGATTCTCGGCGAACGCGTCAAAATCGCGACAGGCGACGAGTCGTCAGAAGCTCATCGAGAAACTCTCGATCGACGACATCAAACCGTCGAGCCGAAAGTCGCCGTTTATCAAGTTCGAGCCCGAACGCGACTGCGGGAGGAATGTCCTGACGATCGAGAAACTCTCGAAGTCGGTCGACGGCGAGCAAGTTTTGTCGAACTACTCGATGACGGTGAATCCGACCGACAAGATCGCGTTCGTCGGGCCGTATCACCACACGAAATCGCTGCTTTTTCGGATCCTCGCGGGTGAACTCGAACCGGACGACGGAAGCATCGAGTGGGGAGGCACGATATCACCCGCGTTTTTTCCTCGCGACAACTCCGAGCACTTCGATTCGGACATGAGCATCGTGCAGTGGCTCCGCCAGTACACCGAAGTCGAGGAGGAGTCGTACGTGCGCGGTTTTCTCGGCCGCATGTTGTTCTCGGGTGACGAGTCGCTGAAACCGGTTCGCGTGTTATCGGGTGGCGAAAGAGTCCGCTGCATGTTCTCGAAGCTCATGCTCGCGCGGCCGAACGCTCTGATTCTCGACGA
>REEC01000041.1 GCA_007695285.1 Spirochaetaceae bacterium | reverse complement strand
TGGAAAAGCAAAGCGCGTGCCAAGACCGCGGTGGGAACGTGAGGTTTTTAAATGGCTGTAAAGTAATGAGTTGTGGAATGCGGCCTGGGACCGTTGGTGTTACGGTGAGGCTTGCGCGGAACGCCGGTTACGGTGAGCGGAACGGCGGTTACGGGGCGACGGGATGTACGCCGCTCTCATCGGGCGACTCGTCTTCCAGATGAAGCGCGAGCGCTTCGCGGATGTTGGTGATCGTCTCATCGTACGTTCGGCCTTGAGTGACCACGGGCAGATGCACCGCCTCGGCGACGTACCAGCCTTCTTCTCCCGGATAGATATTGACCTGGATCGTTCTGAACATTATGGAGCCATCCTCCCGTCGACAGCGCCATGGTACCACGGCTCGATAAACAGCAAAAACCCAACACTTTCCGCTTGACAATATAACAATCGTTATTTATAATAACGTATGTTATTTGAAATACCGAATGTTATTAAAAAGGAGCGGATATGATACAGCCGAGTGTGTACTCGCGCGAGAGCATCGTCGATGCTGCGTTTGAGCTGATCCGCGAGAGTGGATGGGCGGCGGTTTCGACGCGGGCGATCGCGAAGAAGTTGGGGTCTTCTACTATGCCGATCTACTCGCACGTGAAATCGATCGACGAGCTCGAGAAGGATCTCAGGCTCAAAGCGCGCGTTCACCTTCGCGAGTTCCAGCACCGGACGTACACCGAGTTTCCGCTTCTGAACCTTGCGTTCGGCTACATCGCCTTTGCGCGCGACGAGCGTAACGTGTTCAGGTTTTTGTTTCTCGATCGGCCGGATCCGATCGCGTCGGGGGATTTGAACGGCATGAAAGAGATGTTTTACTCCGAGTTCGGCGAGGACAGCGACGAGAGCCAGGCGCTCTCGGGCATGAGCCCCGAGCGGCAGGAAGCCTTGATCCGCTACACGTGGATCTTCACGCACGGGCTCGCGATGCTCGTGAACTCGGGCGCGCTCGGGGTTGTATCCGACGATACGATTCTTACGTTCTTGAGAAACGCCGGTGAGGCGTTCTACATATGGGCCGCAAACTCCGACTCGGGTAAAAAGCCGGCAACCGGGGACGGAAGCGGCAAAACGAAAAAACGGGGGAAGAAATGAAAAGCGAATACGCTCTGGAACTGAAGAACGTCACGAAGACGTACGGCGAGACGGTCGCGGTCGACAAGCTGTCGTTCGTCGTTCCTCACGGGATGATCTTCGGGCTGCTCGGGCCGAACGGCGCCGGGAAGACGACGACGCTCGAGTGCATCGAGGGACTCAGAAAACCCGACGGCGGTGAGATCCGCGTGATCGGAATCGACCCGGTTGCCCACCCGCGCCGACTCTGGGATTCAATCGGCGTGCAACTTCAGACGTCGGGCCTGCCCGAGACGATGACCGCAAAAGAGGCCATCAGGTTCTTCAGCAGGTACCACGGCCACGCGCCGGAGTACGGTTTACTCGATCGGTTTGGACTCACCAAAAAAGCCGACGATCAGTTCGTGAACCTCTCGGTCGGTCAGAAACGCCGGCTCGCGCTGGCTCTCGCGGTCGCGCACGATCCGCAGATCGTGTTCCTCGACGAGCCGACCGCCGGGCTCGACGTCGAGTCGCGAATGGAGCTTCACGCGATGATGGCCGAGCTGAAAGACGCGGGCAAGACGATCGTGCTCGCGACGCACGACATGGCCGAGGCGGAGAAGCTCTGCGACGAGATCGCGATCGTGATCGCCGGGAAACTCGGAGTCGTCGGGACGCCGAGCCGGATCACCGCCGCCGGTGACAAACGCACGCGCATCACGGTCTCTTCGGCGAACGGTACATTCACAAACGGCGCGCCCGAGCTGCCCGAAGCGACCGTAATCTCGACGAAGGACGGCTACGCGCAGTACTCGTCGGAGAACCCGTCGCGCTCGGTGACCGCATTGCTCGCTCTGCTCGAGAAGCGGAACGACGAAATCGTCGACCTCAGGGTCGAGCGGCCGACGCTCGAAGAAAGATTCATCGAAATAACAGGGAGGACCCAAAAATGACGGGATACGCTTCGCATTTATCGTACGATCTGAAGGCCGGCGTGCGCGACAAGTCGCTGATGCTGATGAACTACCTTTTCCCGATCGGCTTCTTTCTGATGATCGGGATGTTCATGCCGCGCATCAACCCGGACTTCCTGAACATCATGGTGCCGGGCATGATCCTGTTCGCGATCATGTCGGGAACGCTCATGACGATCCCGTTCACGTTGATCGGGAACCGTGAGGCCGGGATCTTCCGGAGCTTCCGCGTGAACGGCGTGCCCGCGACCGCGCTCATCACGATCCCGATCATCGGCACGGTGATCCACATGGCGATCGCCTCGGCGATCCTCACACTCGCGAGCCGCGTGTTGTACGGCGGGTTGCTCCCGACTCGGTGGTTCGCGTTCGTCGGCGTGTTCGCGCTCACGGCGCTCTGCTTCGCGACGATCGCGGTGTTGATCGGCATCATCGCGAACTCCGCGCGGAACGGTACGCTGATCGCGCAGGCGATCTACATTCCGTCGGTCATGCTCGGTGGCCTGATGGTGCCGGAGGAACTGCTGCCCGCGAACCTGCAGGCCGCCGCGTCGATTCTGCCGGCGACGCACGCGATGCGCGCGTTCAACTCTCTCGCGCTCGCGGGTGAGCGCCTCTCGGCCGCGACGAGCCTTCCGGTGATCGTGCTCGCCGCGAGCATCGCGATCAATATCGCGCTCTGCTTTCTCCTGTTCCAGTGGGACTCGCGCCCGCTGCCCGCGCGCCGCCGCCTGCTCGCTCTCGTCGCGCTGCTTCCGTTTGTCGTGAGCATCGTCGCGATTTAAGGTCAGCGGCGCGGTCACCGGGACATCGGGCCGACGTTCCGTCCGGGCTTTCCGGGATGGAGTCGTCGGCCGGTGTTCGGTTGCTCTTCAGAAGAAAAAAAAGAGATCGGTGAGTGAAACGATCCTTCCGGGCAGCGTACAAAGCCCGCGTACCAATGCGGGCTAACACGGTATCCGTGATTACAGGTATACTGATGGAGCGACTTAGGAGGCATTTCGATGATCCCCGAAAACCGCATACCCACGCACCCAGGTCTCATTCTGAGTCAGGAATTTCTCGCCCCGCTCGGAATCACGCAAGTCGCGTTCGCCAAACACCTGGGTGTACCCGTCCAGCGCATCAATGAAATCATCCGCGGCAAACGGGGCGTCACGCCGGAGACGGCGTGGCTTTTCTCGGAGGCGCTTAAGACAACGCCGGAGTTCTGGATCAATCTACAAACCTCGTACGATCTGGCGCGCGACCGACCGGTGCAGCGTATCAAACCTCTGGCCGTTATGCACACGGAGACGTAACAATGCGTACCACGCTTGATCTGCCGCAAGACCTGATCGAAGAAGCCATGAGACTTACCCACGCCGAAACAACAACCGATGTGATAAAAATCGCATTAGAAAATCTCATTCAAAAAAAAAAATCAAAGACGTGAAGACGTATTTTGGGAAACTCGATCTTGACGTCGATCTGGACAGAATCAGAGACAGGCCGACATAATTCTGGTCGATACGTGAATGATACCTGGAACAACTCAATGACTTTTACGATAGGAACCCGAATCCACGTGACCGGGAACAGCTGTTCCGGCAAGAGCACGCTTGCGCGCAGGTTGGCGGATCTCCTGAACGCACCGTGTGTCGAGCTCGACGCGCTGAACTGGCTGCCCGGCTGGGTCGGACTGAACCAGAGCGATCCGACCGAGCTCGAGCGCAGGATGTCCGGCGCAACGAGTCGCTCATCTACTGGATCGTAACGCAACACCGGCGCAAACGCC
>REEC01000042.1 GCA_007695285.1 Spirochaetaceae bacterium | reverse complement strand
ATTCGTCGGAATTGCGCACAAAATGGCGACAACGTTCGTATTGTGGAGCAAAAAAGGAGAAGCGTATGGAGTATTCAGGTGTGAGAAGAAAAGACGTTCTCACGGTCGTAACAACATGGGCGTTGGTTGGATTCCTCGCCGTGGTTGGCGTTACGAACGTATTCGCCGGCGGAGCGAAAGAAGCTCCAAAAGCCGCGGTCGCGACGGAAGTTGGTAACGAGGCGCCGCAGCTCGCGGCGATGGTCGCGCGAGGTGAGCTGGCGCCGCTCGCAGAGCGTCTGCCTGAGGAACCACGCGTGATCGAGGCGGTCGATCGGATCGGTCGGTACGGTGGGACGATGAACTCAGGTCTCGTCGGAGGCGGTGATACCGCATGGTTCACACGCACGATCGCGTACGAACACCTCGTCGCGTGGAACCGCGAGTGGAATGCGGTGATCCCCAATGTTGCCAGGAGTTTCGAGGTCAGCGACGATGCGACCGAGTATACATTCTACCTACGTCGAGGAATGAAATGGTCGGACGGTCACCCGTATACCGCGGACGATATTCTCTTCTGGTATGAGGACGTCGTTCTGAACGAGGACCTCACTGTCTCGTACCCGGGTTACATGACGACCGGTCCGGAGAATACGCTCGGAACTGTTACGAAGGTAGACGACTACACTGTCCGTTTCACGTTCGCTCACCCGCACGGTATGTTCCTGCAGATACTCGCGCAGCCGGCTGGTTCTGCTCCGACGAGCTACCCGAAACACTACCTTGAGCAGTTCCACATGGATTACAACCCGGAGAACACGCGCGCGGCGATGGCTGATGGCGATTTCGCCGAATGGTCCGATCTTTGGGACACCAAGATGAGCAACCACGGGAACCCGGATAAGCCGCTTCTTTGGGCATGGGTGCGTACGGTACCGTACACCGGCGAGGCGACGCGTACCGTCTGGGAGAGGAACCCGTACTATTGGAAGGTCGATACCGAAGGGAACCAGCTCCCGTACATCGATCGATGGGTTTTCAATATTTTCGAGAGTTCGGATGTACTGCTTTTAAACGTGATGTCCGGTGACGTCGAGTTTATGATGCGACATATCGACACAATCGAGAATCGTCCCGTCTTGTTTGAGAACATGGCCCGGGGAAACTATCGTGCAATCGAGTCGCCTCACTCCAATGCCAACTACATGGTATTGTCGCTCAATCTCACGCATGAAGACGCTGTGAAACGGGAAATCTACCAAAACAAAGACTTCCGAATTGGCCTTTCGTACGCGGTTGATCGCGAGGAGATAGCCGACCTGATTTTTGCCGGCGCGGTGCACCCGCGGCAACCCGCTCCATTCGATTCTTTCCCGTATTACAGTGAACGACTCGAGAATCAGTATCTGGAGTTCGATCCAGCACGCGCTAACGAGTACCTCGATCGCGCCGGGTATTCACAGCGGAACAACGCCGGTATCCGGTTGGGTCCGGACGGAAATCCCATCGTGATAATCGCAGACGTTCCGACGGCGCCGCGCCCGGCGTGGATCGACATGATGGAGCTGATTCAAACGTACTGGCGGGCGGTCGGGGTCGACGTGCAGATCCGGACGATGGACCGGACGCTGTTCAATGAGCGAAGAAATGCGAACATGCACGACATGAACGTCTGGGCAGATCCTGGTGGAGCGGGCGCGCTGTTTGACCCACGGTTTCTGTTCCCGTATAGCCACGAATCAAACTTCGCGCCCGCGTGGGCGGCGGGGTACAATCCCGGTCCTCTGAACGTTATGCCGGAAGAGCCCCCCGCTGCAGCCAAGCGCCAGATGGAGCTTTTCGACCAGATCAGGTTGTCGCCCGTTGACCGGCACGATGAACTGATGGCGGAGATCGTCGAGATCGCGGCCGAGCAGTTTTACGCGATCGGCACCGTCTCGTATCCCGTATCGTACGGGTACGCGTCGAACAGGCTGGCAAACATACTCGATCCCATCATCGGTTCGTGGGCGTACCCGACCCCGGCCCCGGGGAACCCCGAGCATTGGTTCTTCGTCGAGTAGAAGCCTCGACAGTGCTACTATATTCCGGCGCGACCGTATGGTCGCGCCGGTTCCATCCATGGCATGATCTCCGATAATTACGCGTCCCGCCGTTATTAGTTTTTGATAGCGGATATGCTGAAAAAGAACGCAGCGCGTACGCGCGGGATCGTCAGGATACTGAGCGTTGGGTCTGCACTGGAGAAGAGTCATGAACATCACACCGATTTCGCAGAAACGAATCTACCAGGAAATAATCGAGCAAATAATCAACTTGATCCGTCGCGGTGAGCTTGAGATCGGTGATCGGCTGCCGTCGGAGCGAGATCTCGCCGAGATGTTCGACGTCTCGCGACAATCGGTGCGCGAGGCGCTTCGAGTCATGGAGGTGATAGGTCTTGTCGAGACGCGACAGGGCGGCGGCTCCTACGTGACCGACATTAACATCGCGAAATTTCTCAACATGATCGCCCCGGTTTTCCTCGCAAAAAAAGGGTTCGAATACGAGCTACTCGAGCTGCGATTTATGTTGGAGGTGAAAGCCGCCGAGCTCGCAGCTGGCGCGCCAGTGCAAAAAGGTTTGTCGCCGATCGAAGAGTCGATCACAAAGATGCGGAGCGCGGTGGCTGACGGACAACCAGACGCAGGCGTGGCGGCTGATATCGCTTTTCATCGCGCTATATTCGAGATGTCCGGCAACTGGGTGCTCTCGAAAGCCGCTGAGTTCGTCGTCTCGATTCTTGAGGTGTCCGTTTCGTACGGGCGGCGCGTCATAATCGGAAACCGTGACGACGCGGAGTTACTCACGCAGCAGCACGAGCGGATTTCCGAGGCGATTCGAGACCGCGACCCGGCGGCCGCCCGTAAACGTATGGAAGACCACCTCGAGTTCGTTCTCGAGGCTTACCGGAGGTACGACGACGCGTCTTCTTAATCCCACACCCGACCCCGTCATTGCTCCCCGACCAACTCACGGTGCTTGGGGCCGCCAATGATCCTCTGTATCCTTTTGCCATTTTGCCAATAGACTACGATGGTGCTCCACTTGGTGGCGGGCTGCAGCAGTCCCGATAAGGTTTTGCATCTCTCCGGGGTCCATTTCAATATCGAAAAACTGTTCGGTTATGTCATTTTTGTCCAATGCATCATGGACGGTGTATTTGTAGCGCTTTGTTCGTACCATGCGACCGGACGCTCCCCATCGCTCGGGACCTGGGCAAAAGTCGGTTTCACAAACGACGTACTGCGGTTGAGTCGCTTCGCAACCCTCGACGGCCGATCGGAGAGTCGTGCCGTGCAACTCGCGCGGGACGGCGATGTCCGCGTAATCGAGAAGCGTCGGCAGAATATCCATACCGGCGTTCGTGAGGCGCGCATTGGTCCCCGCTGTACAGTGAGGCGGCCGGACAATCAGCGGCACCCGTGCCGACTCCTCGTAAAAAACTTGCTTTTGGCATACATGGTGCGCCGCAACGCCGTCGCCGTGGTCACTTGCGAACACCACAACCGTGGACTTGTCAAACCCATGTACACGAAGCGCAGACATCACGTTGCCTACTTGGCGATCCGCTTCTTCGCACAGACGCCAGTATGCCCACCGATACTGCCGCCATTGCGTCTCGTCATATCCCGGCGCGATGTAATGTGCACTTCGCCGACGCAGGAACTCTCGGATCCATCCCGGTTCGGGTTCTGCGATACCAAAGTTTGCAGGCAGCGGTGGCAAATCAATAGGAGGGGGAGGAAGCGTTGCATCAGGCAAAAACGCACCGCGCGCCCACTCACAAATATTGTGCGGGTTCATTAACGAGACGACCGCG
>REEC01000043.1 GCA_007695285.1 Spirochaetaceae bacterium | reverse complement strand
ATCGCGTCGCAGTG
Organism: Spirochaetaceae bacterium; assembly: GCA_007695285.1. Lineage (GTDB taxonomy): Bacteria > Spirochaetota > Spirochaetia > DSM-27196 > PXBQ01 > PXBQ01. Next base: position 3,934 of record REEC01000043.1, on the reverse strand, counting down.
GTCCTCGACGTACAACCAGTCGCGCACGTTTTTCCCGTCGCCGTACACCGGCAGTTCCTTCTTGCCGAGCGCGTTCAGGATCATCAGAGGAACCATTTTTTCGGGAAACTGGTACGGGCCGTAGTTGTTCGAGCAGTTCGAGATTGTGAACGGCAGACCGAACGTGTGTCCGTGCGCGCGCACCAGGTGGTCCGATCCGGCCTTCGACGCCGAGTACGGGCTCTTCGGATCGTACGGCGTCTCTTCGCGGAAAGACCCCTCGTCGCCGAGCGAACCGAACACCTCGTCGGTGCTGACGTGGTGGAACACGACGTCGTCGCGGCCGGCCCACGCCTCGCGCGCGGCCTCGAGTAGATTGAACGTGCCGATCACGTTCGTATCGATGAACGCGCGCGGCCCGGTGATCGAGCGGTCGACGTGCGACTCGGCGGCGAAGTGCACGACCGTGTCGATCTCGTGCCGGCGAAACACGTCGCGCAATGCGTCGAGATCGCGGATGTCGTGGTGCTCAAAGACGTACCGACCGCTCGCACCGTGCTTCTTCTCGATCTCAGCGAGGTTCTCGAGGTTGCCCGCGTACGTGAGCGCGTCGAGGTTCACGACGCGGCCGGTGAAGTCGTCCCGGGAAAACACGTGCTGTACGAAGTTTGCGCCGATGAAACCCGCGCCGCCGGTCACAAGCACTCTCTGCATCGCTCTCATTTCTGTCCTTCCTGTTCTTCGTTCTGTTTTTTCCGTGCCAGACACTCGGCGAGCGCCTCCTGCCACGCGCGCGGCGTGACGCCGTACTCGCGCGTGATGCGATCGTGCCGGAGCACCGAGTGCCGCGGCCGCGCGGCCGGAGTGGGGTAGCTCTCGCTCGGGATCGGCTTGATCTCAGGCGGCGCGGTCACGAGGCCGAGCTCAACCGCGCGCTCTCTGATCTCGCGCGCGAAGCCGAACCACGTCGTCTCGCCGGCGTTCGTGAAGTGGTACGTTCCGTACGTCGGCTCCGGGGAGCTCACGACCGTCGTGATGCAGCGCGCGAGGTCGAGCGCGTACGTCGGGGAGCCGTGCTGATCGTCGACGATCGTCGGGCCGTTTTCACGCGTAAGAAGCCGCAGTACCGTGTTCATGAAGTTGCGCCCGTGTTCCGCGTACAGCCACGCGGTGCGGACAATCACGTGCTCCGCAAGAGCCGCGCGCAGCGTTTTCTCGCCTGCTTCCTTGCTCGCGCCGTACGTATTGATCGGCGCGGTCTCGGCGTCCTCGGCGTACCCGGCCGCGTTCTCTCCGTCAAAGACGTAATCGGTCGAGACATGAAGCATCCGCGCGCCGCGCTCGGCGCAGTACCGCGCGAGCAGAGCGACCGCACGGTCGTTCACCGCGTACGCCGCCTCACGCTCGGTCTCCGCCGCGTCGACCGCGGTGTACGCGGTGCAGTTCACGAGCCACGCCGGGTCCCGCGTCGGTGCGTTCCGCGCGATACTGCCGCCGTCGGTCACGTCGCACTCGCGGCCGCTCGCGTGAAACGGCACACCGAGCCGCGCGAGCTCCGTTTCAACGAGCCGGCCGAGCATCCCGTCGCGCCCGACGAGCCAGATCACGCGCGGCTCTCCGGCTCCGCGTCGGCGAGCCGCGGCAGCTCCTGGTCCTTCCCGGACACGATCGCGTCGCGCACCGGCCACTCGATACCGATCTCCGGGTCGCTCCAGAGGATGCCGCGCTCGGCGTCGGGCGCGTACTCGGCGTCGCACTTGTACACGACGAGCGCGTCGTCGGAGGTGACCGCAAACCCGTGCGCAAAGCCCGCCGGGATGAACAATGCGTCGCCGCGTTCGGCGCTGAGGGCCGCGCCGACCCACCGCCCGAAGGTTGCCGATCCTTTGCGCACATCGACCGCGACGTCGAAGATCTCGCCTTTCATGATCGTCACGAGCTTCGCTTGAGCGGCGGGTGAGATTTGATAGTGCAGTCCGCGTACGACGCCGCGGTGCGAGTACGACATGTTGTCCTGTACGAAGCGCGCGGTGATCCCGTTCGAGGCAAACTCGCTCTCTTTGAACGTCTCCATGAACCAACCGCGCTCATCGGCGAAACGGCGCGGCTTGATGAGTATAACGTCGGGGATCTCGAGTCGCTGGAAGGTGAATGGCATTACTTATCCCTCATGATAAGCGTACATACGATCGGACGGGAACCCAATAGGCGAGGAGTAGTATTTTTTCATGACTCGCGCGCCGGCCGCCGATCTTACGATTCCGCCTCGTCGGGACCGTTCTGCGCGCGTGCGCGAAAGCCCGGGAAGTACACGACGATTCCGAGTGAACCTTGATTTCCGAGCCGTGTACCGAACAGGTAGTTCCACGTCTGCTCATCGTCCGAGCTTGTACGGACTCCGTCAAAGCTCAGCGTGTACTCGGCAAAGACCGCCGCGCCTTCGACAAGCGTGAACTCGACGCCGAGCACCGGTCCGATCGAGAAGCCGAATTCGGTCCACTCGGTATCGCCGACGTCCTCTTTCTCGTACGAGAGTACGATCGAACCGCCGAGGTACGGCGAAACGCGGCCGGCCACCGGGTGATACTCGAACGTCGTTCCGAGCGTTCCGCGGAGGCTATCCGAGCCCGTAGCCTCGAGCCCAAAGACGGACCGGAGCGCGCGTTGTCCCCAGACCGTTTTCAGCCCGACGCCGGCTTTCTGGTACCGGTCGATCTCGAACAGGATACTCGGCGCGTTGAAAACCACGCCGATCCGGTCGACGCCCGCGCGAGATTCGGCAACGGCTTCGGGCTCCGTTTCCGGAGTATCGGTGTCGGTGTCGGCGAAAGCCGAGACGGCGACCCCGATGAGAAGGAAGATGAGTCCGATCTGGATCAACTTTTTCATTGGTTCCTCACTTTTTGCGTTTGTGGTTTAACCGCGCCATTCACGGGCGCGTCCAGACGATATACCAGCCGCCTCGCGGCTTCGCGTCAAAATCGATCGATGAGTGAATCCGCGATTCCTCGCCGCGCCGGGTGATCGAGCTCACGCCGAACTCGAACTCGCCGGACGTTCTTTCGCCAAGGACACTGTCCGCGACGAGCGTGAACGTCGGGTTTTCGCCGGCGGCAACACTCGAGACGAGCGACCAGTCGCGCGTGCCGCGATCGCGGTAGTAAAAATTGAACGACTCTACCGCGGACTCCGCGTGGGCGATCGCACCGCTCGAACTGTCCCACCCGAGCGTTATGCGTTCCTGGTCGATTGTGATCGGGAGTGGTCCGGGTTCGCCGAACATCGTGACCATGAGCGGACATCCGGCGAGGATGATCGGCGTCACTACCGCCGTGAGCAGTACCTTCAGAAAAAAAGACAGCCGATGTGGAGCGAACAGTTTCATCAACGTCTCCGACTTTTTATACTCGTCGCGCATAATATAAAACAAAATCAATAAAGAATCATCCGCTCGTGCGCGATTGCCCGCCCTTTTTTTTCTCACAGTTCACGTTGCACGACGCGTACATACGCGTTCGCTCTTACGGCGCGAACAGCGCGATCGTCGCGACGATCGTCGCGATGAAGCCGATGCTCGTCGCGAGGATCGGGAAGTGCCGGTTGAAGTTGTAGATGAACGAGTTGCGGAGCACTTCGATGTGGTCTTCGGGCTCGATCGGCGCGCCTGAGGGTTTCAGGTTTCCTTCGACGTCGTACACGCGGAACCTCTCGTTCACGTTGAGCTCTCGGCTGAAGCCTCCCGCGAGCCGGATGTGCGCGATTGCACCCATGCCGGGCAGGTACGGGTGGCGGCCGGGCGCGTTCACGCCGCCGGTGACAAGCACAAACTGTTCGGGCTCGACCTCTACCTCGATGTGATCCTCGGGCTCGATCGGCGCTCCGGGCTCCTTGCGGTTTCCCTCGATGTCGTAGACATGGTACGTCTCGCTCGTCGTGAGCGCGCGGTCAAAACCGC
>REEC01000060.1 GCA_007695285.1 Spirochaetaceae bacterium | reverse complement strand
CGTACCCCAGAACGATAGCGCCGAGCACTCCGATGATGAACCAGTTCTTCCTGAGTACACCCATTACGGGCGTCATCATATCGGATGAACATCACACGGACAAGCCGGACTGTCGGCGGACTGTCGGAGGGACACGCTACGCCGGACCCACGCTACGTATAACCACCGGACCACAGCCGAAGGAAACCGAGGTCCGACGACACCCGGATGATCGCGACGAGAACGATCGCCGCGACCACGATCGCGATCGTATCACGCCGGCGAAACCTCACGTCACGGTAGAAAAAATCCGGACGCTCACCGGTGAACCCGCGGGACTCGATCGCGATCGCGACGCGCTCGGCTCGGCGCACCGCGGTAGCCAAAAGCGGGACGATACGTCCGAACGACCGGCGGAGCCGCCCGATCGGCCCGAGTCGTGGATCGACCCCGCGAACCGCCTGCGCCGCCGCGATGATCGCGCGTTCGGACGCAAAGAGCGGCAGGAACCGGTACGCGGCGAGCGCGGCGTACGCGATGCGCGCGGGAAGCCGCACGTGTCGCATGAGACCGATCGCAAAATCGGTTGTGTCGGTCGTAGCGACAAACACCATAGACCACACGCCGAAACAAACCGCCCGAATCGCGAGCGCGCCACCGACCGCGATCGCACCCAAAGAGATCGATACCGGCCCAACTGCGATCATCTCTGCCCCGGTCGACCGTCCGAACAAGAGGTTCATCCAGAGGTATCCGATTCCAAACAGAACAAACGGTACCATCGCGCGGAGAAGCGCTCGAATCGGGACGGCTCCGGCGGTAACGAGCACGAGCATACCCAACGCGGTCATCGCCGCGAGCGTCGGCGCGTCGAACACCGCGGTCGCTACCGTCATGTAGACCATCACGATTCCCAGTTTGACGGCCGGAGTGATTCCGGACAGGAGCGAGTGGGTCTCGTACGAGCCGAGCACACCGACGCCGGTTGCGGGCGTTTCACGCCGGGAGATCGAGCGCACGTCGTGCCTCCGCGTACCAGACCGCGATGTCGGGCGGTTGAACCGCCGGGTTTGACTCGACGATTTTGCGAGAGCCGTACACGGCCCCAGGGCTCCCCTCCGCGACGACTCGTCCGCGGTCAAGAACCACGACCGTATCGGCGATCAGCCACACGAGATCGAGATCGTGAGTGATCACGATCACCGCGACTCCGTCGCCGCGCAGCCGCACGATCTCGTCGGCGATCTCGCGGCGCGACGCCGCGTCCTGGCCGAGAGTCGGCTCGTCGAGGAAGACCGCGTCGCATCCGCGGATCAACATCGTCGCGACGCTCAAACGCCGCTTCTCGCCGTGGCTCAACGCAAACGGGCTGACGTCGGCGCGATTTGTGAGGCCGAACTGCTCGAGCAACCGGTCCACCCGCGCCGCGATCTCTGCTTCCGTCAGAACCCGCGCGAGCCGTGGGCCGTACGCGATCTCGTCACGGACACGATTTGTGACAAACTGATACTCCGGGTTCTGGAAGACCAATCCGACTCGATCACCGATCTCCGCGGGACGAAGACGCGCGGTAGAGCGACCGTTTACCTCGATCTGCCCCGAGGTCGGACGCACTATGGCAAGCGCCGCGAGCGCGACTGTCGTCTTGCCGGCACCGTTTGGACCGGTCAAAGCGACGATCGAGCCGCGAAAAAAATCGAGCGTGACGTCGTCGAGCGCGTTCACCGTCCGCGGTCCGCCGTACGTCACCGAGACCGACCGGAACGCGATCACCGGGGTCGTCGAGCTCCGGGACTCCGGGTTGCGCGGCGATCCCGGCCGCGTCACTTCGAGAACGGCCGCAGCGGTCGCCGAGGCGCGAGCCAGTCGCAACGCGGTTTGGCGCGCCTTCTTCACATCCACGATTTCGCCGCGGTCGCGGGCGCGATCGACACGACTCACCAGATCGACGGAGTGTGGAATCGTGATCGAAGGAGCCGATGAACGGGCGATCGCTGAAAAGAAGGCGTCGGGCGTCGTGTCCGTCTCGATCGCGCCGCCGCGACTCATCGCGATCACGCGCGTGAGGATCGGAAGAAACGGATCGAGCTCGTGTTCGATCACGATCAACGCGGTCGCGGGTTTCCGTTCGAGTCGCGCCGTGATCGCGCGTGCGAGCGCCTCCGCCGCGGGCCGATCGAGCGACGCGGTCGCCTCGTCGAGAATCAGTACGTCGGGTTCGAGCGCGAGCACGGCCGCAGTCGCGACGCGCTGTTTCATTCCGCCGGACAGACGGTCGATGCGTTCACGCCGAAACTGGCCGAGCCCGAACTCCTCAACGATCGCGTCGACGCGGGAGATTATCGCCGGCCGGTCAAACCCCGCGATCTCGAGCCCAAACGCGATCTCATCCTCGGGAGTGATCATGCAGAACTGCGCGTCCGGGTCCTGGAACACGACGCCGACGCGCCGTGAGATCTCTCCCGGCTCGAGACTCGACATCGGAACACCGGCAAGCTCGATCGACCCCGTCGTCTCGGCTTCGATCCGGTGAGGGATGATGCCGTTCAAGCACAGCGCAATGGTGCTCTTACCACAGCCGCTCGGGCCGAGAAGCGCGACACGCTCGCCCGGGCCGAAGGTCGCCGAAAAAGCGGACACGATCCGCCGGCCGTCGAAAACGACCGAAAACGACTTCACCCGGATGAGCTCGGCCGTCCGGGATGCCGTCCGGGATACCGATTGCGCGCGTTCGATCACGGGCCTTACGTGCGCGTCATGCGGCGCGCTTCCGAGCTCGGTCGATCGCGAGCCCACGCAGCGCGCCGGTCGCGTGCAAACGTTCGGTCAGAAATTTCCCGAGCAACCCACCGAGCAGCATGCCGCTTGTGACGCGGAGAACGAGCATCGCGATCAGGATTCCCGCGCCGAGCTCGCCGTACCCAAACCGAATCCAGGTGTAGAGGTAGCTGAAAACGGCCGCGGACGCCCCTGACAACATGAGTACCGGCAAGCTGAAACGCCGCCACCGGGTCAAAAGAAACGGAAGCTCGGCGCCCGCTCCCTGGACAAGACCGGTCACGAGAAGAATCGCGCCGGCCGGATTGCCGGCCAGGACTTGCGTGATCGTCGTGATGACCGCGGTCACGAGCGCGACACCGGGCTTCTGCAATGCGTACATCGCGACGACCGACGCAACAAACCAGAAGCCGAACACGATATCCATCGCGAGCGGCCCGATGATACCCTGGAAAATGAGCCAGACCTGCACCCACCCGAGATAGAGAAAACCGAACACGACGCCGATCGCGGCTGTGATCACGATCTCTCGCATCGTGATCTTTTTCGTCGGTGCGTCGACATCGGACACGTTGACATCGGACATTATTATCCTCCTTGTTTCTGCGACGGGCTGCCTTTCGAGACCGTCGCGGTTAAGACTACGTGACCGGTCTCACGCGCCGCGCTCTCGAACGTACGCCCGAAAACAGCAAAGACGTCGGACAGGTCACCCTTTAGTCGTGTACAGAAATTCTTGCCGCGGTCGTAACACGCGGCTTTTTTGGCTTCCGCGATCTCCCGGTAGATCACGTCCATGTACGATGGAATACCTAACGGGTAGAGCGAGTACTGTGCCGCGACGTCGATCGCGAGCGGCGCCACTACCTCGAGTTGGGCCTTTGAGGCCGAAGCTTCGGCCGGCTTTTCCGGTACACACATCGGGTCATCGGGTTCACCGGGGCAGCCTCGGGAGAACGTCGCCGACAGTACGACGTGTCCGCCGCGCCGACAGGCCTCGGCGTAGACGTCCCTGACGGTCGTGAAGACGGCGTTCGGCGTCCCGACGACGAGTGTACTGAGATCGTCGGTCTCCACGCGGATGTCGTCGCGGTGTTGAAGCGGACCGATCGATCCGAGAATCACGTCGACGAAGTCATCGGACATCGGATAGATCGAAAATTGCGTACCACAGAACATGAGTGCTCTCCCTTCGAAC
>REEC01000044.1 GCA_007695285.1 Spirochaetaceae bacterium | reverse complement strand
TGGCTGCTCAGATCGACGAGCAGGATCGCGACGATCACGAGACAGAGAACCAGACCCGCGATCGGCGCGATGTAGTAGAGTGAACCTCTTAGCGGCACGGTCGTGAGCCGGTAGAGTTCGGGGTGACTCTTCTTGATCCGGAGAGCCGCGCCCATGACCGGCACGAGAATGATGATCCCACCGAGCGAGGCGAACACGGCAAACGTCTCGACGCGCTCCCCGGCGACGATCAACGCGAGACTCGAGATTAAAAAAATAATCGTCAGCAGACGGTGCGGCGTTCCGAAGCGCGCGCCGACCTTCGCGATCGCGGCGGGGAAAAGACCGTCTTCGGTGATGACGATCAGGCTTTTGGTGCCCCAGAGGTACGTCGCGTTCAGCGTCGTGATGACCGCGAGGAAGCCTCCACCAAGAACAAAAAAAGCAAACGCCGGTCCCGAGAGAAATCGCCCGGCGACCACGACGAGCGTCGTGTCGACGTCCGGGGACCACTCGGTTACACCGGCCGCGACGATACCGATCACGACGTAGAATACCGTCACGAGTGGAATCGATATCAGAAACGACTTCGGGATGTTTTTCCGTGGATCGATTATCTCGTCGCCGAGCTCGACCGCCGCGTTTGCGCCGAGCACCGTGAACGTCAGGATCGACGCGGCGACCGCGAAACCTCCGATACCACCGGGAAAAAGCGGCGTGAAGTTCTCGATCGCGACGTGCGGAAGACCGAGGCCGGAGAACATCACGAGCGCGAGCAGCAACAGACCGACCAGAATCGCCTGGATCCAGATCGCGATGCGCGCGCCGAGCAGATTTGTGAGGTAGAAGACCGCCAACAGCGCGATCGCGACCGGAATCCGCGGAAGACCGGGAACCATCGCTTCGAGAAACCGCGTGCCGGTCAGAGCGTAGAGCGGAAACATCCCGAGGACCGCGCCGAGCACGTACGCCCACACCCCGGTAAACGCCGCGACCGGCGAGAAAAAACGCGAGCCGTAGTAGTACGTGCCGCCCGAGATCGGCACCGCCGACGCGAGCATCGCCAGGACCACCATCGCGAGCGCGACCGGAACCGCCGCGGCGACAAACGCAATTGGCAACGACGGACCGGTCATCGCGAGTGCGATCCCGGTGAGCGCGAAAATCCCCGCGCCGATCGACTGCCCGACTTCGATCCCGACCAGATGCCCGAGCGATATCGTGCGTTTCAGGTTTTGGCGTTCAGACATGCGCGAGCCTCCGGTGGAAACGGTATGATCGCTACGATAACCGCTTGCGTGCACGCTCGCAATACCCAAAACGGAGCGCGTCACGACGTCGAGATCACTCGGTGTTATCGGGTTTTTGCGGCCTTTTTCTTCCGTGTCGGGCTTCGGCTATCGTCTGCCCCGACGCCTTTTTCTCGATCGTGTCGGACGTCCGGTAACCGCGGAAGAACGATCCGAACATTTTACGGATGCCGGTCCGGGTGAACGAGAACTCGACGCCGTGCGTATCGATGTCGCGGAACCACGTCTTCTTGATCGATATCACCTGACTCGGGTAGACGCTCAAGTGACCGACGACGAGGAACGAGACCGTGCACGCGATCGCTCCGTACGATCCGGTCCTGACGCCGAAAAGCTCCATCGCCAACATGATCGCCGCGAGTGGCGTATTGGCGCACGCGGCTAGGAACGCGACCATCCCGATCGCCGAGTACAAACCGACGTTGCCGCCGGTGATCTGCGCCCAGTAGTTACCGGCCGTCGAACCGATGAAAAAAATCGGCATGATGATCCCGCCGCTGCCTCCCGACGAGAGCGTTACCGACGTCGTGAGCATCTTGAAAAACGGTGCGATGCCGCGGAACGTCTCTCCGTCGAGTGCTCTGTCGACGATTCGAGCGCCGAGTCCGACGTAGTTCGTCGTGCCGGTGAGAAGCACAACCGCGATCAGGACTACGCCGCCGATCAAGCCCTTGACCGGGGTCGATACGGGGATTTTCGCAAAGAGCCGTTCGGTGCGATGCAACATGCCGATGAAGATGATCGCGAGACCACCGATCACGAGACCGAACAGTACCATCTTTCCCATCATCGCGATCTCGCTCGAGACGATGAAGTCAACCGAGTACGTCAAGTGCATGACGCCGAGTCCACGCGTCACGAAGAACGCGACGTACGACGCGAGCAGCGACGGAAGCAGGCTGTTGTACGAGAATCTGCCGATCGAGAGAACCTCCGCGGCGAAGAGAGCTCCCGCGATCGGCGTTCCGAACACGCCGGAGAACCCCGCGCTCATTCCACACAACACGAAGCGTTCGCGGTCGGCTCGGTTCATCCGGACGAGCGACGAAAACATCGACGCGACGCCGGCTCCGATTTGAGCGCTCGGCCCTTCTTTGCCGGCAGATCCTCCGAGCGTGAGCGTGATCCACGTCGCGATCATTTTCACCGGTACGACGCGCGGCGCGATGTGTCCACCGTGATTGTGGATCGCTTCGATCACTTTTTCGGTGCCGTGGCCGGTCGCGTCCGGCGCGAGTTTTTTTACGATGAACGCGCTCAGGAACAACCCGGCCGGAGCCATGAAGAAGTACCAACTCTGCGCGTACACGATCCCCGTCGCGTTGTCGAGCACAAGAAGGAACAACGCGGTTGGGAACCCAGCGAGCAATCCCGCGATCACAGCGAGTATCGCCCACTTCAGAGTCGTGAGAACGACGAGCGCTTCGATAACCCAGAACCTGCGGGAGCGGTGGATAAAACGGCGAATAGACCGATGCATAGCCTTGAGAGTAGCGGATTTGGCCACCGGCTGCAACCGATCTGCGATTGTGGGCGCTCTCGAACGCGAACATGCGATCGTGCCCCGAACAGGCCGCATCTGCCTTGACATACCCCAGGGGGGTATAGTATATTTTCGATGAAGCCACGGACTTTTCGTGCGTGGCTCGCGGAGGAATACATGGCGAACGAAAAGTCAGAGGCAGGAATAGTTGATAACAATACCGATCGTGTGATAGCGGTCGAGGAAATTGACGCTTCGGCGCTCAGCGGAGAAAGCCGGGCCGAGGGAGATGCTTCGCGCGACCTCGAGCGACGCAGTTACCGGCTGATCGGCATGAGCTGCGCGAGTTGCGCGCGTTCGATCGAGACGACTCTACAGGCGACACCCGGCGTCCGGTCGGTCACTGTGAACTACGCGTCCGAGAAGGCCGTCGTCGAGCTCGATCCGTCTCAGTTGGCGGACGACGACGTGGTCACCGCGATCCGTTCGGCCGGGTACGACGCCGAGCCCGAACGGAGCGCTGAACCGTCGGTCCCGGGGATCGTGACGATGCGCGTGAACGGAATGACGTGTGCGAGCTGCAGCGCGTCGGTCGAGAAGACGCTCAAAACGACCACCGGCGTCGAGAGCGCGGCTGTGAACCTCGCGACCGAGACCGCTTCGATCCGGTTCGATCCGGCGCGCGTCCGGCTGTCCGAGCTCAAGCGCCGCGTCAAGGAATCCGGGTACGAGCTCGTCGAGAGCGAACAGGACGACGACGGAGATCGTGATCTCGAGAAAGTTCGCGTCGCGAAGAAACGGCTGATTATCGCCTCGGTGCTCGCCGGGACCGTCATGGCGGTCATGATCGTGCATATGTTCATCGTGGCCATTCCCGGGTACCTCGCGATCGTCGCGGCGCTCGGCGCGCCGGTCGTGTTCGGCGTCGGACGGCACGTGCACATTGCGGCGTTTCGCGCGATGAGATCGGGCCGTCCGAACATGGACGTGTTGGTATCGCTCGGTTCCTTGCCCCCGTTTCTGATCGGACTCGCGGGATTTTTCTTCCCGGTGCAGACGTTCATCGAGATGGCGACGACGATCATGACGTTTCACATGATCGGCAAGTACCTCGAGGTGCGAGCGAAAGGGCGTGCGTCGCAGGCGATCCGGAAGCTCATCGAGATGGGAGCGAAGACCGCGAACATCCTCGTCGACGGCGAGGAGACACAAATCGACGTGAAGGAGCTGACCGCCGGCGACGTGATGGTCGT
>REEC01000124.1 GCA_007695285.1 Spirochaetaceae bacterium | reverse complement strand
CCCGACGACACCTTCCGCGCGACGATAATGTACCCGGTCGCCGCGAACACCGAACCGAGTACGAGCAGATTACCCGGAATCGATCCGGCCGCGGCTTCCTGCGCGCCGTCGAGAATCGCGATCGCCACGACGCCGATAATCGAAACGACGATCCCGATCCACGCCCTGCGACTCAACCGCTCGCGCAGTACGACCCCCGCGGTCAACGCGACAAAAGCCGGAATGCACGCGATGATCAGCGACGCGCTCGACGCCGTCGTGAGCCGAAGCCCGTACGTCTCGAACAGAAAATACAGCCCCGGCTCGAACAGTGCGACCAACATGAGCGATCGGTGCTGCCGAAACGTCAGCCGCCGCGGGCGCGACAGGATCAATACCGGGATGAACAGAAGCGCGGCGAGCGCGAATCGCACAAAGATATACTGCACCGGCGAGAGCGTCTCGAGGATGAACTTCGTCGCGACGAACGAGTTTCCCCAGAGCACCATCGTCAGAACGAGAGCAAGATACGTCACCCGATCAGACCCTGGTTTCCAAAGTAGATCGCCCCAACCGCCTGCGCGAACTGCGCGACCGTGAAGTCAGGATCCGCATCGAGCTGCTTCATGAGCGGCGTGTTCGCCATGCCCGCGTCGGCAACGTGGAGCCGGATATCGCTTTCGACCGAAAGAGCGCCTTCGCGGATCAGCTCGAAGCATCGCGGATTTTTCACGACCCGACCGAACAACGTAATCTCCCGGCAGTCCGGACGGACCGTATGTACGGTCTCGAGCCACGTGATCGCGAGGTACACCCCGATCCGACGGAAGATATCGTTCACGATCTCGTCTTTTTCGCGTTCCGGTAGCGCCATCACGTGCTCCAGAAACGCCTTCCGCATGTCACGCGGCTCGGTCGGAACCGCCAGGATCTCCCGACCGTCGAGTCTCGTCGTGACGACGAATCCCGAATCAAAAATCTCGCGGTACAGGTCCGGGCGCTTCGCCTTGAACCGGTCGATCGCGAGCCGGAACACTCCACTCTGGCTCGTGTATCTCTGCAGAGTTCCCGCGAGTCCGGTGTTCACATTAACATTGCTCCGGACGTCTTCGGCCGGATACCCGCGCGCGACAAAGTCACCGAGATCGATGATGAAGTTGTAACACTCGAGCGGCATTTCGGGGACGTTTCCGTCGCCGTCGACCCACCCGGTTCCGAGCTCGGTCCCAAGGCTGTACGCGAGTACGCCGTCCGCGACGCGCTCGGGTTCGACCGCGGCGGTCTCGACGGCCGCGGTGTACGCGGACATCGGCCCGTCGTTCATGATCTTCACCGCGCCGCCCGAACGACACAGAGCCCGAAGCTTCTCGTCGAGACTCGTGATCTTGGCAAACTCACTCTCGAACTCGAGCGCGGGATTCCGCTTGATCGCGCGCGTCTTCGTCGTCTCGCCACCGACAACCTTGTCCCGGATGATAACGTCGGGAAACGAAACTCCAACCGCGTCGAGCGCGAGCAGCCGGTCGCCGAGCCGCTTTTCCGCAGCTTCGACCGCCGATTTGATGTTCTCGATTCCTGCGTCCTTCCCCATCGCCTCGCGCAGCTCGTGCGGTACACGATCACCACCGTCCGCCGCGAACGACGCGTACGCGCGAACGAGCCGCGTCAGGATCAAAATCGGGTCGACAATCATGTCGGCCGCGGCGTACGAGGTAGGATTCCAGTCGTACTCCTTGAAACACACGATCGTGCCGTCGATCGCGAGCGCCATCTTGATGTCCGTTCCGCCGATATCGATTCCACAGATCGCCTTTCCGTCAAGGTCAGCGGTGACGCGCGTGAGCATGCCGGACGATTCCCGTGTCTTCGCTTTTTCCGCACGCTCGGTCGAACGGTCCGCAGGCCGTTCGGCGATGTCGCGAAGCACGAACGTGAACGGCTCGCTGTTTGCGTCGATCGCCGCGAGCATCCGGTCAATTACATTTACACAGTTTCCGTACCCGGTCCGCTGCGATCGCGGCAATCCGACGCAAAAGTCATCGTGCAGGCCGCGCAGGATGCCCACGACAACGGCATCAGACGTATCGGTGTAGATCGTCATCGTACGGCCGCCCATACTCGAGAGGATGTTGTACACCTCCGCGCGCACGTACGACGCGACAAACTGAACCGCTTCGCCCTCCGGACCGGTTAACCGCGGGACCGAAAGAGTGTACTCGACGCGGCCGACGCCGTCGAGCAGTAAGAGTTCGATGAAAATCGAGCGCGCTTCCGTCTCGGAAATTTCGGCGAAGCGCGTTCGCACGTCGGAAATAAATACGTTCTCACCGCGTTTTGCGGCGTCGATCATCGCGTCGAGCATGGAGTGCCCCCGTCTTTTGGTGTTTGTTACTGTCCGTTTACTCGCGGAACCGTGAGCCGCAGTGTACCGTGGATTCGCTGGAAACTCAATTCACCGAGACGACGTGAACCGCGGTCTCACGGGTTCTGCTTGAGCACGCTCCTCAATCTACCGACCAGACCGTCGCCCGGCTCTACCGGAAGCTCGACGACACGCCGGCCGAGCGCGCTCTCGTACAGTCCCAGGATGATGTTACAATCACGCAACGCCGACTCGATGTTCAGCGGATGGACGACGTTCGCGTCGTCGATCCAGTCGAACATCGCCTCGGTCATCGCGGCCTGGCCCCGGACGTCCTCTTCCGGGTAGAGGTGCTCGCCTCCGTCGCGTTTTCCGCGCACGAGGCTCTGCCACGACCACATGCTCCACCTGACCGAACCGTCGGTGCCGTACACCGCGATGCGTTTGTGCGTATTGATCGGCCCGTCGCCGACTCTCGGTGCGTTCGCGCCGCACCGGAGCACCGCGTCGACCGAGCCGCCGTCGGCGTCGAGGTACTTGATCGACGCGAGGCTCTCGTCGGGAGCAAAATGCTTCTTCGGCGTATCGGCGAGACCGTCCGCGCCGGAAACCTGGCCGAACACCGAGACAGGTCTGTGGTCGGGCAGAAACGCCGAGATTGCCTGCAGCGAGTGGGTGCCCTGGTACGCGAGGTTCATGCCCGAACTCGCCTCGACGAACAGAATCTCGCCGATTCCGCCTTCGCGTACGAGCTTCTGAAGAAACTGCCGACGTGGATGAAAATGCAGTTGGTGGTTGATCGCAATTTTTGGCCCGGTCGGCGACGCGGCTTTGGTGTACGCTCTGATCGCACGAAAGTCTTCACCTTCGATCGCGAGAGGTTTTTCGATAATCAGAGCCGGAATTCCCGCGGCGTCGGCCGCCTCGATCACTTCGAGCCGGACGTCGGGAGGCGTATTCACGAACACCAGATCGGGTTTCTGTTTCTCGAACATCTCCCGGTACTCGGTGTACCGGTGTTCGATCCCGAACTCATCGGCAAACCCGTCGAGTTTCTCTCGATTCCGCGACGAGACCGCGACGAGCTTTCCTCGACTCACAAATCGAAACGCGTCGGCGTGCCCCCGCGCCCGACCCCCACTCGCCCCTACGATCGCGCATTTGAACATTCTGGCCTCCCGTTACTCGATCACGAATCACGCCGCGGCAGTTGTCGGCACTCGGTAACACTCCCACGCGCGACTCGATCGGGTCAAGCGTGACGGTCATTTCTGGGGCACGTACTCGTCGAAGAACATCCGATGATAATCGCCCGGGGTGATGTGTTCGGCTTCTTTGAACTTCCGGATGAAGTTTGAGTCGTCCATGTATCCGACGGCACGCACGATCTCTTTCAACTGCATCCGTGTCGTCTTGAGCAGGTTTTTTGCCTTTTTCATACGGAGGTCGTTGATGTAAGCGCGTGGAGTCATCCCGCACTCTCTCTTGAACACGCTTGTCAGCGACGAGTGCGACATCTCAAATCGATCGGCGATCGTCCGGATCGAGAGGTTCAGATCATCGAGGTTGTTCGCCATGAAACGCTGAATAGCCCGAACCTCCGGCGACCGGCTTTCGCCGCGCCGAACGGCCTCGAACGTATCGCCGAGAACGACTCTGAAGTACGACAGGAGCGTATCGACCGACTCAAAACGCGCGATCAAAAACACGTCCTG
>REEC01000045.1 GCA_007695285.1 Spirochaetaceae bacterium | reverse complement strand
AGGTGCTCGACGCGTTTTGCGTTCACGCCCATATCGTGGTAGCCCACCCGGGAGGCCGATCTGACCTGTATGCGCTCGTGTTCCGGAATGTGAAGAAACTCGACGTCGTCGACAAATCGAAACAGAAAAGACCTGAACTCCGCGTGCACGTAAAACGGTTCCTCTTTTTGCACGGTGACAATCCGACACCGTCTCTCGTTCTCGAGAATCGTCAAGATCCTCTGCAGAGCCTCTTCGGCTCCGATGCCGGCGTACTCAAAGGTAGTCAGGACGCAGTTGGGGGACGAAGGACATGGTCTCAACTCACCCGAGACAACGCCGATTTCTCGTTCGCTCATGCTTGCACAGCCTCCCAAAAGTAACACGACGATTATGCCGAATATCGTTTTTGTTTTCATCACTACGCTCATTTACGGTATCGTCGGGTATCCACTATAGAGGTATTGAGTTTACCTTTGGTCCTCGCCGTTCTCGCGTCTCGGTATCCGTGTTATAATCGACACACATTCCGTACCGAGAGAGGTCTGACAGTGATTCGTGACTGGGACATCACCGAGACAAACCTCGGCCGTCTGGCGGCCGGCCCGCTGCCCGACGTCGCGATCCTGACGACGGCGGCGGTTGAGCCGCACAACCGGCATCTTCCGGAAGGTCAGGACCTGCTTCACGCGACGTACGTCTCGCGCACGGTCGCCGAAGGCGCGTACACCGCGGGCGCGCGCGTGATCTGGCTGCCGGCGATCCCGTTTGGGGTGGACTCGAACCTGCTCGATTTCCCGATCGCCGTCCACGTCTCGCGAAAAAACATCGACGCGATGCTCTCCGACGTGATCCGCTCGTGCGCATCGTACGGCATCAGGAAGTTCGTCATCATTAACGGGCACGGTGGAAACGATTTTGTTCCGTTCGTGCGCGCGATTCAAGCGGAAATACCGGTGCACGTCTTCCTGTGCGACTGGTGGAAGGTCGGCGACGACCGGTATGCGGAGATCTTCGAGCAACCCGAGGACCACGCGGGGGAGATGGAGACGTCAGTCGCGCTGGCGCTCTTTCCGCACCTCGTCGAGATCGAGCGCGCGGGGGACGGCGTCGCCGCGGAGTATCGGTTCGGGGCGCTCAATCGCGGATGGCTCAGAACGAGCCGGCGGTTCTCGCGCCTGAACGACCACTGCGCGGTCGGAACGCCGTTCGCCGCGACCGCCGAGAAAGGGCACGAGTACCTCGAGCTCGTCATCGAGAGAATTACCGAGTTCGTGGTCGAGCTCGCACACGCGGAGCTCGACCCCGCGTTCCCGATGGAGGCGCCATGACTCACGACGAACTTCTGAGCGTCCGTGCGCGGTACGAACGCGCGCTGCTCTCCGACATCGTACCGTTCTGGGTAAAACACGGAGTAGACCGGGAACACGGCGGGTACCTGACCGGACTCGACCGAGACGGCTCGGTGATCGAGACCGACAAGCCGGTCTGGTTTCAGGGCCGCTTCGCGTGGCTACTCGCGTCGCTCGGACGCGTCTTCGGACCGAACGACGAGTGGCTCAGCCTTGCGAAACACGGACTCGATTTCATCGAGAAACACTGTTTTGATGCCGATGGGCGGATGTTTTTCCGCGTCGACAAAACCGGCAGACAGGTGATCAAGCGGAAACGATACGTGTTCTCCGAGTGTTTCGCGATTATGGCGATGGCAGCGTACGCGTCGGCCTCGGGAGACGCGACGTACATCAAAAAAGCGCGCGACTTGCTCGCTCTCGTAGAACGGTACCGATCGACGGACGGCCTTCTCGAGCCGAAGTTCAACCCCAACACGCGCGCGTCGCGCGGTTTCGCATTGCCGATGATCCTGCTCGCGGTGGCGCAGGAGCTCCGCAGCGCAGACCCCGAGAACGCCGCCGAGTACACGGAGATGATCGACGGGTATATCGCCGAGCTCCGCGTTTTTCTGTGCCCCGAACACCGAGCGGTACTCGAG
The DNA here is from genome assembly GCA_007695285.1 of Spirochaetaceae bacterium. GTDB lineage: Bacteria > Spirochaetota > Spirochaetia > DSM-27196 > PXBQ01 > PXBQ01. Next base: position 2,101 of record REEC01000045.1, on the reverse strand, counting down.
CAGGTCGGAATCGACGGAAAGCTGCTCGACCACTTCGAAGGTCGACTCCTGAACCCCGGACACGCGATCGAGGGCGCGTGGTTCATCCTGCGCGAGGCCGAGTACCGCGACACGGACGCCGCGCTCATCGAGCTCGGCACGACGATGCTCGACTGGATGTGGGAGTGGGGTTGGGACGCCGAGTACGGAGGCATCATCTACTATCGCGACGTACTCAACAAACCCGCAACCGAGTACTGGCACGACATGAAGTTCTGGTGGCCGCAGTGCGAGGCGATCATCGCGTCGCTCCGCGCGTATCTGCTCACCGACGATACGAAGTACGCGAAGATGTTCAATACATGCGACGAATGGGCGCACGCGCGCTTCCCCGATCCGGAGTTCGGCGAGTGGTACGGCTACCTGCACCGAGACGGCAGGCTCTCAACGCCCGTCAAAGGAACGATGTTCAAGGGCCCGTTTCACGTCCCGCGGATGTGCCTCGAGTGCATCAGTACGATCGACGCGACGACGAACATCACGCACGTCCCGTAGCCGATAATCACGTCCCGCACGGCCCGGGCGTACGCGCGGCCTCGACCGCGTCCCACTGCTCGAGAATCGCGATCGCCGTATCGGCGTTCGCGCCGGCGCCGAGTTCGAACTGCACGATCAGACCACCGGCCGGGTCGTACAGGTTGCGCGCAACGGTCTGCACCGCGTCGCGGCCGACCCGCGGATCAGCGCTCGGAAGCACGTGTTGACGGTCGATCTCGCCCCAGAATGTCACGCGGCCTTTCGCGATTTCCGCGAGCCGACCGATGTCCATGCAGAACAGCTGGCTGTTGATCGCGTTCACGCCGATTTCGATGAGCTCGTCGTAGATCTCGGTTATATGCCCGTCGCTGTGCATGAACACAAACTTCCCGCCCGCAAGATCGCAGTACTCACGGTACAACGGCTTGAACAGATCGCGCCAAATTGCCGGCGGAATCAGCAGCTGACTTTGGGCTCCCCAGTCGTCCATGAACATGATCGCATCGACGTCGGTCGAGACCCAGAACTCGAGTTCGCTCAGGTAAAACTCGTGGATGTGTTTGATCAACTCCCGTACGGCGCGGTCGGGCGACATGATATCGACCATCGCCTCGACGGTGCTCCGGATAAATTGATACCTCTCCCACGGCCGCGGGCAACACGACGCGATCAGGAACCGATCGTCGGCCGCGCACGCGCGGTTCACCTCGTCGCGCGCGGCGACGCGGTCCTCCGGCAGCGTCTCGTACGGCGGCAAGACGTTCTTCCACTCACGCGGCTCGGCGATCAGCGCCTCACGCACCTCCCCGATCACGCCGTCGTGCACGCTCGAAAAAAGACATCCCCATTCGTCAACGTACGTACCGCGCGCGTACGCGTCACCGGTACGGCGTCGTGACGCCCGGTACACGTCGACCGCGGGCCGAGCGATGTCGTTCGGCCACCTGCGCGCGATCTCCGCGAGCTGCTCGGGATACCGTTCGACCGCCCACGGCAAAGTCCAGAGATCGTGCGGCAGACGGTCGGGGTATTCGAACCGCAGGCATCGAGTCACTACTTCACGAGGCGACTGGGGCATAAGGACTCCAGAAACGAACGGGTTGCCACCAGTATAAGGCCACCAAGACGATCTGAGAAGGCTGATTTCGCCTGAAGTGCGAATCATGCGACGATTCCCGTTAGATTTGACGGCATGCCATAGCCATCGGTATATTGTCTAACAACATCTAGATAAGGGAGAAGAGCATGAATATCGGAAAAACCAAGAAACTGCTCGCATTTGTGGCGGTCGTGTTTGGCGCGGTCGCCGTGCTGAGCGCAACCCCGGTAAGCGTCGGAGCGACCGCTGAAACCGGGTTCCTGCGCGCTCTGTACCACGACATCGAGATCGGCCGCGACACGTACCGGTTCAACTACGTCACCGAGGGCGGCCAGGAGCTGCTCCTGCCGTACAATCGCTTTGAGATCGAGACGACAATCGCCGACCGGCACGAGCTCGATTTCCTGTACCAGCCGCTCACGCTCGAGACGCGCACGCGCGTCGATAGTGTCGGTGGAATCACGATCGACGACGTCACGTTCGCCG
>REEC01000121.1 GCA_007695285.1 Spirochaetaceae bacterium | reverse complement strand
ATGATGTGTTCCGAGGCGAGCCGGACGCTTCCGGGGATGTCGTCGAACGACGTCGTGCACATGTTCGTCGCAAGTGGAGTTTCCAGTTCACGCGCGACCGCGGCCATGTTCTCCTGCCCACGCACGGGATCCTCGAGGTACTCGAGCACGCCGTGGAGTTGCCGTCCGACCGCGATCGCGGTCTCGACCTTCCAGAGAGCGTTCGGATCGAGCCTGAGTGGCGTACCCTCCCCGAACGAGTCACGCAGCGCGATCATCGCGGCGGCTTCCTGGTCCGGAGGGAACGCGCCGCCCTTGAGCTTGATCGAGCGAAAACCAAACTCGTCGCACATCGCGCGCGCCTGCGCGACGACACCGTCCGGGTCGAGCGCGGCTTTCTGGCGCGCGGCCGCCCATCCCGTAGCCGCGGGGTCGGTCCCGAACCCGAGTGCACCGCCGGCGCCTTCGTACTTGTAGAAGAGGTACGCGGAGAACTCGACTCGATCGCGCACGCGTCCACCGAGCAGATCGCAGACCGGCCGACCGGTCGCCTTGCCTATCAGATCGAAACACGCCACTTCGACGGCGCTCGCGACGTGAACGTGCACGCGCCGGTCCCACGGCGACTCACCGCGCGCGGCCGACTCGTCTTTTCCAAAGCGCGCTTCGAGCTCGGTCCGTATCGCATTGAGCTGGTACGGGTCCTTCCCGACGACGACCTCGCGCGCCGCCTCAAGGGCCTGCGTCGTCGCCGCGCTGCCCGGTACCTCGCCGAGTCCGTACACGTTGTCGTCGCTCACGATCTCGACGATCGTCCTGAGCGCGTACGGCGCGTGCAGCCCGGCCGCGTTCAGAAGCGGTGGATCGCTGATCGCGATCGGCGTGACTCTCATCTCGGTGATCTTCATCGTGTCTCCTTGGATTTGCCGCGGTTACAGCTGGGTCAACCGCACCTGGCTCTCGGCGAGGATCTCGGGTACGATTTCGTCGTTGCGATAGTCGTGGTGGTACACGATCTCGCGCACGCCCGCCGCGGCGAGAATCTTTGCGCAGTTGATACACGGAAAGTGCGTCACGTAAATCGTGGTACCGTCGAGCGCGACACCGCGGCGCGCCGCGTCCGATATCGCGTTCTGTTCGGCGTGAACGGTCGCCTGCTCGTGCCCGTCGCGCAGGCGTGACCGATGCGCGGCCCCGGGCAGGAACCCGTTGTATCCGGCCGCGACGATCCGGTTCGGGTTCTCGCCGCCCGACACGACGACGCACCCGACGTGAAGCCTCTCGCAGCTCGACCGCGTCGATAACAGCAACGCGGTCGCCATAAAGTACGCGCCCCACGACGGTCTCCCGTCAAGGCTCTCGGTGATCCGCGCGACGTCCGCGATCAACGCCGGGTCGGATTGGTTATCGTGTCTCATCGCGACCACTGTACCATCGACGGCGGGATTGGTTCCAGTGTTCGTGCGGAGCAAGATCTCGCGCGCCAATCGGTGACCGAGCTGCTCGAGCTTCTCGCGGGACGATGTTTCACACGCCCACACGACGACCGGCCGCCAACCCAACTCGGCCAAAGCGTTATAGTTTGCCCGATCACGGCGAATGTTCCGGTCAACCTTCTCGGTCCAGAAACACCGGTTCGTAGCCGGAAGTTTGCCTCGGGGGCACGAATGCCCGTGCCAAAAACACCCGTTCACAAAAACGGCGACCTTGTGCTTCGGAAGGACTATGTCAGGAGTGCCGGGCAAATCACGCCGATGTAACCGGAACCGGAAGCCGATTCTGTGCAGAAGAGATCTAACGAGCAGCTCTTGTCTCGTATGCCGGTTCCTGACTCGAGACATAATCTCGCGCCGCTTCTTCTCCGGGAAAATATCCATCTACGGACTCACTCTTAGAACCGGCCCACATCCTTTGAACCTGCACGGCCACGGCTTTGGCGAGAAGCGGCGGAACGGCATTCCCAATCTGTCGGGCAATCTCGATCTTCGTGCCCGTGAAACAAAACCGGTCTGGAAAAGCTTGAAACCGCGCCGCTTCGCGATGGGTAATCGGCCGATGTTGCTCCGGGTGTAAATACCGCCCCTTTTCCGGCTTGTAGAACTCGGTACGAATCGTGAAAGCGGGACGATCCCACCACAACCTGCCGAAAAGGTCGGTTCCCCCGGACTTCTTGTTTATCCAACACTCGGGTGTCAGTTCCGGAACTATTCTCTGAAGATCGAACCGATTCATCCCTTCGCCGGGAATCGCTTGATATCGTGCGATGCTCTTTGCGGTAGGGTTCCTACCGAAATGCAGGTCGAGCGGCGGTGTCTCGTGGCGGATCTCGGTTCCCACTGGTATCGGAAGGTCCGAAATCGCATCGCGAACGGTTCTCCACGGCTGCGCATTCAAGGCGTACGAGCCGGCCAACAGCGAAAGCTGAGTCGGCGCCAGACGCGGGTCAAAATGGCTCCGGAGCGGCGGGAAGAACCGACCTGGATCGACGTCCATCGACCCGACGACAAACGCCCTCTTTCTGGTTTGTGGAACTCCATAATCGGCCGCGAGCAGAGTCCCGGACCAGACCCGGAATCCTCGGTGCGCCGCCCAACTGACGATCTCCTCGTGTTCCAATGAACCGAGCAGCTGCGGTACGTTTTCCATCACGAAAATTCGCGCGCCCGATCGATCGATGACTTCCATAAAAGGGATCCACAACTTCTTGCGCGGATCGTCAGAGCGTTGCTTATTCAACAAGCTGAAGCCCTGACATGGCGGACCGCCAATCACGATATCGGCGGAAGGTATGACCGTACTTTTATCGTTCAGGATATCGACGATATCGCCCGCCCGGCAAACCGCGCCGAAGTTTGTAATGTACGTGTTGACCGCGTAGTCGTTAAAGTCGTTCGCCCAGACCGGCTCGAAGGCATGGTCGGTAAGCCAATCGAATCCGATCGACAATCCGCCGGCGCCGCAAAAGAGATCGATCACTCGGAGCCTACGATTCACGTGCCACCCCCGTCGAAGACTACACGAATGTTACCCGTTTTCACAAGGCCGCTCCAACGTCCGTCACCACAGCCCCAAACACCCGCAGCACGACGAAACCTCCAAGGTCGAAGACGCCGACCGAGCTGCGGTCGACGACCGCGGTGTCACTCGTCGCGATCAAGCCGGTCTCGGCGCGCGCGACCGCCGTGTCGACGCTCGGTTCGGTTCTCACGGTCAAAGGTACGCCGCCGTTTTTGGTCGCGGTGGTGGTTTCGGCCCAGACGCGCGCGATCTCGGTCACGTGTTCGCGGCTCCACGGAAGCGGCTCGTCGAGCAGAATCGTGACCGACGTCCACGTGAACCGCGCGACCGCGTCGCACAAAGCGCGCGCGACGCGGGTGAAGCCGTCGGTGTGCGGAAGCCGGGCGCGCGTGCCACCGATGTCGCGGACTAAGCCGTCGGTCGCAAGAACGACCGGGCGCCCCATGAAGTAGTTGTGTATCGTGAACAACACGTTGTGACCGTCGACGAGCAGCTCGGGTGGTGCGCCGGTCACGCCGTCGTGCCCCGGCGCCGGGGGAATCACGAGCCGTTTGGTACGGCGAGTTGAATCGACGGCGCTGAAGACGCCGCGGTACAGGATACCGCGCTGCTCGCGCGTAAGGCGCCGCCGGTCACCGACGAGCTTGATCGACGGCTGATCCGGGTACCCGCGGTCGAGCAGCCATCGGTACTCGCGGATCGCCTCGATAAGATTCTCGGGGATAGCAGCAAACTCTCTGGACACCCCGATAGAGTACACCTCCAGCGGACACGACGGCAACGCCGGCTTGCGCCTTGCGGCCCGGCGTCGATTCGCCTAAACTCGGGAGTGCCGTCGCGGAGCGGCAAATACGCCTCTCAACGTCACCCGCGCGACTCGCGGAATTTGGAGCCATCGATGAACACACAAGACATGAGCAAACGCGCGACACGTTTACTGCAGCGGTGGAGCGACTGGGCGGAGCAACACTATGCTCCGAGTCACGGTTCACCCGAGTTGCGTGGTTACGGCCCGTACTATCTGCACTGGGGAGTTCAGTCGAACTGGAACTACACCGCCGCGATGGCGACGCTCT
>REEC01000046.1 GCA_007695285.1 Spirochaetaceae bacterium | reverse complement strand
TTCTTTCAGGCGGCCGTATGTGCGGGCGACGAGACCGTAGTTTTCGAGCTCGTGGTTCGCTCGCGCGAGAGCGAGCAGGATGATCGCGTTGTCCGGTGAGAGGTCACTCGCGCGCTCGTAGTACTCGAGAGCGCGGTCGATGTTTTTTGCGAGGAAGTGCAGGTTGCCCAGGTTAAGAACGGCCGGTGCGTACGGAGGCGTGCCGGCCGCGATCCGTTCGAACTCGCGTCGTGCGCGGTCGGTCAGACCGTATCGCGCGTACAAAACGCCGAGCCGGTTGACCTGCCGCGGATCGTTTCCGGACGCAGAGATCTGCGACTGAAGCCGCGAGACCTGCGGGAAGATCTCCCGGTCGATGAAACGCGTGAGCTGCGAGCGATACCCTTCGGCGAGCGCCGTGGCAGCGGGCATCGTCAAACTCGGCGGTGAGTCGGGGAGGCCCACTGCCGGGTAGACCTGCCACGCGTCGGCGATCGGGTAGAGCTCCGCCTGGCCACGGCTCGAGTGCTCGCGCCACTGGCGCGCTCCCGTTTGCCACGCCTGGAGAAACCCCTGATCGAGGATCGTCGTCTCGACCGGGATCCACGCGGTTCCGTCGTGGTCGATAATCTCGTCGGCGCGGCTGAAGACGTTTCGCGCCTCGGCGACCGGAAGCCCCGTCGAGAACGCGGTGTAGATGTGGCCGGGTACCGTGATGAACGCGGTCGGGACGCCGACCGCCTCGAGCAGCGCCGCGTAGAGAATCGAGAGATCATCGCAGTCGCCCGCGCGGTACTCGAGAGTCTGGCGCGGGAACTGAAGGAAATCGACCGCGTGTGCCTGGCCCGAGAGTTCGGCGTACGGCGAGGTCGGGTCGATCACGTACCGTACTCCGTAGCGATCGATCGCATCGGCCATCGCGATCGCGTTTCGCACGTTGAGGTTGATCGCGTCGAAACCCTCCGAGCGTACGATCGACGCGACGTTCCGCGCCATCGTCAGTACGACAGGATCGCGCGCGGTCACGAACGACGCGGCCTTCCGGTCGTCGTCCCACGTCATCGCGTTCCGATTCGCGACCTCGAGCGTCCGGTCGAGCGAGTATTGGTGTGAGGTACCGTTTACCGAGTACGAGACGTCGAGCGTGACGGCGACTTTGGTGCCTTCGGTAACCCGGAGGATCTCATCGGTCAGAAGTCCGTAGAGATCGAGCTCAATGCTCTCGCCCGCGGCGAGCCGCGGCGGAACGGTTTGAGTGCGCGCGACGTCCATGAAACGCGGTACGTGCAGGCGGATCGAGATGTCCGAGACGGGCCGGTTCCCGATGTTCATCAGGATCGCGCGCCCGACCGGAGCCGAGTCGTAGTACTTGTAGAATACCGGGAAGATCGTGTCGAACGCGACCGAGTCGAGCGCGAGCTCCATCCCGGCCGGAACAGCGGCGGTCTCGAGCGGCATCGGAGTCGGACGCGTCCGCGGCTCGCGCGGCTCGCGTGGACCGACCGTTATCGGCGGAAGCGACACGACGGTTCCGGCCGAGAGTCGCAATCCGCTGTAGGTGTTCGCGTGCGCGAGGAATCCCAAACGCAACCCGAGCGCGAACACCGACGTGATCGGAAACTCGACTCCGGCCGACCCGCCGTACCCGAGCGCGCCGGCGGCGCTGTCGCTGTAATCGACGATGAGTCGGCTGTAGCCGTACCCGACGAAACCCGAGCCGACCGCGCGCAGCCACGTCGTGACCGGTATCGACGCTCCGATCGAAGCAAAGCCCGAGAGCGACGTGATCGAGCCCGGAACGACGAGCGATGCGTGGGTGTACGACACATCGATACCCGCAAAAAGCGGCAACGCCTGAAGGTGAAATCGCGCGCCAAACTCACCCGAAAGAGCCTTGTTCACCGCGGCCCCCGCGGGACCGAGCGGAACGTTGACCCCGGGCCAAAGCCCGAACGCGAGGCTTCCGAGCGTGCGCTCCTGCGCCGGTGCCTGCGCTACCGACTCGACGGCCGGTTCGGGTAATGCCGGATCAGCGCCGAGAAGGCCGGCGTGAAGAAAGAGTGCAAGACACGCGACAATCGAAACAACGCGTCCGGTAATGGACGAAAGACGACAGCGAGCGGTACCCATAAGGCCCCCAGCGCCCGGGGTTGACCGGGCGAGAAATCACCACATGCTGCCGTGACTAAGGTGTGTTACAAGTGTACCCCGCGTGTCGCGATCCTTCAATAAAGTAATTTTGTCAAGTTTATTCGCCGGAGGTATCGACCATACTGTTGCCTAAATCGTCAGATCCGGATTCCCCGGTCCGAAATGCTTGAGCATCACGATCGGGTCGGTCGGCGAGGCGTTCGTGATCGTGATGCCTGCGCGCGCGGCGCTTTCTGAGACGAAGTACTCGTCGTGCGTGAGCTCGCCGAACCGGATCGATGTGGGAGTCTCGATCGGCCAGGCTCCCATCGTGCCGTGGCCCTGCATCATGATCAGGCCGTACGCGGCAGAGTCTGTGATCGTGACCGTGCGGCCCGGGAGAACCGTGAGCTCTTGCGCGCTGAAGGCGTCGGACTTGTAACACACCCACAGCGCGCGGTACCCGTCGGCCTCCATCTCTGCGACCGGCTTCACGGGGCGCGGGGCCATGAAGCGGTCGCGCGCGAACGTTGGGCTCACGTTCAGTTCCCAGTCGATCACGTCGATCAGGTGATCAAAATCGCCGCGACGGTCGGCCGGCGTATCCTTCCAGAGCAGATCCTCCGGCACGACCTGGCGGTTCATGATCACGCTCTCGTACATCGCAAACACGTCCGACGCAGCTTGCGGCTCGTACGTGCAGAGACTCCCGGGCGCGTGAAGCAGACCCGGCGGGACGTCCCAACCGGACCCGGGTTCGAGGCGGTACGCGGCCGAGTGCATCGTGATTCGGTTGTCGCCTTGTGTGAAGTTTCTGAGGCACGCGAGGATATCGTCCTTCGTCGTGCCGGGGTTCAGCCCGAAGTACGTCGCGCCGAAGTCGCCCGCGTGGTTGTTCAGCTGCGGAGGGAAGTAGTACGCCTCGGGCTTCCCGCGCTGACCCGTGAGAGCCGCGTGTTTATCGCTGTGATGGATGTGAAACGGAAGCGGCATCTGGTTATCGAAGAACTTCGAGTAGATCGGCCAGGCTTCCCACTCGGCCCAGAGCCGCTCACCGATCAGCTCGGCTTTGAGTTCGTCGACCGCGTCGCGCAGCAGGAACACCGCGCGGTCTCGTCCGTGCTCAAAAACGACGTGGCTCAGGCCTTCGTCACGGCTCGTGAGAGGGCCGTTCGCCGCGGGTGTTGTCGATGAGAGCCATCTCTCGTCGATGCCGCCGCGTTCGCCGCCGAGCGCGTAGTAGTCGTCGGGATGAAGTTTGATCCGCCGGCCCGGGATACAGAACGAACGCGGGACCCACGTCGGGGTGAGCCTGAGAACTCCCGATCCTTGCTCGAACGCGTTCTTGATTGCTCCGTGCGTCATCGTGTGCTCCTTTGCCTCGGCATGGCCTCTCAGCATAATCATAGGCGTGTCTGCGCGGGGCGTAAAGAGATAATCGCCATGAAAAGTGTCGTGGAAAATTTCGAAGCATTTAACTTGCAATGCTCTCGTGCGTCCCTGTATTCTCGCGGCATGCTGTGTGAATTGAAACTGGACTGGGCGTGACCGCGCAGACCGTCGGACAACTCGCGGCGCTCGCGACCGCGATCTGCTGGACAGTCACGAGTCTCTCGTTTGAAGCGGCCGGGAAGAGGGTTGGTTCGCTTCAGGTGAACTTGATCCGGCTCGCTCTCGCGCTCGGAATGTTCTCGGTGTATCTCGCCGTTCGGCGCGGATACGTCCTGCCGATCGATGCCGGGGCGCACGTCTGGATCTGGCTCTCGCTTTCGGGCCTCGTCGGGTTTGTTCTTGGCGATCTCTTCCTGTTCCAGGCGTTTGTCGATCTCGGCGCGCGACGCGCGATGTTGATCTACTCGTCGGTCCCACCGATGACCGCGTTGATCGGGTGGGCCGTCCTGGGCGAAACGCTGGCTGGGCTGCAACTTCTCGCGATGGGCGCGACCGTCGCGGGTATCGTACTCGTGAC
>REEC01000107.1 GCA_007695285.1 Spirochaetaceae bacterium | reverse complement strand
GAAAGCCGCGTCGCGTATCGTCCGGTACGTGTCGAGAGGAATATCACCGAGGATGTCGTGTAGTATTGCCGGGATAGCCTGATCGATCTCGCGTTCGACGCGGAAACCACCGTCCGGCCGCCCCCGAAGCCGCTGTGGGATTTCGGCGCGTATCGAGATCTCGACGACACCGCGGTGCCAGTCGATAGAGCTCGTCACGGTGAGATCGTCCGCGATTGCTGCACTCGGTGCGGGCAGAATGCTCGTAACCGCAACGGTCGAACACGCGGCAATCAGGAGAAATCGCCGAAGTAAATTCCTGCCCATTCCCAACTCCCGTTGATTTCGGGGTCCGCGGGGTACTCGACTCGTCGAAAGTAGAAGTACCAGATCGATACGCTATGCGACCACCCCCACGTTCTCAAGTACGCCTCACGCGCGTTCGAGTTGAGCGTGAGATTCCGCTCGAACCTCACGTTCGACCGGATCAGGAAAGACGACAGGTCGAAATTCATGCGCGCGTTGAAGTCGGTCTCTTCCTGTTGCCACGACATCGCGAAGAAATTCTCCTGCGCTTGCAGAGGCAGGAGTCTGCGGGGGTTTTGAGTCCAAAGAGCGTTTCCGATCGCCGCGACGAGGTCGTCAAGAGACTCGTACGTCCAGTCCTTTGTCGAGTCGTGGAACGCGATGCGGTCACGAATCACCGCATGTGCGTCCGGAAACCCCGGTATTCGCGTTTGCGGGTGTCTCAGAAATTCCCTGTACGCGACGAATGAATCCTCCCATCGACCGAGTTCCTCGTACGTGCGCGCCATCGCGTACTGGGTGTACCCGACGTCGATGCGCGTCTCGAATCGATCGAGAATATCGATGTAGTACGCGAGTCGCCGTTTGGGGTCACGCGTGATCGGGATCAGCTCGTCCAGTGCCGTGAAGTGTACCGGCACGCCGCGGACCGTGACGTCCGGATAGTTGAACAAGAGGCGTTCGAAGTACATCTTTGCCGCTTCGGTCTCTCCGGCGTCGCGGTGGTTCTTTGCTACGAGAAGAAGATAGTAGGCGTTGAAGAAGTCGTGTGGGTTCTGCTCGACGTGCGTCGTCAAGAAGACGCGCATACGGTCAGGGTGTCCGGCCGCGAGAAACGCCGAGGAAAGTTGCTCGAGCACGATTAGCCGGTCGGTCTCGGACTCCGAGTTATCGAGTAGAGTGAAGAGTTCGGATATCTGGGCTTTTTGGTCGCTTGTGCCGACGAGGTAAAAATCGGTCGTCGATTCGCACGAGAGCAAAAAAAAGCCGAGCGTGAAGATAAAAAATGTTCGTCCCATCGTGATCAACTGTAGCGAAAAACAGTTCAGTTGGCAAGCGACGGACGTTTTGGTACAGTGTATGAGATTACACGGCTTTTTGTCCGTGTTGTGTGTTCTGCGGGAGCCTGTCGGCACGAGGCGTCGTACCAGGAGGGAAGGGTGGCCGGAAAAAACCGGATAGGAGCATCGGGGCGCGAAAAACCGCTCTACGCAAAACGATATCTCGTGTTCAGTACGGTTTTCCTGCTGTTGGGAGTTGTGCTTCTGCTCTGGACGACCGGTTTTCTTCCGGATTTCTCCGCGCTGTGGCCGGTCGTTTTTATCTGCGTCGGACTTGTATTTCTGTACCGTGGGTTTCATCGGAACGCGCGCGAGACGACCGTGTTCGCGGGGATGTTCATGTCGCTTGGAGGGCTGGTTGCTCTGTTGCTAAACACGGTTCTCACGCGTGTCGGGTTAATCCGCGTGTGGCCGGTGTTCATGACCGTAGCGGGTATTTCGCTTGTCGCGTACGCGCTGTTGAAGCGCGGTGCGTACCGGGTCACGTTGCTCGTGCCGGCCGTATCGATCGTCGTTTTGTCGTTCGTTTTTTTACCGTTTAGCCTGAAACTCGTCGACGTCGAGTTCATTCAGTTCGTCGTGAGATGGTGGCCGAGCCTGTTTATCCTGCTCGGTCTCGTCTTGCTCACCGTGTACTTCACTCGGAAATCTACGCCGACAGGCGAAACAGGTGCATCGCCGATCGATGAGTCGCCCGAAAAACCCGACGCGTAGCCGCGACGGAGCGCCACGAGCCCCGGTCACGGCGTCCACCGACGGCGCTCATCGTCTGCGGACGATATGCGAATTTGCCTACCGTACCTACGCGCGACCTGAGTTCATCCATCCCGATCCGCTCGAACTTGTACTCGGGTTCAAAGACGTTCGTGACCGTGAGGTGATCGGGCTGTTTTGTGCTCTGCTCGCCCTCGGACGCGTCGAGGGAATCCTGTCTGCCTGCCGCGCGGCAATCGCGGCCATTCCCGACCCTCCGCGTCTGATCAGAGATCTCTCGCCGCGCGCGTCGCGCCGAGCATTTCTTGGATTCAAGTATCGTTTTTTTGGAGCCGACGAGATGTCCCGCCTGGCGTTCGGGATCGGGCGGCTTATCGACGATCACGGCAGTCTCGAGGCGAGCCTTGGTGATCCCTCGGATGTGCGAGCTGCGAGCGACATTCTCGAGCCTCTCACGGTTTTCACCCGCCGGTTACGCGCGGCCGCGGGAGGACTCCCGGGGATTCTGCTTTCGGATCCCGCGACGACCTCGGCGCATAAACGTCTGAATCTATATCTTTCGTGGATGGTGCGTACCGACGCCGTGAGCCCCGGGGGATGGGCTACCGTTCGGCCCGGACAACTGCTTGTTCCGGTCGATACCCATATGCTGCGGATCGCGCGCGCTTTCGGGATTACGCGGCGCACAACCGCCGACATCACGACGGTTCGCGAGATAACCGCGGCTTTCCGCTCCGTCTCACCGGATGATCCCGTGAAGTATGACTTTGCCCTCACGCGGCTCGGGATCAACCCGGGCGTCCGCCGTGGCGACGTGAACGCCGCGATCGAGCAGATGCTCGACACCGCGGCACGATGACCGAACGCACACGGACAGGAATGATGGGGGAGAGGAATGATGGGGGGCGTGACACCCGCGAGCGAACGTGGTATCATCGCCGAGCATCCGAAAAACCACAGGAGACAGGAGAACGCTATGCAAAAATACGTGTGCGACGTGTGCGGCTACATCTACGACCCCGAAGAGGGAGACCCGGACAACGGTGTCGACCCGGGGACTTCGTTCGCCGACCTTCCCGAAGACTGGGTCTGCCCGATGTGTGGCGCCGGCAAAGAGGACTTCTCGCTCGAGGAGTAGGCGCGCGACGAGCGAACGTACTGCTCGCTACGCGAGCAGCGCAGCCTGGCGCTTGTAGTGATCTTCGAGTACCAGGCAGACCATCGCTTCAACAACCGGTACGACGCGTGGGCAGATACACGCGTCGTGCCTCCCTTCGGTCCGTATCGTCGTTTCCCGCCCGTTCAGATCCGTCGTCCGCTGCTCACGGGCAATCGACGACGTCGGTTTCACCGCGACGCGGAACACGATCTCGGCGCCCGACGAGATCCCTCCGATGATCCCTCCTGCGTTGTTGCTCTCGAAACCAAGTGAGTTCATTTGATCGTTGTGTTCGCTACCGGTCATCTCCGCGACACGGAAACCCGCCCCAAACTCGATTCCTTTGACCGAACCGATCGAGAGCATCGCGTGCGCGATCTCGGCGTCGAGTTTGTCGAAAACCGGCTCTCCGAGCCCCGCCGCGACGCCGCGGACGCGACACTCGACGATTCCACCGACGCTGTCCTGCGCTTCCTTCAACTCTTTTATGCGTTCGACCATTTTGCGCGCGGCTACCGGATCGCACGCGCGAAGAGGGTTTTTCTCGATCGCGTCCTCGTCGTACGTTTCGCACTCGATCGAACCGGCTTTGACCGTGTACGCGACGATCGAGACACCGCGGCGCGCGAGCAGTTTTCGTGCGACCGCGCCGGCCGCGACTCTGCCCGCCGTCTCGCGCCCCGATGCGCGGCCGCTTCCGCGCCAGTCGCGAATGCCGTACTTCTTCGTGTACGTGAAGTCCGCGTGCCCCGGTCGGAACAGATCTTTGATCGAGTCGTACGCGGACGGGTCGGCGTCGGCGTTGTACAGGATCATCATGAGCGGAGTGCCGGTCGTCTTGCCCTCGAAAACTCCCGACAAGAGGTTGACCGTGTCCGGTTCTTTTCGGGGGGTCGTGATTTCCGACTGCCCGGGTTTGCGCCGGTCGAGTTGTGCTTGAACATCCGTGGCGTCGAGCTCGAGCCCCGGCGTGACGCCGTCGACGACGACCCCGACCGCACCGCCGTGCGATTCGCCGAAGGTCGTTAACCGGAAAAGGTGTCCAAAACTACTGCCTGCCATCGATGTACTCCTGTATTGTCGTGTGAGTCAGCTTTTCCGCCTCATCGAGCGATCGGCCGTCGAGGTCGATCCGGATGTCGGCTTTCTTGGCGTACAAGCATGTCCGTTTTCGATACAACAGCTCGAACTTCTCACGCGGATCGCCGGGTCTCAAAAAAGGCGGAACGCCACCCGCGATAATTCTCGCGAAGAGCCTTTCCGCGTCCTCGTGAAGATACACAAAAAGCCCATCGCGGCACAACACGCCGAACGCTGCTCGATTCTCGACCGTGCCACCGCCGAGCGCGACGACCGCGCTGAAAGGTGCGCCACCATCGGAGTCCCCAGCTGACACGGTGAGCGAATCGTACAGAGTGCGCGCGGCGCTGCGTTCGTGCCGCCGGAACACTCGCCGTCCGTGGTGTCGGTAGATCTCGCGTACCGTCGTAACGTTCCCCGCGTTCATCGAGTTGTATACGTCGACGATCCGGTCGTCGAGGTCGAAAAACGGTACGTCGTACCTCGACGCGAGTCGCCGACCGAGGCTTGATTTTCCGACGTGTTTCATCCCGCCGAGTACGAGCAGCACCTATTCACCGTCCGTCGGCGCGTGGTGAGTACTGCGCGAACTCGACTTGTACGACGAACCTTCTGCGGATAAGTAAAAACCGACCGCTCGCATCGATGAGCACTTGTGATACGACGGGAACTCCGGTGTCGGTTTTCTTGAAATCCTGTAGTATTTCGATCGAGTCGACGAACCGCGGAAGCGGTTCCGGTCGTGTGGAAATCCGCACGGGGGTTCCCGAATCGGTTTCGATCCACACCGTGCCGACAGTCGTGGCCGCTTCGGCGGTCATTCGATATCGATAGAGATGCGAAACGGCGCCGTTTAGAACGTCGGTTCCCGCGTACTCGATCGACACCACGTCCTGCACATCCCGATCGAGCGGCGATTGTCCGAAGCCGTCGAATGTTCCTTCGAACGACCGCCCCGATTGATATTCGGGGTTTTCGCGTCGTTCGGATGTGATGTCGCGTCCGTTGCGCACGACCGACACGATTTCCGCGTCTATCTCGTCTCCGCGGTAGCGTATCGAGTAGACCGAGGACTCGGTGTTTCTCGTGTTTCCCCGACCGTCATACTCATTTGACTCGAACTGCATCCGGCCCGCGGCCCACGTCGTCCCGTCGCTATACAACTCAACCGCGCGTCTCCATATCGAGTCGGCGGCAAGCGGATTTGTGACAAACATAAATGCGACCACGGAAAAAATCGTGAGTCGACGGGCCAATATCATGGGGGAAATATACCCAATTTGATCGCGAAAACAAACGCCGTTACGCGAGCTCTTCGGACTCTTCGTTTCCGAGAGGTTCCAGAGGAACCGGGCGTGCGATCTCGAATCCTTGCGCGTAATCGACGCCGATCGCGATGAGCTTGTCGATTATCGCTTCCGACTGCACAAACTCGGCGATCGTCTGCATTCCTAGCGCGTGCCCGATGTCGTTGACCGCGAGCACCATCGCGTAGTCGATACGATCCTCGCCGATGCCCTTGACGAACGAGCCGTCGATCTTGAGAAAATCGACCGACAAGTGTTTCAGGTACGCAAAAGACGAAAACCCGTTTCCGAAATCGTCGAGCGCGAACGTTGAGCCCCTTTCTTTCAGTTCGCGAATCAAAGTGCCTGCGTGCGACAGGTTCTGGATCGCCGAAGTCTCGGTGATCTCGAAACAGAACGACGCGGGATCGGCGTCGTAGAGCTGGAACTGATTCAAGATGAACTCGAGCAGCGTATCGTCGATCAGAGAACCACCGGAGATGTTGATGCAGAACGTATCCGAGGCCCCTTCGATCGAGCGCTGGGCCGCCGCGTACTTGATCGTCTCGGTGATGATCCACCGGTCTATCATCGGCATGAAGTTGTACTTCTCGGCGGCCGGGATGAAGTCGTGCGGCGGAACGAGTGTGCCGTCGAGTTCCGTAAGGCGCACGAGAATCTCTCGTTTCGGCTTGAGTCCCTCTTTTAACGGTTTGATCCATTGCGAGTACAACACGAATCTGTCGTCGTCGAGCGCGGCTTGAAGCCGTGCGACCCACTGCATCTCCCCGCGGCGCTTTTCAAACATGAAGTCCGTGGTCTCGTACACCCGAACGCAATTGCCGCCGGCTTCCTTCGCGAGGTAACACGCGTCGTCGGCCGCCGCGAGGATCTCGTACGCGTCGGGAGCGTGGCTCGAATCGATCGGCACGAGCCCGATGCTCGCGCTAACCTGAAATGAGTTGTCGCCCCACGTAAACCGGCGGTACAGCGCCGTCTGGATCGTGCGGCCGATCCGGAGCCCCGACTCGAGGTTACAGTCGGGCAGGATAAAACCGAACTCGTCGCCGCCGAGCCTGCTGACGATGTGCGGCACGTCGACGACCGACGGAATGTCGCGCGCGACCTCGCGGATCAGCTCGTCGCCCGCGAAGTGGCCACAGACGTCGTTGATGACCCGGAACTGATCGAGATCGATGTAAACAAGGCAGTGAACCGCGTTTGGAGCGAGTGAATCGGTGACGATTCGAGAAATGTTGTGAAAAAACTCTTCCCGGTTGATCAACCCGGTGAGCTGATCGTGGCTCGCCTGATACGAGACTTGTTCGGTCAAGCGTTTGACGTGTGTCACGTCGCGAAAAGCGATCGCGCGACCCGCGCCGGTCGGATCCGGCGAGTGAATCGCGTACAATGTTCCTTCGATGTTCAAGGAATCGCCGCGTTTGTTGACGAGCTCCGCGTTACGGAACGATACCGGTCGTTCGAGGTCGGGCATACCGAACGTCAACGGCCCGGAGTCGCCGTCACGGATCGTGAGCACCTCGGAAAGCGGATGGTCGCGGGCTTCGTCGCCGGTCCATCCCGTGAGTTTTTCGGCGACCGGGTTCATGAACAGGATCCGCTCGTCGGTCGCGGTCGCGATCAAGCCGTCGCCGATCGAGTTGAGAATCGCGGCCATCGTTCGCTCCTGGTGCCGTAGCTGCCGATCGATCCGACTCTTGTACAACGCGATGTCGATCGTCGTGAACAGCTCGCGGTCCTTGAACGGCTTCAGGACGTATCCCACCGGTTCGGCGGCCTTCGCTCGTTCGCGAGTCTGGTCGTCGGCGTACGCGGTGAGAAAGATCAGCGGCACGTCGGACGTCTTTTTGATCTCGTACGCGGCATCGATCCCGTCGCGATCGCCCGGGAGCATGATGTCCATCAACACGAGATCGGGGGAGAGTTCCTCGACGCGCATGATCGCGTCATCGGCGTTCGCCGCTGTTCCGCAGACCGCAAAACCAAAGCTTTCCAGCCGGTGTCTCAAGTCAAGGGAGATGATTTTTTCATCTTCAACGATGAGGATACGGGTGGTGCTCATTGCCCCCAAGTATACACGTAAATCGCCGACGTTTGGTAGAGGCTACAACCTGAGAACCTTTTTGGCTTGCGCGGGGTCCAGTCGGAACGGCGAACCCTTCCCTTGGAAGAAGTGGTGTTTTTCGATCAGATGCAGCGAGAGCTCGGAGTACAGGATTTTTTCCCCGGTCGGTTTCCCGTTCGGGGCGAGCTCGAGTTCGACGTTGATCTTTCGGAAGATCCCGTCGTCGAACGGCGAGGCGAGGAACCCCCGCGCCTCGTCGACTCGAACGACCCAGCTGTTCTGTACCGTGACAGGCTCGCCGAGCCCCTTTCTTCCTTCGTCGATGAGGCGGTGCATCAGCGAACACATCGTCTCGAAATCGAGCCCCAATTTGGTTATCATCTGTTCGTCGGCGGCGATTATGTCGACAATCGGGCGTGTGTCGTCGCCGAGAAAACCGTCGGACGTGATGACGCCGGGTTGCATGCGTTCCTGCGCCTTTGTGTACTCCGGTGACATTTTCATGCCTCGCCTCCTGTTTCTGATACGTTCATCGTGTCTTCCTTGTGCCGCTCGTCCACGTTTTACGCGAACTTGTCGAAGTAGATGTTCTCCTCTTTCATGTTTTGCTTTCTCATGACGGCCATACACGCGTCGAGCATGCCGGGGCTTCCACAGAGATAGCCCTCTTTGGTCTTCTCTTGATCGATCACCGACTCGAGGTACTTACCCAGGACATCGGTGATCAAGCCGGTTTCGCCGTCCCACGGCTCGTCGGGCTGAGGTTCGGACAACGCGGCGATGAAGTGGAATCTCTCGTGCTTCGCGTCGAGCTCTTTCAACCAGTCCATGTAGAATAAGTCTTTGGTAGTGCGCGCGCCGAAGAAGTACCAGACGTCTCGCTCGTCGATTTTTCCGCTCTCGATCATGTCGTTAAAAATTGACTTGAACGGGGCCATGCCCGAGCCGCCCGCGACGCAGATCATCGTTGAGTCATTGTCCTGGACGTGGAACTCACCGACCGGAGCGACGACGTTGACTTTCTCGCCTTCCTTCATGTGCTCGTGAACGTACGTTGTCACGATACCGCCGGGAACGAGTCGGACGAGGAACTCGAGATGATCCTTGTCGCTCGGCGCGGAGGACATCGAGTACGCGCGTTGGGTGCGCTCCCGAACCTTTGCGTAAGGAGGAACCTCGAGCTGGCCGTACTGCCCGGCGGTAAAATTCGCCTCCTGCCCGTCGTCGAGCTTGATGTACACTTCCTTTATGTCGTGCGTCAGGTCGGTGACCCGCTCGACGACCCCTGTGAACTTCCGGATGTTGAAGAGCGACTCAGGGATCTCGATATCGAGGTCCTGCTTGATTTTAACCTGGCACGACAGCCGTACGTCGTCGGCGATCTGTTCCTTTGTGAGGTACGGCATCTCGGTCGGAAGATGCGGACCGATATCGGTCTTGACCTTGACCATACACGCTCCGCAGCTTCCGCGCCCTCCGCACGCCGAAGGGACGTAGATACCGGTCTCGGCGAGAGAGAACAAAAGCGGAGCGCCGCCGTTCACTTGTAGCTTTTTTTTGCCGCCGTTGATGTTTATCGTGACTTCGCCGTAGTTGTTCACGATCTTGTCGGTGAGCGAGATCAACGCCGCGAGAACTGCGCTGACCGCGGAGACCACCAAAGGTGCGATGTAGAACGCTGGATTCAATGTGTTTCTCCCCTTAAGTTCGGTCTGTTGTGCCGAAGCCCTACTGAACCTGCAACATGCCCGAGAAGCCGATGAAGGCCATCGCCATGAAGCCGATCGTGATCATCGTGATGCCGGCGCCTTGAAGACCCGCGGGTATCGGCGCCTTTTCGGTCTTTTTCCGGATCGCCGCGAGCGCCATGATCGCGAGCCACCAACCCAGGCCCGACCCGAATCCGTACACGATCGACTGAAGGAAACTGTAGGACCGGATCTCCATGAACAGCGACACGCCGAGGATCGCGCAGTTGACCGTGATCAGCGGCAGAAAGATCCCGAGCGACATGTACAGTCGTGGCGAGATCCGGTCGATGATCATCTCGAGCATCTGAACGACCGCCGCGATCACGATGATGAACACGATGAACCGCAGGTACACGATCCCGAGCGACTGAAGCAGCTGAAGGATCGCCCAGTTCACACCGGCGGTGATCGTGAGCACGAGTGTCACGGCCATTCCGAGTCCGTTCGACGAGTTGATGTCCTTCGAGATCGAGATGAACGAACACATCCCGAGGAAGTTCGCGAGCAGGATGTTGCTCGTGAGAATCGAAGCGAGAAAGAGCGAGAAATATCCGATATCAGGTGCCATTAGGCCGCCTCCCTGTTCATGATGTTTTTGCCGACCCAGATGATCAACCCGAGGAAGAAAAACGCGCTCGGCGGCATCACCATGATCGTCCAGTCGGGAAACCAGCCCGGCATAACGCGGAACCCGAACAGCGTTCCGAATCCGAACAACTCGCGGAAGAATGCGATCACCATCAGGACACCCATGTAGCCGGCCCCCGAGGTCATACCGTCCCAGAACGAGATGATCGGTGGGTTACTCTGGGCAAACGCCTCGGCGCGTCCCATGATGATGCAGTTCGTGATAATAAGCCCGACGTATGGGCCGAGCGCCCGGCTCACGTCCGGCAGGTATGCGCGGAGCACGATGTCGACGATGATGACGTAGAATGCGATCACGAGCGTCTGCACGATCATCCGTACCTTTCGTGGGATCATTTTCTTGAGTAACGAGACCGTCAGATTTGACATCGCGGTCGTGAACACGACACCGACCGCCATGATAAACGTATTGACGAGAAGGTTCGTGACCGCGAGTGCGGAGCATATGCCGAGAACCTGCATGAAGATCGGGTTGCTCGTCCATAAATTCGACTTTAGTATCGCCCCGGGGCGTGCCGGAGCCGCTGCGTTGCTCATAAAACGTTACCTCCCGAGTGTCGAGCGCATGGTGAGGACGACGCCGCTCAAGATATCGACCATCGACTCGCTCGTGCGCGTCGCCCCGGTCACCGCGTCGATCATCCCTTCATCCGGGTCCGCGGGTACTCCGCGTGGGAGCCGGAAGCCGTCGTCCCGGATACGGATATCGCGAAACTGGTTTTTGTACCATGGTTCGTCGATCCGCCCTCCGAGACCCGGCGTTTCGTTGTGGGAGATTATCTCGAGACCGACAGTTCGGGAGACCTCCGCGTCGACCGCGAGTACACCTTCGATGACGCCCCACAACCCGGCCCCCGCGAACTCCGTCGCATAGACCGTGCGTCCGTCGCGTTCGGTCCTCAAAAACGTCTGGCCGTTCCGCTCGATGCGTTCAACGCGTTCGAACAGATCGGGTACTTGATCGTCGCTTTCGTACTCGATGCCGATCGCGTTCAGGATGGCCTTCTGCCGCGCTACCTGTTGGTTAAACTCGACCAGCTCGCGTGTTCCTTCGTTCGTGAACGACAGGACGAACACGAAAACGAAACACACGATGAAGGAAAAGATTATCGTGTACGGCATGCCGTCTTTCTTCATTACGTCGCTCCTTTTGCCGGTGCGGTTGTTCCGGTTTGTTGTTTCTTCTGTTGTGCCGGCGCTTTTTTCTTCTTTTTCGCGGCCGGCGAGTACTCGTCGATCAGAGACGCGAACGTGTTACCGATCATGATTCCGAAACTCGTGCCTTCGGGAAAACCCGCGAAGACGCGTACGAGGACCGAAACGGTACCGATCACGGAGCCGTAGATCCATTGCGCGACGGGTTTGTTCGGAGCCGAGACCGGGTCGGTCGACATGAACACCGAGACGAACAAAAGACTCCCGGCCATGACCCCGAGGAGCGGTGGAAACGGCGAGGCGCCGGTATAGTACAGAATGCTAGAAAGAAGCGCACCTGAGACGGCGGTCGATGTGATCAGCCGCCAATTGGCGGTCTTTGTCACGATCAGGTACACCGCCGCGGCGGCGATCAAAAGGATAGAGCCTTCGCCGATCGAGCCACCGCGCAG
This sequence comes from Spirochaetaceae bacterium, assembly GCA_007695285.1. GTDB lineage: Bacteria > Spirochaetota > Spirochaetia > DSM-27196 > PXBQ01 > PXBQ01. The sequence continues at coordinate 51,714 of REEC01000107.1, read as the reverse complement.
CCCGAGAAAGAGGTTCAGCGCTTCGGGCATTTCGCCGAGGCGCATCGCGTTTAACGGCGTCGCGGCGGTCAGCGTGTCGACGCCGGCTTCAAGCGTACCAAAACGGCCGGCGACCATCCACGAACGGTCCATTATCGTCGGGAACGTGATGTAGACGAACAATCGCCCGGTGATCGCAGGGTTGAAGATATTCCTGCCGAATCCTCCGAACACCTCTTTGCCCATAAAGACCGCGAAAACTATCCCGACAGCCGCGACCCAGAGCGGAATCGCCGGAGGAAGCGCGAGCGAGTACAGCGCGCACGTCACGAGCACCGCTTCGCTTACCTTCTTGTTTCGTTTTCTCTCGACGATATACTCGACCAGGATTCCGAGGCCAAAAACCACCGCCGATACCGTCAGGACGCGCCAGCCGTATAGATAGATCGAAAAAAGGTAGATCGGTATCAAGGAATACACGACCCGCCTCATGATGACTTGCTTCTGGAACACGATGCCTCCTCGCTGCCGGGAATAACGTCCGAATAGATACTAAATTATCCTATTGCTAATTATACTAATAATGATTCCGGCTGTACAAGGATTGTTCGACAAAAAAGCGCGTATCGAGCATCCGCGACTTGAAAAAACTCCGCGAATTGTTACATTAGAGGCACCGTTCCGGGTCGATCACATGACGGTCGCGTCATTTCATCCGGCCTAACCGACGATATGGAGGATTTACAATGGACTCACGCGCTCTCTTCGGTGTTCTCGATACGTTGATCACCGAAAACAAGGTCGGTGTTCTCGCGAACATCGGCAAAGACGGTTACCCGCGCCTCCGGTGGATGACGCCCGCCCTGATTCGTGGACGCACCGGTTTTCTCTACGCGGTTACTCCGCGAACGTTTACAAAATCGGTTGAGCTCGAGGATAATCCCGCGGTCGAGTGGCTCTTCCAGACACCAAAGCTCGATCAGATCTTGCGTGTCAAAGGGAAAATGCAGGTCATCGACAATCCCGCGCTCAAGGCCGACGTGCTCGAGGCGCTCGGTGGGCATCTCGAGCGCTTCTGGGTCCTGAAACCCGAGGATGATGAGATCGTTGTGCTCGAGACGATCATCGAATCGCTGAAGTATGAGAAACCCGGGGAGGACGTTTACGTCGTCCACGAGGTCGAGAGCGTCGAGTAAGGGGAGAATATGGCAAAAAAGAACGAGCACAGTAAGAACGGCGAGTACGACAAAGAGTTTCTCTTAGGCGCTCTAGGCCGGATGTTGAACATCCGCAGATTTGAGGAGATGAGCGCGCAGATGTACGGGTTGAAGAAGATCGGCGGTTTCTGCCACCTGTACAATGGGCAGGAGGCAGTTGCGGTCGGCTCAATCGCGGCGCTCGATCTAAAAAAAGACTACGTTTTGACCGCGTACCGCGATCATGCGCACGCGCTCGCGTGCGGAATGGACCCGAAAGCCGCGATGGCCGAGTTATACGGCAAGGCCACGGGGTGCTCGCGCGGGAAAGGCGGTTCGATGCACTTGTTCGACGTCGAGAACCACATGCTCGGGGGAAACGGTATCGTCGGCGCACAAATCCCGGTTGCGACGGGCGTCGCGCTCGCGCAGGCGTACCGGAAAGACGGTGGTGTCACGCTGGTGTACTTCGGTGACGGCGCGATTCACCAGGGTAGCTTCCACGAGTCGCTGAACCTTGCGCGCGTTTGGAATCTTCCGATTGTTTATATCGTCGAAAACAATCAGTTCGGGATGGGAACCGCGGTACACCGCGTCTCGGCGGTCGAGAACTTCGAGGTCAAGGCGAAAGCGTACGACATCCCGGGCATCGCGATCGACGGGATGGACTTCGTCACGGTGTACGAAGGTGTATCGGCTGCGGTCGAGAAGGCGCGGTCGGAAGGTCTCCCGCATCTGCTTCACATCAAAACGTACCGGTACCGCGGTCACTCTATGAGCGACCCCGCGAAGTACCGCACAAAGGAACAAGTCGATGAGTACAAAGCGCAGGACCCGATTCTGATGCTAAAGAGTCGGATGCTCGAGGCCAAACAACTCACCGACAAAGAGTTCGACGAGCTCGACAAAAAAGCCAAGGCACTCGCGAAAGAAGCGGCGGATTTTGCCGAGAGCAGCGAAGAGCCGTCACTCGACTCGATGTACGAAGACATCTACGCGTAAGGGGAAGGGAGAACATGCCGGAAATAGCGATTCGCGAGGCGCTCCGCCAGGCGATTGAAGAGGAGATGAACCGTGATGAGAACGTATTCATCATGGGCGAAGAAGTCGGAGAGTACGAGGGCGCGTACAAGGTTACGCGTGGACTGCTCGACACGTTCGGGAAGGATCGCGTGCGCGACACACCGATCACCGAGGAAGGGTTCGCCGGAATCGGGATCGGCGCTGCACTCGTAGGCCTCAGACCGATCGTCGAGTTCATGACGTTCAACTTCTCGCTCCAGGCGCTCGACCAGGTGATCAGCAACGCGGCGAAGATGCGTCATATGTCGGGAGGGCAGTTGAAGTGCCCGATCGTATTCCGCGGACCGAACGGCCCGGCGGAGTTTTTGTCGTCGCAGCATTCGCAAGCTTTGCAGACGATGTTTGCGCACGTCCCGGGGCTCAAAGTCGTCGCCGCGTCGACGCCGTACGACTCGAAAGGTTTGTTGAAGAGCGCGATTCGCGACGACAACCCGGTCATCATGCTCGAGTCGGAGATGAGTTACGGCTGGACCGGAGAAGTTCCCGACGAAGAGTACTTGGTACCGATCGGCAAGGCCGACGTGAAGCGCGAGGGCGATCGCGTCACGCTGATCACGTACTCTAAAGTCGTTCGAATGGCTCTCGAGGCGGCCGAAGAGCTCGAGAAAGACGGGATTTCGGCCGAAGTAATCGACCTCCGGTCGATCCGTCCACTCGACGAAGAGGCTATCTACGCGTCGGTTCGTAAGACGAATCGTGCGGTAATGATCGACGAGTCGTGGCCGTTCGCGAGTGTCGGTTCGCACGTCGCGTGGCTGATTTCCCGGAATTGTTTCGACGACCTCGACGCACCGGTTGAGCTCGTGTCATCGGAGGACGTTCCGATGCCGTATAATCACACACTCGAGCTCGCGGCGCAGCCGTCGGTCGAGAAGATCATCGACGCGGTGAAGCGCGTCACGTACACGAAGTGAGGGGAGTATGGCCGAAAAACTACTGATGACGGCGCTCTCGCCGACGATGGAAGAAGGAACGATAGTCTCGTGGAGCAAGAAGGTTGGCGATACGATCGCCTCCGGGGACGCAATCTGCGAGGTTGAGACCGACAAAGCGACGATGGATTACGAGGCCGCTCAAGAAGGGGTTCTACTGAAGATCATCGTGAACGACGGTGCGTCCGCGAAAGTCGGTGACGCGATCGGGATAATCGGCGAAGAAGGCGAGGACATCGACGGTCTCGTGAAAGAAATCGAGACCGGCGCCAAAACCGAGAAGAAAGCCGAAGAAAAAACCGAGGATAAGGCCGTAGAGTCGAAGGCCTCCGACACCGAGAAAGAGGATGACTCGCCGAAGGACCGGGACGACATCTCTGCGTCGACCGGATCGGGTGACCGTGTCAAGGCGTCTCCGCTCGCGCGAAAACTCGCCGACGAGAAGGGGCTCGATCTTTCGGCGATCTCGGGGTCGGGTCCGGGGGGCCGCATCGTGAAGCGCGATCTCGAGTCTGCCGCGGCTGCCGGACGCGGTGGCGGTGCGCCCGAACGTGGCGTGAAGGCCCACGGTGCCGCCGCGGGAGCCGACGAGAGCATTCCCGTGACCGGCAAGCGCGCGGTGATCGCGCGACGGCTCGCCGAGAGCAAGTTCTCCGCGCCGCATTACTACCTGAAGCTCTCGGCCGAGATGCAGACCGTAATCGAGGCGCGGAACGCGCTCAACGCTTCTCGGCGTGGCGACAAAGTAAGCTTCAACGCGTTCATGATCAAGTTCGCGGCCGAAGCGCTCAAGCGGCACCCCGATGTCAACGCGTCGTGGCAGGGAGACAATATCGTACGATTCGGGAGCATCGACATCGGTCTCGCGGTCGACCTCGGCGGTGGGTTGATCACGCCGATCGTACGCAACTGCGGCGCGAAAGGCGTCGAACAGATCGATGCTGAGCTGCAGGAGCTCATCGAGAAGGTCTCGAAAGGTTCGCTCAAGCCCGAAGAGTACACAGGGGCGACGTTCACGATCAGTAACCTCGGTTCGTTTGGAGTCGAGGAGTTCACGGCGATCATCAATCCGCCCGGGGCCGCGATTCTCGCGCTCGGGGAGACGAAGAAGCAGCCGGTTGTTCGGGGCGACGATGAAATCGCGATCGTGCCGGTCATGAAGATGACGCTCTCGTGCGACCACCGCGTGATCGACGGTGCCGTCGGAGCGCGGTTCCTCGCGGAGCTGAAGAGTCTCATGGAAAACCCTTACCGGTTGTTGTTCTAAACGGAGGTCCAGATGGCGTCATACGATTTTGATTGTCTTGTGATAGGTGCGGGTCCCGGAGGGTACGTCGCTGCGATCCGCGCGACGCAACTTGGGCTGTCGTGTGCGCTTATCGAGAAGGATAAAGCAGGCGGAGTGTGTCTGAATATAGGGTGCATCCCGTCGAAAGCTTTGATACACCAAGCCGAGGTTTTTTCGCACGGCGCCGAGCTCGAAAAAATGGGCATAAAGCTCGACCGGAGCGGTTTTGAGTACTCGTCGGTCTTCAAGAAGTCCCGGAAGGCCGCCGATTCGCTCTCACGCGGCGTACAGTCGCTGATCAAGAAGAACAAGATCGAGTACATCACGGGGGAGGCGAAAGTGACCGGCCCGAACGAAGTGACGGTCGGGTCCAAAAAAATCACCGGGAAAAGCATCCTGATCGCAACCGGATCACGACCGCGCGAACTGCCGGGTTTCGAGTTTGACGAGAAAACCGTGTTGTCGTCGACCGGCGTGTTGATGCTCGAAGAGCTGCCGAAAGACCTCATCGTTCTCGGCGCGGGTGTGATCGGCCTCGAGTTTGCGCACGTGATGAGTTTGTTCGGCGTAAAGGTAACGGTCGTCGAGATGCTCCCGCGCGCGCTCGCGCTCGAAGACGCCGAAGTCGTTGAAGTGTTGGTAAAGGACTTCAAACGTCGTGGCGTTGAGATCTTGACCGACACAAAAGCGACCAAACTCGAAAAAACGAAGTCCGGCGTGAAGTTGTCGGTCGAGAACTCAGACGGCAAGAAGACGCTCGAGGCTGAGAAGATTCTGGTCGCGGTCGGGCGTGTTCCGAACACCGAGAACCTCGGTCTTGAAGCGGTCGGCGTCAAACTAGAGAAAGGTTTCGTCCGGGTAGGCGATTACTACCGGACCGACGTCAAGAGCATCTACGCGGTCGGCGACGTCGTCCCGTCGCCTCCTCTCGCGCACGTCGCGTCGAAAGAGGGCGAGATTGTCGTCGAGTACATCGCGACTCAATCATCCGCGAAGACGACAAACCAGAAAAACGCGCACGCGGTCGAGACAAAGTTAGATCCGGACTTGATTCCGTCGGCTGTGTACACCGAGCCGCAGATCGCGAGTTTCGGACCGACCGAGGCGACCGCAAAAGAAAAAAAGCTCGCGTACAAAAAAGCGGTTTTCCCGTATCGGGGGGCCGGCAAGTCGGTCGCGATCGAGCAGCCCGACGGACTCGTGAAGATCCTGTACGACGAAAAAACGCACGAGATCATCGCCGCGCACGTCGTTGGAAACGCGGCGACCGAGCTGATTCATGAGCTGTTGCTCGCGAAGAAGGCCGAGCTTTTACCCGAGGATATCGCGACGATGATTCACGCGCACCCGACGTTGTCCGAAGCGGTAATGGAAGCGGCGCGCGCCGCAGAGGGCTGGGCGATTCACATATAGAAATCACCCTCCAGGAGATAAAGAGGGCGTATAGGAAATACGTCCAAGGTATGGTATTTTCGAGACGTGTTTGATCCACAGCGGTTGAGTTCAGTTTCTCTCTCGGTAATCGCGGTCATCGCGGTGGGTGCGGTGATGCGCCTCACCGGCGGACTCATCGTGCCTCTCGTCTTTGCCGTGTTGTTCTTTTTCGTGTTCGCGCCTGTCGTTGATTTTTTTGGTCGACTCAAGATACCACGGTTGATCGCGACCGTGATTGTTTTGCTTCTTTTCCTCGCGTTTGGATTTCTTGTTGGTTTGATTCTCTACTCGAGCATCCAGTCGCTGCTTCGCGACTTCCCGCGCTATCAAGTGCGTCTCAACGAGCTGTTGAACGAGTTGATTCTTCGATTCGATCTTCCGGCGGGTCTGATTCGGGAACTTGATATCAACCGCCGCGTGAGTTCGTTTCTCTTCTCGATATCGGGCGGATTCATGTCGTTTGTTAACGCTCTCGTCATCGTGATCATCTACCTTTTCTTCATGCTGCTCGAGAAGCCGTACATGAGAAACAAGGTTCGGGCGGCGTTAAAAGACCACACGACGCGGAAAATCACGATCGTTTTTGCGCACATCACGCAGCAGATCGGGCGATACGTAAGCGTGAAGCTGTTCGTGAGCGGCATGACCGCGGTGATCATATTCGTAGGTTTCACCCTCATCGGAGTGGATTTCCCGTTTATCTGGGGGATCCTCACGTTCATGTTCAACTTCATCCCGAGCATCGGCTCGATCATTGTCACGGTTCTCAGCGTGACGTTTACGATTATTCAGTTTCTGCCCGACTGGAGCCCGGTGATCGCTGCCGCCGCTCTTATGGCGTCTTCGCAGCTCATTATCGGTAACATCATCGATCCAAAACTCCTCGGGGATAGTCTGAATCTGAGCCCCGTGGTGATTCTGGTCATGTTGCTGTTCTGGGGTTGGCTCTGGGGCGTGGTAGGGATGTTCCTTGCGGTTCCATTGACCGTTGCGCTGAAGATCACGTTTGAGAATATCCCGGGGTACGAGCCGGCCGGTATTCTCATGGGAACGGGAAACTTCCGGAAAAAAAACCGCCGCAAGGGACGCCTTATCGGGCGATCTCGACGAACGCCGACCACGCAAAATACCGGTCGCACATGATTCCGGACTCGCGCGAAATCGAGCTTTTCCGCGACGTTGTGTACGGACAGTACCGTCGCTACGGCCGCAGTTTTGCGTGGCGCGAGACGAGCGACCCGTACGCGATCCACGTCTCGGAGATCATGCTTCAACAGACCGGTACCACGCGCGTCGCATCGAAGTACGAGGAGTTTCTCTCGGAGTTTCCGTCGTACGCGACGCTTGCCGCGAGTTCGACCGCCGAGGTGTTGCGTGTCTGGTCGGGACTCGGGTACAACCGGCGCGCGAAGTATCTGCGGGACTCCGCACGCATCGTGATCGACCGTTGGAACGGTGTGCTCCCGAGAGACACTGAGACTCTCACGGACCTTCCGGGCATTGGGAAGAATACCGCGGGAGCGATCGTGGCGTTTGCGTACAACACGCCGGTTGTTTTCATCGAGACCAACATCCGCCGTGTGTTTCTGCACGCTTTTTTTGCCGGACGCGAGAAAGTACACGACACCGAGCTGTTGCCTTTCATCGAAGCCACGCTCGACCGGGCGAGTCCACGTGAGTGGTACTGGGCTCTGATGGATTTTGGGGTCTTCCTCGCGCGGGAGTTTCCAAATCCGAACCGCAGAAGCGCTCACCATACGCGGCAGGCGCCGTTCGAGAACTCGAACCGGCAGATCCGCGGTCGCGTAATCGCGTTACTTGCCGACGGCCGCTCGCACGAGCGAGACGAGATCGTTCGAGCACTGGCATTCCCCGAGCAAAGAGTTCACGCGGTGATAGACGATCTATCAAACGAAGGTTTGATCGCCGCCGAGAACGACGCGCTCTACATCCCGTGAGCACGGCCGTACGCACGCGTTCAGCGAACAGCCGGCGGGTCGATTGACCTCTTTATCAACGAAATATGGCGGTCGAGCAGTTGGCGCTCGAGCTCCGGGTTGTCGCCTTCGATGTCGGCCATGACGCGAAAAACCGGCTCAGTTCCCGAACCCCTCATCCAGACGAACCCGACGTGGCGACCGGTGTCGTCCTTGAACAGGATCTTGTAACCGCACCGCGCACCGCAGCTCAGGTGGGTTCGCCCGATTCCGTGGATCTCATCGGTTCCGTTGTAGTTGATCGCTTCCCAGGTTCGGACGTTGAGTTTTGCGCCGAGTTGGGCCTTGATTTCGGGCCAGACCTCGGCGAAGGTTTTCTCGTACTGCGCGCGCAGCGCTCCGTCGTCGAGACTCGGGACGGGTAGAACGGCCCGCGCTTCGTACGCGCCGGTCGTCGTGAATTTTGGAAGCGTCCTGACGACGTCGGCAAGTTCGGGGGCGACCGGAGGTTCGGTAGACGGGCAAACCTTCGAGTACCAGATTCGCAGCGGTGAAGGTCTTTCCGGCGCGTCCGGCGTCAAGAGCAGCTTGATGATTCCGAGAACCGTGTGAATCGGGTCGCGCGTCTGCGCGGGATGGACGATGTTGCCGCCGTTCGAGCCTTCGCCGAGCACGCGTACGAGATAGCCCTTATTCCTGAGTTTTCTCGCGAGTTCGACGACGTTGGCCTCGCCGACCTCGGCCCGGTAGACCCGCGCATCGAACAGTTCCGCTATGCGTTCGATCCTGAGCGATGTCGGACCGTTGACCGCGATCGCCACCTTCTGTTCGGCTCGGCCGTCCGAATCGTACGTGAGCCGGTCGCTCCACACGAGCCACGAGAGCTCGGCGATACACGCGAGAGCGAACACCTGCTGCGCGTGCAGCGCATGCACCCCCGTAGAATCGGCGAACACAAGGTTCCCGCGGTCGCCGTCGGCATCCGGCACGTACCCGAGCGAGAAAACCGGGTCGGACTCCCGAATCGCCGCGAGTTCAGCCCGGCACGGATCGAGCGATTCGCCCTCGGGCACAATCCGGTGAGCGAATGCTCCCGCGACGTCGTTGATCGCGTGGAACCGCACGCCGAGTTCTTCAAAGAACTCGCGGTCGCACGAAACCGCACGCGCGCTGCCGTTGAAATCGACGACGACGCCGAATCCCCGGTCTGTGATCGCCGTGCGCACCGCATTCCGACGCTCCGGGCCCAGCAGATCGTCACCGAACGTGACGACGCCGATGGAACTCTTGTACGCGTGTACAGTCTCGCTCTTGATGCGTGGAACGTCGGCGTAGATCGAAGCGACGGTCGAATCGGATATCGACGAAACGGCGCGCAGTACGCGCGCGACGGTAGAGGGGTCGTTCACCGCGGTCTCGAGCCGTTTCGCGAGAAGCGACGCGATTGCGGGAGACACGACGGCGCCGTCGTGTGCGCCGATCTTGAGGCCGTTGTGCCCGACGGGGTTGTGACTCGCGGTTACCAGAAGAAACCCTGCATACGATCCGCGAGAAGTGTACGCCATGATCTCCGGAGTCGCGACGATCCCACCGTAGATCGGTCTGATTCCCCGCGCGAGCAATACACGGATGCAGATCGCGGCGAGCGAGTGACGGGTCGGCCGCGAGTCGGTCCCGAGTACAACCGCCGGTTCCGCCGATTGTGGACGGTCTTCCAGAAACCACTCGGCGCAGACGTCGGCCATGATCGCGACGAGCGTCGCGTCGACGTCGCTCACGCGTCCTGTATCGTCGTCTTCCGTCGTGCCGAATATTTTTCTCCAGCCGGAGGCCGAAAGTACCGCGTCGTCGAGTGCGGTACCTAAATTGAAATTCAACGCGGTTTCAACAGCCGGAAATAGGAAATCGTTTTGGTCATCGTGGTGTGTCGTGGTGTTCAAGAGGTTCCTCACGCGTCATTCAATAATGCACGCCGAATCCGATCGCGAACGGCGTCCACCGGACTCCGTCGAGACGCGTTCCGTGCACCGTGTGTTGGGTGTAAAAAACAAGACTCAGAATATCCGCGACGTCGATCGACGCTCCGATCCCGGTCGAGACGATCGAGCCCGAGTTGTCGGACGCGACCGGCGACCGTGGCTCGCGATCGATCCAGCCGCCGGCATCGACGAACGCCGTGATGCCCGGTACGACCGACCGACGGAAGGCCGTACCGATGAACGTGCGAAGCTCTATTGACGCGTACCCCTTTGTGTCGGCGTCGAAACGTCCGGTCTCGAAACCGCGTACCGAACCTCCGAGTCCGGTCCGCGTGTATCGACCTCCAAACGACTGACGTACCCAGACAGGTACGGCGGTTCCGAAAGCGAAGTCGGCGGTAACCATCGAAGCGAGGTACGCCGAGAAGTTGTTTCGGCCGTCGTCGCGTCTCGTCTCGACGAGTGGAAGGTAGTAGCGCGTCTCGACGTTTGCACGCAGAAAATCAGAGGATCCGACCGCTTCGTTTCCGAGAAAACGTGGGCCGTACTCGACACCGAGATCGAATAGCCCACCCGACCGGACGCGGGTTGCCGAGTCTATTGAGACGTTCGACAGTCCAAGGCCCGCGAGGATGAAGTGGGTCACGTCTCCGTCGGCCGACGGGGTGCCGGAGCTCCGCAACAGACCGTCGGTGTGCGGCAGGTCGACACGACCGCGATAGAAGAGAAAAGCCTGCAGCGCGACGTCTCCGTCCGGAACAAGCGACTGGATAACTCCGGCGTTCAGGGTCAAGAGCGTTCTGGCGTGATACGGATTCGGATCGGCCGAATCGACGGCCGTACCGTCGCGCTCACGGAAGTATCCGATCGTCCCCCACTCGGCCGAGAGACCGAATCCGGGTATCGTGTCAAAACCTTCGAATGGTGTGAATCCCGTGTATCCCAGATCGACCGCGGCGCCCCAGATCCGAGGTCCGACCGCGATCTGCCATGGAGTTGCACCAACGAAGCTTGACGAAACAGCGCATAAGGCGCAGATCAAAACGACTCGGCGGAGCGACATGAAGCAATACTATCGAGTCGCGCTCGACGGTGTCAACTCGGTATTGAACAAACCGGGCCGCACCCGTCATAATGGGCCGACGCACCACAACCCGAGGCGACGTAATGAAGAAAGTACTTGTGATCGACGAATCTCCGCTGATGCGCGACTTCCTCTGCCAAAAACTCGAAGAACACGGGTTCGAGCTCGTCGTCGGCGTCAACGGTCTCGACGGATCGGTCAAGGCGAGGCAACAGACGCCGGACCTTATCATCATGGAGTACTATCTCTCGCGGTTGAGTTCGGTTGAACTGCTCGAGAAGCTCCGATCCGACCCGAACACCGCGAACATCCCGGTGATCATGGCATCGTCGAAGGTTGATCGTGAAAAGGTACTCCAGGTTGCGAAGTTCAACATCCGGAAGTTCTTCTTCAAGCCGATCAAAGTCGATGCGGTCCTGAAGTCCGTCGCGGAGATTCTGAACATCACCCTCGACATCGACGCAACGCCGTGTATCATCGAGGCTCACGTAAACGAGGACGTGATCTTCGTAGAGATCGCTCAAGGGTTGAACAAGGAAAAAATCCAGCTCCTGAAGTACAAGATCAAAGAGCTTGTCGATCTCTACGAACTTCAGAACCCAAAAGTTCTTATGATGTTCTCGAACCTCGAAATCGACTCGGCCGATTCGTTCAAGCTCAGCGCGTTACTGCAGGTGGTAACCGAACACAGCGGCGCGAAAAACCGGGCGATCAAGATCCTCACGAACTCGGATTTCATCGGGAAGTACGTACGCTCGCGCAACGAGTTCTCCGATATCGAAGTAGTCGATTCTCTGCAACGCGCGATGGACGGGCTCATGGGTCGAAAGTCGGGATCGTTCGTTGACTCGCAGAACAAGACGGTACAGCACGACTTCCTGCAAACGCGCGCGCCGAAAAAGGAAAAGGAAGAGTCGATTCACCTTCGGTTTGAAGGTGAACGCGAGGACATGTTCTCGCTGTCCGATCTCGGGGATGACATCGAGATCGCGATTGTTGACGACGATATCGTGATGCAGGAGCTCGTCCGGACGACCTTCTCCGACACGAATTTTGGTGTCACGGCTTACGAGAACGGGCGAGAATTTGTCGAGGACGCGCGCGAGAGAGAGTACGATCTCGTGTTTCTCGACCTGATGATGCCGGAAATGGACGGCTTCGCGGTACTCGCGGCTCTCAAGGAACAAAAGCGCGATGTTCCGATTATTGTTCTTTCGGCGTTGTCGAAGCGCGACACGGTCGTGAAGGCGATGGCGTTCGGCGTGAAGAGTTATATGATCAAACCGTTGAAACCCGAAGGTATTCTCAAGAAGTCGATCGAGATCCTGAAACTGAAGTTTTGACGTTGAGACCGATTTCCGGATTCTTTTCGTCGTGAGGAGGGTTTACGAGCGAGCCACGTTTTGTCGGACGACATTTTCAGGTAATCTTTGAGCACTCGCCGATCGGGATGGTCGTTTTTGACGGTTCCGGGCGTGTCGTGCACTCGAACCGAGCGATCGAACGTATGCTAGGGCAGCCGGGTTCGCGGACGCACGGCGAGAGCTTTTTTGACTTCATTTACCCCGCCGATCGCGCCGACCTGCAACGTGAGTTTCGTTCGTTTTCTCGCGACGATACGCGCGAGATCCGGACCGCGGTCCGGTACGTCGTCGACGGAAACGTTCGGTGGTGGCAGCTCGACATTACGCACGTATTCTCCGAGCATCACTCGCCGTTTATCTTCGGTGTCGTCGCGGACATCACCGACCAGAAACGCGACGAGGAGCGGCTCAAGGCTGCCAAGGATATCGCCGAGAAGGCGACCCGGACCAAGTCGGCGTTTCTAGCGAACATGAGCCACGAGATTCGCACACCGCTGCACACCATCACGGGAATGACCGAGCTTCTGCTTGAAACGTCACTCGACGAAGAACAGAAGGAGTATGCGCAGCAGGTGCGGTTCTCGGCCGACGTGCTGCTCGGCTTGATAAACGATATCCTCGACTTCTCGAAGATCGAGGCGGGAAAACTCACGCTCGAGTTCATCGAGTTCGACCTCTTCACGATGACTGAGGACGCGGTCGATATGGTGAGTCTCGAGGCTCACAAGAAGGGCCTGGAAGTTATCGTCGATATCGACCCGGACCTGCCCGAGCGGATCATGGCCGACCCAATTCGGATACGGCAGATCATCGTGAACCTCTTCAACAACGCCGTGAAGTTCACCGCATCGGGTGAAATCCGGATAAACGTATTTCCGGTCGAGAGCGACGACGCTGAAACCGTGACGATCCGCTTCGAGGTCGTCGACACGGGAATCGGAATCCCCGAGGACAAACAAAGTTTGCTGTTCGACGCGTTCTCGCAAGTTGATTCGTCGACGACGCGTAAGTTCGGCGGCACGGGGCTTGGGCTCTCGATTTGCCGCAGTCTCGTGTCGATGATGGACGGCAAAATCGGCGTCGAGAGCGTCGAGGGACGCGGGTCGACGTTCTGGTTCGAAGTGGCTTTTGAGGCACCGCACCGTGAGAGACCGCTGGCCGGTACTCAGTCGGATGTTTTTGCCGATCGGCGCGTGTTATTGGTCGACGACAATCCCGGCGCCCGCGCGGTTCTCAAGACGTACCTCGCGCGCCTCGTCGGGCACGTCGATGCGGTCGGGGCCGGAGCCGACGCGCTGACCGTGATACGCGCGGCTGCCGATGCCGGGACACCGTACGATGCCGCGGTGATCGATCTCTACATGCCGGGTATGGACGGGTGGCAGATCGCGAGCGAGATCAACGCCGACAAAGCGATTAACGCGACGCGTCTTATCTTGATGAGCCCGACCGGCCGCGCGGGTGGCGAGACCAAGATGAAACTCCTGCATTGGTTCGACGCGTACGTCTCGAAGCCCGTCAAGTGGAAAGAGTTGTTCGACGCGGTCGGGGCCTCGTTAACCGGTGACATCGACCTCGAGTTGACCGACGATGAGGCGCCGATCGATCTGGAACCCATACTCGACGATGAGAGCGATCGCGTCGTGTCTACGATCGTCGTCGCGGAGGACCATTTCGTCAACCAGAAGCTGTTCGAAACGATTCTAGAAAAAATGGGGTATAATGTTGTCGTCGCGTCAAACGGTATCGAGGCGGTCAAGGCCGTGATCGAAAACGAGCCGGCGCTCGTTTTCATGGATGTGCAAATGCCCGAGATGAACGGGTACGAAGCGGCGCAGAGACTGCGGGAGGACGGAGTCTCGGTGCCGATAATCGCGGTTACCGCGAACGCCGTCAAGGGCGAGCGCGAAAAGTGTATCGATGCGGGAATGAACGACTACTTGACGAAACCATTCAAGGGTGCCGATCTCGTGCCGTTTCTCGAGAAGTACGTGCTCGCCTCGCGCACGGCCGCCGGCGGCTCCGATCCCGCGTCCGACTCGTCGCCTGTCGCGGATATTCACGCGATGAACGCCGACGACGCTGCTCCGATCTTCAACTACGCCGGCGCGCTCGAGGCCTTTCTCGGCCGGGAGGACGTCGTGCTGCGTGTTATCGAGTCGTTCGCGTCCAAGGTCGAAGAGCAGATTCAATCTATTGAGACGAACCTTTCGGCCGGCGACCTGACGGCCGTCCGCGCCGATGCCCATGGGATCAAGGGCGGCGCGTGGAACCTGGAAGCGATACGGCTTGGGAACGTAGCCGCGGAGATCGAGGAAGCTGCTGAACGCGGCGATCGTGAGCGTTGCCTCGCGTGTCGGCCGCGCCTTGAAACGGCTTTTATCGATTTCAGGAACTATTGTTCGACCAACGGTATGCTTCCGGCGGCGAGCGGTCCGGCCGCGAAGGCATAAACGGGTCATTGCCGGCGGTCGCCACGCACGGGCGTCGCTTTACGCGAACGCAGCGCCGATTTTTTCCATCGCGACTTCGACTTTTTCGCGGTCGTTGAACGCCGAAATCCTGATATAACCTTCGCCGCACGTGCCGAACCCCGCCCCGGGCGTCGTGACGATTCCGGTCTTCTCAAGCAGCAGATCGAAGAACTGCCACGACGGGCGTCCGGTTTCGACCCAGATGTACGGCGAGTTGTCCCCGCCGGTACACGCATAACCGAGTTCGGTCATCTTGGCTCGTATGATCGCTGCGTTTCCGAGGTAATAATCGGCGAGCTCGGTGATCTCGCGTCGGCCCGCCTCGGTATACACCGCTGCGGCCGCGCGTTGAACCGGGTACGAGACGCCGTTGAACTTGGTCGAGTGGCGACGATTCCAAAGGTCTCGAACCGAGACCTCCGTCCCGTCGGTGGTGTACGCGGTGCACGCGCTTGGTACGACCGTGTACGCGCAGCGCGTGCCGGTGAAGCCCGCCGTTTTTGAGAAACTCCGGAACTCTACCGCGACACGGTCGGCGCCGTCGATCTCGTAGATCGAACGGGGAATCGCATCATCGCGGATGAACTCAACGTACGCGGCGTCGAAGAGGATCAACGCTTTGTTTTCCCGCGCGTACGCGACCCACGCGGCGAGTTGCTCCCTGGTTGCTGTCGCACCGGTCGGGTTGTTCGGAAAGCAGAGGTAGACGAGATCGACTTGCGTGTCCGGTGGTGAAGGAACAAACCCGTTCTCACGCGTCGCAGGGAGGTACGTCAGGCCCCGATACCGACCGTCGTGCGCTTCCCCCGTACGTCCGGCCATCACGTTGGTATCGACGTACACCGGGTACACGGGGTCCGGAACCGCGACGGTGATGTCGGTCGCAAAGAGCTCCTGGAAGTTTCCCGAGTCGCACTTGGCGCCGTCGCTCACAAAAATGTCGTCGGCCGACACTTCGGCGCCGCGCGTCGCGAAGTCGTGCTGTGCAATCGCGTCGCGAAGGAAACCGTACCCCTGTTCCGGACCGTACCCGCGGAACGAGCGCGCGTCGCCCATTTCGCGTACCGCGTCGCTGAACGCCGAGACGATCGTCGGTGGAAGAGGTCGCGTCACGTCACCGATGCCGAGCTTGATCACGTCGCGATCGGGGTTGTTCCTCTGAAACTGCGCAACGCGACGTCCTATCTCGACGAAGAGGTACGTCGGCTGCAACTTCTGGTAGTTTTCGTTGATTTGTATCACGCGGGCGAGTATAGTACGGAACCATGAGTTCTTTCAATCTCGTTGAGTCCGACGTTCGTCGGTTGATCGCGGAGTACGAGCCGGGCACCGCTCTCCAGCTCGTGTGCGAATGCTTGCGGGCAGGAGTCGCGCATTACGACTGGGTCGGATACTACATCGCGGTGCCCGAGATCCGGGAGTTGGCATTAGGACCGTTTGACGGGGAGAAGACCGATCACATTCGTATCCCGTACGGGCAGGGAATTTGCGGCCAGGCGGCCGATCGCCTCGCGACGTTCACGGTGCAGGATGTCAACCTCGAAGCGAACTACCTGTCGTGCAGTCCACGCGTGAAGTCGGAGATTGTCGTGCCGGTTTTTCTCGACGGGGAGTTCATCGCGGAGATCGATATCGATTCGCACGAGCTGAACGTTTTCTCTGACGCGGATGAGGCCTTTCTCAAGATTATCGCCGAGATGACCGCGCCGCTGATCGCGAAGTTTCGTCCTGCCCAATCATCGTGAGTCGGGTTTTGGGGCGTTCGTTCGCGTGCGGCTCACAAACCCGGCTTTCTTGATCCCGTCGTCACCGTACTTTTTTTTGATCGAGTGCACCGCGGACTCGACGCGACGTTTCCTCTCGTCGGGGTCTTCAAAAAGTTCGTTCTGTCTGGGTTGGTCGTCGCTGACGACGTCCTCAAGAGCGACTCCGAGCAGACGTATCGCGCGGCCGAGTTCCGTTCGAGTCGTGAGAAGATCGACGATTACCTGATTCAGCTCTTCGCTCGACGCGATCGGGTGTTTGAGCGTGCGGCGCGCCGTGTGAGTCGAGAAGTCCGAGTACCGGTACTTGAGTTGAACGGTATGCGCGATCGCGCTTTCGTCGAGCAGCCGGAAAAATACCTCGTGCGACAAAGCCAGCACGGTTCGTCGAATGGTCGTGGGGTCTGCGGTATCGTGGAGAAACGTCGTCTCGGCGGAAATAGAGTGCCTCTGCGTGCGCGCTCTGTACACCCCGGGGTCGATGCCGCGCGCGACTTGGTACAGGTATTCTCCGGCAGCTTGTCCGAACAGGCCGCGCAGTTTCTCGAGCGAATTCGAGCGAAGCTTCAGAACGGTATCGATCCCGAGGGTCTCAAGCCGTGCTCGAGTTTTCTTACCGATCCCCCAGAGATTGTTCAGTTGAAGCGCCGCGACGAACTCCTCTTCCTCTCCGGGCTTCACGCGGTACAGTCCGTCGGGTTTCTTGTGCTCCGAAGCGAGTTTCGCGATAAAACGGTTCGGGCCGATGCCGATCGAAGTAATGAGTCCGGTCGTCGTCGTTATCTTTTTTTTCAGGTCGGCCGCGACGTCGTAAGCGGGCCCGAGCACGCGTTCGGTTCCTGTCATCTCGAGTCCGGCCTCGTCGATTGAAATGCGGCGGAACACCGGCGTCGCTTGTTCGAGGATGCCCATCACGCGCGCCGAAAGCTCTCGGTACCGCTGCATTCGTACGGGTAGAAACACCCCCTTCGGACACCTCCGGTACGCCTCCGAGATCGGCATCGCCGAATGAACGCCGAACCGGCGAGCCTCGTACGAACACGCCGACACAACTCCACGTCCGCCCTCGGGCGATGCGCCGACTATCACGGGTCGCCCTTTGAGCGACGGGTCATCGTGCTGTTCGACCGACGCGAAAAAAGCGTCGAGGTCTACGTGGAAAAAAATGGGTTCCAACCGATCCGCATCGACCATTTTACAACTCGGCGATCGTTTTGAACGAGTTAACTTCGAGCATGGTTTGCACATCGTCGCGAGACAGCGAGAACTCTTCGGTGAGTCGGTCGGTCGTGGTCTCTATTTCGACCGAGATGCGCGAAGCTCCGGGGACCGTGACCTCGATTGCGAAAGGATTCGGCGGAGAGTTTCCTATGTGAATTTCGGCGGACGTGTTTCCGTTTGACATCGTGAACGGGAAATTCGAGTCGTAGATCAGAAAAGCGTTGTCCGACCGGAGCTGCACCGAGACCGTTCGAACTCCGGTGACCGACTCGACCGCGATGGTGTGTCTCTTCCGACCCAGGAACGTACCTGTCGAGACGTCGATCGATACGGGACTCGGTCTCGGTTCGAGTTCAAACTCAACGGCTCTTCCGGCCGTCGTAACCGCGCGTTCTTCGCCGCCGAGCCGGAAGTCGACTCGACCGAGCGGCGCATCGGACTCGAACGAGAGGCGCCGCTCGTTTGTCCGCGCGTCGATCGTCTCGCGGACCGATACAACCTGCGGCGAGTCGGGTGTGTACGGAGTCAGGTTGAACAGATAAACGCCGAGCAGAATCGCCGCGGCGATGCCGACGCCGGTCGTCAATTTCAGCGTGAACGCCGATCGGCCCGAGACCGGATGGCGCACGAAGAAATCGATTCTGATCAGCATAAAGATGAACGGGAGCGTGATCGCGGCAATCAGCGCGTTTCCCGCTACGCGAGAGAGAAGCAGCCCTTCGACAACCGTGAACTCGGGAAAACTCAACGCGTGGTGGAGTGCAAAGAGAATCCAGAGTGGAGAAAGCGCAAAAACCAAAATTTTTGCACGTCGTCGGCGCACCACTGAGAAGAGGAACGCGCAGACGTATGCCCAGAGAAAAAAGTACGTGAACGATACCGAAAGAAGAAACATGGTCGCGATGTTGATCAGAAAAAAAAGGATTGCGCCGGCCGAGTAAAACGTGCTGTTTCTCGGCAGGATCTTCCGTTTGAGTGTCTGAAAAACCATCGAAAACAGGACGACCGCGAGCACAACCTTCATCACGACGAACGCGTACGGCGCGTGGCGCCAGAGCGCCGGAAAACCACGGAGAGCTAGAAAAAGTTCGATCAGCGCGGTGGCGGCAGCAAACAAGCCGAACAAAATGAGAAACAACACCGGGATCATTATCAGGTTTTTTACGACCGATCGTGCGTACCGGCCGACTCGGCGCCGGAACGTGACGCCGTACAGGAGCGTGAGCCCGAGCGTGACGAGCAGAATCACGACGACCGCCGGTTCCGGGACGACGAAGAACCCCTCGGGCCGGTTGAAGAACAGGTAATGGCGATCCCACGCGGTCGGGATGCCGTCGACCGAGTGCGCGAGAAATGCATCGATAAATCCATCGAGTGCGCGCGCGGCCGCCACAGCGTCAGACGCGCTGCCGCTCCCCTCGACTCCGATCGCCGGCACCCCCGCCTCCAGGTACGGTGCGATCCACGTCGGTTCAGCCGCGAACCGGGTCCTGTGCATCTGGTTCCTGTTTCCCAGAAATACATACTCCAACTCGGTCATATCGAGCGCCTGCGATACTCGCGTCAACAGCCAGAGTGGAGTAACCGTTCCACCTCCGCCGGTCTCGAGGATTATTCGTTCCGGAACACCTCGATATCCAAAGTACAGGACGGCGGTCGGGTCGAACGCGAAGAAATCGTCGAGATAGAGCCTTGTGCCGAGTCCTTCTCCGATACCGTGCGCCCGTTCAGCTCCGAGAAACACGAACACCAGGGTGAGTTGTGGGCGCGACTCGCTGAACCGCTCCAGAGCTGCGAGCGCGGTCGCGATAGCGAACGATCCGTCGGACTCCGGCGGGATGCCGGGTTCGTGGTCCACGGGTACCGCGATGATGACTCTATCGCGCAGGACCCCCGGAATCTCGATCTCGAGCACGCGTGAGAACGCGTGCACTCCCGCGAGGTCGTCGAAACGGTACGCAATCGGCGTGTAACCGGCGTCGGTACTCACGCGCTCGATGTACTCAAACGTTTGGGATTCGCGCCCCTCGGTTCTCGGGTAAAACTCCGAGACGACCGTGTAGTGATCGAGCACTCGCGCCCCGGCGGCATCGCCGGCGTCGGTTCTCGGGGACTGGGAAAACAGGGCCGATGATGTTACAATGAAACAGATAACCGTCGCGAGTTTGATACTCATTCTGTTTGAGAATAGGAAGAACGTTCGCGGATAGTCAATAAGCGTTTGCAGGTATCGAGGTATACATGGATCTTCTGCCAGAAATCGCGCAACGCGTAAGCGTGCGAGACTTTACCGATGAGCCGGTCGAGAAGGGCGCGGTTGAACGCATTCTCGAAGCCGGCAGGTTGGCGCCTTCGGCGAAAAACCGCCAGGCGTGGCGATTCATCGCGATTCAGAACTCAGACCTCCGGGAGAAAATGGAGAGCGCGTGCTTCGGCCAGGAGTACGTCGGTGCGGCGCCTCTGATCATCACGTTCTGCACGACGAATATCGAGTACAGGATGCCGAACGGCCAGCTCTCGTACCCGATAGATCTCGGGATCGCTGGGAGCTTCATGTCGCTTCAGGCGGTACGTGAAGGACTCGGGACGTGTTTCATCACTACTTTCGATGAATCCGACGTCAAGGCGTTATTGACGGTCCCGTTCTCGATGCGCGTCGTTACGCTTTTACTCGTCGGGCACCCTCGTTCGGTGCCCGAGAAGCCCGGGCGGTTGCCGTTGAGTCGCGTGATCTCGTACGATCACTGGTAGCGGCCGATTCCCTCGCGGTCACTCGTCGTCGACGGGATAGCCCGCCGCGCGCAACGCCGCTCTCGCGACCTCTGCTTCGTTCCACGGCTGTGAGCCCATCGGTGTGATGAGGCTTTTCTCGTGTCCCTTCCCAAGCAGCAGGACGGTGTCGCCGGGTTTCGCGATCTTCACCGCGCGATGGATCGCTTCGGAGCGGTCTGGAATGATCGCGAGCTCCACTCCGTCTCGCCACTCGGGACGCGACTCGCGGCAGCCTTCGGCTATCTGATTCAGGATCGAGAGTCGTGACTCGTCGCGCGGGTCCTCGTCGGCGAGTATGATGATATCCGACCACTGCGCGGCTATTCTCCCCTGCATCGGCCGCTTCTCGATGTCGCGTTCACCCGCGGATCCGAACACCGCGATCACGCGGCCGTTTGTGTAGTCACGTATGATCGGGAAAAGCCGTCGAAACGAGCCGGGGGTGTGCGCATAATCGACAATCACGTTGATCGGCAGATCGACCGCTCCGATCCGTGCCATGCGCCCTTCGACCGGTACCAGACGTTCGAGATACGGGGCGAGATCGATCGGATCGACGTCGAGCAGGCACGCCGCGGCCGCGAGCGCCGCGAGCGCGTTCTCGACGTTGAACACGCCGACAACCGGGATACGCGCGTGGATAGAGTGCGCGCCGAATCGGAGCACAAAAGCTGTGCCGGTCATGTCCGGTTCCAACATGCCCGCGGTGAGGTCACCACCCAACTCGGTTCCGTACGTCATGACGCGACGTTTCGTGAGCCCGGCGAAGTGTTCGGCGTTCGGATCGTCCGCGTTCACGACGCCGAACGCGCCCGAGCGCGGATCGGCGTCCATCGCGCGGAACAGGTTAGACTTGTCGTTTCTGTACGCGTCGAAGCTGCCGTGAAACTCGATGTGTTCGTGCGTGAGGTTCGTGAAGACCGAACCGTAGAAGCTCACGTCGGCAAGCCGGGCGGTCTTGAGCGAAAGCCCGTGCGACGTCGCCTCGAGCACCGCGGCGGTCTTGCCGGCCGCGACCATCTCGGCGAGCGCGGCGTGGATTGCGGGCGCTTCGGGCGTCGACTGCCGCAACGTGTTCGGCTCGACGGTATCGCGCGTTTGAGCCGCAACCGTCGAGAAAAACCCGCTCTTTTCGCCGGCCGCCTCGAGCAGCTGGTGCGCGAAGTACACCGTCGTGCTCTTGCCGTCGGTTCCGGTCACGCCGATCACGCGCAAGGTGCGCGACGGATGCCCGTAGAACTCGGCCGCCGCGGCCGAGAGCGCTCGGCGGCTGTCGTCGACGCGAGCAAAAAACGCGGCTTTCTTGTTGCGCTTGATCGTCTGCGGAATCTCCGCGTCGTGCACGATGAGCGACGCGCCGCGTTCGACCGCATCGCCGATAAACGCGTGCCCGTCGTAATGCGCCCCGCGGATCGCGAAAAACGCAGAGCCCGGACTAACCGATCGTGAGTCGTAGACAATCGCCGAGACGGACGCCGGAACCGCGCCGGTTTTTTTTGTCGGATTAATCACCGACATGATTTCAGCAGCTTTTTTCATTGCGTTGTTTGTATAGGCCGTAAGCTCCGGCGCGGTCAAGGGGGAAAAAAAAGCCGCCTCAAACTCGTGAGGCGGCGTGTTTTACAGCGTAACCGTGAGTCGCTATCGACCCTCGCTGCTGTAGAGATACTTGAAGTAGTCCATGTCGGTCGTGAGAGTCTTCCGGAAGAGCGGGATCGTCTCTTCGTACGAGTTGACCGCCTGCCAGAACTCGAAGAACGCGGGGTCTCGGCTGTACGATCGGTTGTAGATCGCCGCGGCTTCACGGTCCGCGTCACCGCGGATCTCCTGAGCCTGCGCGTACGCGCGTGAGAGGATCTGAGCCTTCTCGTTCTCCATCTGACCGAGGATCTCCTGCTTGCGCCCTTCGCCGAGAGAGCGGTACGCCTGCGCGATCTGGTTCCGCTCGGAGATCATCCGGTTGTAGACGCTCTCGGTCAAGTCGTCGGAGTACCGGATCTGCCTGATCACGAGGTCGACGAGCTCGACGCCGAGCTCCGCAACCGCGCTGTCGGCCGACTCGAACATCTGTTCGGCGAGCGTTCGACGCCCGCGCCGGATCGTCTCGTGGTCGACGCGTACGCGGAAAAGCTCCTCGAACTCTTCTAGGTCACCGAGCTCCTCCATCTCCTCGACGTCGGCCTCGGGGATCATCGCGTCCGGGGCCACTTCCCGGATCAGGTTCGTGCTTCTGACCGCCTCGGCGAGGCTATTTGATGAAATGACCGTGCGCACGATCGAGTCAAGAATATCGTCGAGCCGTCCGTACGCGGCCGGAAGCGTCGTGACCGACGCGTAGAACAACGCGGGATCCTTGATCACCCAACGGGCGGTCGTGTCGACCCAGATGAACTGATTCTCCGCGGTCGGCACGCGCTGCGGCTCACCGTCCCACGACTGAATCCTTTTGGGATACTTCGTGACCGTGTCGATGACGGGAGTCTTGAACTTCAGCCCCGCTTCGGTCTCGGTCGCGACGATCTGTCCGAAACGCGTCACGACCGCCTGTTCACCCTCTTCGACGATGTAGAGCGGCCCGAGCAGTAGAAAAACGATGAGCACGACCGCGACGACGACAAGTACTGTTACGAGCTTTTTCATTGTCGGGCTCCTTCGTTCCGCTGCAGGTTCAGGAGCGGTATGAAGTTGTCGAGGTTCCTGTCGATCAACTCGGTTTCGGTGTCGGCCTGGAAAATCGTGTGCATCATTTCGTAGTACATGCGCGTTCGTGTGATTTCAGGGTTGAGCTCCCACTCGGTGAGAATCGAGTTGAACCGCGCGACGTCACCGCGCGCTCTGTTCACGCGCTCGGCCGCGTATCCGCGCGCGATCTCGATCTCACGCGCTGCGTCACCGCGCGATCGGGGAATTTCACGGTTACGCAACTCGCGTCCCTCGTTGATCAGCCGGTTCATGTCCTGGACCGCCATGTTGACGTCCTCGAACGCGTCCTGGACGCGTCCGGCCGGCGGCACGATGTTCTGCAGCCTGACCTGCGTGACGTTCACGCCGAGGCCGAAGTTCCGGAACGAATCGTTCATGAGTTCCTGCGCCTCGAACTCGATGTTCGATCGCGCGGCGCCGATGACCTCGAGGATCGCGCGGTCGCCGACGAGCTGATTCACGACCGACTGCGATATGTCGCGCAGAGTACGCGCCTGGTCCTGAACGTTGAACAACCACGCCCGAGCGTCGGTGATCCGGTACTGGATGATCCACTCGACGTCGACGATGTTGAGGTCACCGGTCAGCATGACCGACTCCTCCGGGAACCGGCGCGGGTCGTACTGCGTCCGGACGCCGGGTTGCGCGGTGCGAAATCCAAACGACATGTTCTGGATCACCTGCGTCGGCACGTTCTCGTTCCGTTCGATCCCGAACGGCAGTTTGAAATGCAGACCGGGGCCCGCCGTACGCGTGTAGCGGCCGAACAAGAGAACGACGGCCTCCTCGGTCTGGTCTACGATGAAGAAACTCGACATCACGGTGGCGATGATCGCCACGACGACGATTATCAAGACCACGCCGCGTGGTTTTAGGTTAAACGGCATTTTTGCCGGGGAAACGTCCCGTTCGGCCATACGTCCTCCTTGTGGGGTATCCTTCGAAGGTACCTGACCTTGCTTCAGTCGTCAAGGAGATTCATTCGTTATTGACACCGAATCGTGCGAGAACCTATAGTGACACGATGAAAAAGAGACTTATCACCTCCGCCTTGCCGTACGTCAACAATATTCCGCACCTCGGGAATCTGATCCAGGTGCTGTCTGCCGACGTTTTTGCGCGTTTCTGTCGTGAGCGCGGCTACGAGACTCTCTACATCTGTGGGACCGACGAGTACGGAACCGCGACCGAAACGCGCGCGCGCGAAGAGGGGATAACTCCCAAAGAGCTGTGTTCACGGTACTACACGATCCACAAGGACATCTACGACTGGTTCAACATCTCGTTCGATAAATTCGGCCGCACGTCGACGCCCGAGCAGACCGAAATTACGCAAGGCATCTTCCTGAAGCTGCACAAAAACGGATACATCAGCGAACAGAGCGTGCAGCAGCTGTACTCCGAAGAGTCGCAGATGTTCCTTGCCGACAGGTACGTGCGCGGCACGTGTCCGCACTGCTCGTACGCCGAGGCGCGTGGGGATCAATGCGAGAACTGCGGCAAACTGCTCGATCCGTCGGACTTGATCGAACCGCGGAGTATGTTCGACAACTCGCGTCCGGTCTTGCGCGAGACGAAGCACCTCTACATCGACTTGCCGGCGATCCGGCCGATTCTCGAGAAATGGATCGCCGAGGCGAGCGTCAAAGGATTCTGGGCGCACAACGCGATTCAGATGACTCAGGCGTGGATCCGCGACGGACTCAAGGAGCGCGCGATCACGCGCGACCTCAAGTGGGGCATCCCGGTTCCACTCGACGGCTTCCGCGAGAAGGTGTTCTACGTCTGGTTCGACGCGCCGATCGGGTATATCTCGATCACCGCGACGCATACGCCGGACTGGGAAGACTGGTGGAAGAATCCCGACGAGGTCGAGCTGTTTCAGTTCATCGGCAAGGACAACATTCCGTTCCATACCGTGATCTTTCCGTCGTCGCTGCTCGGGAGCGGTGAGAACTGGACGATGCTTCATCACATGTCGTCGACCGAGTACATGAACTACGAGACCGGAAAATTCTCCAAGAGCGCGGGCGTCGGCGTGTTCGGGAACGACGCGAAGGATACCGGAATTCCGGCCGACGTCTGGCGCTTCTACATCTTCTACAACCGACCC
Source organism: Spirochaetaceae bacterium (assembly GCA_007695285.1). Classification (GTDB taxonomy): domain Bacteria; phylum Spirochaetota; class Spirochaetia; order DSM-27196; family PXBQ01; genus PXBQ01. The sequence goes on along the minus strand of REEC01000107.1, from coordinate 26,392 downwards.
GAGACGTCCGATTATGTCTTCACGTGGAGGGAGTTCCAGGAGAAGACAAACGGCGAGCTGATCGGCAATCTCGGAAACCTCGTGAACCGCACGCTCACGTTCGTTCACCGGTACTACGACGGAAAGGTCGCCGCAGAAGGCGTAGAGTCGTCGTTCCGCACGGACGTCGCCGAACGCGAGGCGGTGATCACGGCTCACCTCGAGCGCGCGGAGCTTCGCGAAGCTTTCAGGAAGATCTTCGCGCTCGCCTCGTACGGGAACAAGGCGTTTCAGGATTTTGAGCCGTGGAAAAAACGCGTCGATCACCCCGACGGGACGCATCGGTTCCTCTCGGACCTTGTGTACCTGATCCACGATCTCGCGATCCTCGTCCGTCCGTACTTGCCGGCGACCGCCGAGAAGATCGGCGCGTTTCTCGGCGGTTTTGCGTTCTCGTGGGACCGGCTCGCAACGTGGAGCGGTCTCACGACGGTCGGAAAACCCGAGATCCTGTTCGCGCAGCTCGAGGACGATCACATCGCGGAGCTCAAACAGCGTTTTTCCGGAACGCAGGCGGAACGGAACGCGGCGGACAGGGACGCCGCCGCCGCCGCTCCCGAGAGGATGTTCACAGAGCGCGTCAGCCTTCGTGCCGCGCGGATCACCGCGGTCGAACGGCATCCCAAGGCCGACAGACTGTTCATCGAGACGATCGACGACGGAAGCGGCGTCGACCGGCAGATCGTCTCGGGCCTCGTGCAGCACTACGAAGAATCCGAGCTGCTCGGCCGCACGATCATCCTGGTCGCAAATCTCAAGCCCGCGAAACTCCGCGGCGTCGAGAGCAACGGGATGTTGCTCGCCGCGGAGACCGAAGACTCAGCCGGCGAGTCGGTCGTCGAGGTGTTGTTCGTCGATCACGCGGAACCCGGGACGCCGGCAGTCTTGGCCGAGAATGCGGAGAGCGCCGGAGAGCCGGGGCAAATCGATATCGATGCTTTTTTTGAGGTGCCGATTCGTGTCGTCGATGGAAAAGTCGTCGTCGGATCGACCCCACTGAGTTGCGCGGGGCGCGAGATCCGGACCGAGAAGGTGAGAGACGGAAAAGTAGGGTGATGGACGCGAAGGACGAGGTACGAGTCGTTCCGATCGACGCGTCGCGCCTCTCTCCGCGCGACAATCTGCTGCAAAGCCCGTTCTGGGCCGCGGTCAAGCAGAGGTTCGGCTGGCGCGCGCACGCGTTCTCGGTACGCGCGCAGAACACCGAATCGACGTTGTTGGTGCTCGAACGTGGTTTGCCGGGCGGCTTGTCGCTCGCGTACATCCCGCACGGTCCGGATTTTTCGGTACCGGACGACCGGCACGCGGAGACTCTCGTCTCGACCGCGCGCGCATTGCGTCGGCACCTGCCGCGTAGCTGCGTTTTTGTCCGATTCGACCCCCCGTGGCAGGTTTCGGAGTCGGGGCTTGTGCCTGCACACCCGCGGCTGCGAGCGGGAGCGCTCGAGATCCAGCCGCCGAGCACCGTGATCGTACCGCTTGCCGACGACGACGAGATGCTCGAAGCGATGAAGGCAAAAACCCGGTACAACATCCGACTCTCCGAAAAAAAAGGCGTCACGATCCGCCGCGCCTCGGTCGATGAACTCGACGCGTGGTACACGATGTACCGGGAAACCGCTACGCGCGACCGGATTTCGCTGCACGCGGCTGAGTACTACCGGACGCAGTTCGAACTCGCCGATGGCCAGGTCGATCTCACGCTGTACTTTGCCGAGCACGAGAGCGATTTACTCGCGGGCATCGTCGTAGCGCGGTGCGGAAAACGCGCTACGTACCTGTACGGCGCGTCGTCGAACGAGAAACGGAACCTCATGCCCGCGTACCTTCTTCAGTGGCGCGCGATGCTCGATGCGCGCGCCGCCGGCTGCAGCGAGTACGACCTGTTCGGGATTCCTCCCGCCGACGATCCCAAACACCCAATGCACGGGTTGTACAGGTTCAAGACCGGATTCGGCGGCCTTATCGTTCATCGGTACGGCTCTCTTGACTACGCGTACCGGAGCTTTCTATATACCGGGTACCGCGCGGCCGAGACCGCGCGGTACGTGTATCACAAGAAGTTCAAGAAAGCGCGGCGTTGATCAACGGAGGTGACGATGCGATCGAAGACATGTCTTCTCGTTTGTGGCCTTCTCCTCGTTTTTTTTGCGATCCTCTCGTGCCGAACTCCGGCCGTTGTCGATGAGATAACCGAGAGCGAGCTTCCCGGCGTCGAGGATGAGTCCGACGAGCCGCAGATCGCTGCCGTACCGGTCGAGCCCGATCCCGTCGAACAGCCGCCCGAGCCTCCCGAACCCGACGAGCCGATCATCGTCGCCGAGGCCTTTGGCGAGGTCCGGCTCTCCGAACCCGTCGATATAGAGACGCTTGCGCTCGTCCCGACTTTTTCGTGGTCGTACGAAGAACCTTCCGACGAGCCCGACGAGGAGCCCGACGACGCGATTCACGCGCTGCCGCTCGAGTTCGAGATCGAGGTGCTCAACTCGGACGGTGATCCGGTCGTCGCGGCCGTCGTCGATACTGTATCGTACCGACCGGACGCGGAGCCTTTCGCGATCGACTCGTACCGGTGGCGCGTCCGTCCGGCTCGGGGAACCGTTCGGGGGGCGTGGAGCGAGGTGGCGTCGTTCGCGGTCGTCGAGACCGTCTCGGTAGAAATGCCGTTTTTCCCGGGCGGGACGACGTTCGAGAACCCGCCGTACATCGCGTGGCAGGCTGTGCCGGGCGCCGAGTCGTACGCGGTCGAGATTCGTCGTGGCGATGGGCCGGAGGCGTCCGGGCAGGACCCGTCCGGAGAGATCGTGTTCGAGACCGAACAGAGCGAGACCGCGATCAGGCTCCCGGGCCCGATGGCGACGGTTCCGCACACGGTTCGGGTCGCCGCGATCGGTCCACGCGGGCACGCGGGATGGAACGATGCGGTAGCATTTGTCCCGGGGACGCTCGGGCTGACGTTCCGGCGCGTGCTCGAACCCGGCCGCACCGCGGAAGTCACGATGGGCGTCGCCGACGGTCGCCCCGACGAGCGGCCCGTGCGAACGATCGAGTTCAGCCGACCGTACGAGCTCGCGGTGTATCCGGTCACGAACTCGCAGGCCGCGCGGCTTCTGAACTGGATGATCGGCGCGGGGTGGGCGCGGCTCGAAGCGGGCGACGTCCGCGGCGCCGACGATGACCGGTTGTATCTCGGGATCGCCGAACTCGAGTACGGCGAGCAGTTCGGCCTAAACACGCAGGGTGGTACGGTGACGGTACGCGCGGGGCGCGATCAACACCCGGCCGTCGGTATTACGTGGTGGGGAGCGGTGCGGATGGCCGACGCGTTGAGTATCGCAACCGGGCTCTCTCCCGCGTACGGAGCCGTCGCGGCGCGCCGACGCGAGGCGAATCCCGCTCCGTCGAACCCAGCGCCGAGTGACCCGAAACCCGAGGATTTTGTCGATTGGGACCGTGGATCGGACGGGTTTCGGCTCCCGACCGAAGTCGAGTGGGAGTACGCCGCGCGCGGGCCCGACGGGTACCGGTATCCGTGGGGAAATACGTTCGCGGCGAACCGTGTGAACTTCTACCGCAGCGGAGATCCCTTCGAAGCGGTCGAGCCGCCGTTCACGCAGCGCGGCGGTCCGACGACACCGGTCGGTTTTTTTGACGGGTCAAACCGCGCGGGGTACGCAACCGGCTCGAACGCGTCGCCGTTCAGACTGTTCGACATGCTCGGAAACGTCTGGGAGTGGACGTGGGACTGGTATCGCTCCGATACGTACGGAACCACCGACTCGATCGACGGTCCGGAACTGCCGGAAGTTATCTCGTTTGAGGGATACGGACGCGTCGTTCGCGGTACCGCGTGGAATACGCGGCTCGCCGATGTGCGCGCGTCCGCGCGCGGGCGGTTTCCCCCGGGAGTCGCGAGTTACAGCCTCGGCGTGCGGTTCGCGCGCAGCCTTCCGCAACCCATGCCCGCCGAACCTACGGCTGCACCGACGGCTGCACCGACGGCTGCACCCGCGGCCGGGGAGCGCGAAGGGGAGTGAGCGGCCGAGCGGCGAGTCGCTACAGCTCGGCGTCCTCGAGTACGCCGTACTCGCGTTCGAGACGTTCGTAGTAATCGATGATGCTGCGAACGTACTTTCTCTTCTCGGGGTACGGTTTGTACGAAAACGAGCGTTTGAAGCCGTACACGATGATGTTTTTCAAGGTCTTCGGCGTGATCGCGAAGTTCTCGATCGCAAGGAGAATTTCGCGTGTCACCGTCGTGTGCGAGACGAGGCGATTGTCGGTACAGAGCGTGATCGACAGATTGTTCTCGAGCATTCGCCCAAGCGAGTGCTTCGAGATATCGGTGATGTCGGGCGCGGTCTGGAGATTGCTCGTGAGGCACACCTCGATCGTCGTGCGGCGGTCGGCGATAAAATTCGCGAGGCCGCGGACGTACTGCGCGCGGTCGGCTATCTCGGGGGAGTTGATCATCTCGGTATCGAAAAGCCGCAAACCGTGGCCGATCCGGTCGGCGTGCAGCTTCGTGATCGCCTGAAAGATCGACTCCGGACCGTACGCCTCTCCGGCGTGCACGGTTTTTTTCAGGAAATTCTCGTGGACATAGTCAAATGCCTCTTCGTGCGCGCCCGCGGGGTAGCCGTGTTCGCTCCCGGCGAGATCGAACGCGACGATCTGGATGTCCGAACTCCGGCACAACGCGACCGTCGCGCGCGCGAGTTCGATCGCCGCGGCGCGGATGATCTCGTTTTGCGGCGAGTACGCGTGCATGTCGCAGAACGTCCGGTAGTACGCCGAGAAGTCTCTCGTGAAAAAACGCATCGCGGTCACGATGATCCCGTAATCGAACTCGGGCTCTCCGTGTCGGCGGGCGGCGTTGATCTCACCGCGCGCGCGTCGGAGCCCCCGGTCGACGGCGGCCATCACGTCCTCGAAGCGCATCGAGCCGGCGTCGCGGGGATTCGCGCTCGTGTCGCCGCGCATATGGAGTTGCGGCGCAAATCGCACCTCGAGGTGCCGGACGCCTTCGGCCGAAGAGTCGATCGCGAGTTCGTACGCGACGCGTTCGAGTGCCTCGGGTGATTGAAGCACTTTCACCGTCCACGCGAACCCCGAGAGGTACTCATCAAGGTTCGCGTAACTCGATTTGAACACGAGCTCGCAGAGCCCCTGCTCGGTGAACGAGGGCAGGTTTACGCCGCTCTCGCGTGCCAGGTCGATCAGCGTCGAGAGCCTGAGGCTCCCGTCGAGATGGACGTGCAGATCCGTTTTTGGTATTCGATCGATGAACTCGCGCGGAAAAACCGACATCGTGACCTCCCGTGAATGGATACTATCATACCGGGCGTCGGCGCCGACCGGCAAGCGCGATTTCTTCGACCGCTCTTTTGAACTTCCGGCCGCGGTCGAACTCGTTCGCGAACATCCCGAACGACGTGCATCCTGGGGAGAAGAGAACGATCGAGTTCTCCGGAGCGTGTGTCACCGCGTCGGATACGCAGTTATCGAGTGATGAGTACGGTCCGTGAATGGCGTCTGCCGGATTCCGCTCGGCGAAAAAATCGCGGATCATCGGCGTTGCGGTTCCGTCGAGCAGGTACACGGCGCTCACGCGCGAGGCGATCTCGGTGAACGCGTCGTACGCGAGGTTTTTATCGTTTCCTCCGGTGATCAATACAACCGGCCGGTCGAAGCTCGAGACCGCGGCGAGCGTCGCCTCGGGGATCGTCGCGGCGCTGTCGTTGAACACCGCGACACGGTCGAGATCGGCGCAGAACTCCATGCGGTGCTCGATCCCCGGGAACTCCGCGAGCGCACGCGCGGCGTTTTCGCGCGGCATCCCGACCGCGTGTACGGCGAGCGCGGCGGCGAGAAGGTTCTCGGCGTTGTGCTCGCCCGGCAGCTTGCGCTTGGCCGGCAGGATCGTCTCGACCGAGTCGGCGCGCCGGAGCAGACCGGTGCCGTCGGGCGCGAGGAACGCACCGTCGCCCGCCGGTTCCGGTCCGAATACGGTCACTCGTGCGCGGGTTTCGCGGGCAAACTGCGCACCGTACGAGTCGTTCCGGACGATAGTTTCGTGTGTGGCCGACTGCGAGGCGAACACGACGCGCTTGTCCGCGACGTACGACTCCATCGAACCGTAATAATCGAGGTGGTCGACGTGAATATTCGTGATAAGCGCGACGTGCGGCGCGTATACGGCGCGACGCGAAAGCGCGGCGACATACGCGAGATCGCCGAGCTGGAACGACGAGAGTTCGAGCACGACGGTCGAGTTCTCGTCGGTCTCTTCGATGAACGATAGAGGCGAAACCGTGATGTTGCCGCCGAGAAAGACATTGTCGGTGTGGGTTTTTAAGGCGTGATGGATCGCCGACGCGGTCGTCGACTTTCCTTTGGTGCCCGTGACGGCGATGACCGTGCCGTGAAACTCGTCGAGGAAGACCGAGATATCGGTGACGATCCGTGCGGCCGCCGCGAGGTACGGTGAGGTTCGTCTCACCGCGGGGTTCTTGACGACGATGTCGGCGGACTCGAAGTCGCTCGTATCGTGACGCCCGAGAACATAGCGGATATCGAGGTCCGACAGCGATTCGCACGACGTCGCGAGCACCGACTCGTCGCGCAGATCCGTCACGGTCACGGTCGCGCCGCGCGACGCGAAGTACCGCGCAGCGGCGCTTCCGCCTCCGTGCAGACCGAGGCCTATGACCGTCACTCGCTTGCCGTGGAACTCAGACAATCGTGAATTCCTTCATGTCGCGCTCGTTCAGATCGACCGAAATCGATACATCGTTCCACGCGTCGGCCCATCCGGCCGGGACCGTTTTTTTGAGGCGCTTGAAGACCTCGAGATCGGTCGAGAACTCGTTCGCACGCAGCGATTCCTGAATCTCATCGATGTGCGCGTCGAGGAACCGACGCGCGCGATGCAGAAGCGGAAGCGCGGCCTTTCGACCTTCGTCGGTCGGATCGATTACGGTGTGGCAGACGGCGCGATACTTACACGTGAACGGGTAGTACGGGTACATCCGCTTGCCATCGGGATAGAACAGCCGCGAGAAGAACTTCGTCAACTCGGAGTCGAGCCAGATACCCTGCACGAAGTATCCGCGCCCGGTCTCGCCGATCCACGTCTGGTCGATCGACTGCGCGATTTTGAACGCCTGCGTGCGACCGTTCTCGGTCACGACGCTCTCGAGCGGAATGACGTCCGCCTCGAGCACTATGTCGGTCGTCGAGTACGTTGGCGTGACATCGTTCGAGCCTCTCTCTTCGACATGGTGGAGAGTAGGGCGATACGTTAAATCGATTCTGACCATGTAGAGGTAGGTGGTCTCGCCGATCCGGTACAACCTGAAGAAACACGGCCTGAGCACCTCGCCCGGATCAAAAAAATACGTCAGGCCCGTGAACACATTCGGAACAACCGTGCCGAGACGCCGCACAAGATCCCGAATCAAAGCCAGATACTTGTCCTCGGGCTTTTTTTTTCGGACATCGTGGTGAATCGGGATCGACGGGATCGAAACCGGGCGACTCACCCTGAGAAAGAACTCCTCGTTCTGGTTGAAGTGCCGGGTGAACTCCGCCGGGGATCCGTTCAGCGAGTGAAGTACGTTGTTTATCTCAGGATCGGTGAAATATAGAGGTATCTCACCAAGCACTTTTTCCATTTAATACCGCTTGTCCGGGTCCATCATCCGCGCCGCGGTCTACCGGCGCGGGATGACGTCGTCCACGAGCCGGTCGATCCTGTGGATGACCCAATCTCCCTTGTCTTGTACCATAAAAAGCCGATCGTGACGAGAGTACCCGACGATCGGCGACGCTTGTACCTCGTCGATTTCGAGCTCTTCGTCGTAGTTGGGCATCCATTTCTCGTACCGCGCGCTGTACACGAGCTCTTCATCGAGCGCGTCTTCTCTCGTGATCTCGAGCGCGGCGACTCCGAACACCGATTGATCGGCCGGAAGCGCCGGGTATCCGGCGTCTCGCCACTCCTGCGGATCGACGAATCCGGTCGTCATCTCGACCGACATGCGCATCCGTGTCATCACGAAGAGATTCATGACCATCCTGACTTCTTCTTTTCCCGCGTCGCCGATAACGGCGTCTTCCATTCTCATGTGGTCGAGCTCGTTCATGCTCGTGTAAAACACCTCGATGACCTCGTGCGCCTCGAGCCCCGCGGTCGAACGCGGCTGCAACCGGTTGTGGATGATCGAGCCGGGGATAGTGAGCAGCAGCGCGACAACCGCGGTAATCGTCGCGACCCGGACCCAGTTCCGTCTCCAGTAGTCCCGGCGCTTGAAAGACTTCATGGCCGACTCGATCGTCTTCCGGGACTTCTCTTCGAGTTCCGCGCGTTCGCTCTCGGTGCGCGACTGCGTGAATCCGTGCTGCGCCCAGTCCTCGAGGTGCGACCTCCAGTCGTCGAGTGCGATCGTGTTGCCCGAGCCGAGGTGCTCGACGAGCAGGCGAGACACGTCGTCGGAGACGTCGAAGTTCTTGAGGTGCGGTTCGATCAAAACGTGGTCGTGAATCTTGGCGTGTATCTCTTCTTCGCTCTCGCCGGTGTACGGTAGCTCACCGGTTACGATCTTGTACGCGATGACGCCGATCGCAAAAACGGCGTTTTCCATGCCCGATCGGTCGGGATGATTGTACGGCTCGGTATATTTGAGCTGGTTTTCGAGAGACTGGTGCCCACGGATCACGTCGACCATCTCGCACGGTAGAAACAGAATCCCCCCGTCCTCGAGGAACACGATCGACTCCAAATGAACGTGGCAGATCGGCCGCGCGTTCTTCTCGAGCGTTCGGTAGCCGTCGACGAGCCGTTTGAGGAAACGCAGCGCCTCGCGAGGGTCCTTCTCGAACGCCTCGATCGCGGTGATGCCGGGCCGATACGGACCGTAGAGGTACACCTCGCCGTTGTACTCGGTGAACCCCGTGCTCGGCCAGTCCGACACCGTCTCGCCGTGCACGACCGTGCCGACGACGTTCTTGCCGCCCGTAATTTTCAGCAACGAGAAACTGTTGCTTCGCAAGTGAGTCTGAACTCCGAGAAATCGGACGTCGTTCCGAGATGCCGTGATAAGGCCACGACTCAATTCGGTGCATTGCATCGATACACTCCGTGTTGCTGTCTTCGTATCACGTTAATATCGTACCGAACGAGGCCGTGCGTCAAATGTGCTATTCGTCAACGTCCGCCGACCCGGTCAGGCGTCGGACGCGCGCCGGGTCGAGCGTGACGACGAGGTTTTTCTCGTGAGTCGGAAGGACCGTCCCGAGTTTCGCGCCTTTCGCGCGACGCAGATGCTTGACAAACGTGTAGTACAGATCCGCGCGTCCGGATTTTCGCGCTTTGCTGTAGACGAGCGCCAACGTTCCGGCGTCGAGCAGAACCTCGAGCGGAACCGACTTTCCGGGTTTTGACTTCACGAACACGTATCCCCCGGGATAGTCGCGCGTATGCAGCCAGACGTCGTTTCCTCTGACGTGGCGCCGGAGAAGAGTGTCGTTTTCGGTAGCGGTACGTCCGACCAGGATCGTGTATCCGTTTGAGTCGTACTTGAGTCCCGGTGTTTCGGCCGCCTTGGCCTCGAGTTTCATCGCGCGCGGCGGGAACCGGTTGCGTAGTTCGTCGATCGAGAGGCTCTCGATCGAGTCGAGGTCGGCCTGCGCCTGATCGCGTCGTGCGCGCAGATTCGCGACGTCCTGCCCGCGCGTTTTCGAGCGTTCGGCGGCTTTTTTGTACATCGCGTAGTAGCGCTCGGCGTTCTCGCCGGGCGAGAGCGCCGGATCGATCGGGATTTCAACCGGCGCATTGTCGTGATAGAAGTCTTCGGCCGAGAGCCATTCGTCGCGCGGTCCGATCGTATGCGCGTTTGCGGCAATAAGGTCGCCGATTTCGCGGAACCGCACGGCGTCGTCGACGGTGTCGGGAGCCGATTCAACCGCGCTCAGGCGCGCATCGAGGCGTGCGATCCGTGCGGTGAGCAGCGCGCGCACGCGTTTCTTTTCGTTTTCGAGCGCGCGTTCATCGTGTTTCTCTCCGTACTCGGCGTCGATCGTCGCGTTCAACGATTGACCGTCGGGTATCGGACGGACCTCGAACTCTTCGAGCCGCGCCGACGTGCGTTTCGGTTTTTCCTCGGGCGGAAACCTGCCTCCGGTGACCTCGTTGCGCTTCGGTCGGCGGTAGAACGCGTCGAGAATGGTTCCGTCGGCGTCGGTTACGATCATGTTCCCCGCGTTTCCCCAGAGGCGGATCCAGATCACCGACGTCTCCCCGCCGCGGACGACTTTCATCCGTACGATTCTGTCGCGGTCGATCTGCGCGGCCGAGACGATTCGGCCTCCTTTCACGCGCGACGAGAGAAACTGGGCGAATCTTTGCGCGGTCCTCGGTTTGGTGAATCGCCGCTCGGTCCGGTTCAGCCGCGTGTGCGCGCCGTCGAAAGACGTAAGAAGACGAAACCGGTTTCCGGGCCGGTATAACGTGAGCACGAGCGACGTGAAATCGGGCTGCACGACCTCCTGGATATGCGTATCCGGGAGATCAAGCTCCTCGAGGATACGATCTATTTCTTTCCAGTTCAGCGACATACCTGCTCCGTATTTCGGCGACGAGAAAAAACGATCCGGTAACAAGAACCGGCAAGCCGGATTCCTGAGCGGCCGCCAGCGCGTCGCTCGCGTCGGGCACCAGCACCGTGTCGTGATTTCTACTCTCAAACGATGCGAACACGAGTTCGGGTTCGCTCTTTTTGAACGTGCCGGGCCGCGACACGATCACCGACCGGAAGTCGGACGCGAGGATCTCCGCCATCGTCTCGTGATCCTTCCCGGCGACCGAACCGAACACGAGCACCGCCGGCCCCGGGAAGATCGCCCGGAAGTCCTCCGATAGCCGTCGAACCGAGTCGGGGGTATGAGCTCCGTCGAACATGATCGGTGGTGCGCCCGGGAAAACCTCGCGTCGTCCCGGGAGAAACGCCGACCGCACGCCTTCGACGAGCGCCTCGCGCGGGATCTCGGGCAACGCGAGGCTGACCGCCGTCGCGGCGAGAAGCGCATTCTCGGCGAGTGCGACACCACACATCCGCGTCGACATGCGCGTCGAAATATGCGTAGACCTTTGGGGCGACGCCGCGTCAGGGGCGCGGAACTCGAAGAACGCGCCTTCGCTCGTGAGCACGACGTCGTGCGCGGGGTTGAGGTCGCGAACCGAGTAGACGCGTGAGCCGTGTGACTCGGCGACCGAGCGGCAGACCGCCTCGGCCGCGGGCGAGAGCGCGCCGAGGGTGACCGGAAGCCCGGGTTTGATGATGCCGGCTTTCTCGCGCGCGATTAGTTCGATCGTGTCGCCGAGGTACTCGGTGTGCTCGCGTTCTATCGGCGTGATGACACTCATGACGGGAGTCACGACATTCGTCGCGTCGAGCCTTCCGCCGATCCCCACTTCGATCACCGCGAACGTGCAGCCGTACTCCCGGAACGCGAGGAATCCGATGAGCGTCAGGAGCTCGAACGTTGTCGGCCATATCTCCGGTTTTTCCGGGTCCGAGGCGTACTGCTCGACGTACTCCGCGACGGTCGAGACGACGCGGACGAGAAAGTCATCCGGAAAAAAATCGTCGCTGAGCTTGATGCGCTCACGATACGACACGACGTGCGGAGACGTGTACAGTCCGGTTTTGTGGCCCGCAGCCGTCAGGATCGACGCGACAAACGCGGCGGTCGTGCCTTTGCCTTTTGAACCGGCGACGTGAAAAACAGGGCTCGCGCGTTCGGGACGTCCGAACGCGTCGAGCAGCTTCTCCATGCGGTCGAGCCGGTACTCGCGCGGCCGGTAGCCGCCTCGCTCGAGATTCGTGAACGACTCTACCCAAGAAAAGGCGTCGTCGAAATTCGTGAAGGTCATCGGTGTCTCCGAGGTACCGGCTCTAAATGCCACGTTCCGCGCGGCGCCGCAACGCGGCAGCGTGTTGCGGGAAACCTTCGTACTCGGCGAGTCGCCCGACGTGGCTCTTCATCGCGTCGTATCCCGCGTTGTCAATCTCGACGATACTCGAGTACTTCATGAAGTCGCGAACCGATACCGACGACCACGTACGAGCCTTCCCGCCCGTCGGGAGCACCGCGTTCGCGCCCGCCGCGTAGTTCGCGAGAGTAAACGGCGTGTACCGGCCGAGCAGGATTTCTCCGGCGTTCGTGATACGCGCGGCCGTTTCGTGTGGGTCGACAGTACGGATTTGAAGGTGTTCAGATGCGTACTCGTTCGCGAGCGCGACCGCGTCGTCTATGGACCCCACCGTGATCACGCCGCCGTACTCTGAAAACACATCGCGAAGAAAGGTTCTGCGAGGTTCGGGTGCTTCTTCGATCAGCTCGCCGAGCGCCTCCGCAACCTCGCTCGCGAGCCGAGAGTCCGGCGTGACGAGCAGCGCCGCGGAGTCCGAGCCGTGTTCGGCTTCGGTCGCGAGATCGAGCGCGACCGTCCACGCGTCTGCAGTACTGTCGGCGATGATCATCGACTCCGATGGCCCTGCCGGAAGTCCGATATCGACGATGTGCGAGAGCATACGTTTCGCGGCGCTCACGTACGTGCCGCCCGGGCCGACGATTTTGTCGACCGGCTGCACGGTCTCGGTTCCGTACGCGACCGCGGCGACGCCGTGAGCGCCTCCGAGACGGTACACCGTGCGCACGCCGCAGATCGACGCGGCGTAGAGGCACGCGGCGTCGATCTCGCCGTTTTCGCCGGGAGGCGTCAGGATCGAGACCGAGCGCACGCCCGCGAGAGACGCCGGGATCGCGAGCATGTACAACATCGACGGAAAACTACCACGGCCGCGCGGGACGTACAGAGCGACGCGGTCGATCGGCGTCGCTCGTTCGGTGGCGGTCACGCCGGGTCGGACTTCCACCGGAACCGGCTTCTTCGGGACCTGGTGTGAGTGGAAGCGAGAGACGTTCTCGACCGCAAAATCGAGCGCGTCGCGGACGGAAGAGTCGAGAGCGCGGTGCGCACGGTCAAACTCGTCTTCGGAAACTTTCAGTTTCTCCGCGTCGAGAGTGATACCGTCGATCTCACTCGTAATCTTCACGAGTTCCGCGTCGCCGCCCGCTCGTACACGCGCGATTATCGCTTCGACCACCGGCTTGACCTCGTCGATCTGGATCTCCGATCGCCTCAGCACTCGTTCCTTCTGTTCCGTTGTGAGCGCGCTCCACGCCCGCACAGCTATCTGCATCGCTTCCTCCGGCTCGAACGATACTCGGTGCCGGCGAATGCGTCAACGTCTCCGGAAGGGTCTCCGGAAGCGTGGTACGAATTGTGACCCACTCATGTTGTGACTCACTCATGATCTGCTGTGATCCTTGCTTTTTTTGACCCCGTAAGGTAAGTTTTCGAGACAAGATCGAAAATCGAAATACGACCACAACCGATAAACGAGGTACATACATGATTTTACAGCCGATGATTCGGAACAATATCTGCATGAACGCGCATCCCGTTGGGTGCGCGGTGCACGTGAGGGAACAGATCGAGTACGTTCGAGGCCGCGAGAAGATCGAGATGCCGAAACGGGTTCTTGTGATCGGGTCGTCGGCGGGATACGGGCTCGCGTCGCGCATCACCGCCGCGTTCGCGGGGGGCGCCGGTACGATCGGCGTCGCGTACGAGAAGCCCGCGTCGGGTAAAAGGCCCGCGACGGTCGGGTGGTACAACACCGAGGTGTTCGAGAAGGCGGCGCGCGAGAACGGCCTGGTGGCCGAGTCGGTGATCGGCGACGCGTTCTCCGACGAGGTCAAACAAGAAGTCATCGAAAAGATCAAGGCGTTACTCGGACAGGTCGACCTCGTCGTGTACAGCCTCGCGTCGGGAGTCCGAACCGACCCGAAGACCGGCGAGACGTACCGGTCGGCTCTGAAGCCGATCGGCGGTGAGTACACGGCGAAGTCGATCGATCCGATGAGCGGCGTCGTCGCGGACGTGACGATCCAGCCGGCGACGGACGAAGAGACCGAGTCGACCGTGAAAGTGATGGGCGGCGAGGACTGGGAACTCTGGGTCGAGGCGCTGCTCGGCGCGGGTGTGCTCGCCGACGGCGCGATCACTGTCGCGTACTCGTACATCGGGCCGGAGGTGACGCGAGCGGTGTACCGCGACGGCACGATTGGGAAGGCGAAGGAGCATCTCGAAAAGTCGGCGGCCGGGATCGACCGGCGACTCACTGATATCGGCGGCCACGCGTACGTCTCGGTGAACAAAGCTCTTGTCACCCGGTCGAGCGCCGTGATTCCGGTCGTTCCGCTCTACCTCGCGTCGCTCTTCCGCGTTATGAAGGAAAAGGGATTGCACGAAGGGTGTATCGAGCAGATGTACCGGTTGTTCAGCGAAAGGCTGTACGCGGGCGGCGAGGTTCCGGTCGACGGCGACGGAAGAATCCGGCTCGACGACTGGGAAATGCGCGACGACGTGCAGCAGGCGGTCGCGGCGTTGTGGGATCGCGTAACGACCGAGAACGTCGGCGAGTTGATCGATATCGAGAGCTACAAGACGGAGTTCCTCAACATCCATGGTTTTGGATACGACTCGGTCGATTACGACGCCGACGTGGAGGTGTAGCCGAGCTCGGCGATATGAACCTCGAGGCGTTTGTACTGGGGTGCGGCGGCATGATGCCGCTGCCCGGGCGTCACTTGACGTCGGTTTTGTTGCGCCGTGAAGGCGATTTGTTCCTCTTTGACTGCGGTGAGGGCACGCAAGTGTCGTTGCGCTCGTTGAATCTCAGGTGGAAGAAGATCACGGCGATTCTCATTTCGCATACACACGCGGATCACGTAACCGGGCTCCCGGGTATGCTGATGCTCTCGGCGCAGGTCGATCGCGACGAACCGCTCACGATCATCGGTCCGGCACGAGTACGCGAGTACATCGAATCGACGCTGCGCGTTCTCGAGCCGCATATTAACTACAGAATCGATGTTCGCGAGATTCCCGATCCGTCGCTACCCGGGCAGGTTTTTTCGGGAGACGGATACACGATCCGTTCGATTCCGCTCGATCACACGCGCACGTGCGTCGGATACGTGTTTGAGGAAAACGAGCGACCCGGCGTGTTCAATCCCGAAGCAGCCGTGGCGCATCGTGTACCGCGTGGCCCTCTCTGGGCGCAACTTCAGAGAGGTGATGACGTCGTCGCCGACGACGGCTCAGTAGTGCGGCCCGGTGACGTTCTGGGGCCGCCGAGACGCGGACGCAAGTTTTCGTACGTGACCGATACGCGTCCGGTGGCGAGTATATTGCGCGAGGTCGCGGGATCCGACCTCTTGATCTGCGAAGGTATGTTCCACTCGGAGTTCGCCGATACCGCGCGCGAGAAGAAGCACATGACCGCGCGCGAAGCGGGGGAGACCGCGCGCGCGGCCGGCGACGTGAAGAAGATGGGGTTGATCCATTACAGCCCGCGGTACACGAACAGCGCGCTCTCGGTGCTAAAAGAGGAAGCCCAGGAAGTGTTTCCCGCGAGTTTTCTCGCGCGCGACAGGATGGCCCTGGATATACCTTACGACGAGTGACATGAACGATATAGACGTGTGCGACATGGAGAAGAGTTACGGTTCCGTCCAGGCGGTGCGGAACGTCTCTCTTTCGATTCGGCGCGGCGAGATCGTCGGACTGCTTGGGCCGAACGGGGCCGGAAAAACCACGCTCATCCGTGCGCTCGTAGGGTACCATTTCCCAAGCAGCGGAAGAGTTGCCGTTCACGGGCACGACGTCGTGAAAGAGCCGATCGCCGCGCGCGCAGCGATCGGATACCTGCCCGAGGACGCGCCTTTGTACACCGAGCTCACCGTCCGCGAGATTATCGAGTTCTGCGCGGGGGCGCACCGATTACGCCGCCGTGCCGCGGAGAGGATCGAATACGTGATCGAAACGTGTGGTCTCGCGCGTGTACTCGACGCGGACGTTCGGACGATATCGCGCGGATTCCGTCAACGCGCGGCGCTCGCTACGGCGATCCTGCACGATCCGCCGATCCTTATCCTCGACGAGCCGAGCACCGGCCTCGACCCTAATCAGATCGTCGAGATTCGTGGTCTGATCCGTTCGCTCGGACGCAAAAAAACCGTACTGTTGTCCACTCATATGCTTTCCGAGGTCGAGTCGGTGTGCGACCGCGTCGTGATCATGAACGAAGGTTTGATCGTCGCCGACGGGCCGACCGCGGAGGTCGTGCGGTCGCGAGGCGAGAGCAAGGCGTACTGCGTACGGTTCACCGAGCGTGTCGAAGACCCCGCGCGCCTGTCTTCCATTCCCGGAGTCGTCGCGGTTCACCTCGAACACGATCGAGACGATTCCGTTTTTGTGCTAGAGATGGCCCACGGCGGCGGAGAAACAATCTTCGCGTGGGCCGTCGAGAACGGGCTCTCGGTGCGTGAGTTGACACCGCGTACGGCGTCGCTCGAGCAGGTGTTTCGGTCGCTGACAGTCGACGACGACGCGCCGGCGAACGAAGGGTAAAGCGATGAGATTCACCTCGCTCGTCAGAAAGGAGCTCAGGCAGTACTTCAACACACCGACCGCGTACGTCGCGATAGTTTTTTTTCTCGCGGCGACATCCGGTTGGTTGTTCTACGTCGATGGTTTTTTCGCTCGTGGTGTTGCGACTCTGCGACCGTACTTTGCTTTGATGCCCGTGATGTTTGTTTTTTTTGTCCCTGCGGTGACGATGCGGACGTGGGCGGAAGAGCGACGAACCCGCTCCGACGAGTTTCTGATGGCGCTGCCGTACTCGACCGGCGAGATCGTCTGTGCGAAGGCGATCGCGTCGTTCTGCGTTCTTGCCTTGGCGCTTCTTCTGACCGCTCCCGTGCCGTTTTTTGCCACGATGTTCGGACGCTTTGATCCGGGGCCGATCGTCACCGAGTACCTTGGAACGGTGCTGTTCGGCGCGGCTGCGACCGCAGCAGGGTGTCTCGCGTCGGCGATTACTCGCAATCAAATTACCGCGTTCCTGGTCGCCGCCGCGGCTCTTGGGTTTTTCCTCGTGCTCGACACGATCGTCGTGTTCGTCGGGCTCGGCGGTGTTTTTGCGCGAGTCGTATCGTACGTATCGTGGTCCGCGCGCTTTGAGTCGTTTGTGAAGGGGATCATCGATACGCGTGATGTCGTGTTTTTCGTCGCGGTCACCGCGGTGATGCTCCGACTCACGGTCCACTCGATCGAAGCGGGGAAGTCGCGATGACGTTCGGTGACGGTACGCGACGTGCAATCGTCGTGCGGACCGCCGCGTTTCTCGTGGTAACGGTGCTCGTCGTGTTGAACAGCACCGTGTTCTTCGTACGCCTCGACGCGACGCGCGATCGCGTCTATACGATTTCCGATGTTTCGCGAGAAACGATCGAGACGATAGCCGGAGAGCTCACGATCACGTATTTCTTGTCGGACAGCCTGAGGATGCAACTGCCCGAGACCGAGCACATCGTCGACCTTCTCGACGAGTACGCAGCACTCGCCCCGGGTCAGATCACGGTTCGGGTAGTCGATCCGGTGGCCGCCGACGAGGTCGAAACCGCCGAACGTTACGGTGTCGCGCCACAGCAGATCGAGCTCGTCGATCGGACGGGACTGAGGCGGACGGTCGTCTATACGGGAATCGTGATATCCTATCTCGACGACTTCAGGACACTTCCGCTCGTGATGCTACCGGAGACTATCGAGTACGAGTTGACCGCCGCGATTCGCGAGATCACTACTGGGCGCGAGCGAGTAATCGGGATCATAGCGGAGGGTGGAAGCGAGCAGTTTGAAGCCGAGCACTCGCTTTTGCTCCGCCATCTCTCGCGCTCCTCGCGTCTTGAGCTTCTCGCTCCCGGCGAGAGGATTTCGCCCGACGTTTCGGGAGTCGTCGTCGTCGGAGGGTCGACGCTCGAGATCGAGGACCTGTACCATGTCGATGCGTACATCACCGAAGGCGGGCGAGTCTTGTTTGCGGTCGGAGGTGCGGTCGCCGGGCCGGACGGACCGTTTGACCTTCGGCCGAACGAGGGGCTTGTCCGTGAGCTGATCGAGGCGTACGGCGTTCGGATCGCCGACGAGATTCTGCTCGACGTCCATCACGGCGAAATTCCGCTCCGGAGACAGGTCGGCGACGGCTTCACCCAGGTGTACGAGCCGTACCCACCGTGGATTGTCGTGCGGGAGCGATACACGGACCCCGAGAACCCGATAACCGCGCGATTCGCCGGAATGTCGTTGTACTGGGCGTCTCCGCTCGACATCCTTTCGTCCGATGCGACGCCGATCGTGTACACCTCACCCGACGCGTGGGCGGCCGAACCGCCGTACGTACTCGATCCCGATGCGCGTGCCGAGTGGCTGCGCGACCGGGAAGCGACGGCTGGGCAGTATCCGGTCGTGGCGGTCGTTTCGGGACGTATCGCTTCGGCGTTCCGCGAGGTCGAGGCCGAGTCACGTCTGGTTGTCGTCGGAAACTCGCTCTTTCTGACCGACTTGATGCAGCTTTCCGACGGGTTATCGAACCTGGTTTTCGTCGAAAACGCACTCGAATGGCTCACGCACGACGAGGATCTGTTGACGATCCGGACTCGCGCGAGGGCCGCCGGGCCGCTCGATCTCATCGAAGATCCGGTCCGACGCGCGGCTCTGATGACCGCGACGCGCGTCGTGAACGTGTTCCTGGTTCCGTTACTGGTCGGTCTGTTCGGTCTGGTGCGGCTGATTCGCCGCCGGCGGCGATCGGCCGACCGCCGCATCGACCGCGGCCGGCGGAGAACCCTCTCGGGAGAAGCTCGGTGATCTCGAAAACCGCTTTCGTGCGAACCGCGATACCGGTGTTGCTCATCGTGCTGCTCGCGGCGACGTTCGTGCTTGGTCGTAGATCGGGACGGACCGATGCGGGCTTGATCATCGATCCGATTGTCGCGATACGCCCGACAGACGTCGAGCGTATTCGCATCGATGCGAGGTTCTCGCGGCCGGATGCCGAGCCGGTCGTTTTGTTTCGCGTCCCCGAGTGGGACGGATGGGCGGCACAACTCGACGCGGCGACGGTGCCTGCTCGGGCGAGCCGGGTCGAAGACTTCATCGAGAGGATCCTCTCGCCGCGGCCGCAGCGGATCGTGACGCGCGAGCCCGCGCACCACGCGGCGTTGTACGTCTCGGGCGCGACCGGTGACTCGGTTTCGTTGGAAGATGCCGAGCAGTCTACGCTCGTGCGCCTTCTGTTCGGGCTTCCCGGGCGCGACCGAGGTTCGTTATACATGAGGCTCGGCGGCGAACCGACAGTTTTTGCCGTCGACCCGGCTCCGTCGTTCTTCCTGACGCGCGAGAGCGAGTACTGGGCCGATACGCGTGTATTCCCGGCGCCGATCGATATCGACCGAGTCGAGTTCGTGCGATACGGGGATACTCACGTCTTCGTGCGCGAGTACCGGGACGGGCAGGATGTGTGGAACGACGGGGCGGCGAGAGTCGATGCGTCGCGTGTACACGGTAAACTACGCGCGCTCTTCGGGCTTCAGGCCGACTCGGTCCGTCGCGCGCGTCCATTTGTGGGTGAGACGATCGTTGTGCGGCTCGACGGTCGGCGTGAGTACGTCGTGACGTACTCGGGTGTCGATGAGAGCGCCGTATCGGTCATGGTTCGCGGTCCGAGGCTGTACGAGACCGGCACAACCGAGGCCTTTGTGTACACCGTGCCGCGCGACAACTTTCTCGACGCGATCCCGGTGGGCGAGGGGCGCTCTCGATGAGCAGTAGGATCGCGCGGCCGTGAGCCTTACTTCGTAACGAATTTCCTGTACTTTGTCGGGTCGGGGTTGAAACCGACGACGCCTGCGTGTTCGGCGGCGGCACGGCGTAACGCGCTTCGCGCCTCGGTGATCATGCGCTCTCCGTCGAGCAATCGGCCGTTTCGAGACGTCAACCCGATGATCGGGCGCGGCATAGAATCGACCGGTGGGCGCGTTACGATACCGGTCCGCATTTCATCCATCTGCGCCACGCTCGGCCCGAGTTCCGCGCCCGGAATGATGACCGCGAACGCGTCGTCGCCGTACTCGTAGATCATGTCCTCAAAACCGAAACGTTCTACGAGCGTGCTCGCGCACGACGAATGGATCGCAGACCCCCGGTGCGCGTCAGGAAACCGGGCGAGCGCGAGCGTCAGGTCTTGATCCATCTGCGCGGTCCGCTCGAGTTCGAGCGTAAGCCGGCGAACCAGGTGTTCCTCGAACCCGACGCCGGAGTTCGGTGAGACAAACGGACGCACTTCCCGCTCCTGCGAGTTTTTCGGAGATTTAGAAAATTTTTGAGGTTCCGGCGCGGGGCTCGGTGGCGCAGCCGGTTCGGCAAACGATGTCCCGGCCGGGGCGCCGCGTCGCGGCCGGGTATCGCGCGTGGATCGACGCGATATGTCAAAGTCGTGTTCCGTTCCCGAAGCCCGCCCGGCGGCGGTCGCTATCCAGACGATAACGGTCACGAGCGCGAAAGCCACGAGGATGATGAGCAGGTCGCGAAAAATCGGATAAATATCGACGTCGGACAGGATTTTGAAAACACCGTCGACGACGAGCGCGTTTCGGCCAAACGCAACTGTCTCGGTCAGCCGCAGTTGCGTGACCTCGCTGTACGCGATCGTCGGAATGCTGTCGATTCTTTCGAAGCTCGGGGGAAGAAAACTTCCGTCACGCGCCCAGACGTACTCGACACCGACGTCGAGCACGTATACGAGAAACACGAGAACCGACGACTCGGAGCGGACAATCGTCTGAACGCCGTCGGAAAAAACCGCGTCTTCGCGGGGATCGTGCTCGAGAGTCTGCTCGACGTGTTCGACGAGCGACGCGAAGACCGTCGTTGCTTCTGCGATGTTTCGGTCCCTTGCCGACGCGACCCGGACAACTGCAACGCCGGCTGCGGTGACCAGAACGATTATAGTGATCACGGTGTAGAAGGTCGCCAGATTCCTGCGCATTCTTGTATTATACGGAATTTTGCCGAAATGTGTACTCATTTCTGAGGTGTCTGTCTGCGGTGTCCAGCGCCGTTCTTTGGCGAGTTTGCTCACCGCAGATGCCTCTCGACGCGATCGAGACACCATGAGACCGCGGTCGAGACGTCTTCGACACCGCGGGTGTCGTGCGCCGCGAGCGGCGGAAGAATCGTAGCCGCCGCCGCCGCGTGGTCGCCTTCGAGAGATCTGAACCACCGCGAAACCGGCGCGCTCGGGTGCGGCAGCGAGCGTAGCGCGGTGTGGTACCGTTCGAGAAAAGCAAACCAGAGCTCGGTGAACCCTGCGTCCGGTTCTCGGACCGGCGCCTGCGGCGGCCGTATCCTCCGCCGCGCTGTAGTGCGCGACGAGCTGTGCGGCGGGCGACGCTCTTTATGCCGGGTGACCCGAATCGGGAGTGTCGCGGCGAACTCCGTGAGCTCGATGCGATACGCGTCGAGCGACGGGGTTCTATACTCGGAGTTCGCTGCATCGGCTACTCGGTACGCCGAGTCGGCGTCGCGCGAAAATCCGAGCAGGACACCTTCGGTTGGGGCGTACCGGTTTGCGCGTGACTCGAAGTACCGGTAAAGGTACGTTCCGCGAGCGTACGGCTTGCCGTTCGGATACGAGAAATCGGCACCGTAGATTTCGACCGCGTCGGCCCCCGCGGTATACGCGAGCGAGAGTGCGGTCTGCGTGACGTTCCCACCCGGGCGCGGCAGCGTGAGCATCGGGTAGAACCAAGCGGCGATCAAACGCGAGAGGGGATGAGATCCGACGAAAAAGACACGGTCGACCCGGCGCGAGACCGACGGACACGCGGCAAGGTCGAGAAACCACGGAACCTCGGTCATACGCGAGCACAAAAGGTGATGGTACGAGTAGATCTGAGCGTCGACCGACACGACCATGTCGGGCTTAAGCCCGAACGCGACGAGCGTGGGCAGCGCGGTATCGGTCGACAGAACGGTGTCGGCGTTCCCGATCTCGGCGAGACTATCCTCGAGTGTGGGGCCCGCACCGACGATCGCGACGCGCCCGAGCCGCGTTCCGGAGTCACGACGCCAATGAGATTGGAAGCGGTCGTGGTCCGAAAACGCCGAGAATGCGCGAGTCTCAACCGCGTTCGCGATATTCGCGAGCGAGTTCGACGTCCAGCGCAGACCGAGTCTGCGTTGCACCGTGAAGTCGGCGATCTGCGCCTCGGCCGCGGCCCGTGCCGCCGCCGAGGCGCGCGCGAACGCCTCGCGCGCGAGCCGGACACGGCCGTCGAGGGGCACGACCGAAAACCGTTCGGTAACGACCGGCAAGAACGCTCGACATACGGCACCGTTAACTTCATCCGGAGTCGGATCGACGAGAAGCTCGAGTCGCGAATCGGCGAGAATCGGCACGAGCGGAATCGCCCCGAGCAACGCGCGAACGACGCGTTCATCGTACTCGATGATTACCCCCGCTTCGAACTCGGCGGACTCGAGGAACGGGTTTATGTGATAACCCGCGCCGAGCCCGAGAAACACGACGAACCCGGTGGGACCGGTCTGTTCAAACCGCCGTTGTGCCTCGACGATCGGGGCGTACCGTGAGTGGAACGTCACTTTGCGTCCGTCGCTCTCGATCATTGGCACCGATTCGCCCGACCGGCTCGTCAGAAACGCGAGATCCGGATGGCTCGGTGTATTTTGCACGGCCGCGGCGAGCGAGTGTGATCGGGTAGCGAGAGCGGCGATGTTTGCCGCGAACACCTCGTTCATCGTGACTCCAAGCGGTCGATGCAGTCCGAGACAAATCGTGCCGCGGCGTCGCACGCATGGGTAACCGCGGCCCGGCCGGCGTCGGTGTCACCGACGCGGGACGATCGTCTGGCGGTGAGCCAAAGCGGCATTTCGATGATGCGCACGAGTTCGCGCGCGACCGGCGGCAGCGGATCTGCATCTCTCGCTTCGATGAGTTCGGCTTGCCACGCGCGTAGAAGTTCCGTTACGCGCCGGCGTGTCGGCGCGAGCCTTCGGCGTGATGAGATCTGGATACTGCCGGGAGGTCCGCTGGTGAGATCGTCCGGTGTGCAGTCGGGAATTCCGAGGTCGATTGGGCTGGGAAACAGTCGCGCTGCTTTCAGTCGCGCCTCGCGAAACCATGCGGTATAGACGTCCATCGACGGCGTGACCCGAGAGCGGCTCGGCCCGCGCACGGCAGATAGTACGCGTTCAAGCCTGATCCCTTCGGCCGTTTGCAGCCGGTTCTCACTCAACGACAGTAGACCTTCAAAACTCTCGGGCCGCGCGTGCATCTTCACATCGTGCGCTGCCATGTCGAGTCCCGTAAAAACGATACGGTCGGCTCCCGCCGCGACGGCGACGTGATACGCGGACCCCGCGACGGTTCCGTGCGGCGGCACCACAAGCGCAGGTTCGATCGCGCCGTGCAAAGCACTCTCCAAAAAACTCATCTGGGAAAACAAAACAGCGGGCGAACCGGTCCGCCACACTCCGCGAATGCCCGTCAACGGCATGATCACAGGGACGCCCGAGGTTCGGCGGAGCGGCGCGAGGTGAACCGCCGCGTACACCCCCGGGTCGGTGGCTACGACGGCGTCGGGCACGATGCCGCGTTCGAGCAGTGGACGCACCGCCGACGGCAGAGCGATCAGTCCGATCGAGTCGCGCGCGGCGATCAGAACGGGCGCCGCTCTCTCGAGTGTCGGCCCCGACGCCGCGATTACGACCGTGCCGGTCATCGATACGCGATCGTGAACTTCACGAATCGAGACGGCGTTCGCGACGGCGTTCGTGAACCACCGACGGCCGAAGTATCCCGTGGTCGCGAGACTGCTCGACAACTCCCGGACGACCGCGGCTACGCAATCGTTGACAGTACGCGAGACGGCAGGGAACACCGATGCGCTCGGCCCCCACTCGATCATCGCGAGACCATCGATCTGGTCTTCCGAGAGAACGGACCGAAGGAAGTCGGGGAGCGAGGTTGTGTCGTCGGGGTACCACGAGTCGTCCGCGGTCGCGACGGTGCGCCCGCTGTACGCTCTCGTGTACGCGATCGCGACAAGTCTGCACGCGGGGTACGCCGCCCGCGCCGCGCGCAGCAGGTATCCGAGTGCGGGCCCGAGAACCAGAAGCGTGCCCGGAGTCGTAGTGATCTGAGATTTGAGAAAACGGTCCGCCTCCCGGCTCGGATCGAACCGGGAGTGAATGTGCGAATCGCCGATTCGGGCGCTTGGCTCACCCGTGCGCGCGGCGAAGAACTCGGCCGTGGGAGTCATGTTGGTTGTGAAACAAAAAGACGAAATTCATCCGAGCCCGGCTCAAACGTGTGGATTACAAACGGTAGTTCGGTATTCGGAAGAACCGTCGCGAAGAGATCCGGCACCGTGTGGCGGACGTGATGCGCAAAGAGCTCGGCGTCGAGCGACGCCTCGCGAAAAGCGACGACGACGCGGCTGTGCGCGGGTACCGTCACGACGCCGTTGTCGCCGAGCATGGTCGCGATAACTCGCACGATATCCTGGATGACTCGGTGCTCAACCAGATCGTTGTGTTCGCCGCGGATCCGGTCGACGATTCGCGAGAACTCAAACTCGATGCAAACTATCCCGGTCTCGCCGTGTCGCTCCGCCTCGCGCTCGAGCGCCGGACCGGCGTCCTTACCGAAGAACACGATCGGCGGCGAGACACCGTTCAAACGGCGTGTCCGGTTATCAAAGAGCAGTTTCGTGACCGCGCGTTCGGTAGAGGCGAGGATGACCCGAAGCACGTCTTCGTGTCCGTCGAAGTACGGTGTCGCTCCGACTACGAGCACCGCGACTAACTCGCCTGCTTGACGGTACGGGAAAAACAGCACCGAATCACACAGGCTCCAGTCACGGAGCGAGAAGTACGGTTTGAAGATGTCGGTGTCGGACGTGCGGATCGTGACGGCGGTGCTCGTGGCATCTATCGGAAGAAACTCGGCGACGACTTCGTGCGGAAGTCTCATGCGGTATCGCGTTGTCGTGTCGAATCCGTCTGCGGCCCACGGCGCGAGGTCGGAGCCCGAGTGGTTTGGAAGAAGTATCGCGGCTTTGTCGAGGCGTAACCGCGATTTGAACACACGAAAAACACCGATCGGGATGTCGAGCCCGTGCCCCTGTGAATCGAGATCCGATATTATCGTCGCGACCGCGCGTTCGGGATCGAGCGTGATCCGTTCACGCGTCGCAAGGACCGATTCTAGTTCTTTTTTTTTTCGATGTCACGCGCCGTGAGACTCATAATCGGCTCGCTCGTGCGCTTTTCCGCCGCGGCTGCGTAGCGACCGTTGTCGGTCGGCGCATAGCGGCGCGTGTCCGGATTGGCTCGGAGAAGCTTCTTCAGGACACCCTCGTGTGTTTCGGGTCGGCTCGGTGTGCGTTGCGTTTCGATCGCGCGATTGTACAGTCCCATCTTATCCTTCCAGCCCGAGCTCTTCAAAAAGGCGTTTATAGACTTCGAAGTGCTCCGATCGCGCGAACTCTTCGATCTTCTCCTCGGGCAGCGCTTCGAGAAGCTGATCCATGTACGTCAGGACCGCCCTGATCTCGTTCTTGAGGTCTTCAGGAAGACTCGAGAGCTGCGACTCGACCGAGTGACGGCGTTCGGTCGTCGGCTCCGCGTCGACCGCGCGTTCGGGTTCGTCTCCGACCGTCGACTCGACGTCGAGTTCGATGTCTCCGATATCGCTTATGTCGGGCTGAATGTCGTCGGTGTCCGTTTCATCGGTGAGCTCGTCGATTCCGGCGAGCTCGGAGTCGATGTCCATCTCCGCCAGCGCGGTGACTTCGTCGTCCGACGGTCCGAGGGGCGGGTCCTCCGCGGGCGAGGCTTCTACCGCCGGCGGCGTCTCGTCCTCGTCTCCGATTTCCCACTCTTCGATCAGGTCTCCGGTCTCCGACTCGGTTTCGTCGTCGAGGTCCTCGAGCACGATCTCCTCGATCGGCTCTTCATCTTCGTTGTCGGCCGCCTCTTCGTATACCGGCGAAGGCGACGCTGCGTCAAGCGGAGCCGTGGGTTCCTCGGTCGGCGTGTCGGGGATCGCATCGAGCGATGTGATATCGAGCTCGTCGTCGAAGCTGTCCAGTGACTCATCGAAGTCGAG
This sequence comes from Spirochaetaceae bacterium, assembly GCA_007695285.1. Classification (GTDB taxonomy): domain Bacteria; phylum Spirochaetota; class Spirochaetia; order DSM-27196; family PXBQ01; genus PXBQ01. The sequence continues at coordinate 185 of REEC01000107.1, read as the reverse complement.
TGCTTCGATATCGAGCTCGTCTTCATCGAGCTCCTCTTCGATATTGATCGAGCCCTCACTGCCGGACACCGCGTCCTCGACCAGTGCGGAGTCCTCGACCAGTGCGGAGTCTTCGACCAGTGCGGAGTCTTCGACCAGTGCGGAGTCCTCGACCAGTGCGGAGTCTTCGACCAGTGCGGAGTCTT
>REEC01000056.1 GCA_007695285.1 Spirochaetaceae bacterium | reverse complement strand
AGCGAGAGGCTGTTCGTCCGGAGCGAGACATAATCTCCTCGGAGGAACGTCGGGTTGAGCTGCATCCAGTACCACAATCCCGGAAGAGTCGGGTCTTCTACCCAGACGTCTCCGGTCACGGTGTTGAACTGGATCGCGATCGGCCAGTACTCGTCCATGTGCGCCGCGAGCAGATACACGAGGTCATCGACCGTGACCATGATTCCGGCGTCGCGGAGAGCCGCGATAATGTCCAGCGTCATCGCGTCGGTGCCGATGACCTGTCGCAGGGCCGGGTCTCGGATCAAGTCCATGTCGACGTTGCTCGTGCTTCGGTAGATCTGAGCGCGGAATCCGTAGTGTTCAGGGTAGTTTCGCAGCGTTTCCGGTCGTGTATCGAGGTTGAGCCACATCAAGACCGACTCGCCGTTACCCCATGCGCGTTTTCCCAATGCCGGGTTCCTCACACCGAGGTGGATTCCGAAACCACCGTGGTAGTAACCGCGCATTGCGTCCGCTTCGCTCTTGAAGCCGCCGTCGATGTACCGAACGGCAAACTCGACCGAGACGTCGCCGGACTGGCGGTACGGTCGATCGACTCGTGCGATGCCCGCGTCTTTGTCCCGTTGAACCAGGTCGCCGCCGGTGGCTGTCCAGTCGCCCGAACCGGCGCGCCACGCGCTCATTGCTCCGAACGAGTCGTACACGTTTTGAGCTGTTAGTGTGAACGGTAGCAAGACCACGAGACCGACGAGCACCAAGGTGAACTTCTTCATATCCTATCCTCCTAGCGTTGTGAAACTCTGCACGTGGGTTTTGTGCTGTCACTCCATCATAAGGCCAAACGCCCGGCAACACAACCAAAAACTTCCAATAAAAAGTGGAATTTCCGTTAGTTTTGTGTTCTCAAAGTCTCAATTCACGAAACGCGTCGACACGGACCGGAACGACCGGTACAATCGTCGGTGTCGAGTCGTACGGGAGGTCAATCTATGGACAAATTGGGCGTATTTACGATAGCGCGGCAACCGAGACTTCTGTTCGGCGCGGGTTCGATCGCCGATCTTCCGGATGTCGTCGCGGAGTTCGCCGCCCGTCGCGTATTGATCGTTACGGGTAGCGGCTCGGTCCGCAGAACGTCCGCGTGGAACGATCTTGTGACGGCGTTCTCGGCGTCGGACCTCGATCTGCACGAGTACAGCGGTGACGGCGAGCCGACCGCGACTCAAGTCGATGAAGCCGCCGAACACGCGCGGAAACACGCGGTCGATCTCGTTGTCGCGATCGGCGGCGGTAGCGTCGTCGACCTCGGCAAGGCGGTCGGCGCGGCCGCGAGGATGCCCGACTCGGTCGAGCGCTACCTCGAAGGGGTCGGCGACAGAGAGCCGAGCGGAGATACGTTACCGGTGATCGCCGTTCCAACGACCGCCGGTACCGGCGCCGAAGCGACGAAGAACGCCGTGATCTCGCGTCTCGGCCCCGACGGGTACAAAAAATCGCTGCGTCACGACGCGTTCGTGCCGTGCGTCGCGATCATCGATCCATACCTGCACGTCGGCTGCCCGCGGGACGTCTCGGCGGCGTCCGGACTCGACGCGATCACGCAGCTGATCGAGGCGTACGTCTCGACGAAAGCGACGCCGTTTACCGACGCACTCGCGCTCTCCGGGCTCTCGTACGCGTCGGCTTCGTTTCGACGCGTGCTCGCGACGCCCGGCGACGTAGACGCGCGGGCCGGCATGGCGTACGCGGCGTACCTCTCCGGGGTGTGTCTCGCAAACGCCGGGCTCGGGTTGGTCCACGGCGCCGCGGCGCCGATCGGTGCGGTCCGTGCGATTCCTCACGGCGTTGTGTGCGGCAATCTTTTACCGGTGACGGTCGCCGCGACCGTCGAGGCGGCGCACCGGGAAAACAACACGAGCGTAATCGCGCGGTACGCCGCGTGCGCTCGCGCGCTCGCCGCGGAGTCGGTCGCCGATGAGTCGCATCGCGACGATCGTTCGGCGAGTCGGGCCTTGATCGACCTTCTATCGGAGTTCGACGAAATCGCCGGCCTGCCGCGTTTCGGCGCGTACGGCTTCACGGCGGACGACGGAGAACGCGTCGTGCGTGAGACGTCCGGCAAAAACCATCCGGTCGCGTTTACCGCGGATGAGATCGCTTCGATAATCGGCTCGCGCGTGTAACGTCTACGCGATCTCGCGGTGTTCGACGACGAGCCCCGAACGGACGCGTTCGAGCGCCGATCGGTCGATGTAACCGGGTTTTTCGCTCAGGCAGTTGGCGGTGCCGGCCGCGACGCCCTCGGCGAGCGCAGAGCGCAGAAGGTCCGAGTCGCGATAGCGGTCTGAGAATTTTCCGTGCGTTTCGAGTATTCGTGCGAGCATGCCGGCGGTAACCGAGTCGCCGCTGCCGATCGGATTCACCGCCGAGACCACCGGCGGCCGGACACGGACGAGAGTTCGGCCGTTGAACGCCTCGGCGCCGTCCTTGCCGTTCGTTATCACGACCCAGAGCACACCAAACCGGTCGGCCAGCCTGCGATACGCCGCCACGCGCGCGGTCTCGGTGTCTACCGGCCCCGCGGTGAGTTCGGCCAGTTCGTCACGGTTAATTTTCACGATTTCCGGTCCCGCTTCGAGCGCGCGTTTGCCGTGCAGTCGGTACGAGTCGAGCACGACCGGTACCGCACGGTCCTTCGCCGCACGAATCAGCGTCCGATAACAGTTCTCGCTCTCGCCGGTCATCGCGGTGCCGCAGATCGCGAGCATCGAGGCCGTATCGAGAGCCGATATCGTGAGAGCCTCGGCGTCTTTGCCCTCGCGGTCGGTGACCCGGGGAGCGGGTTCGACGAGTTCGGTCACCGCGCCGTCGGCTTCGATCAGAGTGACGCAGACGCGCGTCTCGTGATCGATCTGCGTGAAACGCGCTTGGATCCCGTCGCGCTCACACGCCGCGGAAAACTTTTCTCCGGTCGGTCCGCCGACGTACGCGTGCAGTTGACACGCGACGTCGTACACTCCGAGCGCCCGGCAAACGTTCGAACCCTTTCCCGCGGGCGACTCGATTACCTCGTCGACGCGGTTCACCTCACCGCGTGTGACGGCTCCGCATCGGTATGTTTTTTGCCACGTGCTGTTCCGACCGACGACGATTGTCATTCAAGAATCCCACCGGCCGTTACACGCGTACACCGTGTTCTAAGCGGATCGTAACACTCGGAGCGTCGGCCACCGCCGCGGGCCCGAAGTACTGGATCGCGCCGGGGTAAACGTACGATGTTTCAACGCCCCACGCGGCGCGCGCGGCGGCAAACGTCTTGAACGGTACTCCGTCGAGCTCGACGAGCGCTTTTCGGATAACGGGTTTTTTGTGCCCGTGTCGCCGTTCCATGTTCATCATCATCGTGAGCGGCACCCCGCCCGCGGTCCATTTGTCCGCTGAATGCGCGAGGTTCCGGATCGACGAGAGATACCCCGTGAGTCCGTTTGCGATCAAAAGAAACGCGGTGAACCCGAGAGAGTAGCAGTAGTCGGCGTCGAAGTTCGAGGGGAACGCGCACCGGCCTTCGTACCCGAAAAAATGCGCAAGCGCGCTGAATCTCCCCGTGAATTCTCCCGCCTCTTTCATCCGCGCCAGCCGGTTTTCGACCATCTCTATCACGAGCTTTTCGGTCTCGATCCGCGAAACCTGGACGTTTCCGTGAGGATCGCGGTCGAGCAGAAGTTGGCTCTTGATGTCGCGCGGCAGCGTCGAAAACACCTCGGCGGAGTTCGCGTCGAGCTTCGTGATGATCCATTCCGACTGTTCTTCGAGCGACGAAAACCGCGAAAACTCAGCCGCGTCGCGCGCGATAATCGTGTTCAGTTCGGTGATCAACGCACCGACCTCCGGGATGAACTCGATCAATCCCTCGGGGATGAGCGCGACGCCGAAGTTTTTACCGGCGCTCGCGCGCGCCGCGATCGCGTTCGCGACCGAATCGACGACCTCGGCGAGAGTCATTTTGTCGGCGGCGACTTCCTCCGAAATCAGACAGACGTTCGGTTGGGTCAACAGCGCGCACTCCAGAGCGATGTGCGAAGCCGAGCGACCCATGAGCTTGATGAAGTGCC
>REEC01000151.1 GCA_007695285.1 Spirochaetaceae bacterium | reverse complement strand
TGGCAACGGAATCTGTTCCCCGCGACAAAGAAGAAAGTCGATGAGTACGCGCGTCTCACTCCGACCGCGTGGGTGCGTGTTTTTCGCGCGCATCTCGATCTACTCGAGCAGAAGTACCCGATGCACTCGGTGACGACAACCGAGTGCTTGATCGCGTGTTTCGTGCTCGAGCTGCTGCCGACCGGGTTCCCACCCGGGAGAATCCCACCCGAAACCGTGAAAAGCCGGTACCGATTATTGAGCCTGCGCCATCACCCCGACCGCGGTGGTGATGCGGCGATCTTTCGCGAGATCAAGGCGGCTCGGGATGCGCTGCTGCCGAGCAACGCCTGACGGCATCGAGACCCCGGTGACGCGCTCAAATCAAACGCAGACCGATCTCGGCGATAACCGCAAGAGCGCACGCCGCGCCGACTGACGTCGGTCCTATGAAGCGGCGCATCGCGTCTGCGGCGCGGAGGTGGAGCCGCGCATGGAGCAGAACAACGATGATCACGGCGTTGACGAGCGAGTCGAAAACGACAAACTGCACGACCGCGCTTGTGCCCCGCGTGAGCAGCCCCCAACGGACCCCGAGGCTTACGCTCAGCGCAGCAAAAGCGAGCCGCCATACGACTCCCGCTGAAAGCGCTGCGACGACCGCCTTCGCGCGATTGGCGCCAAACCCGAGCACGGTCACGAGGCCCCACACCGTGAGCCCCTGCAGTACGATCGCGACAACCGGATTCTGCACAAAAACCCAACTCACCGACGGCAGAACTACCGAAGAGAACTTGACGGTCGCGGCGACGAGTGCGACGAAGAACGCGGTCGCCGGCCGCCGTGTGGCGTGTACCGCGGCGAGCATGAACACGACGCCGATCGGGAACATCACAAACCCCGCCAACGGTGGAACCGCTATCAACCGCGGCAACAGGTGCAGCGCGTGTCCCACCGTCGCCTCGGCGAATCCCCAGATCGCTCCGAACAGCAGAACCGTCAACGTCGTAACAACTCGGTTCGTCGAGAAACGCGTCGTGTTCATTGCCTGCCTACATGAACAGCCCGGCTACGCTCACCATCGCTACCATGTAAACGAACGCCGCTATTAACGAGGCCTTTCGGGCCACGAGTTTCGCCTGCGGAACGGCCTTTGCCGGTTCGATTCCTTTTTTCTTCAGACGCGATAGAGTTACTCCGTACCAGCCGAAGCCGATAACGAGCATTACCACGAGCACCGATATGAGTCTGAGAACTGAATTCAAAGCCATTTTTCACCTCCGGAATTCGGGAATCTCCCCATTTGTTGATTTGTCCTCCGCGCCACAATCAGCTCCGGGAAGGTTTGAACTTTTTGTTCAGGTACGGTACAAAAAGGTTCATCGTCAGAACTGCAAAGGTGGTGCCCTCGGTGAACATATATTCACCCGGCGTCTGCCAGCCCCACCAGCGCATGCTCATGATGATCAGACCGACGCCGATTCCGAAAATGATCTGTCCTTTCTCAAAGCGCGGCGAGGTCATCGGGTCGGTCGCCATGAAACACGCACCGAGCATGAGACTTCCCGCAAAGAAGTGAAACAACGGGTTTTGACCCGCAATAATCGACAGAACCAGCACAGTCGCAAACGCGCCGGCCGGGATTCTCCATCGAACAAACCGCCGATAGACCAGGTACGCGAAGCCGATCAGCAACATCAACGTGGAGATCTCTCCGATTGTCCCCGGGATAAACCCCAGGAACTGATCCAGAATCGACACTCCGGCCGTCGAGCCGGTTTCGCGCAGGATTTCGAGAGGAGTAGCTGCCGTCGTGAGGTCCACCGGCAGCCTCCACGGCAGAATCGAGTCCGGGAAAACGAACAGGTAAAAAAGACGTCCGAACATAGCCGGGTTGAAAAGATTCTTTCCGAGGCCTCCGAGAAGCTGTTTCCCGGCGATGATGCCGAAGGCCGCCGATATTCCGACGGCGTACACGGGAGTTGAGATCGAAACCGCCAGCGCGAGTAGCAGGCCCGTGATCGCGGCACTGCCGTCCTTCACGGTTATTTTCTTGCCGGTCAGTTTCTGGTAAATCGCTTCGGCCGCTACCGCCGAGATGACACCCGTCAGGATCAGAAACAACGCCTGTAGTCGGTATGCGTAGAGTGCAAACAGAGCGGCGGGCGTGAGAGCCATAAGCATCCCGTACATTATTTTCATGGGGACGTCCTCCTTGCGTACCGGTCGGTCCTTCGGTGGTCGACCGGATGTATCGATAATGTAGTAGCAATTTCGTCACTTTATCGCAAGGCCGCGTCGGTGTATAGGGGAGAGTTTCAGCGGCGGTCGATACTCACCGCCGCCCGTGCGTGTAGTCCACAGCGGTCGAGCCACGAGAAAAAGTCGTCGTCGACGCCGTCACCGAGAGCGCGTACGTACGTGCGAATCCTCTCGGCCCAGCCCGCGTCGTCGAAACGCGCGTCGAGCCGCGATGTATCGATCGCGGGGCCGACGACGAGCTCGACGGTCGATCCGCGGCGACGAACGAGCTCGTCGACGAGCAGAAACATCTCGAGATTCGCGCGTATCGCGAGCCGCGTTCGGATCCACGCGATAAAGTAGAAAACCCAGGAGTTTCGGCCGTCGACGAACACCGGGACGATGAGCCGACCGTGCGTACGCGACTTTTTCACGAACGTCTTGGCCCATGGAAACTCGATGATTCGTTGACTGATCATCGTGCCTCTCGGAGGCCGGCCGGTTCGTCCGGCCGGGAAGACCAACACCGGGGCGTCTCCCGAGAAAACCTCGTCGATCGTGCGAACGAGGTCCGGGTTGCTCCCGTGTTTATTGACCGGCACAAATAACGGCGCGACAGGCGCGACGACCCGGACGAGATCGTTCGCCGGAACGGCGACGTGGCCGAAGCGAGCGGTGAGGAGATCGAGTAGAACGAGCGCGTCGGCGCCGCCGAACGGATGGTTCGACGCGACCGTGAGCCGTGCGTCGTTCGCCAGGATCCGCTCGATCGTCGTGTCCGAAACCGTTCGCACGTGATACGACATTCGTAGGCGCCGCAGCGCGCAGCCTAACGCGTCGCGTGGACCGGCTGCCGCCGTGTCGCGGATAAACCTCGCGAGTTCCCTCGTGTGCGCGATTCGTTCGAGAAAGTAGTACCCGACGGCCGGGATTTTCCTCGCGAGGGCCGGGTTTTTCTCCGTGATCAACGTTTTTATCGAGAAACTACTGCGCATGGTCCGCCTTTCGCACCTCCGATTAATTCCGGATTTTGAGTACGAGCAACGCGATCATCTTCGCGAGAATCATCGATCCGAGCACGAACACGAGCGCTTTCTCGACCGACGTGAAGAAAGTTTCGAACACGAGAAATACCAGGACGAGCGTGGTACCCGTGAGGAAACCGATCCGCTCCGCGCGCGCGACGTGCAGACGTTCGCGCTCGTCCCGCGGGGCTTCCCGGTACACGACACCCGCGTAAAGACCGTACACGACGATCAGCAGAACTATGACCGTGCGGTCCCAAAAGGCCGGCATGAGCGCCTCGAGCGGGTTTATACACGTGATCAGAAGCAGGATCAGAATCGCCGAGAGATAGATCTCCGCCCACTGTTTTACGTTACTCCACATACCGAAACAGCTCCTCCACCGTCACTCCGAGTGCGCGAGCGAGTTTGAGCGCGAGCAAAATAGACGGCGTGTAGTTGCCGCGCTCGATCGCGATGATCGTCTGCCGTGTCACACCGACGTTTTCGGCAAGCTGCGCCTGTGTGAGATTCGCGCTTGTCCGGTACTCGCGAAGATTCGATTCAACTCGTTCAGCCATTTTTCCGATTTCCGCCGCGCGTGAAGGCTCCCGCATCTTCGACGATCATACGAATGTCCGCGATCGATGTCAAGTCTACTTGACAATCCTCGGAGTTTGATTATTTTAAGTGAGCGAGCGTGAGCGCGCATCCGGAGTCCGGACTCGCTACGACGCTCGGACGATACCGATCGACCGACCCGACCGACCCACCGGCCGCGCGGGCGGATTCCGGTCGGAAGCAGAGGTTTCATCGTGTTTGACGATCGGCTCCGTACGGCTAAAGACACCCTTCTTCGCCCGTTTGTGAGGTCGGCGCTCGTCGCGCGGCTCTCGCCGAGTACCGTCACCGTCGCCGGGCTGCTCGTCGGTCTCGGCGCGGCTGGAGCCGCTGCCGGCGCGTACTGGATTATTGCGACGGTGCTATGGCTCGTGAACCGGCTGCTCGACGGTCTCGACGGCGCCTTGGCTCGCGCGACCGACCGCCGTACGGACTCGGGCGGCTACGTCGATATCGTGGCGGACTTCGTTGTGTACGCGGCGGTTCCGATCGGGATCGCGGTCGGTCTCGCGGGCGCGCTCGCGTGGGCTTCGGTCGCGGTGTACCTCGGCGCGTGTTACGTGAACGCGGCTTCGTGGATGTACCTCTCGGCGGTCATCGAAAAACGCGGAGCCGCGGGTGGTGCAGCGACATCGGTCGTGATGCCGCGTGGAATCGTCGAAGGGTTCGAGACGATTCTCGCGTACGTCGTTGCGCTTCTTTTCCCGTACTACTCGCCGCACGTCTTCTTCGGTCTCGGCGCATTGGTTCTGCTCACCGCGGTCCGGCGGGTCGTGTGGTGGTTACGGCGCTAGCGACAATGAACGTTCTGCGTCGAACGGCGTTGTCGCGCATTAAAGTTGTATATACAATGAAAACGGAGAGATAAGAACGGATGGACGTCACGATAGAAAGGGTCTCGAAGAGCTTCGGGAAAAGTCGTGTTTTGCACGATGTGAGTCTCTCCGTACGCCACGGTGAGTTCATCTCGGTGCTCGGCCCGTCCGGCGTCGGAAAGACGACGCTGCTCCGGATCCTCGCCGCGCTCGAGACGCCCGATTCCGGGACCGTTCGTTCGGCGAGCGGAACGACCGTGCTCGTGTTTCAGGACTACGTCTTGTTCCCGTTCTTGACGGTGCACAAGAACGTCGCGTTTGGCCTCGAAGCCCGAAAAATCGCTCGGGACGAGGTGAACCGCCGCGTCTCGCGTCTCCTGCACCGGCTCGGAATCGAGAGCCAGGCCGAGCAGTACCCGGCGCAGCTTTCGGCGGGGCAGAAGCAGCGCGTCGCGCTCGCCCGAGCGCTCGCGGTTGAACCGAACGTGCTGTTGCTCGACGAACCGCTCGCGAATCTCGATAAGAACCTCAAACGCGATACGGCGTTGTACCTTCGTTCGGTTCAGCGCGAGTTCGGCATCACGACCGTGTGCGTCACGCACGATCAGGAAGAGGCGATGGCGATCTCCGACCGCGTCGCGGTGATGCTCGACGGCGAGATCAAGCAGGTCGGGAGTCCTCTCGAGGTGTATTACCGTCCGGTTTCGCTCGAGGTCGCGAGGTTCATGGGACCCGTGACCGTCATTCCTCAGCGCCTGTTCGACTGCCCGGCCGAACTCGGGCAGTCGGGCGATACCTGCACGTTTCGTCCCGAGCAGATTGCCGTGCGCGCGTCCAAATCCGGGCCGTTTGTCGTCCGGGAGGTCCGCCATTTCGGACTGTACCATCTGTGTATCCTCGAGGCCGAAGGTCTCGAGTACGAAGTTTTCACTTCGCATCCTGCCGACCTCCCGTGCGGCGGCGGAGCGAAGCTCGAGCGTGTCTTCGCACGCCGGGAACAGGAGGCGATCAATGGTGCGTTTTAGCCGGTACATGCTATTTCCGGTGTTGCTTTCAGTGGTCCTTTTGATCTCGTGTGGCCAACGAGCCCAACCGGACGTGCTCTCGCTCGAGTTCCCCCGGATCGAGCAGCACGCGCGCGGGACCGAGGTCCGGTTCGCGATGTGGGGCGGCGACGCGCGGATCAACCGATGGGTCGACGCGTACGTCGCTCCGGAGCTTCGTGAGCGCTACGACATCCGCCTGACCCGCGTTCCTGCCGACGCCGCGCAGGTCGTGAACAGACTGCAGAGCGAACGGCAGGCGGGACGCGACACCGGCGGCATCGACTTGATCTGGATCAACGGTGAAAATTTCAAGCGTGCCCGAACGCAGGACCTGCTTTTTGGACCGTACACGCATCTGATACCGAACCTCGCGTTGACCGATCCCGACGAGGTCTCGTACGACTGGGGTTTTCCGGTCGACGGATACGAGCTTCCGTGGGGCCGTGGCCAGTTTGTGTTCGAGTACGACTCCGCGGTGATCGACCGACCTCCGGACTCGATCGAAGAACTCGACCGCTTCATCCGCGAGAATCCGGGCCGGTTCACGTATCCGCAGCTGCCGGACTTCACCGGAGCCGCGTTCATTCGGCAGCTTTTCTACCACTTCAGCGGCGGCTACGAACAGTTCCTTGCCGGGTTCGACCGCGAGTTGTACGAGAGGACCTCGGCTGCGCTCTGGGAGTATTTACGCGAGATCGAGCCGTTCTTGTGGCGCGAAGGTCGGACGTATCCGGCTGACAAGGCGCAGCTCGATGTGCTGTTCGAGACCGGTGAGGTCGACCTCAACTTCACGTACACGCAGTCCGGCGCACAAGGTCTGATCGACGCGGGCCGGTACGCTCCGACCGTGAGAACTTACGTGCTGCAGGAAGGCACGTTGACCGGGATCCACTTCACGGCGATTCCGTTTAACGCGCCGAACAAAGCCGGCGCGATCGTCGTCTCGAACTTCCTGTTGTCGCCCGACGCGCAGTACTCGAAGTTCATCCCGGAGAACTGGGGCGACTTCACGGTCCTGGATCTCGATCGTCTCGACCCGGCCGACCGCCGGCGTTTTTTGGAGCTCGACCTCGGGCCGGCGACGCTGCCGGTGGACGTCCTCGCGCGCCATAGCGTGCCCGAGATACCGGCGGAGTACGTCGACGCGTTGGTCGAGGACTGGGAACGGAAGGTGCTGAGGCGTGAGTAGGACACCCGACGGCCGGAACGCGCGGGCTGTATGCCGCGAGTTTCTGCATTACCTTCCGCTTCTTCCGTTCGTGCTCTTCATCGTCGCGGGAGTCGTGTACACGGCGGTTCAGTCGTTCGGGTACCGGGTGTCGGTTCTGCCTGGTGAGGTCTATCGTGCGGGGTACGCAGAGATCCTCGCGTCCGCGTGGTTTTACCGGTCGGTCGCGTATAGCCTCTTCGTCGCGACGATCTCTACTGCGCTCTCGGCCTGTCTCGGTACCGTGTTGGCTCTTGTTCTCCGGGGGCTTCCGCACAAACTGTACCCGTTCGCGCTCGTGTACAAAGTCCCTCTGATTCTGCCGCACGTCGTCGTCGGTCTGGTCGTGCTCGTCGGCTTCCGACACCCGATCGTGTCCGGCCGGCTGCCGGCAGCGCCGGGGAGCGTGGCATTGATCACGGCGTACGTCGTGAAATCCGCGCCGTTTGTGACGCTGCTCGTGTACGCGGTACTCCGGAGCTTCGACGTACGGCAGCTCGAGACCGCACGGATGCTCGGCGCCGGGCCGCTGCGCGCGTTCGTACGCCTCGTGCTTCCGGTGATCCGGACCCCTGCCGCGACCGCGAGTGTGATCGTGTTCCTGTACAGCTTCGGAGCTTTCGATCTTCCGTTTCTGCTCGGCGCGAGCCGTCCCGCGATGCTCGCGATCGACGTGCATAACCGTTACTGGTACCGTGACCTCTCGGCGCGCCCGGCCGCGATGGCGGCGCTCGTCGTGATGTTCGTTTTCTCGGTCGTATTTGTGATCGTGTACTTCAGGCTCGTCCGACGCCAGAAGCACGGGGTGCGTCATGTTTGAGCGCTCCTCTCGTCGGCCCGATGCCGTCGATTTCGCGCGGCTCGCGTGTGTAATCGCGATCTTTGCCGCACCGGTCTTCGTCATTCTCGCCGGCAGCGTGACCGCGCGCGCGGACGGTTCGTTCAGTTTGCGCGCGTGGGGTTACCTTTTCGACGAGCGGCGTACCGTAATCCGGGCGCTCGTCTCGTCGCTCGGGTTCGGCTTCTGCGCGATCGGCGTCGCGTTCGTGTGTTGCGTCCTACCGGCAAAGACGATCGCGCGTTCGCGGTACCGGCACGTCGCGGTTGCCGAGGCGGTGCTGCTTACGCCGGCGCTCTTGCCGAGCATCACGTTTGCGATCGGCGTTCACCAGCTCTTCATCCGGCTTGGTCTCGTCGATTCATGGTTCGGCGTCCTGCTCGTCCTCTCGTTCGTGAGTTATCCGTACATGCTGCGTGCGCTCGTCGCGTCGTACGACTCGATCGATCCCGCGTACGAGCAGTGCGCACGGAACCTCGGTGCGGGACCGATTCGGACGTTTCTGCTCGTCGAGCTTCCGTTTCTGCTTCCGGGAGCCGCGGCCGGAGGCTCGGTGGTGTTTCTCGTCGCGTTCGCCGATTACTTTCTGGTATTTCTGATCGGCGGCGGCGTCGTCCCGGCGTTCACGAGTTACCTTGTCCCGTTCATCCGTTCGGCCGACTACTCGATCGCCGGCGCGCTCTCGATCGTTTTCCTGTTTTTCCCGGTTGTGCTTTTTGTCGCTCAGGATCGAGTCCTGACGGTGCTTCTTCGCCGTCGCGGAATCCCAGTTTAATGGAGAGGGGAGTATGTACAGTCACGATATAGTTGTAATCGGCGGCGGCGCCGCCGGGTTGTCGGTCGCGTCGGGTTGCGCGCAACTCGGCATGAAGACCGCGTTGATCGAACGCGAGCACATGGGCGGCGACTGCCTGCATTTTGGATGTGTACCGAGCAAGACGTTACTGCACGTCGCGTCGCGCTTCGCCGCGGCCGCGGACGTGGGGCGGTTCACACGTGACACAGTCGGCCGGATCGACGCTCACATGCCCGCGGTGAACGAGAATGTCGCTTCGGTCATCGCGGCGATCGCGCACCACGACTCGCCCGAACGGTTCCGCTCGCTCGGCGCCGAGGTGTTCCTCGGCCCGGCCCGGTTCACCTCGGATCACGAACTCGAGGTCGACGGCACGCGCGTATCGGCAAAGACCGTCGTCATCGCGACCGGGAGTCGCGCCGCGGTTCCTCCGATCGAAGGTCTCGCGGAAGCCGGATTCCTCACGAACCGCGACATGTTCAATCGCGAGACCTTGCCGCGGTCACTCGCGATTCTTGGCGCCGGTCCGATCGGCGTCGAACTCGGTCAGGCGTATCGCCGGCTCGGGTCAGAGGTCACGATCATCGATATGGCCGAGCGGATTCTCCCGCGCGATGACGCCGAGATTTCATCGGTCGTCGCGCGCAGACTCGAGCGCGAAGGCGTACACACGGTCTTGAGCGCGCGCGTCGAGCGGGTGTCGGTCTCGAACGGGGAAAAAGTGATCGAATTCGCGTCGCAGCCGGGTTCCGATCAGAAAACTCCCGTCGCCGCCGACGAGATCCTCGTCGCGGCCGGGCGCGTCGCGAACACCGACGAGCTCAACCTCGCCGCCGCGGGGATCGAGACCGGCCGCGGCGGATACATCGCGGTCGACAACAAGCTCAGGACGAGCGTACGCCACATCTACGCGATCGGAGACTGCAACGGGACGCTCCCGTTCACGCACGTCGCGGGGGCCGAAGCGGCGGTCGTCGTTCGGCGGGTCGCATTGCACGCCGGCGGATCGATCGATTACCGGGCCGTGCCGTGGGTCAGCTACACCGATCCCGAGCTTGCTTCGGTCGGTCACACCGAGGAAACGGCCGGCAAAGCCGGGATCGAACACCGCGTCGTGCGTCAGAGCTTCTCGGTTCTCGATCGGGCGCACGCCGAGGAAGCGACCGACGGCTTGATGAAAGTGGTGCTCGGAAAACGCGACAGGGTGATCGGCGTTCAGATCGTCGCCCCGGGCGCCGGGGAGCTGATCGGACCCGCACTTCACGCGGTCACGCACCGGTGGAAGTTCACCGCTTTGCGCTCGGTGATCACGCCGTACCCGACGATGGGGGAGGTGTACTCCCGAGTCGTCTCGACGCAGCTCGCGCCGAAGCTTTTCAACAATCGGGCACGCAGTATCCTCCGGTTACTGTTCCGGTACCGGGGCCCCGGCCCACAACCCGCCGCTTCTGCCGGGCATCACGAGGAGTAGGTAATGAGCGAAAAGAAATCAATGAAAGAAAAAAAGATACCGTCCTTTGTCAAACGAAACGCGCGTCTTCTGATTTTTGTCGTCGCGATCGTGGCTATGCTCGGCATCGGCTGGTGGCTCGAGGTGCCTCGACACCTGCAGACCGCGCTCACCTGGGTCGACGGCCTTGGTTTCTGGGGCCCGGTCGTGTACGTCGGTCTCTACATCGCGATCTGCGTATTCATGATCCCGGGCTCGATCCTCACGCTCGGCGCGGGTGCGGTGTTCGGGGTGCTCCGCGGCTTCGTGTACACGTCGATCGGCTCGACGATCGGCGCGACGGTCGCTTTTCTGTTGGGCCGCTTCTTCCTGCGTGACTGGGTACAGAAGAAAGTCGCCACGAATCCACGCATCGCGGCGATCGACGACGCGGTCGGGAAAGAGGGGGCCAAGGTCATCTTTCTGCTGCGCCTCTCGCCGCTCGTTCCGTTCAGCATCTCGAACTACGTGTACGGACTCACAAAGGTGAAGCCGGCGAGTTACGTGCTCGCGTCGTGGTTGGGGATGATTCCCGGTACCTTGTTGTACGTCTACATCGGTTCACTCGCGCGACGGTTCGCGGAGCTCGGCGCCGCGCAGCACACGACGTCGACCGCGGAGTGGGCATTGTACGTCGTCGGCCTGCTCGCGACGGTGCTCGCGACGGTCCGCGTCACGATCGTCGCGCGCCGCGCCCTGAGCCGCAGCATGAAACTCGACGACGACCCGCCTGCTACGTCGTGAGCGCGCGCCGGTTCTTCGCCGACACGATCAGCGCGAAAAACCCTATTCCGACAACGAGGCGAACTGCGCTGTCCCAGTACGCGAGTGGTGTCTCGGCGGCTACCCAGAATCCGAGCTCACCGAATGCGTTGACCAACGCGTGGAAGATCAGGCACGGTACGACGCTTTCTGTTTTCAGGTACAACGCGGTCGTTACGAACGAGTATCCCATCAGCCCGAGGAAAAACGGGAGCATCGGAGCCTGATACTGTCCGACCCCGACGATGAAAAACAGCGGGAGGTGCCAGACGAACCAGATTACGCCGACGATCAAACTGATCGAGACGGGATTCATCGCACGCATGTTTTGAACGACGATTCCCCGCCAGCCGAACTCCTCGATCCCGCCCCCGAACACCATCATGAAGAAAAATGGTATCACCATAAAAAAAGGCTGCAACGACAACCGTGCTACCTCGACAGGAAAAAGGATACGCGTCACACCGTACGCCAAACCGACCACCAGGGTTGCCGACGCGACGGCCATCACGTACCACCACGGCGAAAGCCGGAAGCGGAAGAAACAGCGCAGATAGTACCGCCTTTCATTCTTTCCTCGCCTGAGTACGATAAAAACCGCGACGATCACCGTGCTGAACCCACCGAGAAGATACAGGATCACCGCCGGGATTGACTCGGTCGCGGGTAGTTGCAGGATCGCCAGAGATCCCCACGACAACGCGGTAATCGCATACGTCAGGGCGATGTAGAGAAACGTCTCTTTCCTGTTCTCGATCACGTCTACCTCCTATCTCCGGTTCGCGCGCGCCGCGGTCAGGTCTCGTTCTTCTCCGGTTTGCCCTTCTTCGGTAAGAAGAAGCTCGGCGTCTCGGGGCCGATGTCGATCATGCCGGCGCGCGCGTACTGCATCAGCTTGCCGTGCGTATCGGTGATGTCGAGGTTTCGCATGTGCAGCTGCCCGATCCGGTCGATCGGCTCGAACGGCGCTTCGCCGGCTTCCTGCGGCCCGAACTCGCCTGCTCCGCGCTCCATCGTGAGCCTTTCGGCCGAGTACGTGAGGTTTGCGCTCTCGGTGTCGAGGATCGAGTAGTCGTCCCCACGTCGAAGTTCGAGCGTGACCGTCCCGGTCACGACGCGCGCGACCCACTTCTGCAGACTTTCGCGGATCATCAGAGCCTGCGGATCGAACCATCGACCCTCGTACAGGAATCGGCCGAGTCGTCTACCCATCGTGAAGTAGTTGTCGAGCGTGTGCTCGTTATGGATACCCGTGAGCAGGCGTTCGTACGCGATGTGCAGGAGCGCCATGCCCGGCGCCTCGTACACGCCGCGGCTTTTTGCCTCGACGATGCGGTTCTCGATGTGGTCCGACATGCCGAGACCGTGCCGACCGCCGATGCGGTTTGCCTCGAAAACAAGTTCAACCGGGTCGAGCTCGATACCGTTCAGCGCGACCGGAACACCTTCGGAGAATTTCACCGAGACCGTTTCCCGCGGTATTTCGACCGTATCGTCCCAGAACTTCACGCCCATGATCGGCTCTACGATGTGCACGTTTGCGTCGAGCCGTTCGAGCAGCTTCGCCTCGTGCGTCGCACCCCAGATGTTCGCGTCGGTCGAGTACGCCGACTCCGACGGCATCTTGTACTTGAACCCCCGCGCTTCGAGCCACGCGCTGATCTCGCGCCGGCCGCCGAGCTCGGACACGAACGTGTCGTCGAGCCACGGCTTGTAGATCTTCAGCCGGGGGTTCGCGAGTAGACCGTACCGGTAAAACCGTTCGATATCGTTGCCTTTGTACGTCGACCCGTCGCCCCAGATCGAGACGCCGTCCTGCTCCATCGCGCGGACCAGGATCGTTCCCGCGACTGCGCGGCCGAGCGGCGTCGTGTTGAAGTACTTTCGGCCGGCGGTGACCACGTGAAACGCGCCGCACATGAGCGCGCCGATCCCCTCCGAGACCAGCTCGGGTTTACAGTCGATCAGCCGCGCGCACTCGGCGCCGTACTGCCGTGCTTTCTCAGGAATCCCTTCGAGGTCGGTCTCATCGGGTTGCCCGAGGTCCGCGGTGTACGCGTACGGAAACGCTCCGCGCTCTTTCATCCACGCTACCGCGACCGAAGTATCGAGCCCTCCGGAGAACGCGATTCCGACGCGTTTCCCGACGGGCAGTTCGTCAAGTATTACACCCATGCGCGCGATTATACGGAACGCCGTCGTGCGGCTCAAGCCGTCCGCGCCGATGTCTTTTGTCGTTGCGACGGGTTACGATCAGCTCCGGGGGAGAGCCCCGGTTTCTTGACTTTTTAGTCACTCCCTCCGATACTACCGTTCTGAATCCTTAGCCATGTTTCACAGGAAAACTCGATGTTCAAAAACGTAAGTATAAAAGTAAAAGTTTCGGTTGCCGTCAGCGTCGTATTGTTTGTCGTGCTTGGGTTGGTCGGGTGGGTGACGATTTCGGTCTCAGCTCAGGCGAATCGCGACGCGTCGGTCCTGTACATGGAGTCGCTATCGCGCGCGTACGCCAATCAGGCCGCTCGTTTGCTCGAAACGCCGCTCGACGCGGCACGGACGCTGGCTCAGGTCCTGGCGGCGCACGGCGAGTTACCGGTTGAACAACGACGAGTTCTGGCCATCCACCTGCTCAGGAACGTCGTGCAGCGCAACGAAGGCTATCTCGCTGTCTGGAGTCTCTGGGCGCCCGGCGCGGTGGGCGACGGCGACGCGGCTTTTCGTGGTCGGGCCGATCTTGGAAGCGACGGTGACGGACGTTTCGCACCGATCGCGTACCGCAATTCTCGCGGCGAAGTGACGATCGAAGCCCCCAACTCTGCCTCCCAATACTCTGAGTCGTTCTACGCCGTTCCGTTTGCGACCGGCAGGGAGTACGTCTCCGAGCCGTACGCCCTCGAACTCGCAGGCCGAAATGTCTCGGTGGTGAGCCTCGTCGCGCCGATTCTTGGGCCGGTCGGCCCGCTTGGCGTCGTCGGAGTCGATATCGCAGTCGATACGTTGTACGACGAACTTGGCGGCGTCCGACTGTACGATGAAGGCTTTGGACGGTTGATATCATGGGGCGGAACCGTGATGGTGCATCCGTTCGCCGACCGCATCGGGAGAACCGCACCGGAGTGGATGGATGAGCAGACACCGACACTTCTGGAGAACATTCGCAACGGCATGATCTTCACCGATGAGTACCTGTCGATCGCCACCGGCGAGATCACGATCAAGTCGTTTGTACCGGTTTTCGTGGGAAACGCCGAACTGCCGCTCGTGTACGGCACCGTCGTCTCTCCGCGGGAAGTGTATGCGTCGGTCGTGCGGATGGTATCGCTCATGATCCCGATCATGATTGCCGGGCTGATCGTGACGATGCTTGCCGTTGTCTTGCTGATCCGGATGCAGCTCAAGCCGCTCGCCATAACCACTCGCGCTCTGCGCGACGTTGCGCAAGGCAGCGGCGATCTCACCCAGCGACTTGAAGTTCGGTCAGGGGATGAGGTTGGGCGCCTCTCTTCGCACTTCAATACGTTCACCGAGAACCTTCGGACGATTTTGCGTTCGATCCGTGGGGCGGTCGATCGTCTTGAAGAGGTCGGTCAGGGGCTCGCGGCCAACACAGAGGAAACAAACGCCGCCGTGAAGCAGATCAGTGGAAATATCTCGTCGGTACGCGACCGGTTCGGACGGCACTCCGAAAGCATTGAGACGGTTTCCGCGACCGTTGAACAGATAACAGGGAACATCGAGAGCCTGAACCGCATCATCGACCAGCAGAGTGATAGCCTCGAACAGTCGTCGTCCGCCGTTGAACAAATGGTCGCGAGTATCCGGTCGGTCAACTCGCACGTCGAGGCGAACCGAACGAGTTTTCACCGCCTCGAGCAAGTGTCCGAAACCGGGTACGAACAGCTCAATAGCGTTGCGGAGGTGATTAAAGAGATCGTTCATAAATCGGAGGGACTCGGCGAGGCAAACGCGATCATAAACGGTATCGCCGCTCAAACGAACCTGCTCGCGATGAACGCAGCGATAGAAGCCGCACACGCCGGTGAGGCCGGTCGTGGGTTCGCGGTCGTCGCCGATGAGATCCGGAAACTCGCGGAGAACTCCGCCGCACAGTCGCACTCGATCGGAACAGTGCTGAAGGCGCTCCAGGAGCTCATCAAGAAAGTAGTCACTACGGTCGACCAGTCGGGTCGGTCATTCGACGAGGTCCGCACGGCGGTGCAGACGGTAACCGGTATCCAGGACGAGATGCGTCGCTCGCTCGCCGAACAGAGCCAGGGCGGCAGCATGGTGCTCGATGCTCTCGTTACTTTACGCCGTATTACGGATGAAGTCACGGCGGGTTCGGGGGAGATGCGCGCCGGAAGCCAGGCGATTCTCGTCGAAGTGCAGCAGCTCCTTGAGCTTTCGCGAGAGGTCGTGAACAGTATGGAGGAAATGAGTCGCGGGACCGAGGAGATCCGTGTCGCGATTGCCGCGGTCGTTGAGCTTGGCCACAGGAACACCGAGAACATTCACGAAGTTGACGAACAGGTTCGGCGCTTCGTGATCTGATCGTCGACCTGGTTTCGTGGCGCGTCACGTGGACGGAACCCGCGCTGTTGTGAAATGCAACTCGAGGACATAATGGTTAAAGACCTTATGCTTGCCGGGGTCGACGTCGGATCGACTACCGTCAAGCTGGCGCTCGTCGACTCCGATTCCCACGCACTTGTACACAGTTGTTATCGCCGTCACGGCGCGTATCAACGCCGCGTGACGCACGAACTCCTGAGCGAGGCCGCGGCGCTTTTCCCCGGTGCGCTCGTGATTCCGGTCTTCACCGGCTCGGGCGCCCGCGACGTGGCCGAGTCTCTCGGTTTTTCATTCATCCAGGAAGTCGTCGCGAACGCCGTAGCGGTCCGCCGGTTCCATCCGAACGCGAGTGTTTCGATCGAGCTCGGCGGGCAGGACGCGAAGGTGACGTTCTTTCACCGGGACGAGGCGACTGGAACCGTCCTTGCTTCCGACATGCGGATGAACGGAAGTTGCGCGGGTGGCACCGGAGCGTTTCTCGACGAGGTCGCGGGAATTCTCCGGCTACCGGTCGAGGATCTCGACGCGAGCGCGGCTCGCAGCAGCCACGTGTACGAGATTTCCGGCCGGTGCGGTGTGTTCGCGAAGACCGACATTCAGCCTCTGCTGAACCAAGGCGTCGGCCGCGACGACATCGCGCGCTCGGCGTTCCACGCGGTCGCGAAGCAGACGATCGGAGGGCTCGCGCAAGGGCTACAGATTCGCGCTCCCGTTTTGTTCGCGGGTGGCCCTCTCACGTTCATGCCCGAGCTGATCGCGGTTTTCGCCGAACGGCTCGAGCTGTCGACGGCCGAGATCATCCGGCCCGATCACCCGGAGGCTTTCATCGCGTGGGGTGCCGCGATCGGCGGACCGCAGCTGTACCCCGACGCCGCCCCCGTGCCGCTCGCCGGGCTCGCCGATGCGGTCGGGTCCGCCGAGTCCACCGACCGCGTGCGAGAGACGAGCGGAGTCGCCAAGACGCTGCGATTCTTCGAAAGCACTGCGGAGGAAAAACTCTTCAAGCGCCGGCACCGGCCCGCGCCGCCGGTTGATCCGGCGCGGTTTGCCGGGCGCAATCTCGAGCTTGTGATCGGCATCGACGCGGGCTCGACCACGAGCAAGTTCGTCGCGATGACGACCGACGGAGATCTCGTCGACGAGTTCTACTCGCCGAACCGCGGCGAGCCGCTCGTCGTCGTTCGCGACGGCCTGCTCGAGGCGAAGCGACGATGGGACTCTCTCGGCATAGACGCGACGGTACGGCACCTCGCGACGACCGGATACGGTGAGCGACTCTCCGCGCAGGCATTCGGAGCCGATTACCACACCGTCGAGACCGTCGCGCACGCGGAAGCTGCGCTCAGGTTTGTGCCGGACGCGAGCTTCATCCTCGACATCGGCGGGCAGGACATGAAGGCGCTCTTCCTCGACGACGGCGTCGTGACCGGCGTCACGCTGAACGAGGCGTGCAGCGCCGGATGCGGCTCGTTCCTCGAGAATTTCGCGCAAGCGCTCGGCATCGCGACCGGCGAGATCGCCGAGCACGCGTTTCGGTCCAGCTCGCCGTCGAGCCTCGGTTCCCGGTGCACGGTGTTCATGAACTCGTCGATCATTACCGAGCAGAAGAACGGCAAGTCGACCGAGGACATCATGGCGGGCCTCTGCCGGTCGATCGTCGAGAATGTCTTCTCGAAGGTAATTCGGCTCTCCAACTTCGATACGATCGGCGACCATATCGTCGTGCAGGGCGGTACGTTTCGCAACGACGCAGTGTTGCGCGCGATCGAGCAGTACGTCGGCCGCGACGTGACACGAGCACCGTACCCCGGCACGATGGGCGCGATCGGCGTCGCGCTTCTTGCGCTGAGGCACGGCGCCGAAGGCCTGCTTCCTGCAACGAGCGCGTTCATCGGATGGGACGCGCTTCGCGACTTCACGTACGACAAGAAGTCCGGCCTCGTGTGCCCGTTCTGCTCGAACAGCTGCCGGCGAACCGTCGTGAGCTTCCCGAACGGGAATCGCCTCGTGACCGGCAACCGATGCGAACGTGGTGAGGTCATCGAGGATCCGAACGAACCTTCCGTGCGTGAGCGCCTGAGCGAGATACGCGCGGTCTCGCGTACGCGGAACGACCTGTTCGAGGTGCGACGGAAGCTTCTGTTCCGTGACCCGATCGTCACCGCAGCGAGCCCGCCGAAAGAGATCACGATCGGGCTACCGCGCGCGCTCGAGATGTGGAGTACGCTTCCGTTCTGGCGCGCGTTCTTCACGGCTCTCGGCTTCCGCACCGTCGTCTCGCCGCGGAGTACGCGGGAACTGTACGAGCGGGGCCTCGCGTCGGTGCCGTCCGACACCGTGTGTTATCCCGCAAAACTGAGCCACGGCCACCTGAAGGCGCTCGTCGGTTTGAAACCGGACCGAATCTTCATGCCGGTCATGAATCGAATGATCCCCGAGAACCCTGCGGTCTGTAGCAATCACGCGTGTGCGGTCCTGAAAGGGTATCCGGCGGTGCTCAAGATCGCCGACGATCCGGAACTGCTCGGGATACCGACCGACACTCCGGTCTTCCACTGGGTCGATCAAAACGCGAAGGTCGAGTCGCTCGTCGCGTGGGTTGCGTCGACGTTCGCTCTCCCTCGCGACGCGGTGCTGCACGCCGTGAGCGAAGGCGACCGCGTTCAGAGCGAGCGGACCGCCGAACTCCGGCTCGCCGGACGGAAGTTGCTCGACTCGATCGCCGACAACGAGTTTGCCGTCGTCATCGCGGGCAGGCCGTACCACTCGGATCCGCTCGTGAACCACGATCTTCCGGGCTATTTCCTGCGGCGCGGAGTCACGGTTCTTCCTGTCGAGGCGCTGCCGGATCTCGAGTGCGTTGATCTCTCGCCGGTCCGTGCCGAGCTCACCGTGAACTATCACGTCCGCATGTTCGCCGCGGCGCTGACCGTCGCGCGTGATCCTCGACTCGAGTTCGTACAGGTCGTGAGCTTCGGGTGTGGGCACGACGCGGTCGTCGGCGATGAGGTCGTGAGGTTACTCTCGCACGCCGGCAAAACGCCGCTCACGTTGAAACTCGACGAGACCGAGGTCGCCGGCCCACTCGAAATCCGGATCAGGTCGTTTCTCGAGACCGTAGCGACGCGACGGCGCAAACGCGCGCCGAAGAAAGAGATCCGGTTCCCGGCGCCGTACATCGTTCCGTGGACGACTGAGCACAAGACGACGCGGACGCTTTTCATCCCGAACGTGAGTCAGGCGTTCACCGTGATCGCGAGCGCCGCGCTGCGCAACGACGGGTTCACCACACGTGCGCTTCCGATGGCCGGTCCGCGTGCTGCGCAGCTCGGCAAGAAGTACGTGCATAACGACATGTGCTACCCGGCGCAGATCAACATCGGCGAGATGCTCGCGGCGCTCGAGGACGGCACGTGCGATCCGGACCACAGCGTTCTCGCGCTCGCGAAGAGCCAGTGCGACTGCCGTCTTGCGCACTACGCGATGATGGCGCGAGGAGCGCTCGACGCAGCCGGGTACGCGCAGATCCCGATCATCACGACCGACGAGGATTTTCGCGGATTGCACCCCGGGTTCAAGATGAGCGCGCTCTTTGAGTACCGGATGCTCTGGGGGCTCGTGATGGTCGACGCGCTCGAGGACCTCCGCCGCAAGATCAGGCCGTACGAGCTCGACGAAGGCAGCACCGACCGGTTATTCACCGAGTGTCTGAACGAGATCGACGTCGCTTTCGACGCGGGCGTCGGCGCGGCGTTCCGCGCGTTCAAGAGGTCGATCGAGAGGTTCCGCGACCATCGGTACGACCGCTCGATCCGAAAACCGCGGGTTTTTGTTATCGGCGAGTTCATGTTGAACTTCCACTCGGAGGCAAACGGCCGGATCGAGCGGTATCTCGAAGAGAACGGTCTGGAAGTCATGATGCCGGACCTCTTCAACAACATGCACCGCGAATTCCTGTTGAAAATCGACCAGCGGGAAAAATACCACGTCCGGTTTCCCGCCCTCGAGATGTTCATCACGCGTATCACTGAACGGTTCATCCGGCACGTGTTGCACCGGATCGACAAAGAGAAGCGCAGGCACCCTCTGTACGAAGAAACGCCGCCGCTCGCGTCGGTCGCCGACCGAGCGCACTCGATCATCGACCGCACGTTCACGAGCGGCGAAGGCTGGATGATCCCGGGCGAGATCCTGCACCAGGCCGAGCACGGCGTGAGCTCGTTCCTGATCCTGCAGCCGTTCGGCTGCCTGCCGAACCACGTAACCGGACGCGGCCTCGTAAAGGCGATCAAGGCCCAACGCCCCGACATCCAGATCCTGTCGCTCGATTACGATCCCGACACGAGCGTCGCAAACGTCGAGAACCGGCTTCAGATGCTGATCATCACCGCGAAGGAGCGCCACGGACGGCTGGCGGGGTAGGGTCGGGAAACGAACAGGAGCGAAAATGAGAAAAGAATTCCCGATCCTCGAGTACGACGACTGCGTCTCCGCGAAAATCGAGCCGACGCCGAAGTCCGAGTGGCGCGTGGCCGAGCACTGTGTCCTGACGTTCTTCGGCGAGGTCGTGAAGAAGTACAGCGAGCGCCCCGGAACGCGGCTCAGCGGGTCTTCGCGGTGGGAGACCGGACCGGTCAACGTTTACACGATGCAGCACCGCGGGACCGATGTCTCATTCGTGCACGCGTGGGTCGGCGCTCCGGCCGTCGCCGGGATCATGGAGCTCGTGATCTCTCGCGGCGCCCGGAAGATCATCATGTGCGGCGGGTGCGGCGTGCTCGACCGGGAGTTCGATCTGGGCGCCGTGTTGATTCCGACGGCCGCGGTCCGCGACGAAGGCACCTCGTACCACTATCTGCCGCCGAGCCGCGAGGTCA
>REEC01000189.1 GCA_007695285.1 Spirochaetaceae bacterium | reverse complement strand
CCTCGGCCGCCGCGGCCTGCTCGGTCGCACCCTGCGACATCTGCTCCGCGGTCGAGCTCATCTGCTGCGAGCCCGCGGCGACGTTGTCCGAAGCGCCGCGCACGCCGGCGACGACGCCCGAGACCTGTGCGATCATTTCGCGGAGCGCGTCGGCAAGGGTCCCGAGCTCGTCCTTTCGGTAGACGTCGATCGACGTTGTCAGGTCACCGCGTGCGACGGCCTCGGCGAAAACGACGCCTTTCGTGAGTGGAGTCGTGATCCCGCGGGAGAAGAGAACGAACGCGATCAGCGTGATCCCGACGAAGACGACCGACATGATCATCACGGTGTTCCGGATCGCGACGATCGGCCCCATGAACTCCGACACGGGGATCCTCAAGCCCACGCTCCATCGCGTGAGCGGCACCGGAGCGAATCCTGCCTTGACCTGATCGCCCTGGAAAACGTAGTCCTCGACGCCTTGACCGCCCGCGGTCATCTGGCGGGTAATATCTTCCATCCCGGCGAGTGTCGCGGTGTTCAACTGAAAGACGTGATCGCGAACCGGATGCGCGATCACGAGACCTGTGCGGTCGATCACGTACGAGTACCCTGTCTCACCGATCCGTGTCGTATCGACGAGGACCGAAAGAAAAGTCGGGTTCATGATACCCGCGGCGACCGCAATCACTGTGCCGTCGGCCCGACGAACGGGCGCGGCGAGTGGAACAAAGGGCTCACCAGTTACGCGGTTTAGATTCGGCGCGCCGACGTTCACTTCGCCGCCGAGCGCCGCCCGGAAGTAGTCACGGTCGCCGATATTAATGCCGACGTACCCGTCCTGCGAAGCGGTCAAGACCGTGCCCGTTCTGTCGGCCAAGAGAATAACGTCGTACGAGTCGCCGAGCCCCACGGTTCGGTTCATCTCGCCCAGCAACGACTCGAGCCGGTCGGCGGCTACCGTATCGTCACCGTTTGACCGCGCAACCTCCCGCGCATCGGGGTTCATCGCGATCAACTGAATGAGCTTTAATTCCTCATCCAAAACCGTATCGACGTACCTCGCAAGCTCGAGCGACCGCGCGGAAAGCTCCGCGTTCATGAGCGATTCCATGCCCGCACCGGCCTGTACGACCGATAACACACCGACGGATGCAGCCGGCACCAAAGCCGCGACGAGTCCCATGAGCATCAACTTCTTACCGATTTTCACGGTGTCTCCTTTGACGTCGCTCCAGCCGGAGACGACGACGGATCCTATAGTTGATCATAAGTGTAATGCATTTATCGAAACGTGTTTACACCGCCCCGGTAAAAAATGAAAAACGACCGTCATCCGAAACCTTTCCTGTGCATCGGATTAGCGGTATATTCGTTCACAAGAGGTTACTTATGACTTGGATTATCGTTCTTGCTGTTGCCGCCGCTGCCGGGATTGTGCTGTGGGGAGTCAAGCGATCGAAGGTACTCAAGGCTAAGCAGGAACTCGTGCAGACGATCGACGCGGTCGTTACATCGTTCGGCGAACTGAAACAAAAGGTTGAAGCAGCTGATATTAACGCGAGTCACAAAAAGACTCTGGTCGCCAATATCGACCGGAGTATCGATACGCTCGAAGGCTGGCAAAAAACCGCTCTCCCGGACGTCACGTTGTTCAAGAACCACGTTGCGCCGATCGAGAAAGAATTCCACGAGTTGCGAGAGAGCGTTACACGAGAGCTCGCGGAGTACGACGTACTGCCGGAGTGAGTTGAGGGATAGAGCACGTCCGGTAGACTGCTTTAACTCCGGCCTGAGCACACACCTTCTAACTCATCGCGCGCCGGCGGTCGAGTCGATCACGATCGGTTCGATGCTTCCGTTTTCGCGGTAGAATACACGACTGAGCCAGAAGTCGCGGTAGTAGCGATTGCCGGAGAAACACATCTCGCAGTACGTGAAGTACCACTGATCGTTCCAGACAAAGAACGAGCCGTGGCGGCCCTGAGTCGGGCCGTGTGGCCACGTCACGTCGCGGAATCGCGCTTCCATGCGCGCGGGATCGACGATACAGCCGCGGTACGCGTACGGCCCTTCGAGTGAGTCGGACGTCGCGTAGTATGCGCCCCACGACAGGTAGTAGAGTCCGCCGTGCTTGTGGAGGAAGACCTTGTCGTCGGTCTTGCCTTTTCCGTACGGTCCTACGGGATCGATGATTTCGATGCGGCGCGGTTTCCCGACGGTCGTCGTCATATCGTCGGCCATCGCGACGATGTAGTACTGCCAGACACCGAACAACAGATACACCGTTCCGTCGTCATCCGTGAAGAAACACGGGTCGTAAACGCTCGTCTCGACGGCCCCGTCGGCGAGCAGCGGCCGCCCGAGCGCGTCCTTCCACGGCCCGGTCGGCGTTTCACCGACGACGAGTCCGATCTGATGGCGACGCGCGTCGGTGTCGACCTCGGAAAACGCCCAGTAGAATCGGCCGTTCTTTTCGACAGCATCGGTCGCCCAACACCCGGTGAACGGTCGCCCGATGTACGTATCTTCCGGCCGAAGTATCGACTCCAACTCCCAGTTCAGCAGGTCGCCGGACGACCAGACCTGCCAGTCGCGCATGTCGAAACGCCGACTGTCACGCGAGTGATCGTGCGACGCGTACAGGTAGGCGCGGTCGCCGAACACCCGTATGTGCGGATCGGTGACTCCCCTGCCGATAATGTTGATCGCTTCCATCTCCGCCTCCATCGTGTGTCTCGTGTGTCTCGTGTGGCGTCGAAACTATCGCAGATAACGGCGTTGTGCGGCAATGCGTGCACGACTGCGACGCAGGTTTTATGATACGATTCCCCCCGGAGGTCGTCATGAACAAGACCGATGAGGCGGTGAGGCGTGCGCGAGAACGGAGCGGTGAGCATCTGGCTCTCTTGAAAGAGATCGTAACGATCCCGTCGGTGTCCACCGATCCGGAACGGAAGGCCGACGTCGCGCGAGCGGCCGTCTGGATGAACGACAAGCTCGTCGAGTTCGGAGCGAACGAGACGAAGATCATCGCGACGCCCGGACACCCCGTCGTCTGGGCCGAGTTCCGGGCATCAGAACCCGACGCGGAAACGATCCTTCTGTACGGGCATTACGACGTGCAGCCGGTCGATCCGGTCGAACTCTGGGACACCGACCCTTTCACACCGACGGAGCGCGACGGTCGGCTTTATGCGCGCGGCGCGTCGGACATGAAGGCTCAGGTGATGGCGTGTCTGCTCGCGGTTCGCACTCTTGTGGAGAGTAACGCGCTCGGCATGACCGTGCGATTTCTGCTCGAGGGAGAAGAAGAGATCGGCTCACCGAACCTCGCCGGCGCGATCGAGGCGAACGCCGATCTGTTCCGCGCCGCGGTATGTCTGAACCTGGACTCGGGGATGGTCGGACCGGGAATTCCTTCGATCCGCTACGCGTTGCGCGGATTAGCGTACTTCGATCTGACTATTCGTGGACCTTCGCGCGATCTTCACTCGGGCGGATTCGGCGGCGTGGTTCACAACCCAGCGCAAGCTCTCGCCGAGTTGATCGCGGGCATGCACAATGCCGACGGCTCGGTCGCGCTCCCGGGCTTCTACGACCGGGTCAGGGAGATCGACGCCGAGGAGCACGCGCGGGCGGCCGCGGTGCCCGTGAGCGCGGAGGACCTTCTCGCGCAGAGTGGAGTGCCCGCGCTCTGGGGAGAGAAGGCGTTCACGCCGGTCGAACGGATCGGAGCGCGGCCGACGCTCGAGATCAACGGCATCTGGGGCGGCTACACCGGCGCGGGGGCAAAGACCGTCATTCCGGCCGAGGCGCACGCGAAGATCTCGACGCGGCTCGTTCCCGATCAACGTCACAGCGACGTCCACGCGCAACTCGCGGCGTACCTCACCGAGAACGCACCGCCGACCGTGACGTGGGAGCTCCGACAGCTCGCCGGAGGAGAAGCGTTCATCTGCGATCCAAACTCGTCGTACCACAAAAGGTTCGCCGCCGCTCTCACGAGCGTCTGGAACAGAGAACCGGTCTTCTCGCGGAACGGTGGCTCCGTCCCGGTGGCCGCTGACCTCGAGCAGATCCTCGGGATGCCGTCGGTCCTCTCGGGTTTTGCGCTTCCCGACGACCGGGTTCACTCGCCGAACGAGAGTCAGGACATCGCGACGTGGTACCAAGGAATCGAGGCGGTGATACGGTTTCTCGCGGCCGAGTCAGCATGACGCGGTCGCGAGCCCGCTGACCGGTTGCTTTCAGCAGCGCGTGATCGAGTGGCGTCCCGAGCCGATCCCGTCGACGTATAGCGTTCCCCGCTCTTCACGCGCGAAGACTCGTCTTCCGTCGACGATGAGCGCGGCCGACCGCCCCGGGCCGCGCGGAACACCGACGACGGTCGTCGTGTTTCCGGGCAACTCGAGTTCGACGTGAAAACCGCGTTCCCCTTCCCTGGACGCGCCGTCGTTGTTGAACGCGACGCGGACCGGGCCGCGGATCGTCGGCACGGTGATGTCCGCCCACGCGAGAGCACCCGGCTGCGGGACGATCCGGATCTTCTCGAAGCCCGGGGCGAGTGGAGTGATGCCCATCAGGCCGCGCGCTATCATCGCTGCCGGAGCGGCGCCCCACGCGTGGTTCCAGTCCTGATTCGGCTTGAACCTGTCGTCCCACGCCTCGAGCGCGATGGTCGTTCCGACGTCGTACACCATGTGCGCCCACGACCTCTCGCCGGTCGCGGTCAGCAGCGCGAGCGCCGCGTCGCCCGCTCCGGCCGCGTACAGCGCTTCGAGTAACATCTGCGACGCGTACACGCTGCACGCGGTACCTTTCGAGACGATAAACTCAACGACGCGCTCGCGGTACTCGTCCGGCACCAGGCCGGACGCGAGCGCGAACATGTTCGCGTGAAGCGCGCTGTGGCTCGATCCGACGCCGTCGAGAACCAGCCCGGTGTCCGGGTCAAGGAGCTGCGTCCGGAACGCATCGCGGACGCGCGCGGCGCGCTGCGCGAACGACGCCGCGTCGTCGTCGTTCCCGACCGCGAGAGCGATCTCGTGCATCGCGCGCAGTGCACGGTAATGCAGCGCGTTCACGACGCTGTTGACCGGGCGCATATCGTACCCGTCGCGCTCGACCTGCGGCCAATCGACGATGTCACGGATCCCCGACGGAAACTGCACGCCCGACTTCCCGGTGAAGTGAACCGCGGCGCGGATCTCGTCGGTGAGATTGTCGGTCGTAATCAAACCGTCTACGCGCGCGAGAGCCGAGAACGTCTTCGCGACAAGATCGTCGTAAAAGGCGACGGCAGACGTCGTGTTGCCGGAATACATCAAATCGTTGTACGCGACGAGCACGCTGTAGAGGTGCCACTCGGTCGGCCACGTCGGAGTCGTGATCAGGTGCTCGTGCGTGCGGCGAGCCATCGTGAAGTCGCGGTCGCACGCGTAGTGGCCGAGTTGATTGATGTACGCGTCGGCCTCGTACGGGATCCGTTCGCGGTCGCCGTCGACGTACATCCCGCAGAAACTCGTCGCCTTCATCGAGTACCGGCAGAACTCCCAGACGTCGTTCAGCACCCGGCTCGACGACGTGAAAGACGCCGCCGCGTCGTCGAACGGATGGTGCACGGTCAGGCGTCGTATATCGGCGCGGGCGAACACCTTCGGCGCGCCGACGATCTCGCAGTACCTGAACGGGTACACCTCAAAGAGATCCGCGGGCATGAGGATCGCGATCGGTCCGGTGTTGCGCGGATCCGCGGGAATCTCGACACGATACGTGTCGCGACCGGCGCGCGTCTCGACCCGGATCATCCGGTACCGGCGGCTGCCTCCCGGCGCGCGATCGATCTGCGACGCGCCGGCGGCAACTTCACCGAGGTGAATCTCGACCGTCGACTCCCGGTCCGCCTCGATCGTGAGTTCGACCGTCCCAAACACCGCGCGGCCGAAATCGACGAAAACGCGGTCGCCTGAGAGCCGCACGAACCGAACCGGCATCTCGGTCGTGACCGCGAGCGGCACGCTCGGCGTCTGGTGGGTGCTCGACAGCTCGCCGGTATGGAATGTCTGCGGCTCCGACCACGGGCTCTCGTCGTGCACGCCGTGCCACGTCCTCACCTTCCAGTGGTACGTCGAGTTCGAGTGAAGCGGCTTCCCTCCGTACTCGACGTCGACCGAGCGCGGCTCGGATCTCCAGACCGTCGCGGGCTCGGGCACCCCGCTGTCCCAAAAATCGCCTTCCTCGCGCGCGAGAAGCTCGAGCTTCGACGCGACAAGAATCCGGTACGCAACCTGGTACGCGTTCGGTCGTGTATCGTTCACGATCCAGCTGAAACGTGGTTTTGGGTTCGTGATGAGCGTTCGCTCCGGACGCGAGAGTAGGTCGCACAACAGACCGTTCGGTTCGATCGTATGATTCATACCGGTATTTTAGCCGATATGAGACGGCTTTTGCCAACGCGGGCATCACCACTTAAACCGGAATGTCGAAATACCTCGGTAATTGGTGGAATTTCCGGGTCAAAAAGGCGAGACGCGCGACGCGATGCGGTATATTATGAGCCAGCATTTTTTTGAAGGAGTTTCTATGGGCGAAAAAGAAGTCTTGGTCATCGCATCCAAGGTCAAGTCATACATCAAGAGCAAAGGCGATTTGAAGTGCTCGGCCGCCGTTGCCGACGTGCTCTCCGAGAAGGTCCGCGCGATGTGCGACGAAGCGATTCAGAACGCGGTCGCCGACAAGCGCAAAACGGTCCAGGACAAGGACGTCAGATAGGCAGGACCTCCGGCCGTGTGCCGCTCGTCGCGGCGCACCCGGCAGGCCCGGATAGCGGTAGTGACCCGACCGCGTCGGCGTCACTCTGTCGACTGCGGTGTTATCGCATTCGTGCCTTGAATCGTTATCCAATACCTCCGCGTCAAAACATCTTCAAAAACTACTTTGTCCTCGAGAACCCCGCCGCACTTTTCGATAGTTCGTGCCGACGCCGTGTTGTCTTCGTCGCACGTTATCAGGACTCGCATCACGTTCCGATCCGCGAGTTCTTCGAGCAGTAACCTCAACATAACTTGCGCGTATCCTTTCTTCCGTTCCGACGGTCGAACGCCGTACCCGATATGCCCACCATTAGCCCTGAGCCTTTCGTTCAAGAAGTGCCTGAAGTGAATCGCGCCGAGCAATCGGCCGCCGGTCGCCTGCAGAAAGAAGAGAGTCGCCGGCACAAGACCGCGCTCAACCGCCGTGTCGGTCTCGTCCTCTACCCACTTTTTCATCATCTTCTGGAACGATCTGCCGTCGCGTCGCGTGGCCGACGGGACGATTACCTCGCCGGACCTCTCCCACTCGGAGATGTACTCGACGTATCCGGGTTCGTCTATCTCGGAGAACCTGAACAGCAGCGGTGCGAGCTCATCTCGAACGTCGAGGCCTAACTCTGAATTTCTCTGCATCTCTCGTTCCTCACGCAGCTGCTACTTTGATCCCGCCTGCCCTCCTCGGTCAAGCGCACCGCCGCCTTGCCACAGAATACGCGGCAAATAAAATCCAGTTCCTGTGGCATACACGAATTGACTCCGAGAGTACCGTGTCTGTTGTAGTGGGAGAACCGCGCGGGGTCCTCGCCGCGACGGGCTCGAATCTCAGGTTGCACAAAAAGTGTGTAAAAGGTCTTGCGGATGAACCAGGACGAAAAACGAACGATCCTGCTAGTCGAAGATGAGCCGTTGATAGCGATGAGCGAGAGTTTGACTCTCGAAAAAGGCGGATTCGCGGTCACGATCGCTAGAACCGGGGAGAACGCGATCGAGTGCGTTCGTGTTTGCTCCAAAATGGATCTGATCCTGATGGACATCGATCTCGGCCCGGGATTGGACGGTGTCGAAACGGCGAGGACTATTCTGCGCGAGCATGAGATACCTATCGTTTTCCTCTCATCGCGGACGGAAACGGCGATCGTCGAGAAGACCGACGGCATCACCTCGTACGGCTACATCACGAAGAACTCCGATGACACGGGTCTGCTCGTCTCGATCAGGACGGCTCTCGGCCTGTTCGAAGCGCGTCGGGATATCAACGAACAGAGCGCACGGATACCGAGCAATCACGAGGAGACAACATGACCAACGAAAAAACCCGTGCCTGTTATCGTCCGGAGCCCCGGAGTCGGACATATCACAAACAGGTAATCGCGATCCTGGCGCTGCTCGTGTGGCTGTCGGCATCGAGCTTCGCTCAGGAAGCATTCACGATCAGTAACTCGTATCAAAACCTTCTCTCAAACGCCGAAGGCACCGGTACACTCGATCGCATCTTCACCGAGGTCTTCCGGCGTAACGGAATGGAAGTGCTGATCGTGTACTCCCCGACGGAGCGATCGTTGCCCGACGTGAACGCGGGTGTATTCGACGCGGAAGCAAACCGGATTTCGGGAATGGAGGAACAGTACCCCAATCTGAGGCGGGTGCCCGAGCCGAACATGGTAATGGAGTTTGTCGCCTTCTCCAAGCGTCCGATCGAAATCAACGGCTGGGAGAGCCTTCGCAACCTGGACATCGGCGTAGTCAGGGGATGGAAGATACTCGAGGATAACATCTCCGGGTTTCCAAACGTCGCGCGCGTGCCGACCGAAAAGGAGCTCTTTAACATGCTCCGGCTCGACCGCATCGACGTCGCGCTCTACTCCAAGCTAACCGGGTACGCGCTGCTTCAAGAGATGGAGATCGAAGGGATAACACACCTCACCCCGCCTTTGGCCACGCGCGAGATGTATCTCTACGTGCACGCAAAACACGATGGGCTCCGCGAATCCTTGGCGTCTGCGCTGCGCGAGATCAAAGCCGACGGAACCTACGCGGCCATTATTTCGGACGTACTCGCACAACACAATATAATCTTGGAGTAAAAGTCTTAAATGGTTTTTCTTTCGTGGCGACGCTCTATCGGCATGCGGTTTTCGATCCTGGCAATGGCGCTCGTGCTCCTGATACCGGGCGTTTTTGTCGCGATCGAAACTTGGCTCACTTTTCGGCAGGAGAAATCGCGGCTCGATCGCGAGATCGTTCAGATTCAGCAGAGCCATGTACCGTCGATTGTCTCGAGCCTCTGGTTGACGGACTTCCGGCTCGTCCAGGAACAGGTCGATGCGATCGCCCGTTTTCCGCACATTGCTCGTGTCGAGGTCGAGACCGAAGAAGGCCGACGATTTTCCGCCGGCGTGGAAGATGTCGACGGCATGAGCGAACTCAGGAAAACGATCACGTACTCCCGGCGCGGGAGCGAGATCGAGATCGGTTCTCTCGTCTTGTACGCCGACGAGGACAGACTGCGGGAATCGGCACTCGGAAAGGCGTTTTTCTCGCTGGGCGTTCACCTCTTTGTCGCGCTGATCGTGTCGATGATGATCGTCGTCCTCTTTCGGCTGTTGGTCGGCCGGCACCTCGAGCAGCTCTCGCGGTTTGTGCAGTCCGATACCGGCAGCGACCTGAACACGCCGTTTGTGTTGCAGCGGCGCGACACGTACGACGACGAGTTGAGCCGTCTCGTCGACTCGATCAACACAATGCGCAGTAACGCACGACAAGATCTGCGCGAACGCGAGATTCTCAACGCAGAGGTCCAGCATCGCGTCAAAAACACGATGCATACGATGGTCAGTTTGCTCTCGTTGCAGGCGCATACGGTCAACAATCCGGAAGCCGCCGCCGCGTTGAACGACGCCGGGAGCCGCTTCAAGAGCATGGAGGTCCTGTACGATCAGCTGTACCGGACCGAGATGCACGACCACAGCTCGGTCAAAGCGTACTTAACAAACTTGATCGGCGAGCTTGTTCGCTTGTTTCCGACGAGTCACCTGATCGGGGTGACGACCGAGATAGAGGACTTTCCGCTCGACGCAAAACGCCTGACGTCGCTCGGGATCATAATGAACGAGTTAATCACCAACTCGATGAAGTACGCGTTCAAGGGCCGAGAACAGGGACGGCTTTCTGTCGGTGTCAAACGTGCCGATACTCGCGTCATCGTGATCGTCGAAGACGATGGGCCGGGGTTTCCGGAGACGTTCAACACCGACGGTGCCGCGGGTTTCGGTATGTCGATGGTAACGGCGCTCGCGCAGCAACTCGACGGCACGGTCCGTTTCGAGACCGCCGGCGGAGCACGAACCATCCTGGAGTTCGCCGTTTAGGGGCCGGTTTTGGTGCCGGGAATCGGCGGAGTATTCCGCTCACGCGTTACCGATACAACGCTACGCGAAAAATGTTGAGATCGGAATTGAAGTCGTCGAAGCCCGCGACGAGCGCGACGCTTGTCAGAGATTGCGGGCGCAATCGAGCCGTGCGCGTGCTGACGCCCTGGAAATTCTCCCACGGTACTCGAATCGTGCCGGTCGACGAGATACGGTCTCCGACGGTGTGGACGGGAGCACGATAGTAGCTCCACGGTAGAGCGTTATCGCGTGTTCGCACAAAAACGTAGTAGCTCCCGCCGGGAGGCGCGTCGAGCGTCACCTCTACACCGCGGTAAACCGAGCCGTCGAACGACCCGTTTGCGTGCTCGAGTCGCGCCTGGATGAACCCTCCGCCTCGCGTAACGACGGTACCGGCCAGGCGCAACGCGTCTCCTTCTGGAGTCCGGACAAGTACGGGCGAATCAAGATCCGAACGACCGCCCATGACACGATCGGTGAACGCGACCCAGCGCCACCCCGCGGTCTGGTACAGACCGGACGGAAAATCCGCGAGCACGAGGTTCTCAGCGGCGAGCGGCACGGCGAAGAAAACAAGCACGAAGGGTAAAAACTTCATGGTAGAAAAGATACTCACCGAAGGCCGCCCAAACAAATTCTTTTTTGGGCTACCGAAAGGCTGCTCCCGGCTTCCTCGACGATCATCAATTGCGGCCGACCGTACGGCACGCGGCACACCGCCCTACTCCCGGAGCTCGAGAGAAGCCTCGACCTGTTCGCGCGTGAGAAGCGCGTCGCGCATCTCGTTCCGCGAGTAAAGCTCGAGCTGATCGCCGCAGTGCGAGTTTCCCGGGCCACTCGCGTTTCCGTACGTCAGGAGCACTTTCGCGCGAACCGGCGTGCCGAACTCGACGGCGAACACGAAGCTGTCGCCCTGGATAACCGGGACGGTCTTTTCACCGGGCGACGGTTCAGCCGGCGAGAGCACGCGCACCGTGTCAAATCCCGGGCCACCGCGTGCCGGTAGGTCGACCTTACCCGCGCGCATGCGCACCACGTCGCCCCACCTCGCGTCGAGCCGGTGCCCAAGATCAAGGAGCGCCCCCGCAGCCGCGACGAGTGCGCGGGCCGCAACTCCGGGATCGGCCAGTCCGGACGGCACCGTGAGAGCCGGGGCTGAATCGCTCCACGGCCGCGCGAACGGATCCGTGCCTGACACTTCCATCTCAGCTGCGTAAACACCGTACCAGCGCGAGAACAAAAACGAGCCGCGACTCTCCGGCTCGTACGTGAGGTCCCACTCGGTGAGAACCCGCGCGGCGGCGTGCGCGACGGGCTCGTCCGACGCGCGCGCCGCGACGATGAGCTCGGGCACCAGGCGCCGCGCCGCCTCGCCGTGGTCGTCGCAGCGCAGCTCGATCAGTTTCTCGAGCGAGATCGGAATCCGATCGGTCACGAGACGGTGGTTCGCCTGGAAGCGGAAGACGTTCGTCGGGTGCGGCCGGCGCGGAGCGATGTACGCCGGGTAGTCGCGCGACACGAGAGGATACGGTTCGCTCATGTACCACGGCGGCTCGTTGCTGCTCGCGAGCCAGCCGCTCGCGGGGTTCACGACCCGCGGCATGTCGTCGTACGCGTGGTACCGCTTCCAGATCAAGTCACTGCGGTCGCCCGGGACCGGCGACGACCAGAAATCAAAATCGCCTTCGCTGCGAACCGGAGGAAGCCCGCCGAAGAACTCCATGATGTTCCCGTCGCGGTCGGCGTACACGACGTTAAAACCCGGTAACTCCATGCGGCGCAAGATCGCGTCGAACTGCTCCAGATTACGAGCGCGCGCAAAATCGACCCAGACCTCGAGCGCGCCCGGACGGTCGAGTCCGGCGATCCTGATCGCGAGTGCGCTCTCACCCGTGCTCCGGATGACCGGGCCGTGAGCCGAACGTCGAACGACGAGCGGGTGCTCCGCGTACGACCCGTCTGACCGCCGAACAGCGATCTGCTCGGTGTGTTCGCTGAACTCGCGCCGCTCGCCGTCGAGTTGGTACCCGTCGCGGTCGAGCGTCAGCTCGTACAACGTGTGGCCCCGGTACGTGTTGACGGTGTGCGTCCAACCGAGCGCCTCGTTGAAGCCGAACGCGAACGTTGGGAGACCGAGAGTTGCCGCGCCGTACGTCCACGCCTCGGGAAGAACGACGTGCTGCTCGAACGCGAGGTACATGTCGGCCCACGGCATGTGTGGATTGCCCATCAAAATCGTTGTGCCGGACTCGGACGCCGCCGGCCCGATCGCCCACGCGTTCGATCCGGGCGACGCGGTCGCTTGCTCCCAACTGGCGGATTGCGCCTCGAGCACCAACTCCGGGCAGATCCAACCGAAAAAGAGCAGACGGATCGAGTGCGAAACGACGTCGGTGGCGGTGAGCGGGAAAACGTCACGCGATAACACGTCGAGCTCACTCGAGCGCTCGGCCGCGTACGCGTTTGCGCCGGCGGCAAACCCTTCGCAGATCGCGCGCATGCGCGGCGAGATCGCAGCCGTCCATCGCTCACCGAGCGGCGGCACGCCGACGGTGCGAACACGACGGTCGGACTCGAGGTACTGCTCGCCGTAAACCTCCGCCGCGCGGCCACGCGCCTGCGCGTAGAGACGCGCGATCAGATCGCCGTGCGCGCGCATCTGGGCCCAGCCACACCCAAACGCCGCGGCGCTCTCGCCTGCCGCGTAGACGTGTGGAACTCCCCAACTGTCCCAGAGAATTTCGGGTCGCGGGTCGATAGCCATCCGTCCACGATGCCAATGTGCGCGCGACGCGTCAAGAAGGTGTGTCGGCAACCGGACGCCATGTTCGGGTACATCGTGCCTTAAGGGCACGCGTGTGGTACATTGTTGTTCCCGGGAGAGTGCGATCACGGAGTGGATGCGGCGTCCGGTTTCCGGCACGCACTCTGCTGTGGAGCCGGTGACTTGGTCCCGGAACCAATGGAGTTTGCCACGTATGGCTGACGGAAAAAAAGAAAGGGTTCGTGGTGGCAGAAGCATTTTCACCGTGACGCTCGTGTTGGTGGTCATCACGTTGTTTTGGATCGCTGCGACTCACTTCGGATTGAGCGTTTTGTCGGCGTTCCGGGCGTACACTGTCGCCGAGAGCCGATGGACAAACGCTCAAAAACAAGCAGTCGGTCACCTCTTGCGGTACATCGTGGAACAGCAGCCGGAATCGTACGCGCGATTCACCGAGAGGCTTGAACTTCACGCGGCCTTCCAGACTTCGCGCCGGACACTGCTTTCGGATACGCCCGATCGTGATCTCGCGCGCCGCGGGTTTCAGACCGCCGACTTACACCCCAAGGACATCGAGCTTCTTTTACTG
The DNA here is from genome assembly GCA_007695285.1 of Spirochaetaceae bacterium. GTDB lineage: Bacteria > Spirochaetota > Spirochaetia > DSM-27196 > PXBQ01 > PXBQ01. The sequence continues at coordinate 6,737 of REEC01000189.1, read as the reverse complement.
CCGGCTCGGTTCCGCGCCATAATCCCGTATATCGGACGCGCGTTCGAGATCTGGCGTGAAGGCGACGATCGGATTTCCGATCTCCGGCGTGTAGCCCAGGACGCACAGTCCGCGGTTGAAGATCGCCGAATCGACGCCGAACTCACGCTTGAGTTTCTCCACAGAATCGAAGCGGTAGACCAAAGTCTGACCGACCTTCAAACCTCGTTCAACGCGACGATAACCGAAGGCGCTCAAGCGATACAGACGGTTTTTCTCCGACTCCTTGTCGCCGCGGGAGCCGGCTTGATCGTCACCGGGTACGCAGTCACCAGCTTCATATTCCGGAAGACGACCGAACTGACCCGAGAGATTGCCGCAAGCGAGTCGAAATTCAGGCGTGTTCTCGAGCACTCCCGCGATGTCGTGTATGAGCTCGATCTAGAGTCCGGGGCATACGATTACATGAGTCCCGCGGTGAAGAGTGTGCTCGGTTACACGTTGGAAGAAATCCAGGCCGGCGGTTTGAATTTCATAATCGACCGTATGCACCCGGAAGACCGGAAGCGGATGGAAAAAGAGATTCTCGAGGCGAAAGGCGTCGACGTCGAGCAGCACTTCACGAAGGAAACCGAGTATCGTGTTCGAACAGGATGGGGAGAATACATCTGGATCAACAACCGTCGCATGCTCGTCCAGGACACCGACGGCCAACCGGTCGCTATCGTAGGGGCCGTCCGCGATATTACGGCTCAGAAAGAGCACGAGGCTTTGATCCACAAGTCTCTTGACGAGAACCGAACGTTACTGGCCGAAATTCACCACCGGGTGAAGAATAACCTTGCTGTTGTGACCAGCCTGCTTTCGCTGCAAAAGAACAAGGCAACCGGCGAATCGTATGACATTCTCCATGATGCGGAGTCCCGGATTAGTTCAATCGCGATGATCCATGAAAAACTGTATCAATCAGACTCCTTTGCCGAGGTGAACATGAAAGAGTACATTGCAGAGTTCGTGCGGGGCATAGCGCGCGCCTACGCTCCCCTCGAAGCGAGTGTTGTCATCAAGCAAAACGTTGAGGCGATCCACCTCGATATGACGCGCGCCGTTCCACTCGGCCTCATATTGAACGAGTTACTGAACAACGCGTACAAGCACGGTTTCGCACACGCCGACGGCGGCGAGTTGACCATTAATTTCGAGCGACACGACGATACGGTGGTACTTCGTGTGAGCGACAACGGCTCGGGTCTTCCGGCCGGGTTCAACCTGGACGACACACGAACTCTTGGAATGACGTTGGTGCAAACACTGACCTCACAGCTCCGTGGAACCCTGGAAGTCACTCAAAACGACCTGACGACGTTTCAAATCGAGTTCCCGATCGTTTGAGATCTGCCCGAACCGTCATCCGGACTGGTGCGCTGTTCCAGAAACCGGCACCGATGTCGAAATGCCGACTGCCGCCGGCAGGAGTCCTACATGGAAATCAAGATACTATCACGCGGCGAGGAATCACGCGTCGCGGCGGAGTTAGCGGAAAAAAACCACGCCCAACTTCGAAAGGAGCTGTCCTTTCTCCCGGAAAGAACCGTGGACGACTTCCTCAGGCGTCTGGAGTGGATGATCGACAAAGGGCGCCTTTTCGGCCAATTTGAAGGCAGGGTAATGCGGGCGTTCATGGGGTGTTTTACGATCGAGAACTTCCGAAACGAAGGTCCGGGAAGCCTTACGCCGGACTGGTGTTTGTACACCGAGCCCGGCGTGGAGGGACGGCTCCAGTTCTCGGCGCTGTTCAGGACGATGCTTTCCGACGTGCTCGACGATGGGGTCCGGATACACGCGTTCGGCGTGTACTCATCGAGACGCGATATCGCCGAAATCCTCGATCTTTTCGCGTACGGCCGGATCGTGATGGATGCCGCGGTGCCGACGGCCGAGCTTGATGCCGCGCTGAACGGCACCGCCGTACCCGAAAGATCGGTAGAGGTTGTGATTGCTCACGATACTGACGCCGAAGCTCTCGCTGAACTCGACGCCGAACTCGCGGCGCACATCGGACGGCTCCCGGTCTTGATGCCGGATCCGCGTGGTGATGATTGCGAAGAGTGGCGGCAGCGGCTCGCCGAGAAAGACAGCGCGGCGTTCCTGGCACGGACGCCCGACGGTCCGTGCGGTTTCATCAAGGCGAGGAACCCGCAGTTTGACGTGACGTACTGCGTCCACGACGATTCGGTCCTCGCGGTCGACGGTCTCTACGTCCGGCCTGAGTATCGCGGCACGGGCGTCGGAACGCGGCTTCTCTCGGAGATCGTTCGGGAAGCGAAGAGCCGCGGGAAGAGGTTGATCTCGGTCGATTGTGAAACGATGAACCCCGAGGCGTACTGGTTCTGGATTAAGTACTTCAAGCCGATTACCTGGAGCGTGCTCCGCCGCTTCTGATCGTAGGCATCGCGAGCAACCGGACTCCAAAAGTTTATCGGTCGTTGTCTTTATTGTCGAGTAAAGCGCTCATAAATCGACATCCGGCGGCAGGAAATCTACTCGAACTCACGGCGCATGATCACTCGCGGGAACCCCGAGATCACCGAGGTCGTATCGGCGGCTTTACGGAAGCCGGCCTTCTCGAACAATGAACGAGTGCCGACGTACGCCATAGTCTGATTGACTTTCTCTCCCTGGTTATCGACGGGATACCCTTCGACCGCGGGGGCGCCGCTCCGTCGTGCAAACTCGACCGCACCCGCGAGAAGCCAATGCGATATCCCTTTGCCACGATGCCCGGGGCGGACGCGGATGCACCAGACCGACCATACGTCCAAATCGTCGATGAATGGAATCGTGCGGCTGCGCGCGAAAGTCGTCACCGCGCGCGGTGCGACGGCCGCCCACCCGACCGGTTCGTCGCCGTCGTACGCGAGCACGCCGAACGGTTCGTTCTCGATCAGCTCGGCCACCCGCTCGCCTCGCGCCGGTCCGCGCAGCCGGGAGTTCTCGTTCGCCGGAATGCGATACGTCAGACACCAACACACCGTTGCGTCGGGCCGTTTTGGCCCAAGTACCGCGGCGACGTCCTCGAACACCGTCGCGGGTCGTACATCGATAGCCATTCTCAAACGATGACGAACGGGGCGAGTTCCGTCAAGAACGTGCACCGTTCGCGTTTGTACCCGCGGTCGTCACAAACCAAGAACAAGCCTGATCGCGTCCTCGATGCGCCCGAGGTCGGATGCCGACAAGACGCCGAGCCGCGTACGCGGTCGGCCCGGCGGGGAACACCATTTCCGAAAGCCGTGACAAACAAATTGTAAGGTTCAAGCCGTCGTTTGGTGTGTTTTTTCAAACATCTAAATTTATACTTTCTCGTGTTACCTCTTCTTCCACCGCATGTTGTATTAACTGATTCAATGAGATTCCTTTCATAATTGCTAATCTCTTCGCCTTCCTATGAACTTCCGAAGGAATACGAACATTGAAACTGCCCTTATAGGATTTTTCATTGCTTTTATTATTTTCCTTACAAAGGGCGATATAATCTTCTACGGCTTCATGAAATGATTCTTTCAACTCGCTAACGCTGGTTCCTTCGAATGAAATTAAATCATCTATTCCTTCGATCTTTCCGAAAAAGACTTCGTCTTCTGCGTTAAAATGAACGGAGCCTATATAATCCTTATAGATCAAAAAATCCTTCATACTAACCTCCTCAAATCCAACTCTTCAATAATCTGTTCTATCTGATATTGTTTCAATTCATTGCCTGGATGTGGTTTGTGCAATCGTATTATATGTTTCGATTTGTCGTTAATAAAAACGACCCTGGAGCCGGAGGTTTTGCCACCTTGCTTTTCAACATACTCCAAATGAGCCAATAATCTCTTTAATTCATTATAAGTAAAGTCTTTAGGCTTTAAAAGCAGCCTCAAAATAGGCTTGTCACCTTTGCTCATGATCAATTATAAGACGTATCATGAACAAAAGCAACTATATTTTAGTTGCAAATATTTCATGAGGTTCCTGGATTTTTGAGTCTCCTTTTTTTGCCCGAAAGGCTCTACTCCAGCCGGAAAAACCGCTTCGGGTTGTCGTACAGCCACATCACCGCGAGCTCGAAGGCGTCGGCGGCCGAGATCACTTTCTCGTCGATTAACTCGGAGAGCGCGGCCGCGATCACGTCGCGTGCTACCTCCGAGTAGCCGTAAATGAGGTGGGGAACGTCGCCGCCGACGTCGCTGCCAAAACCGTGGACCTTGTTCGCGGGGATCGTGAGCAGCGCGCGTTTCAGGGTTTCCTTGCCGTACATCGGATCGATCGCGTACGCCCAACACATGTCGAGCGCGACGTTGTCGTAGTTTTTTCCGAGAAAGAGCAGATCACCGAGGTACGGCCAGTTCGCGTGGAAGATATCGAACCGCACATCGCGGTGGATCTCGAGGAGCGAGCGGAGTCCGGCTGCGTTCGTTTTGACAAGGTCATTGCGCATACCGGCCATGTGCCCGGTGTGGAGCTGGACGGGAAGATCGAGCTTCCGCGCGAAGCGCATGAACGCGTGCATCAGGTAATCGCTCAACGCCGAACCGGCCGGATCGTACTCGATCGCGCGCCGCGGATCGTCGAGTATCGCGTTGAACAGCCGCTCGGCCTCGTCGCGAGCGGGCATACGATACGCGATGCTGCGCGTGTACGCGGACTGGTCCTTCAAACACACCGCGCCGCAGTTTTTCCACCGGAGAAAGATCTCGCCGCAGAGCTCGATGTACTCATCGAGCGACGTAACGGTGCTCCCGATCGCGTCTTCAAACGGTTCGATGTCGGCACGCCGCGTGATCCGGTGGAACTGCGGCACGGAAATCGCGATACGCTGCCACGGAAGCGGGCGGTACGCGCCGGCCGCGATCTCGGGGATCGCGGGCCAGTTGTCGCTGATGCTCGTCTCGATCCGCGAGTCCACGACCATCGCATCGAACCGCGTGGATTCCGAAAAATCCGGAAGCCGCTTCTGCCACTCGGTGAGATTCGCGAGTGTTGGCTCGTCGCTACCAAACACGTGCGCGAGAGCGCGGCGCGTTCCGATCCCGTATCCGGCAAAACGAATCGTTTTCCAGATCCTCTCGAAATCCGGGAACCGATCGGCGAGACCGATCGACGTGTCGCACACGCGATCGACGGTCTTCTCGCCGACGGCCGAGATTGCGTCGTGCTCGAGGTACGAGCCGAGCAGAAAGGTCACGATGTCCCCGGTCTTGAACCGTCCGGTGACGTGTTCGTGGCAATCGATGATCGTGAGTTCCGCGATCTCTTTCCTGAGTGACGGGAATGTGGGCGATGAAGTGAACATACGGTATTGTAGCGCCGCTACGATACGCGTGTGAAGAAGCGCTGCCACGGTTTGGAGTGTTCGCTCGGACGAGTTCGGGCGAACGTGTTCGGCCGAAAGTTGACACTCGGTCTCGAGCCTCTGATACTGGATAAACCACGCAACACAAGGGGAGGCGCCATGCCCGAAAATGCCTCGTTCCTGGGCCGTACCGCAGTCGTGACGGGTGTCGGTAGGCGGATTGGCATCGGATTTGCGATCGCGCGAAGGCTCGTCGCGTCCGGCGCGTCGGTGTTCATCGCGCAGTACGCCGAGCACGACCGCCGGCAACCGTGGGGCGCCGACCCGGCCGGCTCGGACGCGCTACTCGCGGAGCTCGCCGGATTCGCCGTGAGCGCGAAACAACGGTTCGGCCGTCTCGACATCGACCTCGCGGAAGTTGGCGCGCCGGAACGGCTCATCGAACGCGCGCGCGAGACGGTCGGCCCGATCGATACTCTGATCTGTAACCACGCGCAGAGCGGATCCGACGGGCCGCTCGGAGGTCTCACGGCCGAGATGCTCGACAGCCACTACGCGGTCAATACACGGTCGTCGATCCTTCTCGCGCAGGCCTTCTTCGCCGCCTTCGAGCCCGCCGACCAAACACAGGCGCCCGCAGGCCGCATCGTTTTTCTGACTTCCGGGCAGGACTTAGGGCCGATGCCCGGAGAGGTCGCGTACGCGGCCGCGAAGGGGGCAATCTCATCGATTGTGCCCACGCTCGCGGATCAACTCGCGGATCACGGCATCACCGTCAACGCGGTCAACCCGGGACCGGTCGACACCGGCTACGCGGACGAAAAAACCAAGCGAGAGGTCACAAAACGCATGCCGAACGGCCGCTGGGGCGAAGGCGACGACGCCGCACGCCTGATCGTGTGGCTCTGCAGCGATGACGCACGCTGGATCACCGGCCAAGTCATCAACAGCGAGGGAGGTTTCCGGCGCTGGGGCGCGTGATGAGAACGGTGGCCGCTTGCCGGGCTCCGCTCGCCGGCCTCGGCGCCGCCTAACGGATCCCGACACACGCCTCGAGCGAGAGCTCGAACAGCCGCTCGCGGTTGCTCATCGCGTTCCACCACTCGCGGTCGTCGTACTCGGCGGCGTCGAGGTTGTCGCCCGCGTACAGGATCTGGCCGAACTTGACGTTCCGGAACCGGGCGACTGCCGCGGCGGCCGAGCACTCCATCTCGACGCAGAGGCAACCTTCGTCCTTACGGAGTGCGATCTTCTTCTCGGTCTCGCGGAAGAATGCGTCGGTCGTCCACGTCTTGCACTCGGTACCGGTAACGCTGTGGCGCGCGAGTGTCGCGCCGATCGTCTGCACGACGTCAGGATCGAGGGTGACCTCGCGGCTCGGCGGCAGATAGTGGTACGAGGTGCCTTCGTCGCGGACCGC
>REEC01000165.1 GCA_007695285.1 Spirochaetaceae bacterium | reverse complement strand
AACCCGGCGGTCAACCCGGAGGCGGAGCGTGCCAACATCGCCACGAAGACAGCGTTTCGTCGCAGGTTTGCCTCAAGGACGGAGATCGCCGGATGGGCCACCGGATGCCCGCGTTTTTTCCGCTTCGGCTTTGACGTTCCTGCCGTGGGTAATGCCTGGAACACATGGCTGCACCAGCGCTTTGACTGGGACTTCGAGCGGATTCGGGCAACGTTCTCCTTGGAGGCCGATGAAACCGACTGGAACCGCGTCCGAATGCCGACGGAGATGGATCCGTACTTCAACCACGAAAACCCCCGTTCCTACGAATTTGCCGTCATGCAGCAAACGCTCGTGACCAAAGCATTGAACCGCATCATCCGGGGCGTGCGTCCGGTTACCCCCAACCATCTCATGATCACCGACATGGAGGGGTGTTGCTTTTCCGGAGGCCACCTTACCAGCTTTATCCCTGAACACCTCGAATCGGATGCTCTATGGCTCGAAAGCTATCACTGGGAGGGAACGCGGAGCTACTCGAGTGAGGAGAAAAAGAACCGGCAGCCGAGAATGCCAACCCCCGTAGCCGACAAGCCATCCGTCGAAATCGTAAACGCCGCCGGTTACGTGCAGATGCTAACACGCCTCATGCGGAGTAGCGGGAAGCCGCTCATCTTGTGCCACGGCACCGACATCGGCGAAAAGAAACGCGGAGTCCGCGACGAAAGCGACCAGGAACTGCTGGTGGCCCGCTATAACACCTTTTTTGTCGAATCCGGCGGCAGCGCCGTCAATTACTGGTGTTGGAGCGACGACGAGCTGTCCAAAACCTATACCCGGCAGTTCGGCGTTGAGTACGGCACCGATACCGATCCGTCCGACAAAAAATACTGGCAAGCCGGCGAGACCATGGGCATCGTCCGCTACGACGGAAGCGAGAGGCCGGTCACCCGCCATGTTGCCGGCCTTTCCGCCGAGCGGCACGCGCGCTCCGCCAAGACGCCCGCGACGGATGTCCTCGTTCTCCTCCCGTCGCCTGTCTTTCAGAGCGTTTACCGATATCGCGCCAACCAGACCGCTTTCGGTGTGTTTACCTCCCTCGCCCGGCAGGGCGTCCTGGCCGATGCCGCTATGACCTCTGCGGGGGAGGACCTCTTAAAGGTCGAAGAACTCACCGGCCGAAAACTCGTGATCCTCGGAGTGAACTCCTACACGCGCGACCACCCGGAAATCCCGGATCGACTACTCGAGTACGTTCGGCTAGGCGGAACGCTTTGCCTCCCCGTCGCCTCGCATGACACCCTTCTCGACGCGTGGCTGGTCAGACGCGAGTCCAGCTCGTTACGCGTTCTCACCGGTACCCGTAGTTGCGTTCCCGTGAACGCGCCACGGCTCGAAGCCGTCGCGGGGCGGCATCCGGCCTTCGAAACAGGACCGTTGAGCGAATGGGCTCTCGACACGGACGAGCCGTCTTTCTTCGCCGAAACCGACCCGGGTCCGGAGGCCGAGGTTCTGGCCACGGCAGGTGGGAGGCCGCTGCTATACCGACACCAAGTCGGCGAAGGGACAGTGTATGTGTTCACGTGGAACCTGGACGTCTTCATTTTCGACAGGGGCAAACTCGATCATTACAGCGATTGGTGGGACTGGATCTGGAGGGGCATTGTCTCGGAAATCCGGATACAACCCGACATGAATAATCCTATCCGTCGCATCGTGTTGGAAATGATGAGCCGTTACGACTCATCTCGTCGATGAGTGCGACTGTGAGCCGGTGGGCCGACACGGCGCTCCTATATGCGGGTGTCGTTCATTTCATAGCGAAAACAGCGCGACCGTTTATCCTGGCAAGTACGAATAGGAGAGCTTGATGGCAAACACCACGATATCGAACGACAGCATGCATACCGCGTCGGGACCGAGCGCCACGGCGTCACATCCGGAGCGAAGAATCGCGGACCTCGCAGCGATCCTGAATCGGATCACGACGATGAATCCGCACAGGGCAAAACCGCTCGCCGACTTCGCGACGCGCGATTTCGAGACGTGTCGCCGGATGACCGAAGCGTATCGTCGGCACTTGGACGACACGCCGATCCGGCGCGAGGTCGCGGTCCTCAAGGAAATTCTGCCCGCGCGGATGGAACCGCTCCGAGATACCGATGCCTTCGCCGGACGGTTTGTCGACGGGAGGGTCGGGCATTCTTCGGAGATATGGGGAGGGTACGTCGGGTTTTACGCGTTTCGCGGTGAACTCGAGAAACTCGCCGATGATCCCTCTTTGAGCGAACACCAACGGACGGCGACGCGGGATATCATCGAGTTTTGGTCCGAACACGCGACGCACGCGAAATCATGGCGGAACGCCTACGCCGAGATCAAGAGCCTGATCGATGAGATGAATCGTACAGATCCCGTCCTGGCCGGGAAACTCGACGGTCTCGAGTGGCCCGAGATGGCCGAACACGGCGATGCGTCGAACGTGAAGGCGTCCGGCGTGATGTGGTTTCTCGCGTCGACGACGCATCGCGTCGCGGGGCTTTTTTTCGACGGCGAGAAACTGCTTCGGCTCGGAATTCCCGGGCTCATCGCTGCGGCACGCGAGAAACGCAGCGAAGCCGATGCCGAGCGCGCCGAGTACTATGACAGCGTGATCGAGCTGCTGGAGTTGCTCCGGGACTCGATCATCGGCGAGTACCGCAGACAAGCGATCGCGCTCGGAAAGACCGAACTCGCCGAAGTTCTCGGCGCGATCATGACGCGGGCTCCACGGACGTTGTACGAGGCGATGCAGCTCGGGTGGATGTACGTCGCCGCGACGCGGATCCTCAACGTCGGACGACTCGACGTCTGGTTCGGACCATTTTACGCGGCGGATCTGCGCGAAGGCCGCATCACGGCCGAACGCGCGCAAGAGCTTACCGACAGTCTCTGGTCGCTCATGTACGAGGAGGGGCACAACTTTAACTCGCGCGTGATTCTCGGTGGTAAGGATCGCCGCGATCCTGAGTCCTGCGATTTGTTCGCGCTTCTTGCGATCGAAGCGACACGGCGGTTGAAAGAAACGCGTCCGCAGACGACGTTGCGCGTGTACTCCGGGATGAACCCCGCGCTGTACGACGCGGCGCTCTCGGCGATCGGCGACGGGTGTACGTTCCCGATGCTCTTGAACGACGACGTGAACATTCCAGGGGTCGCGCACGCTTTCGACGTTCCCGAATCAGATGCCGGCTTGTACGTGCCTCTCGGATGCGGGGAATTTCTGCTCGACCACACGAGTGTCTGCTCGCCGAACTCGGCGTTCCTCAGTACGAAGTGTCTTGAGTATGCGCTGCACGACGGGCGTGACGCCTTAACCGGTCTTCAGATGGGGCCCCGGACCGGAAACCCAGATACGTTCCCGACGTACGACGATGTGTTTCGCGCGTACGCGCAGCAGGTCCGTTTTTTCATGGCGATCGTCGCGCGCAAGCACGCAATCGGCGTCCGGGATGTCGCTGCGGACGTCCCGTTTCTGCTCGCGTCGGTTCTATACGACGACTGCTTCGATCGAGGGCTCCCGTTGCTTCAGGGCGTGCGATACCTTGACGGTTCGACCGAAGTCGTGTCGTTCGTGAACACCGCCGACTCTCTCACCGCGATAAAGACGCTTGTGTACGATCACAAACGGTTTTCGCTTCGACGCGTTGTCGAGGCGCTCGACGACGACTACAACGGGCACGACGACGTGCTCGCGGCGATCAACGCCGTTCCGAAGTACGGCAATGACGATCCCGACGCCGATGCGTCGGCACAAGCGGTGCACGATCTTCTCGCCGCCGAGGCGCTCTCGCGGTCGGGCGAGATCAACGCGATTAGGAGATACTTGATCGTGCATGTGAACAACCATGCTCACGTGCAGTTCGGCGGCATGACCGCCGCGTCCGCAGATGGACGGCGCGCGCACGCACCGTTTGCGAACGCGAACAACCCGACTCCCGGCAAGGACATCTCCGGAACGACGGCCATGCTGCGGTCGCTCGCGAAGATCAGGTGCGACAATCATGCGGGCGTCGTGCAGAACATGAAGTTTTCGCGACGGATGTTCACCGAGTACCGTTCACAGACGCGCGCGCTTCTCGACACGTACTTCGACCTCGGCGGAACGCAGGCGATGATCTCGGTTGTTTCTCGCGAGGATCTTCTCGATGCGATGGAGAATCCCGACAAGTACGCGAACCTTATGGTCCGTGTCGGCGGATACAGCGCACGCTTCGTCGAGCTTTCACGCGACGTTCAGCGGGAGATCATCGAGCGGACGCTCAATTGAGCTCGCGCAAAACCGCCGGCGATTTGTCAACGGTTCATTCCGGTGGCACCGGGGCGTCTGCCATCGTGTTCGACATTCAGAGGAACTCGATGGAGGACGGTCCCGGGATCCGGACCACGGTGTTCCTGAAGGGATGTCAACTTCGTTGCGTGTGGTGCCATAACCCCGAGTCGTTTACGCGTACGCCGCAGTCAATCGTTCTTCCGAACGGCGCAACAAAAACGTACGGGGTTGAGATGACGGCGACCGAGGTATTCGGCATCGTTGAACGGGACGTGCCGTTCTTCCGTGCTTCGGGAGGCGGAGCGACGATCAGCGGAGGAGAACCGCTTGTGTGGCCGGCGTTCGTCGAATCGCTTGTCACGTTGTGTCACGCAGCTAGGATTCACACCGCGCTCGAGACGCACGGTGTCGTTCCGCGCGAACGGCTCGAAAAAATCGCGCACCTGGTGGACGTCTTTCTGTTCGACTACAAGGCTGAGCCGATCGATGGATATCGCCGCTTGACCGGCCGCGCCGCTCCCGAACTCATGGGGAACCTCGCTATGTTGCACGAAGCCGGCCGATCCGTGATTCTCCGGTGTCCGATCGTTCCCAAGGTGAACGATGACGACGATCACCTGCGGTCGATCGCGCGCCTCGCGGCGATGTACCCACAAATGCCGATCGAGGTTATGCCGTTTCACAACACCGCGCGAGACAAGTGGTCCGCGCTTGGGTACGACTACGCGTTAGCGTCGTGCGATTCGATGTCTCGTCCCGCGGCGCTCGAGATTGGGCGGCGTCTCGTCGGTTTTGGCGTCCCGGAATCCAGGCTGTCGATAGGAGGCGGGTGAGTACGGCGAAGAGCCGCTTAGCGAAACCCTGAACCATCCGATTTTTCTGTGCCTCCGTTGCTGGTCGGTGGAATCTCGTTTAAAGTGGAGCCGCCGGCCTCGGAAGGTCCGGTGATCGGAGGAACCAATGGAAAACAGAATACTCGGGCGATCCGGCTTCTCGGTTCCCGTGCTGTGTATGGGAACCGCGACGTTCGGCGGGACGTCGGAGTTTTTCAAGGCGTGGGGCTCGACCGACGTCGCCGAGGCGACGCGGCTCGTCGATATCTGCCTTGAGGCGGGAGTGACGATGTTCGACTCGGCCGACGGCTACTCCGCCGGCGCGGCCGAAGAGATTCTGGGACAGGCGATTCGCGGTCGCCGCGACAAGGTCCTGATCTCGACGAAGGCGACGTTCCGGCGCGGTGACGCGCCAAACGACGTCGGATCGTCGCGCTTTCATCTGCTCGACGCGGTCGACGGCTGCCTCAAGCGCCTCGGAACCGATTACATCGACCTTTTTCAACTGCATGCATTCGACGCGATCACTCCGGTCGAAGAGACGCTCGGCACTCTCGACGACCTCGTGAAGGCCGGAAAGATTCGGTACATCGGGTGTTCGAACTTCTCGGGGTGGCATCTGATGAAGTCGCTCGCGGTGTCCGAGCGGTACGGGCTCGCGCGGTACGTCGCGCACCAGGCGTACTACTCGCTCGTTGGGCGCGACTACGAGTGGGAGCTCATGCCTCTCGGCGTCGATCAGGGTGTCGGAGCGGTCGTTTGGAGCCCGTTGGGTTGGGGGCGGCTGACCGGGAAGATCCGGCGCGGAGCGCCGAAGCCCGAGGTGAGCCGACTCCCGGCGACCGCGAAAGCGGGGCCACCGGTGTCCGACGAGTTTCTCTACGACGTTGTCGACGTTGTCGACGAGATCGCGAAAGAGACCGGCAAGACCGTTCCGCAGATCGCGATCAACTGGCTGCTTCAGCGTCCGACCGTCTCGACCGTGATCATCGGCGCGCGGAACGAAGAGCAACTCCGACAGAACCTCGGTTCGGTCGGGTGGAACCTCACCGCGGATCAGGTCGCGCGGCTCGACGCGGCGACCGAAAGGCAGTGGCCGTACCCGTACTGGCACCAGAGAGGCTTTGAGCGGAACCCGTTTCCGGCCGGCCGGAGGTAAGAATGGGACTGCTTCCCGATTACATCGGCACCGGTGCGTTCGGACTGCGGCTTGGCGTCATCACACCCGGTTGTGATCTCTGCGGGATGGTCACGGACGTCATCGAGCGGTGCGCGCGTGACCGACTTCTTGACGACGGCGACATCGTGTGCGTTACCGAGTCCGTGCTCGCGCGAACTCAAGGTAACTTCGTCTCGGTCGAGCAGGTCTCCGCCGAGGTCCGGAGCAAACTCGGAGCCGGTGAGTGCTCGTCGATCGGTGTCGTGTTCCCGATTCTGAGTCGAAACCGTTTCTCGATGATCCTCGAGGGCATCGCGGGAGCCGTTCCAAACGGACGTGTCGTGCTCCAGTTGTCGTTTCCGACCGATGAAGTCGGGAACGAGCTGATCCCGCGTGAGTTTGTCGCGACGTGCACCCCGAACTCCGACGGCGTTATCGCGAGCCGGGAGCTTCAAGGCAAGACGTTTCTGCATCCGATCACGAAGGTCGATTACATCCGGCTGTATCGCGAGATCATCGAGGCCGCCGGTGCGGTCGCCGAGATCGTACTCTGCAACGATCCGTCGTACCTCGCGCGCAGGTCGAGTGCGGGTAACGGGCTCACCGGTGTGATCGCGGCCGACATTCACACGCGCGAGGCGACCGCGGCGGCTCTCCGGGACGCCGGCGCACGGTGTATCACGTTGGCCGATCTCTGTTGTGAAGGCGAGCGTTCGAGCGAGTGGGGGCTTCTCGGCAGCAATATGTCGTCCGGCCGTCGCTTGAAACTCGCTCCGAAGGACGCCGCAGGATTTGCGAGAACGGTGCACGAGAGTATCCGCGCAAAGACCGGCGCCGATGTCGAGGTGATCGTGTACGGCGACGGCGCGTACAAAGATCCGACCACCGGCATATTTGAGCTCGCCGATCCGATGCCGGTATTCGGCTCGACCGAAGGCATCGTCGGGCGCATGCGCGAAGGCGTGAAGTACAAGCTGATAGCCGACACCGCGATCGGCGAGGGAAAGAGCGCGCGTGAAGTCGAAGCTATTATAGAGCGGCAGAAAAAGGACCGCAGGGCGCAGGGGCACATCGAGAACGAAGGGACGACGCCCCGTCGGATGGGAGATCTCATCGCGAGCCTCGCCGATCTCGTGAGCGGCTCCGCCGACGCCGGGACTCCGGTGGTTCTCGCGAAAGGTTTCCTGTCGCCGTAGCGCGAACCAACTCCGCCTTAATTGTACCCTACCGGGGGTAGGGTACTTGACCGTCGCGACCGCCGGATGTACGATGGTCGCGTTATGATGAGCGAGAATCAAAAAACGCGCGTGACCGCGCGTCTCAAGAAGATAGAAGGTCAGGTCCGTGGGTTGCAGAAAATGGTCGCCGACGACCGGTACTGCATGGATATTCTGACGCAGACGCGTTCGGTCTTTGCCGCGCTCCGCGCGGTCGAGGATCTGATCATGGAAAACCACATGAACACGTGCGTCGCCGAAGCGATTCGCAGCAACGATCCCGAAGAGCAACACGAAAAGATCGGCGAAGTCATGTCGGTCCTCGCCCAACTCAGAAAAAACGGGTAGGGCAGACCCGTATGCCGTCTCGGCGTTACGGTGCCGGCGCGATCGCGCTTTTGGCGGTTCTTCTCGTGATAACGATCGCCGCGTGTGACGGCGATGCACGCCGTCGCTCCAATCCCGAAAGACCCGAGCAGTCGCACGACAGTTCCTCGAGTCCCGACGTCGCTGCCGAGCCGGCAGAGACCGTGTCGCCGTTGCGCGCGCGCGCGGTCGAGCTGGTCGATCGGATGACGCTTGATGAGAAAGCCGCGCAGGTGCTCATCACGACGATCGGCGGTGGGCGCGAGGTGACCGACGAGTTTCGCGCGCGGCTCTCTGAGATTCCGGTCGGTGGCGTGATTCTGCTCGGGTACAACATCGGACCCGACGCCGAAGCGGTCATGGCGCTCACGCGCGATCTTCAGCGGCACGCGCGCGAAGTTGGAGCGGGACTTCCGCTCTTCATCGCGGTCGACCATGAGGGCGGAACGGTGTTCCGCTTCGGCGAGATCATGACACGGTTGCCGTCCGCGTCGGTGATCGGACCGTACATCGCACACGATGAAGCGCGACCGCTTGTCGAAGAGCTGTTCGTGAACACGTCGCATCAGCTCGCGGCGCTGGGTTTCTCGATGAACTTTGCCCCGATCCTCGAGCCGCTCGCGGGCGAGAACGAGGCGTTTCTTCGGTTTCGTGCGTACTCCGCCGACCCGGATGTCGCGGCAGCGGCGGCCGGTCTGTTCGTCGACGCGATGCGCGACGCCGGCGTCGTCGCGGTCGGCAAACACTTTCCTGGGAGCGGCGATGGCGACCCTCACGACGTTCTCCCGGTTTTTGGACTCGAGTCGTCGAGCGCGGACGCCGACGGCGTGCGCGCGTTTTCGCTCGCGGTTCGTACCGGTGCAGTACCGGCGATCATGACCGCGCACGTCATGGCTCCCACGATCGATCCGGATCAACCGGCGACTCTGTCGCATACGGTACAGAGTGAGTTTCTGCGCGGCGAGGTCGGGTTCGATGGCCTCATCGTGACCGATGATCTCAACATGCGGGGTTTGAGAGTTTCACTCCCGGCCGACGCTGCCGCTCCGGCCGCTCTGAGAGCCGGTGCCGACATGCTCTTGTACATGGCCGACGATCTGCCCGCGGTGCACGAGGCGATCGTGCGCGCGGTCGCCGACGGAGAGCTGCCGGAGGCTCGCCTCGACGACGCGGTGATCCGGATCGTCGAGACGAAACTCGAGTACGCGCTTCCGGAGATCACGAGCGATGAGGCGATGATCGAGCGCGGCGCCGCGTTCGATCGGCTCAAGGCGCGCGGCGACGGGCTTCTGACGGAATTCACAACGCTTCGTACGCGTTAACGTCACCGGTCATCTGGTCTGAATCAGCTATCCGGTGTAAGCTTCGCGCGAAGGAGTACATCATGAAAGACACGATTAGAATCGGCACGCTCGTGAACCGCGGCATGGGTAGCCCCGCGTATATTCGGGAAATCCTGCCTCATGGCTTTGAGTCGTTCCAGTTGTCGTTCTGGAAGACCGTGAACGGAATCGACTTTCCGAAGCTCGCCGACGAGACCCTCATCGCGCTCGAGGGAAGCGATGCGATCGTATCGAGCCTTGCGGTGTTCGGTAATCCTCTCGAGACAAACGAGGACGACGTCGAATCGCTCCGTGCGTGGGAGCGCGCGATCGACGCCGCGTCGCTCTTCGGGTGTGCGATGGTAACGGGTTTTACCGGACGCGTTCGTGGAGCCGCGATTCACGACAGCATTCCGCGTTTCAAGGAAATCTGGATGCCGCTCGTCGAGCGCGCAGCCAAGAACGGAGTCAAAATCGCGTTCGAGAACTGCGACATGGGTGGAACGTGGGCCGATGGAGACTGGAACATCGCGCACAACCCGACCGCATGGCAGTTGATGTTCGACGCGATCCCGGCGGACAACTTCGGACTCGAGTGGGAGCCGTGCCACCAGATGGTGAGCCTCATCGACCCGATGCCGCAGATCGAAGAGTGGTCCGAGAAGATATTTCACGTCCACGGCAAAGACGCCACGATCCGGTGGGACCGCGTCCGAAAGTTCGGTGTGCACACGTCGATGCACGCGGATATTGCGCTTCCTCAGGCCGTGCAGCCCGTGCCGCCGTTCGTGTATCATCGCACGCCGGGTTTCGGCGACAGCGATTGGGTCGCGATCATCTCGGAACTCCGGAAGAACGGATACGCCGGGTCGATCGATATCGAGGGTTGGCACGATCCGGTCTACCGGGGTGAACTCGAGATGACCGGTCAGGTGCACGCGCTGAACTACCTCAAACGGTGCCGCGGTGGGAGTTTTGTACCGAACCCAGTGTAAACCGCTCGGGGGCTAACGTACGGAGCGACGCGCCGACTCGGCGACGAGAGCGCGGAACAACTTCAGGATCGACGGACGGTAGATGAGAAGCTCGGGGTGAAACTGCACGCCGATAAAAAACTCGCGCGTATTGTCCTCGATCGCCTGCACGACGCCGTTCTGTTCGTGCGCCGTAACGACGAGTCCCGAGCCGACCGCGTCGACCGATTGTCGGTGCAGAGAGTTGACCGCGATCTCGTCCCGGCCCGTGATTCTCGATACGAGCGACCCGGGTGCGATCGTAATGCGCTTTCGAAAAAAAAGATGCGCAAACACGTGGCTCGGATACCGCGCGTTCTTGTACGCCTTGCGGACCGAGAGGTGAAGCGTTCCGCCGCGATGCGCGTTCATCAGGTGCGCGCCGCGACAGACGCCGAGGACCGGGATGTCGTTGCGCTCGGCGTACGCGAGCAGGGCGAGTTCAGTGGTGTCTCGCAGATGGTCGTATCGATGGCCCTTCTTGCCGACCATGTTGAACAGATGCGGCGAGATGTCGGCGCCGCCGCTCACGATCAGCCCGTCGATCAACGCGGGATCTATCCGCGTCCGGGGAGTGATCGTTACGCCGATACCGCCTGCGATCCGGACCGCGAGCTGCAAAGCAAGATGAGTCGGGGCAGGTATACCCGATCCGCGCGTAATGCCGATGCGCGGTCTTTCGATTACGGGCGAACGCGAGTCAAGCCGTCTTTCCATCGCGCGTCGCTCCGAAATACCGGTCTGTTTTGAAATGCGTTCGACCAATCATCGTGACTTGAACTCCGGCGGTAGTCGTCTGTGTCGGATGAGCGAGCCGAGAATGTACATCACGCCGAACACGACGAACGGGTCGTCGCGGAAGAAAGTGTCGTTTCGGGCCGAGCGTGCCTCGGTAAAAACTCGGCGCAACGCCGAAAGCGTCTCACGGAGCGAGCGCTTCTTCTCGGTCGACTGTGCGATCGTCGCGAACGCTGTCCGCAGGTCTTTGTCCTTGATGCGCGCCATGACCTCCTGCCACGAGATACGCAGCCTTTCGTAGTCCTTCTCGGTCGTGACGACATCGCGCACTGCCGACAGCATCCAGAGCCCCGGGGTTTTGGTTTTTCTCCCGATCGCTCTCGGCACCGGTGATTCCACGGTCCCGTTCACGGCGAGGCTGTACAACAGCCACGGAAAATCGACGCCGGAATCGACCGACTGAAACAGCCCCGCCCAAAATCGGGTGTTGACTTCGAGCAGTAGAGGTGCCGACTCCGCGCGGCCGTCCCACCTGAAATCGAGCTCCGCAATCCCGTTCCAGTTGAGCGGACCAAGAAGGTCGACAGCGACCTGAGTCAAAGCTTCATCGCTCACGGTCTCTCTCATGCTCCCGGCTCCCGACTCGGCCGGGAACCGATGTATGTTCCGGTACGCCATGCTCGCCTTCAAGACACCGTTCTCGAACAACACCGTGAGACAGTAATCGTCGCCCGGAGCGAACTCCTGCACAAGCGGGAACCGGCGCTGTTCGGTCCACGCACGGTGGAGAAGCCGTCGCGTTTGCTCGGGCGTATCGGCTCGGTCGATTCCGCGCCCGCCCGTGCCGTCGGTCGGTTTGACCATTACCGGAAAGCGAAGTTTCGGCAGCAGCGCGTCAAACTCGGCTTCATCGCGTGGATGCCACGTGCGCGGAACCGCGACCCCGAGGTCGCGCGCCGTCTCGGCGAGATGATCTTTCGGATGGACCCGAGTGATCGAGTCGTACATCGGCGCGGCGACCGTAACATACGGCTCAAAACGCGAGCGATACCGCGCAATGAGATCGGTTTCCCAGAACACCGGCATGAGCACGTACGGCCGGTCGTCGTCCGGTCGGTATCTCTTCACTTTCTCAACGAGATCATCGATGAATCGATCCGGGTCTTGATCGAACCGCGGATGAACGAAGTTTGTCTTCACGTAACGCGAAAACGACAGGACGGTGAACTCCGCGTCGTCGCAGCCGATCACCTCGATTCCCCGTTTCCCGAGCGAGTGCGCGATAACAAGTGACATCATGCTCCGGCCGTGCATCACGATGCATCGACCCGTGTAATCGGGCTTCTTTCTCCTTGCCATCGATCGTATTGAACACAATTTCGCCCGAAAAATCAAACGGGACCTGGAGGCTACCCTTTTGTGAGCTCCGCGAGCAGCAGCGGGTTTCGCTGAAGACGTAGTCTTTGCTGGAGTTCGCCAATCTCCGGCACGGCGCCGGACGCCGCGATCATCGCGCACGCGGTTCCCGCGGCTTCGCCGGTCACGGCGCACGGCGGAATCACGCGTGTCATGTCCCAGCCGTGCCCGGTCGACGAGATGCACCGCCCCGCGGCGAATAGATTCGAGTGCTTCACCGCGCGGATCGCGCGCAGCGGGATGCAGTAAATCGGGCCGCTCTTGCGCCAGTTCGGGATCAGCCCGATGCTGTCGGGGTACTCGAGCCGGTCGTCCGCGTCGATCGTGATCTCACCCGCGAGCCGTCGGGTCATCCGGAAACCCGGGAACGTCGGGATAAGGTACGGCACGATCGAGGCTTCGCTCTGCGTTCGGCGAAGTTGGGCTACGTGCTCACGAATCAGGTCGCGCGAGGCGAGAACGTGCGCCGTCACGTCGGAGCCGTCGTCACCGGCGTATCCTCTCCGTGCTCCGGGAAGCACGACCGCTCCTTCGGGGTCAAACGGTTCGTGAATCTTATGAAGGTGAGGCGATCCGTCGGTGAGCGAGTAGTACCAACCCGACGCGCTGTTCGTCGCGAGTGAAACCGTCGGCTCACCCGCGTGCGCGCAGATATCCGCGTCTCCGGTCGCGTCGACGACCGCGAGCGCCTCGACGATACCGCGTCCACTCTTGTTCTCGACGATCACACCGGCGATCCGTGCGTCGCGGCCGCGCTCCGCCTCGTCCGGCACGACGCCGCAACAGCGTGAGTCGTACATGATCGTGACACCTTCGTCGATCGATTTCTGCTCGAGCGCGAGGATGTACGACGCGGGGTTGAACTCGAGTCGATATCGGTGATGGACTCGTTCGGCCGGATCACCGTCCGGAAGCCAGCAGCGTGGGATCTCGCCGGGTCCGTCCGCGGCCGAGAGAATGAGGAGTTCCTCGGCGAGGCCTCCGCACACCTTTGTGCCGAAACCGTCGCAGAGCGGCAGATACACGACGACGAGTCCGAGCGTCGCGAGGCCGCCCGGCGCGTACTCCTTCTCGACGAGGCAGACCGACGCTCCGTTCCGTGCTGCCGCGATCGCGGCCGCGACGCCCGCGATGCCGGCTCCTGCCACGACGACATCGAATGATCCAAAAACCGGCAAATCCCGACTCGGTTCGGTGTACCCCATCGGGTCCCCCTTTCTCCGTGAGCGCTTACGCGCTGTGCACCGTGACTCCGGCGTCGCGCGCGACGCGCGTAAGCCTCTGCATCGTCTCGTGTGTCGGCGGTTCGAGACCCGCGGCGCGGCACACGAGACCGAGCGCAGCGTACTTCGCCTCGGCCATCATGTGGAACCGTAGCAGCTCGTACGTCACGGCTGTCGGCAGCTCCGCGAGAAACGCCGCGATCCCGGCGATCGATGCCTCGTCGTCGTTGACCCCGGGTACGATCGGCGTGCGGACGATCATCGGCACTCCGTACTCGGCGATCCGGCGCGCGTTCGCGAGGACGCGTTCGTTCGGAACACCGGTCGCCGACCGGTGTGCCTCGGAGTCGGCGGACTTGATGTCCATCATTACAAGCTTCGTAACAGGAAGAGCGCGCTCGATCACATGCCACGCGACGTTCGCCGCGGTCTCGATCGCGGTCGAGATACCCAGCTCGAGACAGCCCGCGAGCACCGCTTCGGTGAAATCGGGCTGAAGAAGCGGCTCGCCCCCCGAGAGCGTTACGCCGCCGCCTGACGTCTCGTAGAACGCGCGGTCCCGAGCGACCTCGTCGACGATCTCCCCCGCGGTCCGGGTCTCCCCGGCCATCACGAGAGCGCGCGCGAAACACGTCGGGGCGCACGCGCCGCACGCGGTGCAGAGCGCGCGGTCGAACTCGTGCCGGCCGTCGACGATCGCATGAGCTCCGGTCGGGCACGGTGGGACGCACGCGCCGCACGCGATGCACCTGTCCGGAAAGTACTGGAGTTCGCTCTTCATCTTGAGCGTCTCCGGGTTATGGCACCAGAAACACCGGAGGTTGCATCCCTTAAGGAATACCGTCGTCCGGATTCCCGGCCCGTCGTGGATCGAGAAATGTTGGACGTCGGTCACGATACCCGTGACCGACCGGTCGTGACGGTCACTCACCCGCGATAATCCGGTCGACGATCGGTTGTCGGTACTCGCGCGATAGCGAGTTGAAGTACGCGCTGTAGCCGGTGACGCGGATCATGAGGTCCGGGTGGGTCGCAGGGTCCTCGTGCGCCTCGAGAACCTGCTGTTTCGAGATGATGTTCATGTTGATCAGCGTGCCGGCTTGACGATTATGCGCCATGATGAACGCCGCGACCGCGTCGACTCCGCCGAGCCCCGCGACGAGGCTCGCGTCGAGTTCAACCTGAAGCGGGGTCGTGTTTCCCCAGCCCGACTGCGTCGATGCGACCGCGTTCGCTTTTGCGGTCAGCGCGACACCTCCTCCCGGTAGGAATCCCGGATCGGGGTCCGCGCTGTGCGAGACGGGTTCTCCCGCCCGGCGACCGTTCGGCGTCGCGGGTAGCCTCTCGCCGTACGACTTCGTTCCGCCGTGCGAGAAGAGCCCCGGGACGCAGATAAACCCACCACGCTCGGTCGGCGTGTCGCGCACGAGGTGCGTCCAGAGATCGGCGATCCAGACGGCCCATCGGTCGGCGGCCGTCCCTCCGGTCCCGTACTTCGGCACCGACGCGAGTTTCAACCGCACGTGATCGGAGCCTTCGAAATTGCTCGCGAGGCATCGCGCGAGCTCGTCCCACGATAGAGATTTTTCTTTGATGACGCGCTGTTCGATCGCGGCGAACGAGTCGGCGACCGTGGCAAGCCCGATCGCGTCGAACGCGAGATCGACGATGTCGACGCCTCCGGCCGACGCGTCGAGACCTCGTTCGATCGGTCCGTGGCAGAAGAGGTTTAGCACGATCTCCGGATAGTTCGCCGCGTGGCGTTCCATGTGGATGTCTTTGCCTTCTTTCACAGCCGCGACGATCACGCCGAGATGGTGTGCGTACCGGTCGCGAAGCTCATCGATCGTTCGACCGCCCTCGCTCAACTCCATGGTCTCGCGGATCGCGATCAAGAGCGGCGTGACGAGGCAGAGCCGCGTTCCGTCCTGGATCGCGTACTCAACGCCCGGCAGCGCGGTCCAGTTACACCCGACCTTCGCGCGCATCCGCGCGAGCCCGATCGGGAACCCGTTCCGCGCGAAACCTTCGTCGAGTCCCTTCGAGAGCGCAAAATCGACCCCGGTTCCGTCCTCGACCATGTACTCGAGCGCACGGCGCAGGAGCTCCTGATCCATGCCGTCGTGTACGCGAAGCGCGATGTTCGTCGGGATCTTGATCCGGTGCATCGCTTCGAGGATCAGGAACGACATCGGACTCGTGAGATCGTGCCCGTCGGGCGCCTGCCCGCCGATCTGCGAGTAGTGGCAGTCGTTGAAGAAAAGGCTCGCGATCTGCCAGATTATCGATTCATCGTTCTCGCGGCCGTTCGCGATATCGTTCTCGTAGTACGGCCGGAGCAGCTCATCGAGCCGGCCGAGCGCGCCGCCGAGCGCCCACATCCGGTCGATACACTGGAACCACGCGATGAACTGGACCGCCTCGCGGAACGAGCGCGGCGCGCCGTCGATCAGGTACTCGTTTATCTCCGCGATATTCACCAGGTTGTCGCGGACTTCCGGGTCGTCCTCCAACTTCGCCATCTCGCGCGCGTGGTCCACGTGCCGTTTGATCCACGCCTGCACCCCGAGAATGAGGTTCTCCTCACCGTCGTGAAACGTCGTGTCGGGAGAGTTGTTCAGCGCGCGATAGTACCGCACCTTTTCCAGCAAACCGCCCCATCCGAGGCGCAGACCGATCGTCATGTCGGGCCCGATGTGATTGGCGTTGCCGATCCCGGGCGCGTACGTGTTGTACGTCTTGTGGATCTCGTAGAGGTGTTTCGGTCTGTCTTCGGGTTTCCAGTTTTTTGGGTAGTTTTCCGCGGGTTTCTTTTGCGTCTTCCCCGGCGTGTCGGGCGATCCCATGCCGGCCGCCACGTCGAATCCGGCTACGCCGGGAACACCCTTGTAGATCCACGCACCCGCGATCGCGCTCGCCGGATGGATGTAAACCGGATGAATCTCGAGCCACCGCCGGAAGTTCTCTCCGATGCCTTCCATGCCGTAACATCCGCCGGAGCGATGCGTCGGTGTCGCCTCGAACGGTATCGGTTCTTGCCACGGGATGTACCCGTGATCGTCGGTGTCGAAGTGTCCAAACATCGCGACTTTCCGTTCGGTGTGTTCCTTCTTCGTCGCCCGCAGCGCCTCGATGCGCTCGTGATAACGCGTTTCTTCGGTGGTTGTCGGCATCGTGAGATTTCCTTTCCGGTATCGGCTTACCCCATCGGGTTTCCGGAACCGACGAGTGTACGACGATTATACCAAAAGGTCCGCCGGAAGTGCAAACTCGCTCCGGCGTTCAGCGGGGGGCACCGTCGTTTTTGGTATTCCGCGCGTCCTGTTCGGCCTGTGCGTCCTGTGCTTTCGCGATGAGCTTGCGCAACGGTTGCTCACGCATCATGAGCTCGACGCCTTTGGGATCGTTCATAAGTCGCATGAGATCTTTCTGCGCGTGCGACAACATTTCCAGGTCGTCGTCGGTGAGTTCGATCTGTTGAAACTGATCGGAGTTCACGATCGTGTTGATCCGATCCGCGATGCCTTTGAAGAGGTTCGACTCGATCAGGTGTTCGAGCCACGGATAATCCGCAGTGAGCTCCGGGTGCTCGGAACCGGTGCTGCCGAGTCGAGTCAGATCCGACCGGAGAGCGTCTTTTTCCTCGCCCGCGATCTCGAGCCGATCGATTCGGTGTTTGAGTTTCTCGATCAGGGAGTTCTTCTCGGAAATTGTCTCGGTGAACTGCGTTTCCATCGCGTCGGTGCGGGACTTCAGATATCGCATGTACGAGCCGAGCTCATCCGCGTTCGCCGCGAGCCGGTTCAAGACCGACGAGAGGCGGACCAACAGTTCGTTCTCGGTGTGGTACGGGTAACTGATCACGTGATCGATCTCACCCCATCCCTCCTCAAACACAGTTCGCGCCTGTATCTCGACCACGTGTTGTTCACGATCGGGCTTCGTCTCGACGAGGTAATGCACCGACCGATAGCCGAACCTGTGTTCGCGTACCTCGCATTCGTTATCGCGGTAGTACTGCACGATCTTCTCGGAGTCTCCCGCGCGCACGTACGCGGTCGGCTTCTCGGCCAACTGCCACGTGTCACGGATGTACTCGTGCACAAAAACCCAATCTTCCTTGAAAAGGTGCAGCGCGCGGATTCCGACCAGGTCCGTTATCGACTGTCGGTAGTTCTCAGCGGTGATGTTCCGGGACGGATCGTGGATCGTCTTGCGGATGATCTTCTCGATCAGGTGTTCGGGGTCTTTGAGTCGGTACTTGATCGAGTGAACGCGCGGGCACTTGAGAATCGCCTCGACGATGTATCGGCCGACGTTCTCGAGCGCGGGCGTGATACGCGCGTAATCGTCGGTAATGTTGACCAAGGTCTGCCAGGACAGCCCTGCTTCGCGAAACGCTTCGGCGCTGATCCGGTACTTCTGAAAGAACTCCGCGATACCGATCATCCGGCTTTCTCACCCGCGGTAAACACCATATCGGTCAAACTGACGCGTTTTTTCATCCCGGCCTCGAAGTAACAGATCGACTCGAACCCGGCTTGTGCGACGAGGTCGTACGCACGGTCAAAGAACTGGCCGACCGACTCCGGTTTGTGCGAGTCCGAACCGATCGTGAGGTCGGTTCCGGACTCGGCCGCCCAGCTCAGAATGATCGGTGCAGGGTGCACCTCGAAAACACCTTTTGTCCAACCGCTCGTGTTCACCTCGATGCAGATCCCGTGTTCGGCCGCGCTTGCGAGGAACTCTCTGATCACCGTCTCGTACTGTCGTGGATCGAAGGGCTCAACGGTACCGTAGATCCGGATGAGGTCGGGATGCGCAAAACTGTCGTACCGTCCGGTCGCAGCGGCGGTCGTGAGAGTCGAGAAATAGTCACCGATGATCGCCGCATCGTTCCTGAGGTTGCGTTGCGCCAGCGTAGTGCGGTACGCAGGAAGCTGGTGATGTAGCGATCCGAGCACAAAGTCAAATTCCCATCGATCCAGTACTTCGTCCATCGTATCCATCGCGCGTAGATCGGCTGAGACTTCGGCTTCGATCCCGAACAAGACCGAAACGCCGAGATCCGCACCGAACTCGCGGGCTTTCGACACCATTTCCTTGTACCGGGGAAGGTCTTGTTCGGTCATGCGCGTCTTCTGTGTTCCGAAAGCCGAATCCGCCATCGGCGTGTGGCACGTGAACGTGATGAGGTCTATCCCTTTCTCGTGGGCGGCTCTTACGTACTCCACCGGGTCTCCATGAGCGTGCCCGCAGAGTGGGGTGTGCATATGGCAGTCAAAAGTCATTTTCTTGTTGTTTCTCCTGATCATAGAGGGATAGGATACACGACATCGTCGATTGAAGGAACGCCTGAACCTTGTTCTTCTGCCGTGTTGACAGATTGTACTCTACCTCTGCCGCATGGTCTGCCGCCGCGCAGAACGCCGCAAAGTATCCGCCGCAGAACTCGGCGAGGCGATCTAACTCGGTCTCGAGGTGGTTTGTGTTCCAGACCGCGTCTATCACCTGTTCGATCTTCCGCAACCGCGAAAACTCGGCGAGCGTAAGCCACGCGTTCGCGAGAACCTGATACGGCGCATCGCGCATCGCAATCTGAGCGTTCTCTTCGGCGCGCTCGCGAATTTCGGTTCCCGGGAGACTCTTGAGGAATCCGACGTCGAATCGTTTCGGCTTGAGCGAGATAACTTCGTCGATAGAACGGGCGATCTCATCCAGGCCCTCGCCGGGCAGTCCGACGATTAAATCGAGGTGGACCGCGATCGTACCGAGCGCGATGATGCGTGCGACTCGCGTACGCGCGGTCTGCCACACGGTTCTCCGTCCGATCCCCGACAGAGTCGCCGGATGAACCGACTGGATGCCGATCTCGAACTGGAACCGCCCGGCGGGAGCATCGGCGAGCACCGAAAAATCTTCGTCGGTCAGGAAGGCCGGGTGGATCTCGAAGTGGAACGTCGCGCGTGTCTCGGCGCGCGCGAGAAACCGCCAGATTTCGCGTGCTCGTGCGGGGCGTGCGTTGAACGTTCGATCGACGAATTTCACGATCGGTGGGTCGGACCAGTGT
Organism: Spirochaetaceae bacterium; assembly: GCA_007695285.1. Classification (GTDB taxonomy): domain Bacteria; phylum Spirochaetota; class Spirochaetia; order DSM-27196; family PXBQ01; genus PXBQ01. Next base: position 684 of record REEC01000165.1, on the reverse strand, counting down.
TTCTCGTGCTCGATAATGCGCTCGAGCTCGGCCGTCGTCGTTGCGACGTCACGGTAATCCGGCTGTTGATCGGCCCGCCCTGAAACGCAGTACGCGCACGTGCACGGGCACCCGCGACTCGACTCATAGTAGACGTACTTGTGCGACAGGCCCGGGAAATCTTCTTCGAGGTACGGAAACGGCACGTCCGAGAAGGGCCGGTTCGGCACCGTGAGAATTCTCTCGCCGAACTCGACGGCGAATCCATTCTCGGCGAGACGTCTGACCGCCTCTTCCGCGGGGCCGACGACGACCACGTCGATTTCAGGGTAGCGCTCGAGCCATTCGTCGGTGGTGTACGAGACCTCGGGGCCTCCCAGGATAATAATCGTCGACGGGAGTAGCATCCGGAAGTCGGGTAACAAAGTCCTGACAAGTGGCCCGTTCCAGATGTAAACCGAAATCAGGATAACGTCGGGTTGCGCGAGCGCGACGGTCTCGAGAATGTCCTGTCTGCGTGTCGTCGTGTCGAACTCGAGTAAACGCGCGGCGTGCCCCGCGGCCCGGATCTCGTTCCGGAGATACAACAGCGCGAGATTGGTATGGCTATAACGTGCGTTAAGTCCGAGCAGCAGCGTATGCATCTTCCCGGATTATAGCGGCAAATTCGCCATGGTCAAACACAGGGGGAAATCCACCACAATC
>REEC01000047.1 GCA_007695285.1 Spirochaetaceae bacterium | reverse complement strand
CGCGCGTGGCCGTGCGCGTTGATCACCGCGTGCTCGCCGTGATCGCGCGCGGCGTCGCCGACCAGCGAAGAGTAGATTCCGATCACGTGGCTCTCGTACTCGACCGCGATCCCCTGATCGACGCGATACAGCGCCTCGAAGAACGGCGTCGCGTACGACGAGATGTTGATGATCCGCGCGAAGTCCTGCTGCTCCTCTTCGTTCATCCATCCGTACTCGATCAGCCTCCGCAAGAAACCCGACGCCACTTCGCGCGTATCGCCGCGGTCGACACGCGCCGGCGTTTCGGCGCCGGCGGAGACATCCGAGCCCGACCCGGCTCCGGTGTATTTTGGATCGTCGAGTTCGATACCGTCGTCCGGGGATTCCTCTTCCGGTCCGGGAATCGAACCGAGCGAGCGAAAGTAGTCGTCGAACGCCGCGACGACCAGCTCGCGCTCGACGCCGCTATGGTACTCGAGGAAGAGTCGATAGTAGATCAAAAGCAGTGCGGCGTAGTGCTCGCGGTGCACCGACGCGAGCGGAAAAAAGAGGCGACTCGGAAGGTGATCAAAAACTGTCGACATGAATGCGGTTCCCACCTTCTATTACTGCACAAAAAGTCCCGTTGATTGAACATAGATTGAACAGGCGGAGTGATTTTGTGTCAACGGTGAGGGGGGAGGCTACCGGATCAACCCCATCTCGCGCGCGGCTGCCGCCGCGCGTGTGCGATTTCCGACACCGAGCTTGCCGAAGATGTTTCCCATGTGCCACTTGACCGTTCCCGCGGAGATGAACAGCTCCTCTCCGGTTTCCTCGTTCGAGAGTCCCCTCCCGATGCACGCGAGTATCTCGATCTCTCGCGGACTCAGAGGCTCAACCAGGTCGCTGATCGGACTATGCTGCGGTTCGGACGGCTCGGTTTGGAGATCGCCGCCTGCCTCCGCGGGCGCGGCGCCGGGGCAGATCCGCGTAGCAAGGCGACGTGTGGGCTCGGAGGTACCCTTGGATTGTGAGACTCGCCGGTAGATTTCGGAGAGCCACGGGAGTTCATCTACGAACACCTGCGAGAGGCCGCATTCGGCTCCCTTTTCGAGCGCGGATCGGACGAGCATCTCCGCCTCCTCCGGTTCGTCGGCCGAAATGGCGAGCGCTGCGAGAACGAGCCGCGTCTCGATCGCCATCGTCACGTGGGCGCCGGACTCCGCACGTCTTTCGAGTTCCTGTAAAATATCACGGTCGGACCCGTCGGCCGCGCGCATCGCGAGTCGGGCCCTCACCGCCGAGAGAACCGCGTACTCGAGTCCGGGGGGAATCGTCTCGGGGTTTCGTCCGTATGGTGTCGATCCGCCGGTCTCGGTTTCCGGAGCTCCGGGGAGCCGCGGGTCGAGCTGAGCAAGCCGCGCGAGCGCGGCCTCCGGTACTCCGAGTCCGATCTGCACCAGTGCTGCGAGGGCATACGCCGGGATCGTTACGAACAACGGCAACGGGCTCTCGCGATTCAGTGATTCGATCCGTCCGGCCAGATCGAGACCGCGGTCGTAATCGCGGCGCGAAATGGCAAGCCCAAGGGCGTGAAGACAGTTCCAGCTATACGCAGTTCGTTCGGACTCACTCATCGCGAGGCCGCGCTCGATGCACTCATCAGCTTCGTCGAGCTCGCCGCGCTCATGGAGCAGTCGACCCAAGAGACCCCAGTGAAGGCCCGCCCGCGGAATCATCGCTTGTCCGCGCTCGCGCGCGGCTTTTAGTGCCTGTCGGCAGATCTTCTCGGCTTCGGCGTTCCGGCCCATGTACTGCAGGCTCGTCGCGACCTTGAAGCTCGTCGTGAGCGACGTGATTGTGTGGTCGATGACTTTGCTCGTTAGGTCCGCCTCCGAGTAGAACCGGAACGCCTCGCGTGGGTTGCCCGCGAAAAGCCGCGCGTCGCCGGAGTAGATCGCGACGTTCATCCGCCAGTAAGAGTTGCCGTGTGGGAGCAATTTTACCGCCTTGTCGGCGTGCGCAACTGCCTCGGATAGCCTGCCGGCCGAGATTTTGTGGAACGCCTTCACCGTCTCGAGCATCCCGATGATCTCGAAATCCTCGGGCATGTCGTGAACGGCGCGATCTGCTGCGGCGATCGCATCGTCCGACCCGGTTCGAGCGTAAACAAGACTCAGGAGCGCGTAATGCACGAGCAGCGACGGGTTTCTCTCCAGCGTCGGGAGGTTAAGCACGGACAGAGCCTCAAAGAGCCGAAGAGACCCATTGGCTCGTAGCACGTCGTACGAGTACTCGGTGAGAATCGCGATTACGTCGTCGGTGTGGTCGGTCGCAAGAGCGTGGCGAATAGCTTCACCCGGATCGCCGACGGACAGAAACCAGTGCGCGGCGCGTTCGTGGACTTGCGCTACGCGGTCCGGAGCGTCGTGCGCGAGGCGTGATCGAAGAAGGTCTGAAAAGAGGTGATGGTAGCGGTACCAACGGCCGTCGTCATCGAGCGCTATCACAAAGAGATTGTCGCGATCGAGTGTTCTCAGGGTCTCTGCTGCGTCGGATCGCCCGGTGACCGCGTCGCAGAGCTCCGCGCAGAACCGGTCGAGCAGCGACGTGGATACGAGGAACTCGCGTGTCTCAGCAGACTGTTTCTCAAACACTTCATCGGCGAGGTAGTGTAGAACGTGTCGGTTGCTCCCGGTAAAACCACGGATGAAACCTTCCGGATCACTCGCGGTCGAGAGCGAGAGGGCTGCGAGTTGAAGGCCGGTGGCCCATCCTTCGGTTCGATCGCACAACCGGGCCATCAGTGCCGGAGAGAGCGAGATATGATCGAAGCGCCCGAAGAACGATGCGGCGTCTTCTTCGCTGAAGCGAAGGTCGAACGCGCGCACTTCGGCGAGATGACCTCGAGCTCTCCAAACCGCGAGAGGCCACGGGGGATCGGAACGAGTCGTAACGGTCACGTGCAGCGTCGGCGGCGCGTTCTCGAGCAGGAACGTCATCGATTCGTGGATATCGTGATCGCCGATGAGGTGGTAGTCGTCGAGAACGAGAAAGACCGGCTCGTCGAGCGCGTATAAATCGTTTAAAAGCGGCGTCAAGTACGACGACTCCTTCACCCCGGCTCCGGCTAACGCGGTTTGAGCCATCTCGAGAGCCGTTTGGCCGACATCCGGTTCAACCGACTGAAGCGCGACCACGACGTACGCCCAGAACCGTTCCGGCGCGTCGTCCTCCGCGTCGATCGAGTACCAACCCGTGCGTTTCTCGCGTCCTCTGTGCCATGTGCGGACGACGGTGGTTTTTCCGTACCCCGCCGGGGCGGACACGAGTGTCAGAGGCCGCAAGAGCTCATCGTTCGCGAAAAGTTCCGCCTCCAGCCGATCGTGGATGTCGGTTCGCTCGAGAGTCGTCCTGGCGATCGGAGGAATCCGCGTTTTTACCTTGAGGATGTCGCGTAACATCGGTTTTCGACTTACCCCGTCCTCGCGCGTTTGTCAACCGCGCCTGCTGCGCGCCTGCTGCAGGCGCCGGCGGTAGGCCACGATCCGACGCGCCCCCGTCGATTGGGAGGGTTCTCGTGACGCGGGAAAACACCCCTTCCGGCAGGTCCGCCTGCTGCGAAATGGCGGCATTATTGGCGCATACACGGCCCGAACGGGTCGGTTAATTCCAGATGAGGAGGAAACGAGATGGCGACACGAGACAACCGGAGCCCGGACACCTCGGGCGTTTTCTACACGTGGCGAGTGTACCTGAGCGCGCGAGACCGGATCGACGCGCGGCTCGCGGAACACCTTGGCGAGTATCGCGTCACAGTCGAACCCGATGGTTCAACGTTGCTTTCGGGCGAATTGCCGGACCTCTCCGCTGCGTTTGGTTTGGTCCTGACTCTGAGGGATTGGTCGGTGCAGCCGGTGTCGGTCCATATCGAACGACGTCGGGCAGATGGAGGAGGTGACGAATGAAGAGGGAATCGGTGAACCTCGGCGACGCACGGGTTTTCGCCTGCAGCAAAGAAGGTGTACGGATGCTCACCGAGTTTCCGCGGGCAGTGAGGGCAGTATCGCTACTCCTTGCCGCAATAGCGCTATTTGGTGTCGGCTGCGCGGGCATGGATGTTCCCTCCAACCGCGCCGAGCAGTTTTCCTCGC
>REEC01000266.1 GCA_007695285.1 Spirochaetaceae bacterium | reverse complement strand
CCGCTTCGATTTCCGGTTCCGCTTCGATTTCCGGTTCCGCTTCGATTTCCGGTTCCGCCTCGATTTCCGGTTCCGCTTCGATTTCCGGTTCCGCCTCGATTTCCGGTTCCGGTTCGAAGCCGAGCCCGAGGTCGTCGGGGTCGATGGCGGACTCGTCGTTGGCCAAGGGCGGCGGGGCGCCGGGGCTCGGCGGAGCGGAACCGGTCGGCGGAGGCGACATCGGCGCTTGCGACGGTCCACCGGACTGCGGAGCATCGGAACTCGGCGACGCGTTGGGTTCGCCCGAGTCGGAAGGAGTTCCCGAGGCCGGAGCGTCGCCCTGCCCCGGATCGGACCCAAATGGTGAGTCTGATCCACCCCCGGGTTCGGCCAAGTTCATAAGCGACGGAGGCTCTTCGTCGTACCACTCTTCGATCACCTCTTCGGGTTCGGGTTCATCCTCGCCCGTCGCGATCTGCTGGTCCCAGTCAAAGATCGGAACCGAGTCCTCGTCCTGACCTCCGGTTCCTTCGATCTCGAGATCATCCTCGTCGTACGCGCCACCGAGCCCGGCCGGTCGCGTCAACGCGGCAAGCTTTTCGAGGTTGCGTTCCCACGCTTCCCGATACTCGTCTTCGTACGCACCGACCGCGTTCTCGTAGAGCTCGAGGCTTTGGTTCAGATCGCTGAGATCGTCCGCGGAGGCGCGGTTTCCCTGGAGACTGATGAGCTGTTCCGCCGCGTCCATCGCTTCGCCACGGCGTCCGGTTCGTGAGTGAACCTTCGCAATCTCGCTCAGCAACGAGCCGTCCGACGGATTCTCCTCTCTGAGATGATTGAGAACCTCGAGCGCGTCGGAATCGCGGCCGAGCTGTGTGAGGCACCGTGCTTTGAGTACACCCGCGTCGCGATCGCTCGGGTGTCGAGCGAGAAAAAAACTGATTTCACGAAGAGCGTTCTCAAACTCGCCTTTGTCCATGTACGCTTCAGCCAGGTTGAACCGGAACCGAAGGTCGTCAGGGTCGACTTCCTGCAGTTTCTCGAACCACTCGTCGGCGCGACGGTCTTTCCCCGCGTGGAAGTACGCAAGGCCAAGATATCGCATCGCTCTGGTATCGTCCGGCCGACGGCTCAGGATGTAGTTGAGATTCTGCTGCGCGCCGTCGTACTGGCCCGCGGCGATCTGTTTCTTCGCAACGTGGAACCGTAAATCGATGTTCTCAGGATCGTTTTTGGTCAGTCGCAGGAGCTCGTCGAGAGCGCCCTCGGCGTCGGGCCGACGCTCTAGCAGCTGGCCGAGGTTCGCCGCAGCACGCGAGTACTTCGCGTTTTTTTTGAGCGCATCCCGGTAGTACTCGATCGCTTGATCGGTCTTCCCTTGCCGGGCGAGAATCGTCGCTATATTGTTCCGAGCGGTCGCGTCTTCGGGGTCAACCGCGAGAATCTCGCGAAAGACCTTCATCGACTCGTCAAACCGCTCCATCTTTTGAAGCACGATACCAAGGTTGTTCAGCGCATCGGGCCAGCCCGGCCGCGACTTCAACGCGCGGCGAAACTCCCCCTCGGCCTCGTCGAGGCGCGCAAGATTATCGTACGCGATGCCCAGGTTATAGTGTAACGTGGGATTGTTGGGGTCATTCTTGATGCCTTCAAGAAACACCTCGATCGCTGAGTCGTAATCTTCGGTCTGTTCGTACAGCGTTCCAAGGTTGTTGTACGCGAGCACAAACTCAGGATTGAGCTCAATCGCTCTTTTGTAAGCCGTGATCGCGTCGGTTGTCTCGCCGGCCATCTTGTGTACGTTGCCCAGGTTGTAATGCACGTCGGCGCGACGCGGGTTCAGCCTGAGCGCGTCGCTGAAGGCCTTTTTCGCTTCGCCGAGGCGTCCCGCCTGCCGGAAGACGACCCCGAGATTGTTTCGGGCCTCAAAGTTGTCCGGATCGATCTCGATACAGTTCTTGAACTCCGTCGCCGCGTCGTCGAACTTGCCGGTCGAACCGTGTATCGTCCCGAGCAGCATATGTGCAGGGAAGTAACTCGGCGCTTCGGTGATGATCTCGTTCGTCAACCTCTCCGCGGTCTCGAAATCCTGAAACTTAAAGGCTTGTCTGGCTCGTGCGAGCAGATCTTCGCGTCGTGCAATCGTCATCGCGGCGTCCTCACGGGCCGTGCCGAGATTTCTCGTGACACTGGTATGCGGCCGGCACGCCCGGGCTCATCATACGCGGCTACGGCGAAAAAGTACAACCTTCCGTTCTCGAGATTGTCGATCGTGTACTCGGTCTCGCGTCCGACGTCGATCGGCGTCGCGAGCACGTACCGGCCGGGGCGGTCGCCGTAATACACGACGTAGCCCGACACCGATTCGTCGAGAACCGGACGCCACCGGAGCGTGACCGCGCCGTCGGAGGCGGATGCCGTGACCTGGCTCGGCGGAACCGGCGGTACGGGTTCGCGATACCGCACGGATATCGTCGAGAGGCGCGGACTCGCTCGATGGTCGGCAAAAAGCTCGGCCCGGACCTGCACGAATCGTCCGCGTGGCTCGGGGTCAAGCGCCTCACCGGATCCGAGCACCTGCCACTCGGCGTCTACGATGTCGTCGTTCGCGATCGTGTCACCGATCCGGTAGTAGTACAGAATATCGGTTGCGCCGGGACGGTCGTCGACTGTATCGATTCCGATAAAACGCGCGGATCGCGCGCCGAGATCAACCGGACGCGAAATGACCGAACCGTGAGGGCCGACGGTACGCTCGATACCCGAGACATCGGCGAATCGGCGAGTGATCCGGACCTCGTCGAGAAACCCGACAAACTCCGACCCGATAGTGACGTATGGCCCCGGCGACTCGCCGATTCTAACCCGATACACCGTTCCGGCCTCGCGCCCGCTCGACGTCGCGTAGGCGATCCCCTCGGGGCGCCCGTCGACGAGATACTCAAGCAGCCCGATCGATGCGTCGAAGCGCAGCGCGTGATGGCTCCACCTTCGGGGCACGAGCGTCGAGAGGGCGGTCACCGAGAGTGAGAACCGCTCGGCGGTTCCGGTTTCGAACATGTTCGTGAACCGCCAGCGGATCCGCCTGTCCCGGATCTCTGCCGAGATCTGCTGCTGAATCCGTTTGCCGTTCGCCGAGTCCACGCCGATCCAGCTCAGGATTGATTCGCCATCGGCCATCGTCGCGGGGTAGATCCAGAACTCGATCGAAAACGAATCCCAGACGGTACCAGGAAGAAAAAGCGCCCCGGGCTGCGGCGCGAGGAAAACGCCACGGCCGGATTGGTCGCCGACGCCACGAAACGCGGCCGCCCCGGCCCCGAGTCGTGCGTTGTCGGAGGATACCTCGACGCCCGACGTGGAGACGTCGTAGTACGGTGTCTGCGACCGAAACGGCAGCGAGTTGAAGTGAATTAACAGATCGGTGTCGACGTCTATCGAGTACTCGGCGTCACGAATCACGACATCGGGTGCTCCCCGGTACCCGGCCCGAAACACCACGTTCTCCGACCGGCGGACCCATTCCAGATCGGCACCGAGTGTGGTGACGGACTCCTGGGCCGACACGGAAGCGAGAAGCGAGAATAGTATTACGACGATCGGTATTCCTTTTTCGCGCATACTTTTATACATTATTGTCGGCAGATATGAACAAGAGTTCACTTCAGATTGACGTATCGCGATTCCCAACTTCTCCGGGTGTGTACCTGATGCACGACGCCGACGGAACTGTCATCTACGTCGGAAAGGCCAAAAACATCCGTTCACGCGTCAAATCGTACTTTGCGCGCGAGACGGACATCAAAACAACGGTCCTCGTGCGGAAAATCGACAGAATCGAGTACATCGTGACCCAAAACGAGTACGAAGCGTTGCTTCTCGAGAACAATCTCATCAAAAAGCACGCACCGCGGTACAACATCAACCTTAAAGACGGAAAGTCGTACCCGGTTATCCGGATCACAAACGAGCAGTATCCACGGGTCTTCCGGACGAGAAAAATCGTACAGGACGGCTCGCAGTACTTTGGGCCGTTCCCACACGTCGAGAGCATCGACCGGTACCTTGACCTCACCGAGCGGCTCTTTCCGCTTCGCAAATGTCGAAAACCCGTCAAGAAAAAACAACACCCGTGTTTATACTACCACATCGGCCGATGCGCGGCAGTCTGCGCGGGGAAAACAACGCAAAAGGAGTATAACGAACGAGTCGACTCGATCCGTCGTCTGCTGAGCGGAGAGACGCGTGAACTGATCGCCGAGCTCGAGACGAAAATGCAGGAGTCATCGAAGCGGCGCGAATTCGAGAAGGCCGCGTCGTACCGAGACTCGATCCGCGCGATCGAGACGCTCGAAACCGAACAGAACATCATCGATTTTGACCCGGACGTGCGGGATTACCTCGGCTTTGCGACGGGTGAGGACATCTGCGCGATCGTCGTGTGCCAGATGCGCGGCGGAAAACTTATCGATACACACACGTACTTCGCCCCGATGTACGACAATCCGCAGGAGGTGATCGAGCAATTCCTGCTCCAGTTTTATGCCGAACGAAGCACGATCCCGACGCGGCTCTTTGTCCCCGAGTCGTTCGATCCCGGCATGATCGCTCGTTTTTTTGAGCACGAACAGGAGGCGACGGTTCAGACGGTCGTGCCGGTCGAACGCAGGGACCGGGCGGTCCTGAACCTCGCGATCGAAAACGCGCGGAGCAGCCACGAAAAACGAATGCGCGAGTCAGGCAATCTGCCGGCGCTCGAGGAACTCAGATCGGTTCTCGGTCTTCGCGCTTTGCCGTTGCGGATCGAGGGCTTCGATATCGCACATATCGGAGGAAAACACACGGTCGCGTCTATGGTATCGTTCCAGAACGGCGTACCCGACAAAAACGAGTATCGCCGGTACCACGTTCGCACCGTCGAGGGACACGCGGACGACTTCGCGTCGATTCGCGAAGTCGTCGCTCGGCGGTACACGCGCATCGTGAACGAAAGACTACCGAAACCGGACTTGATCGTGATCGACGGTGGAATCGGACAGGTGAACTCGGCCGCCGATATTCTCGCGGCCCTGGATCTCGAGAGCATCCCGGTAATCGGTCTTGCCAAAAAGAACGAGGAAATCTTCTTCCCATACCGGTCCGATCCGGTCACGCTTCCCGACGGCTCCCCGCCGCTCCGCGTCCTTCAGTACATCCGCGACGAGTCGCACCGGTTCGCGACGACGTTTCGCGCGGGTTTACAATCGAAAGAGATCGCTGATTCACGGCTCGAGTCGGTTCCGGGAATCGGGCCGACACGAAGCCGCAGGTTGCTCGAAGTGTTCGGCTCGATCGAAGCGGTCGCTGAGGCGCCCGCGGACGCACTGTACCAGGCCGGACTCCCGCGCGCGACCGCCGACGCCGTCCACGACGCGATGGCCGAGTATCGCGCAGAGCGCATAGAACAGCCGGACGACGTTACGCCACGACCTGAATGACGTTCTCGATTTGTCGCAGTTTCGCTATCGTTTCGGCGGGTGCAGCTTCGTCCAGCTTGAGTCGACACGACGCGGCGACTCCGCCGCTGAATATCCGATTCTCCATCTCCTCGACGTTGATGCCGGCGTTCCGGATCTCCACGAGTATCGCCGCGAGCACTCCCACCCGATTGTAGTGCCGCACGACGAGCGTGTACGGCGCATCGGTCTTCTCGACGACGTTTACCGCGTTCACCGGGCGCCCGGTTTCGGCGTAGGACGACACGATACGCACGACTTCCGCCGCGATCGCGTCTGAAGCCTGGTCGGTCGACGCGCCGATGTGCGGAGTCCCGGTCACGACGGCCGCAATCTCACCGGCGGCGAACGGCGCGTCGCCCGCAGCCGGTTCATCGTCGAACACGTCGAGCGCGGCCTTAATTGCCTTTGTCTCGATCGCGGCGCGAAGGGCGTCCGGATCGACGACGTCGCCGCGCGAGGTATTCACAAAAACGGCCCCGTTCTTCATCGCGGCGAAAAAATCTTCTGCGATAATCCGTCGTGTTTCGGCGGCCGCCGCCAGGTGTACCGAGACGACATCCGAGGAAGCGGCAAGCTCGGCGAGGCTCTCGAATCGCGCAATACCATGCTGCTCGGCGACTTCCGGCGTAAGGCTTCGAGACCACGCCCCGACGTTCATGCCGAAGGCCGCAGCGCGGCGGGCCACCGCCAAGCCGATCGCGCCGAGGCCCACGATGCCGATCGTGCGTCCTTTGAGCCCGCGGGCGGCCGAGTACTGTTTTTTTCTCCAACGCCCGGAACGGAGATCGATCGCCGCGTCGACGATCCGCCGATCGGCCGCGACGATCATCCCGAACGTGAGTTCGGCGACGGCATCGGTGTTCATGCCGGGACAGTTGGCGACCGCGATGCCGCGTCGGCTCGCGGCGGCGGTGTCTATCGTGTTGGTCCCCGCACCCGCACGAACGATCAGCGAAAGCGAGCCACCCGCGTCGATCGTCTCTTGCGTGACTTTGGTCGACCGGACGATCAGGACGTCGTTATCGCCGACAAGAGAGGGCAGCGACTCGGCGGTCGCGTCCGGGTGTATACTCAGGTCGGCCCCGAGCGCCGTGAGCGCATCGGTCGCCAAATGTGAAAGCGAGTCCGCCACAAGAATTTTCATCGTCTTCCTCCCGGATGAAGTCTCGATGACCGCACGATCGATGACCGCACGATCGGTGTATGCCTACGGCGCGGGCGTTGCGGCCGGCTCTCCGTGTCGGATCATGGTTCGATACACAAAGTTATGCAGCGCGGCAGCGTGCAACGCGGGTCGATTGGTTCGCAGAAACGCGTCGCACTCGGCGGCCGCGGCCAGGATTCCGCGGACGGCGGTCCGGTCGTATCGCTTGAGCGCGGCGGAGTACGTAGCCTGGTTCCGCTTGCCGCGGATGTTCAGTTTTGTCATCGCGTCCCTGACCGGAGTATTGGCGTGCACAAGCTCGACGAGGTCGTAGAGTCGTCGGATTTGCCAGATGATCCCCGCGAGAATCTGCACGGGATGACCACCCGCGCCGAGTAGAATGGTCTGCAACTTTTCGAGCGCGTCGGAGAACTCTCCCGCTGCGATGTCGTCGAACAGCGTGAAGACGTTTTCCTCTTTTGTGTGGTAGATGTACCGTTCGATATCGTCGACGGTGATTATCGCGCCGTCGACAAAAAACAGCGCGAGTTTGTCGCACTCCGCGGCCAGATCGTCGGTGTAGTTCTCGACGAGTTCGAGCAGAAACTCGGCGGCACCCGCCTCGATCCGCGCGCCACGACGCTTCAGGTACGCGGTGACCCACGCGGCTTTCTGGTTGTCGAACATCTCCCAGAATGTTTTCTTGTTGTCCGGCGGTACGGCCGTGACGATCTTCTTCGAGACGCGACTCTCTGTTTCATCGGTCACGAGCACCAATGTCGCGGCATCCGAGGGACTCTCGATGTACTCGACGAGCGCTTCGAGTTCGTCCTTCTTCTTGATTTCTTCGGCCGCGTGGAGTTCGATCAGGACGTGTGGTGCAAACAGAGTACCGTTCCGGAGCAGCGCGACGACTTCGCGCGCAGGTGTCTCGAACGCGTAGAACCGGTGCCGATCGGGCGGCGCTCCACCGGCTTTTTCGGCCCCCGCGATGAGTGAACGGATGAACTCTTTTTTGTCGCCGTTTTCCGGGCCGGAAAGCAGGAAGACGTTACGGCGCTTACTCATAGCTCCGCATGATGCGCGACAGCTTGCCGATCACTCGAACGTTCTGCGTGAAAATCGGCGGATACGCTGCGTTCTCGGCTTGAAGCCTCACGCGGTTCGGCTCTTTGAAGAAACGCTTCAACGTCACCGCTTCGTCGACCATCGCGACGACGATCTCGCCGTTCTCCGCAACGGGCTGCTCGCGGATGACCGCGAGATCTCCGTCGATGATACCCGCGTCGACCATACTGTCCCCTCGAACAAACAACGCGAAGTACCGGCCGCTCTTGACGGTGTCCGACGGAAGCCTGATCGTTCCGTCGAAATTTTCCTCCGCAAACAGCGGCTTACCGGCGGCGACGTTCCCGAGGATCGGAATCTCGACGACGGTCGAGTCGGGCGTTCCGTTCCTCTCTATCACCTCGATCGTCCGCGACCGATTGTTGTTGCAGTGAATATAGCCCTTTTTTTCGATGGCTTTGACGTGATCGTAAGCACCTTTCACGGAAATGCCGAAGTTTACCGATATCTCACGCATCGTGGGGGGGAATTTGTGTTCGCCGATGAATCGCTTGATAAACGCGAGAACCTCTTGTTGGCGCTTCGTTATCACTTTCATCGCTCGATCTCGATCCCGTATTTTTTGATCTTTGCGTGCAGGTTACTCGGATAGATGCCCATATCTTGAGCCGTCCGCGAAATGTTGTTCTCGTTTTCGGCGAGTTTGCGAACCAGGAACCTGCGCTCAAAATTCTCGCGCGCCTCGGACAACCCCATATCAAGGAACTCGTCGATGCCGGACGGTTCGTAACCCGAATCTCCGGTAACCTCGCCAAGATAATACCGCACCGTCTCGAGTGATACAACCTCTTCGTCGGACATGATGTTAATTCTTTCCGCGAAATTTTTGAGCTCGCGGACATTCCCTGGCCATGAGAACTCGGTAAGGAAAGCCATCGCGTCGTCGGCAAACCGCTTCACCGGGACGTCGGCGGACGGTCGGAATTTCTCCATGAAATACGCGAGCAGCAGAGGCAAGTCGGCGGCTCGTTCACGGAGCGCCGGCATCTGGATCGGTATCACGTTCAGCCGAAAGAAAAGATCCTCGCGAAACCGGCCGGCCTTGATCTCGGCTTGAATGTCCTTGTTCGTCGCGGCGATGACACGGACATCGACCGTTATCGAGTCCTCGCCGCCTATGCGTTCGAACGTCATCTCCTGTACCGCACGCAGCACCTTCGCTTGCGCCGAGAGCGACATATCGGCGATCTCGTCGAGAAAAAGTGTACCGCCGTCGGCGAGCTCGAACTTCCCTTTTCTTCGCGATACCGCGCCCGTGAAAGCACCCTTCTCGTGTCCAAAAAGCTCACTCTCGATCAACGCGTCGGGAATCGCGGCGCAGTTGACCTCGACGAACGGTCCGGCCGCACGCCGGCTCTTCCGGTGGATTTCACGCGCAACAAGCTCCTTACCGGTTCCGTTGTCGCCGAGAATCAGGATGCGCGAGTCGGAACCCGCGCTTTGCCCGATCAGAGTCCGGACTTTTTGCATCGGAGGCGTTTCACCGAGGATTTCATCCTCGTGCACCATAGAATTCCGCAAACGTCGGTTTTCTTTCTTCAGCGTCTCGATCTGAAGCGCGTTCTTGACCACCGTGAGGACTTTTTCGAGGCTCAAAGGCTTCTCGAGAAAATCGAACGCGCCCAGTTTAACCGCCTTTACCGCGAGATCGATATTGCCGTGTCCCGAAATAATCACGACTTCGGTGTCGGTGTAGTTGGCTTTGATCTCTTTGAGCACGTCGATCCCGCCCATACGCGGTAGCCAGACGTCGAGCAGAACGACGTCGATCGGATGGTGTCGCAACACGTCGAGCCCTTCGATCCCGTCGGCCGCCGAGAACACGGTGTATTGCTCGTCCTGGAGAATATCTCTCAATATGTCTCGAATACCGTCCTCGTCGTCGACGATGAGAACTCTGCTCACTGATGCCTCCGCGTCAAGCGGGAATGTCGATAAAGAAGGTTGTTCCTAACTCAGGCTCGGTTTCGAACCAGATTTGACCGTTGTGGTCAAATATGATCCGTTCGACGATCGAGAGCCCCAGCCCGGTTCCGCTCGTTTTTGTCGTGAAGTACGGGTTAAAAACGTGCTCGTGGAACTCAGGGGCGATTCCCACGCCGGTGTCCTGTATCTGGATTCTACAATACGGCGAATTGCCTTTTCTTACAAGGTCCGCCCGTACGAGAATCTCCCCGCCGGCCGACATCGCCTCGAGCGAGTTCTTGAAAAGATTCGCGAAAACCTGCTTCATCTGGCCGGCGTCGACGAGAACGGTGAGATCATCGGGTATCGAGTCATACCGAATCTTTGTGCCAAGGTCGCGGCTCTCGGCGTACGTGCCGGCGACGTCGGCGACGAGCGCCTTGAGCCGGACCGCCTCAATCTCGGGATCGGGCAGGCGCGAAAAATTGCGAAACTCGCTCAGAAGCGTACTGAGGTTTTCGACTTCGGTCACGATCGAACGGACCGATGACTCGAGCACACTGCCGAAGTCGTCGGAACCCGACGCGTACCGTCTCAAGACACGTTCTGCCGCAAGTTTGATCGGAGTAAGCGGATTTTTGATCTCGTGCGCCAGCCGCTGCGCGATCTCCTGCCACGCCGCGACTTTTTCGGTTTGCAGAATCTTTTTCCGCGTCCGATCGAGTTCCGAGACCATCTGGTTGAACGAGTCAACGAGGTGGCTGAGCTCGTCGTGCGATTGCGTCAGAATCCTGAACGAATAATCGCCGTCCGCGACGCGTCGGGTCGCTTGCTCGAGGTTGACGATCGGGCGGATTATCTCGTCGGCGATAAAAAAACTCACGAGAATCGCAAGCAAGAACATCGGAAGTGAGAATAGGACGTAGAACACGACGATCGCGATCACGACGAGTGAGCCGAGCCGGTCAAGTTGAGCAAAGACCTCGATAGAGTCGGTCAGTTCCCCCGCGACACGGTCGAACCCGTCGGGCAGCAGAGCGCTGAGAACGACGTAGTACGCTCCGTCGCTCGTCCGGTGCGTCGTACGTGTCTGTAGAAAACTCAGGTCGCCGGCGGTCGTCCGGGTCACGAAACCGTCCTGCATCGATGCTACTTGCGATCCGCGCACGCCTGTTCGGGGATCGCCGCCCGAGAACGTCTCGACGAACGAGGTGTCGAACACCTGAAACCCCGCGACATCCGGGAAAAGCGTCTGAACGGTGTCCCACACACGCCGCGGGCTGCGACCGACGTCGTCGGTCAGGTTCTGATACACGCCTCCGCGCGCGGTGCGCGCGAGCCCGGCGGCCTTGTCGTCGTAGTACTGGAGTGCGATCGAAAGACCGCCCCGCACGGCCTCGCCGGTTCGCGCTCCGAACCACGCGTTCATAGCGGTGTTGATGAAGTTAACCGAAAGGATGCCTTGAGGGACGGTAGCGAGTATCACGACAACCGTGAAAAACAGCACGAGACGAACCTTAAAACCGACTCCCGGAAGCCCCGACGCGCGTTCACGGACGAGCCGAACGATGCTGATCGCAATCGTCACGAGCAGCACGACCGGAAAGAGCACGGCCAGCGATACGACAAGGGAAAGAGGCGCCGCGCGCGCGAGCGATATATCGGACATCACACGATTTGAGAACATGATCACCAACGCGATGATCACGATATACAGCAAGCCGAGGCTCATTAACGCGCTCTTGGACGTCGAGGGATGTCGCGGTGTCTTCATCAGTCGCTCCGAACCGAGTCCGTCGTGACGCGAATCCACGACGTGCCGACGCGGTCGCCGGTGTAGAAGACCTCGACGATTCTCAAAGCCGGGGGAATCCGCTCGGGCGTGATTTCGACTCGAGCGAGAAGATAGTCCCGATCGGATAGGCTCACGGCGGGAACGGTCACACGAAAAGCCGAGATACGGGAAAGAAAGTCTGCCATCGAGTCGAAGTACTCCGAATCCCGGCCGGACACGACGGCCACGTACCGACGCGAGAACACGTCCCATCGGACGGTCATCGTTTCGTCGTGCTCGATCTCAAGTTGATCCCCGAACAGCGCGGCGAGTCCGGAACTGGACCGATACAGACGCACGGAGTACTGGAACTCGGCGACGTGTCCATCGGCGAGAGACTCGCCGAGGCGCTCGGCGTCTAAACCGTCGACCTCGAAAATGACATCGACGCCGAAGCCCGTCTCAACCGATGAGGCGCGTACTTCGAGCGCCGAAACGACGGAGGTCACGAGGAACAGTCCGGCCAGGATGATCCACTTCCGTGCATCACTCCTCTTCGAAACGATTTTCAAACAACGTCGCGAGCGCATCGACCGCAGCCGCCTCGTCGGCTCCATCCGCGGTGATCGTCAAGGCGGTGTTGTACGCCGCACCGAGCGTGATGATGCCCATAATGGATTTTGCGTTTATGGCTTCGCCGTCCTTTTGGAACATTATCTTTGAGTCGAATTTGCCGGCCGTCTGAACGATCAACGCGGCCGGTCGCGCATGGATACCCGCGCGGTTCTTAACGACGATTTCCCTTTCCGTCATGCTTCTCCCCGTCGATCAAGAATCAAGAATCCGTGTCGTCCGGACTCGCGGAACTCTTGTTTAGGTAATGCCGGCGCGCGTTTTCGCTTTCGAGCCACTTCAGGACGCTCTGATTGAACTCGCGAGCCGAATAGTACCCCATTTTCTTCAGTCTTTCGTTCATCGCCGCGGTTTCGATGATGATCGGCACGTTGCGCCCGGGTTTGACCGGGATGAGCAGGTACGGAACCTTCACGCCGAGGATCTCCATCGTCTTCTCCTCGGCACCGATCCTGTCGTACAGCTTAGCCGCGTCCCAGAGCTCGAGCTCGACGATCAACTGTATCTGCTTCGTGTCGCGTATCGCGCCGACGCCGAACAGATGGGTTACATTAATGATCCCAAGGCCGCGAATCTCCATATGGTGACCGAGCGCCTTGTTCGCCCCCTGTCCCATGAGAATATTTCCCGAGACGCACCGGACCTCGACGGCGTCGTCCGCCACGAGTCGATGGCCGCGTTCGACGAGCTCGAGCGCCGCCTCGCTCTTCCCGACTCCGGAGTCTCCGAGAAAGAGGATTCCGATCCCGAAAACCTCGACGAGAACCCCATGCAGAGTCTCCTTCGCCGCAAATACATTACTCAACGCGCGGATCAGTCGTGAAGAGAACTCGGACGACGGCAACGACGTCTGGAGGATGGGACAGCTCGTCTGCTCGGCGATACGCTCGAATTCCGCTGTCGGCGACAGACCGTGCGTGAAAATCGCACACGGAATATCTTCCTTGAACAGCTCGACAAGAGTCTCTACCCGCCCCTCGCGCTCGAGCTTCTTCAGATACGCCGTTTCGCCTTGCCCAAAAATCTGTATTCGCGCCGCTCCGAATTTATCGAAAAAGCCGCTCAACGCCAACCCCGGACGATTCAAGTCCGGGATAGTGATCTCGCGCGATAAGCCGGCTCTGCCCCCGATACACCGGAGCTCCAGGTCATTGTGCTCTTTGAGTTCGAGGTCGAGAAGATCGAGTACGGAAAACCTCTTCATCCGTGACTACAGACCATCGTCGGGTTCGACGATGTCGTTCAGGTCTTTATGGTCCTTGTGGTCCTTGATTTTCGATTTTTCCTTACGGACCTTCAACTCGACACTGTCGATCAACCGGTCGAGCGCTTCGTGAAGATCGAACGCTTCTTCCTTTATGACGGCAGAGAGCCCCCAACGGAAGTGGATTTTCGCTTCGACGTCGAATCGCTGTTTCTCTTTGGTCAACGTGAAATCGAGCGATACGATTTTGTCTTCGGCGAAACTGATTTTCTCGAGTTTCTCGTCGATAAAATCGCGCGTCTCGTCTCGAACGTCGATATGTACGCCTTTGATTTGTACGTCCATGAATTCCCTACCTTTCGTATGATGAGCTGATGTCGAGTTCGCCTCTGTACTTCGCGACGGTCCGCCGCGCGATCTTGATCCCACGTTTACTCAGGAGATCGGCGATCTTTTGGTCGGACATATGTCGTGTACCGGCTTCCTGTTCGAGTATTTCGCGTATCGTCTGTTTTACCCCCTCTTTCGAGAACCGTGATCCGGAAGACCCGGCTCCGGAGATCGAATTCGTGAAAAAATACCGTATCTCGAATATACCCCACTCGGTCTGCATATACTTGCCGTTGGCGATGCGCGAGACGGTCGCTTCGTGCACGCCGATTTCGTTCGCGATGTCTTTCAACGTCAACGGCACGAGAAACTTCGGCCCCTTGAGGAAAAAATCTCGTTGGAAATCGAGGATCGCGCGAGCGGTTTTCAGGAGGGTACGGTTTCGTTGATGAATACTGTTTATGAACCACTGCGCGTTTTTGATATTTGACGCGGCGAATCGTTTCGCAGTCTTGTCGGCGCCGTCACCGGCGGATCTGGAACCCGCGAGCTCCGTGAAAAACGAGTTCATGCCGAGAACCGGGATCTCTTCGTCGTTCATGATGATCACAAACCGACCGTCTTTCATCGTCACCAGAAGGTCGGGAACGACGTACGTTGGCGAGTCGCTCGAGAAAAGTCGACCTGGGAACGGCGTCAAGGTCCTGATGAAGGCCAGGCACTCGAGAACCGTCTCTTCATCGGTCTTGAGTTTGCGCGCGATCTCGGCGTACCTACCGCGTTCGAGAAGATCGAGGTGCTCGGCGATCACGTCCTCGACGAAGGCCGGCGCATCTTCAGCGAGGCGGGCCTGCACCAGCAGAGACTCGTGGAAGTCGGCGACGCACGTGCCGACCGGCTCAAACGAGCGGATCATGTCCTGCATGCGGTCGAGATCGTCCCATCGATCCTCCGGGACAAGAACCCGCGGCGGCTCGCGGTGGAAGCCGTTCGCGTCGAGATTCTGAATGAGCAGCTCACCGAGGGAGAAAAATTCAGATGAGATCGGCTGCAGCCGAAGCTGCCAAAACAGATGCTCGTGAAGCGACTCGGGCCGCGTCAGCGCGCCTTCCATGAACTGGCGCTTATTGTCGCTCGACTCGTCATCGTATCGCTGCGTGAACCCCGGATCCGAGCTGTTCTCGAAGTACTCAAGCTCTTCGCTGTTTTTCGGTGGACTCTCATCGAGCGAAACGGTCGGCTTCTCTTCGAGTATCTCGAGCGCCGGATTCGCCTCTACTTCCTGTTGTATCCGAAACCGTAAGTCCTGGATCGGCATCGCCATGATCTGAATGCTCTGGTAGAGCTGAGGACTCATCTTGAGGCGTTGTTCCTGGACCAGGTACGGTTTCTGTGACTGCACTCATCTCCCTCGACGTTCGTGAGACTCTATTATGGTTTCACCCTTGCCGATTTGTCAACGTCGACAGGAACTACATTCGGAACGAGTCGCCGAGGTAGACCTTCCGCGCGATCTCGTTCTGCATGACCTCGTCGCGGGATCCGGACACTACGATCGAACCTTCGGTGATGATGTACGACCTGTGCGTGATATCGAGAGTGTCACGAACGTTATGGTCGGTTATCAGCACTCCGATCCCTCGTTTTGTGAGTGTATTGATAATCGACTTGATCTCGAACACCGCGATCGGATCGATCCCCGCAAACGGCTCGTCGAGAAGCAGGAACCGGGGCTTGATCGCGAGTGCACGCGCGATTTCGGTACGGCGCCGCTCACCGCCCGATAATGTGTACGCTCTCTGCTTCCGGTTTGACTCGATCCCGAGCTCGGCGATGAGCTCGTCGGCCATCGCGTGTTTCTCGGCGCGCGAGAGGTCATTACGCGTCTCGAGCACAGCAAGTACGTTCTGCTCAACCGTGAGTTTTCGAAAGACCGACGCCTCTTGCGGAAGATACGATATCCCAAGCCTCGCGCGCTTGTACATCGGTAGGCGCGTGATGTCGCGTCCGCCGAGCGCGATCCGTCCACGATTTGGCGAGATGAACCCGACGATCATGTAAAAAACCGTCGTCTTCCCGGCGCCGTTCGGCCCGAGAAAGCCGACGATCTCGCCTTCGTCCATCGAGAAATCGACGTCTCTCACGACACGCTTGCGTCCATACGATTTGCAGAGGCCATGCACCGCCAGAGTTGTATCGGCCGACACGCGTTACCTCACTCGTCCTGCGTCGTGATCGTTCCGCGCACTTCACCCTGAAGCGCGACCTCATCGCGGTCGATGTCGATCACGATTCGCGTAGCGCGATACTCGTCGCCACGGTACAGAACAACCGGAAGACCGGAAAGCTCGACGATGTTCTCACGCCGGCGGTACCGCGCGAACTCCGAACGGGCGGTAAGGTTCTCGCGGAAAATCCGTACACCGATCTGAACAATCGTGATGCCGTCCTCGTCACGGTTTTCAATCATGCCGCCCTTCACGACCGTCTCGTTGGCGAAGTCCTCCATGACCGCGTTGCCTTCCGCGCGCATAATCTCCGCCTCACGATCGTAGAATAACTTCTGCGCGGTGACACGAAGGTCGTTTTTCGTGTCGACCACCGTCACCGATCCGCTTGCGACAGCGTACCGGAAATCCGTTCCGTACAACTCGATCTCGTCGGCTGTAACGATCGTCGAGTCCGAGGCGATCCGCGCGTTGCCCGTGAGCATGGTCCTTTCGCGTCCGCGCGCGAGAACGATAGACGTCCGGTCGCCGGAGAACTCGAGCGACGTGCTCCGCGCCGATACCGTTGCGACGCCTGCGACCACGAGCACGATCACAAATCCGGCGCGGACGATCTTCGAACAGCAAAAATCATTCATCTTCATCGATCACTATCCGACCGGACGAACCGCCGGCAAACTCGATCGTATTGTGCAGCGCGTCGGCCCGAAAACCCGAACCACGAACTACCGAGCCGTCGTCTTTTTCTACGATCACGACGTCGTCGGCAGGACTCGAGAGAATCCGTCCCTCGCTGCGCCACGACAACGTTTCGGCGAAGATCCGCGCCTCGTTCTGGGTCGAGTAGAACTCGATCGATCCGGTGAGCTCGACATCTTCGGTCCGCGTATCGATTATCGCGAAATCGGCGGTTCCGTCGGTCGCGCGTTCTCCGGTTGGATCGATCTCGATGAACGCGACCGAGACCAATCGATGCTCGTCGCGCGCCGAGTACGACTCCATTCGGTCGGCGGAAAAAACGAGAATCGATCCGTTCGCGCGTCGCACGGTGTAGGTGAAGTCGAACAGGACGATTTCCGGAACATCGGACGATAGCTCGTCAGCGATGTCCGTGCCGGTGTAGTCGAGGCTACAGGCGGCAAAAACGACGAACATCGCGGTCACGCCGACGAGTAGCGCGGGACGGCTCGTGGCCGGACGGCTCGTGGCCGGACGGCTCGTGATCACGCCGATGACGCCACCCGCTCTGCCGCGTCTTTCACACCGGTTCTCCCGAGGCTCGCGGCGATAAAGCTCGCGAACAATGGATGCGCGTCTATCGGCTTCGACTTGAACTCCGGATGAAACTGCACGCCGATTCCCCAGTCGTGGCGCGACCATTGAACGGATTCGACCAGCGCGTCATCGGCCGTAACGGCCGCGACAATCAGCCCTGCAGCAGCGAGCCGATAGCGGTACTTGTTCGCGACCTCATACCGGTGTCGGTGTCTCTCCGAGACGGTCGCGGTGCCGTAAACCTCGCGTAGCTGTGTACCCTCCACGAGCACCGAAGTGCTCGCGCCGAGACGCATCGTGCCCCCGTAATTCTTGACGTCGACCTGCTCTTCAAGCAAGCTCACGACCGGGTGTTCGCACTCGGGCGCGAACTCGGTGCTGTCCGCATCCGCCAACCCCACGACATTTCGCGCGTACTCGATCACCATGACCTGCATTCCAAGACAGATACCGAGATACGGCACGTTGTTCTCTCGCGCGTACTGCGCGGTCCGGATCATGCCGTCGATTCCGCGACTTCCGAAGCCGCCCGGGACAAGAATGCCGTCGATGCCGCTGAAAGCCTCGCCAAGATCATCGAGCTTCTCCAGCTTTTCGGAGTCCATTTTCACGAGCTCGACCCGAACGTCGTTCGCGACACCGCCGTGGTACAACGCCTCGTCGACCGACTTATAGGAGTCGTTCAAGTCAATATACTTTCCAACGACCGCGATCCGGACAATCGGGCCGGACGACTGGAAAACACCGACGACGCGCGACCAGCCGTCGAGGTCGGCTTCGCCGTACGGTACCTTGAGCCGGTCGAGAATGATCTCGTCCATTTTCTGCGCGTGGAACATCAAGGGAATCTCATAAATCGTCTTCGAGACGTCCGCGGCAGAGAACACCGCGTCAAAATCGACGTTCGTGAACAGCGCGATCTTGCGGCGCATGTCGTCGTCGAGTTGCGCCGGCGCGCGGCACAAAAGAACGTCGGGCTGGATACCGATCTCGCGAAGCTCCTTGACAGAGTGCTGCGTCGGCTTTGTTTTGAGCTCGCCGCCCGCGGTCTCGGGAATCAGGGTAAGATGCACCGAGAGCACGTTCTCGTGTCCGAGCTCGTGAATCATCTGTCGGGCCGCTTCGAGGAACGGAACCGACTCGATGTCGCCCACGGTCCCGCCGATCTCGACGATAGTGAGGTCGACGTCGGATTGCTCGCCGACCGCGAGGATCCGCTGCTTGATGCGGTCGGTGATGTGCGGGATTACCTGCACGGTTCGCCCGAGGTATCTGCCCTCGCGCTCGCGCTGTATAACCTCTTGGTACACTTGTCCTGTCGTTATCGAGCTCGCCTTCGACAACGACGACTGAGTGAACCGCGCGTAGTTGCCGAGATCGAGATCGGTTTCCGCCCCATCGTCGGTGACGTACACTTCACCGTGTTGATACGGGCTCATTGTCCCGGCGTCCACGTTGATGTAAGGGTCGACCTTGACGATGCGGATGCGGAGCCCGCGACACTCCATGAGACTACCTAATGACGCGGCAGCGATCCCTTTTCCGAGGCTGGAACACACGCCGCCCGTCACGAAAACGTATTTCTTCATGGGATTTTATTATGGTTGCCTATCGTCGCAGTGTCAACGTAACGCGGCGGGTTCGAGCGCGAGATACTCCGACGCGCCGGCCTCGCTGAGCGCGCCCCTCTCGCAGCGCGCCGTGACGAGATCGGCGTGCGCGAAGATCGGCGCGCGCATCCTGACCGCGAGAGCAAGCGCGTCACCGGCGTTCATTTCGAGACTGTACTCGATACCTGCCGAGGCGTATCGTAGTCGGGCTCGTGTTTTTGCGTCGCCGTACAACTCGACTCGTGTCACCGAGATGCCGTGCACCGTGAAGACGTCACGAATAACGTCGGCGGTCGTTCGCTCGACGGGGCGAGCACCTTCGATCTCCAGAATGATCTCTCCGGCCGACGCCGCTCCGACGCGAAGGCCGAAACAGCGCCCGCTACCATAATCCTGCAGGATCACGACCGGCTCACGATCGGTATGACGGAGCCGTATTCCTTTCACCGATACTTCTGCCCACACAACTAGCATAACGCAGTTGAATATACCACGCGCCGTTCGAAAACTCCCGTATTGACAGCGCAAAACCAAATTCATACACTTCCGAAAACGTATTATGCCTGATTTCCTTTTGGATGAAGATTTCGAAAAGTTCCGGAAAATAATTTACGACGAAAGCGGGATTCACTTCTCCAGCTCAAATCGTTCGATTCTCGAGAGCCGCCTGCGCGAGCGGCTCAAAATCGCGAGACTCGATACGGTCGACTCGTACTACCAGCTCATACGGTCGAACTCGGACGAACTGAAGACGCTGCTCGACTCGGTCACGACCAACCTGACGCGGTTCTTCCGAAACGCGGCTCATATGCAGACGTTCGAGTACTTCGTGATCCCGGAGTTGATCAAGGCTCGATCGCGCGAACGAAGAGTGAAGATATGGAGCGCCGGGTGTTCGACGGGTGAGGAACCGTACACGATTGCGATGTTGTGCAAAGAGCTCCTGCCGCCGGACTTCACGATCGAGATCACCGGCTCGGACATCAGCCTGAAATCGCTGCTGATCGGACAGGAGGGGTTCTACGCCGAGTCGCGCGTCTCTGGAATTCCTGAGTCGTACTTGTCGAAGTACTTCGAGAAAAAAGACGGCGGGTACCGGATCGTCGACTCGATCAAGTCGCTCGTGCGATTCGACTACCATAACCTCAAGAACGATAGCGGCCTCTCGAATCTTGACGTCGTCTTTTGCCGAAACGTCTTGATCTACTTCGACGAAGCCGCCCAGAAGGCGAGCGTGAATCGATTCTGGTCTGCGATGGCGCCGCGGTCGTACCTGTTCATCGGCCACTCGGAATCGCTGTTTGGAATGAAGACGCAGTTTGAGTTCATCAAGACCGAGTGGGCGTGTATTTATGGGAAGTCGGTCGAAAACGGAACGACGCGGCGATGAGGCGCGAGTGGAAAACAAAAAAGTATCGGTTCTAGTCGTCGATGACTCGGCGCTCATGAGGAACCTCGTCAGCAGAATCATCGAAGCCGCGCCGGACTTGAGTCTTGCGGCGACCGCGATGAACGGTGTTTTTGCGCTTCAAAAGCTTGAGCGGCTCGAGGTCGACTGCATCGTCCTCGATCTCGAAATGCCCGAGATGAACGGGATTCAGTTCCTCGAAGAGCGAAGGAAACGCGGCATTGATATTCCGGTCGTCGTGTT
>REEC01000048.1 GCA_007695285.1 Spirochaetaceae bacterium | reverse complement strand
GCATGTCAACGCGACCCGCGGCGACTACACGTTGTCGATTACACAACAACCGGATTAAGTCCGGGTACGGCACCGAAGTGCGTTCTGAGTAACAGGAAAGGTTGTTATTGAGGGGTGAGGGGGCGGTTTCGCCCCCAGGCCCTTTACCTGATAATGGCTTGCCCTACACGCAACGCTGACTCTCCGAGCCGGGGTTCGGCTTCGGACGCAGACTACGGAACCGATAGATCCCGAAAAACCATGTGACGACGTTATGAGGGAAAACCCGACACGGCGAGTCCGTGAAACGCCTTTCCCGCCGGACGCCCTCCTTGTCGCATGTTCTGACTCCGTATCCGACTGGAGACGAGCGGCACTATCACGTGTATACTTGCGCTATGCACCTGCTGGTAGTTGTCGCAGCGTTGGGCGCGGTGCAGGGACTGTTGTTGCTTGTCCTGATCGGTGTCCGTTTCCGTAGTCGTGCGAATTTTCCGCTCGCTCTGCTGTTGTTCGTGTTCCCGCTCAGGCTCGGGACGATCCCGGCATGGACGCCGGAGGGCCTTCTGGCTGCGCCGTGGCTCTTGCCGGTCGCCGGAGCGGCGCCGTTATTGTTCGGCCCGCTAGTCTGGTGGTACGTCCGCGAGCTGATCCGCGAGGACCTCGCTCCCCCACCGTACCTCGCGCTGCACGCTGCTCCGTGGATGATCGAAACAATCGTGCTGTCGGCGCTGATCGTATCGCTCGACGCCACCGGGTATCGCGCGCTGGTTGCCGATTTGTTCGCGCAGCCTGCACCGTGGTGGATGCCGGCGAGGCACGCGATCAAGGCCGTGCTCTCCACAGCGTACGCAGTCGTTGCGATCAAGATCGCGTTCGGGAGCGAAAGCCGTGCTGCTCACGTGACCGCCACACGACGGCTCTGGGCCCGCCTCGTCGTCGCGCTTCCGCTCGTATGCTTGGCATCGTTTCTGCTCATCGCTGTCCAGCCGACCGCGCCCGCGATGACCCCCGACGGCGCGAACGCGCGATTCTACGCGCCGGCTGTCGCGATGATGCTTACGACGTACGCGTTTTCGCTCATGGTTCTCATCGCGCCGGGCGTCCTGATCCTCGGCGGGAAAAAACCGCGGAACGAACCGCCCGCCGGAATTGAAGAGTCCGAGATCGCCTCGATCGTCGATCGATTTCGCGCGCAGCTTCAAAGCGACGTGTACCGCGATACCGAGCTGACCATTACGCGACTCGCAAAGAAGATCGGCGTCCACCCGTACCGGCTCTCGCTCGTGATTAACCACGTGTACGGCAAGAATTTCTCGCAGCTGATCCACGACCACCGGCTCGAGTATTTCCTCGAGCGCACACGAGCCGGAGATCTCGAGAAGTACACGATTCTGAGGCTCGCGTTCGAAGCGGGGTTCCCGTCTAAATCGACGTTTCACCGTGTCTTCCGCGAGCGGTTCGGCGCGTCACCGGGCGAGTACCTCCGCGATGAGAAGCGGTCGGCAACTGGCGTCGGATCCTAACGCCCGGCCTTCCGAGCAACCACCGTGGCACCGTACGACGCGTCGTCGTCGTACGGTGCAAGCTCCATACTCGCATACACCGCTGCGTCGGTGAACCCGACCCACTCGAGCGAGTCGATGATCTGCTCGAGCGTGTAGGGCTTGAGTTCGGTCGAGTACAGCCGGTGCGTCGGCTTGTCGCCGGACCAATCGATCGCGAGCACGTTGAAGCGAACCCGCGTCTTTGAGAGGAAGTCGTAAAACCGGACGTACTCATCGGAGCCGTCGCGGCGGATGTTCACGATTCGGTCGCCGGATTTCGCGATACGGTCGTAGTTGAGCAGTTGTATCACGACGATCCCGCGGTCACCGAGCGCGCGATAAAATGACCGAATCGCAGCTTCGAGAGCGCGCGTATGCAGCACGTGTGGAATAGAGTTTCCCATACAGAACACCGCGTCGACCGGAGCACGGGTTACGCGGTGCGTCCGGTCAAACGCGGCGTTCTCGAAGCGGATCTCGACGCCGTGCCGCGCGGCGTTGACGCGTGCCTTCTCGAGCATGGCAGGAGCGATGTCACACGCCGTGACGACGACACCCGACGAGGCGAGCGCGATCGAGTGATAGCCGGATCCACACGCGGTATCGATCGCCGTCTTGACCCGAAACGTTCGAAGGAAAACCTCGTACTGCGCGCGCAGCTCATCGAGAAAGGCATCGGAGCCGATCATCGAGTCGTATATTTCGGATATCTCGGCGTAAAAGTTCGATGCCACGACTCGCTGCGCTCCGTGAACGGCCGGTCGCAAATGTTGACGCGACCGCCCGTTTAGGCGTACAGTGTACCTCACATTATGAGAAACCTGAACCGACGCTCGGCGTACTACTACTACCCTCGCCTCACGGATAACCGAACGCCGGGATAGTCCACGGTCCGCGTGGATTGAATCGCCCCCGTGCTTCGGCTCGGGGGCTTTTTTTTGCTCCGCGGTCACGCACGTGATTCGCAGGCGCAGACACGGAGGAGAGTATGAGTACAATTTCTGCACGCGTTGAACACCTGATGCAGGGGACCGAGTACGGAGACGATGGGCTTCGCGCGAGCATGGCCGCGGAGCTGAACGCCAAACTCATCGAGTCCGAACGCGAAAACAGACCGCTCCGCGTGTACGCGGGTTTTGACCCGACCGCGGCCGATCTTCACCTCGGACACACGGTTCCGATCCGCAAACTCGCCCAGTTCCAGCAGCTCGGGCACGAGGTCACATTCCTGATCGGGAGCTTCACGTCGCAGATCGGAGACCCGTCGGACAAGAACAAGCTCCGGCCGATTCTCTCGCGCGAGCAGATCGAGGTGAACGCGCGCACGTACGCAGACCAGGCGATGAGGATCCTCGACCGCGATAAAACGACGATCGTTTTCAACGACGAGTGGCTCGCGGAGCGCACGATCGCAGAGTTCGTGAGCCTCGCCTCGAGCTTCACGGTCCAGCAGTTCATGGCGCGCGAGAACTTCCGCCGGCGCGCCGATTCGGGTGATCCGGTCTACCTTCACGAGTTGTTCTACGGGATACTGCAGGGGATCGACGCGACGGAACTTCGCGCGGACGTGCAGGTCGGGGGGACCGATCAGCTCTTCAACATCGTCACCGCGTCGCGAAAAGTCATGGAGGCGAACGGACAGAAACCGAACGTCGCGATCATCATGGGAATTCTCCCGGGCACCGACGGGCGCGTGAAAATGAGCAAGTCGATCGGCAACCACATCCCGATCCTCGCGTCGGCGGACGAGATGTACGGAAAGGTCATGAGTCTGCCCGACGACGCGATGCGGACGTACTTCGAGAAGATCACGCCGCTCGCGCCGCCTGAAATCGACGCCGTGTTCGCCGAGCTCGAGGCCGGGCGCGCTCATCCCAAAGACGTCAAGATGCGCCTCGCGCGCGAGGTCGTCGCGACGCTTCACGCCGAAGACGCGGTCGCCGCGGCCGAAGCCTCGTTCATCCGAACGTTTCAGCGCGGCGAGCTGCCTGAGGACATGCCGGCGCTGACCGTGCCCGCGGGCCGGCGGTTCACCGAGGTCCTCGTCTCGGCGGGTTTTGTGTCGTCGCTCTCGGAGGCGCGCCGGTTGATCGAACAGGGCGGGGTTCACTTCGAAGGCGAGACGGTCACCGAGACAGACGCGACGGTCCGCGGCCCGGGGGTGCTGCGCGCGGGGAAGCGACGGTTTCTGCGCGTGGAAATTCGGTGAGTTGCCGAAGAGTCCGTTGACGCGTCACGGGTTGTCGTACACAATCGTCGTATGGCCAGTTCGAAGTATCGTACGAGCTTTTGGCTTGACGATGATACCGTCGCCGGTTTGAAAAGGCTCGCGTCGCGATGGGGTGAATCGCAGGCGGAAGTCGTTCGACGCGCGATTGCTCTTGCCGACGAGTCTGCCGCCGAAGAGACCGGCAACGTCATCAGGAATCTGCGTCGGTACCACCGCCTGAATCGGGTGACGCCCGAGCGGGCAGACTCCTACCTCGACGAAGTCGCCGGAAATCGCGCCGGGTGGCGGTGATTCACGGGATCAGCGTCACCTTGATCGAGTCCTTCCCGGACGCGACCATCGCCATGCCGTCGTTCATCCGGTCGAGCGGCATCGTGTGCG
>REEC01000049.1 GCA_007695285.1 Spirochaetaceae bacterium | reverse complement strand
GTTAGGACACCGGGTTTTCATCCCGGCAACAGGGGTTCGACTCCCCTAGGAGATGAAAAAAACCCGTACCGGTGGCCGGTACGGGTTTTTTGTGGTGCGCCGGGCGCCGTCAGAACCAGAAGCGGAAACCGAACGAACCCTGCAATCCGAACACGGGAAACTCTATCGGATCGCCAAATTCTACCGCCAGGGTCGGTGCGATCTCGACAAAAACCTCGAGCACGTCGATCGGGAACGCGTACAACGCGATCGGAACACGACCACCGATCTGGAAGTCGTTCCCGATGCCGAGGTACAGTCCCGGGCCGACGTAGAAGTTCAGGAAGTTGATGAGCTGACGCCGAACCATGTGAACATCGCCGGTCAAACCGAGCTGGAAAGTGTCCTGACCGATACGCATTCCTGCGCCGAAGATGACCGGTGATTGGTCGAACTTGCCGGTCAACATCACGTTGGACCCGGGAAGCCCGCCTGCCGGGGCGAGGCCGAACGCGCCGCCTATCGCCCATGAAAATGCCGTGCTCGAACCTACGATCGTGAGAACAGCTGCGAGAACCAAAACTTTCCTTCTCATTTTCCCTCCATAAGTGTCGTATAGCAGTAAGATAACCAAAAAGAGCGATTTTGTCCCAACCTTTTTTCGTTTCGTGCCGAGGAACCGTCGGCCTTGTGAGATACGGGCTTTCCGGATATATTGCGATCACAGAGTATGAAAGATCACATAGTTTTGACGGCTGCGGATCTCGACGGTTACTTGACCGACGACGATAAGCGGAATATCGACGAACTCGATGGGTTGTTCGCTCGTGCGCTTACCGCGTGCCAGGTTCTCGCTTCATCGCAGAATGAGAGCCGGTTGAGCACGGAAAAAGCGACGCTCATTGATTTGTACAATCAAATGGGAGCCAAGCTTCAAGAAGTGACCGCGAAAGAAGAATCGATTCGCGTGTACAGTTTCATCACGCCGAGAAGCGTTCACGGTGAGGCATCACGGTTGATCGCAAAACTCAGAGACGTGCGAACGCAGCACCACGAGTTCGTTTATTACGTTCAGCGAGCGTACGAGTTGCTGTTCAACCTCGCGTTCGCCGAGCCCGACAACCACGACAAGAATCACTTGATCATCAGGACGCCCGTATCGTATCCGGTTCAGAACTTCGCGGTACACAAGATACCGGACGTCGACAAAGAGCTCGAGAACTCGGTGATGTGCGTCATGCTTCGTGGAGCTTTGCTGCCGTCGATGATCATGTCAAAAGAGATCGAGGAGTACTCATCGACCGGCTACGTCACTCCCTTCGCTCTGTTCAGGATACGACGCGACGACACCAAGAGCGAACAGGATATGGAGTACGTTCTCGACCTCTCAAAGTCGTTTTTCGATCTGGCCTTGCTCGACGATAAGGACCTTTTTTTTGCCGACCCGATGAACGCGACCGGCGGCAGTCTCGTCACGATCGTGCGGTTCCTGCACGACAGCGGCATTCGTCCGCGTTCGATTCGGTTCTTCAACGTGATCTCGGCGCTGAAGGGAACGCTCAGAATCGTCCGGGCGCTCGATAACGTTCACGTGTACACTCTCTGGATGGATCCGGCGCTGAATGAAAAAGCGTACATTCTGCCGGGCCTCGGCGATGCCGGCGATCGCCTGAACGGCGTCGATCTCGACGACACGCCGCGCAACATCATCCAACTCATCGCCGACTACGGCTCGACGATAGCAAACCTATACCGGTCGCAGGTTCGGAAAATCGAGGAAACGGTGCTCGCGCGTTAGCGCGTCGACCGGAATCGTCGTGCCGGTGCGGAGTCGCGGAGCTTCGCGAGAGAAACGCGTAAGGTGGGGATTCAAGTGCGCTACTGGAGAGTCGGTCTGCTGTTATTCACGTTTTCCGTGGCTCTTTTGTCGTGCCGTACAGCGCCCGATCGGCGCGACATCGCGATCGAGTATCACAACATAGCGCACGCGTACTTCGAGTTAGGACGGCACGACGATTCGGCGCGTTTCTACGCGAGGGCGATCGAACTCGACCCGTCGCTCGCGCGCACGAGTTATAACTTGGCGCGGATTCGGATTGAGCAGCGCCGGTACGCCGAGGCCGATGAAATTCTCTCGACGATTCTTGCCGGCGACCCTGAGAATGTGCTCGTGCTCAAGACGCGTGGGTACAGTCGATTCGCGTCCGCGCGATTCGACGATGCGCTCGCCGACCTGACCCTCGCGGCCGAACTCTCGCCGTTTGACGCGGATATTCAGCACAACATCGGTCTCATCGAAAAAAACGTCGAACGATACGAGAGAGCTTTTTCGGCGTTCTCGCGTGCGCGCAAACTCGCGCCGAACGACGCTGACGCACTGTTTTTCACGGCCGAGACGGCCGCGATCCTCGACGACTCGTCGGCATTCGACGATTCGGCCGAAGCGTACATGGCTCTCACGAACAGAAGTGACACGCGGATAAAGCAGATCGGGGAGCGATACGAGCAGTTCGAGATGTTCGACCGTGCTCTCGCGGCGTACGAGACCGTGCTCGAGCGAGCCGGCGCCGATGCCGATGCGCGGTTCCGTGCTGCGCGAGTGCTTCTGATCGCAATAGAGGACGAAGAACGCGGATTTGAGTATTTGACGCGCGCAATTGCCGATGGTTTCGCGGATATCAGAGAGGCGGAGGCGCTCGCGAACGGTGTTCCCGAGCGTCTCGTGGACCGTGTTCAGGCGGTCATCGCACCGTTGAGCGAACGTGATGTACCTGAAAGCGAGGCGCCCGCGAGCGAGTCGCAGCCGGACTCACGCGCGGAGACTGCACCGTCTTCGGTCGAATAAGCCGCGCCTCGATGCGTCCCTCAGATGCGGAGGAGTCCCTTGAGCTTCGCGAACACCTCGTCCGGAGCTGGTGACGCGTCGATGTCCCTGAGAATTTCCTTTTTCTTGTAATACTCGATGAGCGGTGCCGTTTGTTTCCAGTACACTTCGAGCCGGTTTTTGATCGCATCGACCTGGTCGTCCGGACGCGTGATGAGCTCCTCGCCCGTTTCGTCGTCTTTGCCCGCGTTTCGTGGAGGGTTGAACACGACGTGATACGTTCTCCCGGACGCCTTGTGGACCCGTCGCCCCGAAAGTCGCTTGATGATTTCTTCACGACTCAGGTCGAAGTTGACGACGTGGTCGATCGAGGAAAAGGTCTCGAGCGCGTCGGCTTGTGGTATGGTTCTCGGAAAACCATCGAGGATGAAGCCGTTCCTTGCATCTTCCTGTTCAAGCCTGTTCCTCACGAGATCGATCGTTAACTCATCCGGCACCAAGTCACCGCGGTCGAGGATCGCCTTAACCTTCACTCCGAGGTCTGTTTGTCGACCGATGTTGTCACGGAAAATGTCGCCGGTTGAAATGTGCGGTATTCCGGTGGAGTCGGATAGTCGCGACGCCATCGTGCCTTTTCCGGCCCCAGGAGGGCCGAGGAATATCAATTTCATATGTTCTCCTTGGTTTCTTTCATGAATTTCAGTAATTTTAATGTGGTTGACGTGCTTGGTCAATGAACTCATCGGCCGACGCATCGACAAGGTAGAGCAACCCGACACGAAGTAGAGGAGTTGAGGATGGAATTCTGGGAAAAAATGCGACATTCACTTGATAAAGGTGTCGAATCGTCTCGCGAAATGTTCGGGAAAGCCCGCGACCGCGCGAAAGAGCTCGGAGAGAAGGGCGTGATCAAGTACGAGATCATGCAACTAGAAAATCAGGCGGAAAAACTCGTTGCCAAGCTCGGAACGCGTACGTACGAGGTCCTGGTCACCGAGCAGCAAGCGACCGTGAGCAAAGGGACGGCCGGGATCAAAGAGATTCTCCAACAGATCGATGAAGTGAAGGCAAAAATACAGGAGAAGGAAAAGGAGCTCGCGCAGCACGCGTGACAGGCGATCGGTCCGTGCGTGCGGCGGAACTATTTTGGGTGTTTAGCTTTTTATCGTCCTGAGCGTGTTGACAGAGATCGTGGGATTTGGTACCTTCCACCTCGTTGCGCCGGGCATGATTCCGAATGAACGAAATCATCCGGACGCCTACTTGACATTCATTCCATGAATGAGTAAATTCACGCTCCGCACGTGCATGAAGATGACCGTGAGGAGCAAGGCGCGCAGAGAGG
>REEC01000050.1 GCA_007695285.1 Spirochaetaceae bacterium | reverse complement strand
GCCGCGCGGCGATCATGCGCGCGATGCGCGCCAGCACCAGCGCCGCCACCACCAGGATATAGACCAGATCGGCCAGCAGCACGAGGTTCAGCCACGGCCCGGTGGGGGCAATGGTGAGCGGGCCCAGCACCGCCGCCGTGGCCAGCACGAGCACCGGCGCCAGCGGGGCATCCGGACGTCCATCAACACGACATCGGGACGCGTCTTTCCGACGAGATCGAGCGCTTCGCGACCGTTGTACGCTATGCCGACGACGTCGATCTCTCCGTCGCCGTGCCCTTCGAGCACGACTTTGAGACTGCCGGCGAATAGATGCTGATCGTCAACGATGAGTACGCGTATCTTCGACATTGTTGATCCTTTGCCGCGGTATCACACCGCGGAGATGGAAGCCACCCGCGACGTTCTCCGCGACGACGAAACCCCCGAGCGCGGTGAATCTTTCGTGCATGCCGGCGAGTCCGATACCGACGTCGATCACGTCGGCCCCGGTCCCGTCGTCCCAGACGTTCGCGATAATCTCGTCGTCGGTCATCCAGAGATTGAGCCGGACGGTTTTGGCGTGTCCGTGCCGAAACGCGTTCGTCAATCCTTCCTGGATCAGACGAAAGAGCGCCGCGTCGACCGTCGGACCGAGCGTAACCGGCACATTCCCGTAGTTCAACTCGACGTTCACACCGGTCGCCTCGCGAAACGACTTCACAAGGTGCCCAACCGCCCGCAACCCCTCGGGATGATGATCACGAATCGATCGCAAACGATACAGAGTGCGCCGGGTTTCTTCAAGCGTCTCTTCGGCTTGCTTCCGCGCGCCGTCGAACAACTCCGGCAGCTTCGTCGTGTCGCGCGCGGCAAGCACTTTGCCGGCGCTCATCGTCATGATGATGTTCGTGAGCGAGTAGCCGACCGTATCGTGCAGCTCACGCGTAATGCGGTTCCGCTCGTCCGCGGCGGACTGAGACTCGATCTGATCGGCGTACACCTGAATCGCGCGGTTCGCGCTCGAAAGGCTGTCGATCGCCGCGCCCAGTTCGTCGATGCGGCGCTCGTTCGAGACGATCCGCTCGCGGTAGTACACGAGCAATGTCGCGTAGCCGGTCACGATGCTCGAAATCAGGATTACGGGCCCGAGACCCGAGAAAAATCCCCGATTTGGATCGGATCCGAACGCCACTGCGTCGACGAGAACTACGACCGCGACCACACCGACGTTGATGATCAGCGACCGGCGCCACGGCAGGTACAATGCGGTATCGAGAATGAACGGAATCAGGACCAGAAGCTCGATCGCCGGGACCCGGCCGGCCAGGATGGCGACGGCGGTGATGACGGAGGCGATGCGCGCGGCGTGAAAATAAACGAACTTCCGGACCGGATCGACGCAGAACACTGCGACCGAGCAGATGAACGACGCGACGATGAAAAAGACAAACTCACCCGGGAAGCGGAGATCGTACCACCCGGCACCGATCACCGCGTATCCGATCGCCACGGCATGAGCCACTGCGGAGATCGCGAGCACGACGAGCGCTATTTTTTGCCGGGTCTCGGTCCATCGCATAGCACCGTCGATTCTACGCCCGCGCCCGACGCCGGTCAACGCTCCGTCAACTCGGCGAAATCCCCCTCGAGTTCCACCGCCTTGAACGTCTCCATCACGACGTCGTCGTACCGCCACGCGCCGCGCGCGAGGTCGGCTTTTTTGCACGTCGCGTCGAGGAACTCATCGGCGGTCCAGCCGTAGCGGCGACCGACGACCGGAAGCAACAGGCCGCTGCGTGTTCCGGACGAGAGGATTATGCCGTGTTCTCCGACGACGACCGCCTCGGCGCGGCGCGCGGGCTCGGTGTCAACGATGACACGGTCGTACAAAAGCGCCACGCCGATCGTGAGTCCGTCGAGTTCTTTGGGATCGAGCGGCGCGAATCGAAAGTCGTGACACGCGCTTTCGGCCGCGCGGACCAGACTCTTCCTGAGAGGAACCCCGGACTCGAGCGAACCGCGGCACGATCGCAGGACGTCGCCGGCGTACAGCGAGACAAATGCCCCGTCGAGGTGCACGGACGCCCACGGCTCGTCGAGCGCAAACCGGTCGAGATCGGCGTCGTCGGAGCAACCACGGACCGCACCGCGTATCACGGACGCCGCTACTCCGAGAATCTCAGCGCGGTGTTGATCGGCGATTTTCTCAAGAGGGGTTGTGTCTTCCATGTACCGTCTCCCTGTTACGCTTCATGCGGACGCGTCCAGACGCCCGGGATCGGCGTTCCACACGCAGCGCAACGCCCGCTCGCATCGAGGCGAAAATCGCCTGCAACGTACGATTCGCGAGTCACGACCGGGTGAGCGCACGACGGACAGAACGTCGTGCCGCCGTCGTCGACCCGCGCATTTCCGATATAGACGTATCTCATCCCCGCGGCGCGCGCGATCTTCCGCGCTTTGAGCAGGGTATGCACCGGTGTCCGCGGTACGTGCATGAGTTCACCCGACGGGTGGAACGCGCTGAAGTGCCACGGGGTGTCGGCACCGAGTTCGCGGTGTACCCACGCTGCCATCGCGGTGAGTTCATCGGGCCCGTCGTTGAGCCCCGGGATCAAGAGCGTCGTGATCTCGAGCCGGCACGACGTTTCGTGCTGGACGTACTTGAGCGTCTCGAGCACCGGCGCGAGGCGCGCGTTGCAGTACGCGCGGTAGAACTCGTCGGTGAACGCCTTGAGATCGATGTTCGCCGCGTCCATCGCAGTGAAAAAATCCGCGCGCGCATTACCGTGGATGAAGCCCGCGGTCACCGCGACCGGCGATAGCCCGCGCTCGCGGCAGACCGCGGCGGTATCGATCGCGTACTCGAGGAATACAACCGGATCGTTGTACGTGAACGCGACCGACGCGCAGTTGTGTCTCACCGCCGCGTCGACGACGTCCGACGGTGAGACCGTCGCGGCGGTGTCGTCGACCGACCTCGCGTGCGAGAGGTGCCAGTTCTGACAGAATCGGCACGCCAGATTACACCCGGCGGTTCCGAACGAAAACGCGGTTGTGCCGGGCAGAAAGTGATAGAGCGGCTTTTTTTCGATCGGGTCGACCGCAAACCCCGCCGCGCGCCCGTACGTCGTCGAGACGATCTCGTCGCCGATTCTTTGGCGTACGAAGCAGACGCCACGCTCGCCGTCGGAGAGTACGCAACGCTGCGGACAGACGTCGCATCGGAGTTTGCCGGACCGTGTTCGTGTGGAGTACGCCATTTCTACGCTTCGACCGTGAACGCCGCGTACCCGACGACGCGCCGCGCGTCGCCACCCGCGTCACCGCTGTTCCGATACCGAATCGGCGTGATCGTGTACCGCCGACGCCGTGCGAGAATCAACATCGCGGCGACGCCGACGAAACCACACGCGTCGCTCGGCCCGATCTCGCGCCAACGGCCCGCGCGGACCGACTCGATCGTCTCACAGTCGTGATCCGAGGCATCGTCGTACGTCTCGAAGTGACTCAAATCCGTGCTCGCGACCAGAAGAGTCTCGTCGTTCCAGATCGCATTGATCGCGTCGGCGACGGTCTGCGGATCGCAGTTCCCCGCGAGGAGCGGGATGATCGGCACGTCGCCGAGGCACACCTGAATGAACGGAAAATGCACCTCGAGGCTGTGCTCGAGTGCGTGCGCCGCAGCGCAATCGGCGACTCCCGCCGACTGTTTCAGGACCGAAACACCGTCGGTGTCGACGCGCATCGTACCGAGTGGTGTCCTGACGGACTCACACTCCGGCAATGCAAGTCCCCGGACGGGGTACCGGTGAGCCGGGCCGATCACGAGCACCCGACTGTATTTGGCGCCACAAACGCGCCTGTACGCTGTGCCCGCGACGGCTCCCGAGTAGACGTAACCCGCGTGCGGCGCGATCAGACCACGAACGGCCGGTCGGGTTTGGTCGGGGTCGGCGGTGTTATCACTGGAGTCGTCGGCGAGGTAGTTCTCGATGTCAGCGCGGAGCGTGTCTGGAATGTCAGGGTAGAACAGGCCCGCCACGGCCGGCTGCCGTATCCGTTCCATACCCCATTATGCACCCGGAACCGGCGGGGCGCAATGGCCGGATGCCTGCTCTTCACGACTCGGCGAAGGGGTTCACGAGTTCGACGCCGCAGTCGGCAA
>REEC01000125.1 GCA_007695285.1 Spirochaetaceae bacterium | reverse complement strand
GGATCGCTCGGTATCGCGGGGCCGGAGATCTATTTGCCGAGATCCGAGTGTGACGGCACGGTCCGCGAGTTGGTCTCGGTGACGAGCGAGCTTTCCGCGGAACTCGGATTCCAGCAGGCGAACAATTCACCGAAAATTTCGTGACCGAACGGTTGACAATCCCCCGATCTATGGTATCCTGAATTTCCCAAATATAAAATATGGTTATCGTATTTGGGTTCTTTGCGGATTCGGGGGAGCGCGTGAAATTTCTGCACCTTGCGGCGAAGAAAAAAAACGACAGCGTCTGGATCCCGGAGTTTGAGAAACTGCTGCGGGAGTTCGGATCTCTCGAAATCTATGAGCACGCCGAGGGATTTCCTGAGTCAAAGACGCTCTCGTTGATCCAAAACTGCGACATTCTCATCACGAGTTGGGGCGCCGCTCCCGTTCCGGTCGCGACCGCGGACGAACCCGGGGACCTCAAGTATATCTGTCACACCAACGGCGGAGTCCGCCCGGTGGTCCCGAAGGAGATCATCGAGGCAGGAATCCCGGTTACGAATTGGGGTGAAGCGCCTGCGCAACGGCTCGCCGAGGCGGCGTTTACGTTGTTGATCGCTGTTTTAAAGGATGTCCCGGGCCGGGTGGACACCGTGAGGAGCGGGGGATGGAAGCCGCAGGACTCGGTTTACGGCGGCGGTCTTGAGGGGTTATCGACAGGTATCTACGGCCTCGGCGCGATCGGCCGTGCCTTCGAGCGGATGCTTCGCCCGTTCCTGCCGGTGGTTCGTGTATACGACCCGTATCAAAAAGACATTCCCGAGACGTGCACGCGAGTGGAGTCTCTTCGTGAGTTGTTCGAAACCTCTGAGGCGGTAGTGATTCACGCGGGGCTCTCGCCGGAAACGGAAGGGTCGGTGAATCGTGAACTGCTCGCGCTGCTCCCCGATCACGGGATTATCATCAACACCGCCCGCGGCGCGATCATCGATCAAGACGCTCTGTTCGCCGAACTCGAAACCGGACGGCTCAGAGCGGGGCTCGATGTCCTTCACCCCGACACGCTCCCGGCCGACCACCCGGCGCGGCAGTGGCCGAACGTTATTTTTACCGCGCACGATCTCGGCAAGATAAGACCGCTGCCCGGCCGTCCTCCGGGTTTCTGGAAGTTCCACCGCGTCTGCCTCGAAAACATCCGCCGTTTCATCGAAGGTGAGCCTTTGATGTACCTTATCGATCTCGACCGATACATGATCAGTACTTAGGAATCAGAAAACCAAAACCAGTAATAAAGGATAATACTATGACAACACCACTAATCGAAAAAAAAGTCACCGACTCAAAGAAAATAATCGCCGAGGCGTTCGAGCGGTTCGAGCATAAGAACCTGCGCGTCGCATGGACCGGAGGAAAAGACAGCACGCTCGTGTTGTGGCTCGTTCGCGAGCACTGCCGCGAAGCCGGGATCGAGATTCCGCGGTGTTTCTGCATCGACGAGGGCGACATGTTCGACGAGGTGCGCGAGTACATCGACCGGCTCAAAGGCGAGTGGGGAGTCGAGCTCGACATGATTCACAACGCGGACGTCGCGCGCGCGGCCGGTGGGCTCGGTGGCACGGTCGCCGTGGCGGATCTGAACGAGCGGAATCGGCGCGAGGTCGCGCGGATCGGGTGGGAGGAAGACACCTTCGTGTACGAGCCCGAGTCGTTTGTCGGGAATCACCTGATGAAAACCGTGACGTGTATGGTGTATCTCGAGGAGAAAGCCGTTGCGGGGTTTTTCGAGGGCATCCGCTGGGACGAGCAGGGCGCGCGCGCGGAGGAGATTCCGTTCAGTCCACGCCCCGCGACCGAGTTCAACCCGGATCACTACCGGATCAACCCGATCCTGCACTTCACCGAGAAGGACGTCTGGGACGCGTTTCATCAACTCGAGATTCCGATCTGCGACCTGTACCGGCAAGGGTATCGCTCGCTCGGTGCGCGCGTCACGACGAAGAAGATCACCGACGTTCCCGCGTGGGATCAGGACCTTGAGAACACGACCGAGCGCGGCGGGCGCCGGCAGGACAAGGAAGGGATCATGAAAAAACTCCGCGACCTAGGGTACATGTAAATGGCGGCCGAGAGACACGGTACCGTCGAGGTCGAGAAGGCGCTCGAGTACTCCCTCGGCGGAACCGGACCGGGGATTCTCGACTTCCCGTGCAGCGTCCGGCGGTTGCCGGACGGCAACACTCTGATCTGCGACGCGGGCACCGAGGCCGGTCACGGAAGCGAGCTGATCGAAGTCGACCGCGACGGACGCGTCGTCTGGAGCGACTCCGAGCAGTTCAGCTTCGCTCACGGGATCGAACTGACCCCCGACGGGACGATCCTTGTCGCCGACACGTCGAACGACCGCGTCGTCGAGTTCGACCGCGAGCGCAGGATCGTTTTCTCGAGCGACGACTGGGACGGCGGTTTGGGACGACTGTCCGACGGTTCGCGCCTCTCGTACCCGAATAACGTCGTGCTCACGCCCGACGGGCTCATCTGCATCACCGACCGGAACAACGACCGGGCGGTCGTCGTCGACCGCGACGGCACCGTTCACGGAACATTTTCTGCCGGGTTGTCGCGCCCGCACAACTGCGAACCGCTCCCGGGCGGAGGCGCGATCATCGCGGATTCGGACGGTAACCGCGTCGTCGAGATCGACTCGGAAGGAACCGTCGTGTGGCAGTACGATACGGGTCTGAACTGGCCGCGCGACGCGAACAGGCTCCCAAACGGCAATACGCTGATCGTCGACTCGAAAAACAGCAGGGTGATCGAAGTATCGCCCGAACACGAGATCGTCTGGGAGTTCGCGGTCGAGTACTTCGCGAACTTCTACGAGGCGCACCGGCTCCCGTCGGGCACGACGCTCATCTCGGATCAACAGCATAAGCGCGTGATCGAGGTCGACCGTGACGGGAACGTCGTGTGGTCGTTCCGGAACTACAAACGCGAGGCGCCGATTCACGAGAGACTCACGAACGGTTTTTTCACGAAACGCGGTGACGACGGCTTTCCGCTCTCGTGGTCTTTCATGAGGCGGTTCTCCGAGGGCGGGGGAGCCTTCTTGTGGTTGGAGGACGACCGCGGGCAATCCGTTCCGGCGATCGTGTACGACCGCGCGGGAGGACTCGCACTGCAGCAGACGATCGCCGTGAAGCCGGGCGCCCGGTACTCGATCGGCGGCCGTATCGCGACGTCGGGACTCGAATCCGGCTTCGCGTGTATCCAGGTCGCGTTCCGCGACGGCGATGACGGTTTCCTCTGCGACGCGGCAGACGCGCCGCGCGGCGCGACGTTCTCGGGCGACACCGACTGGACCGAGGATTCATTCGCCGCGGTCGCGCCGGAGAACGCGACACACGCAGACGTGCGGCTTTTTATCTCGGGAAGCGGCGTCGCGATGTTCAGCCAGGTGAGGTGCTTCGAATGAGACTCTCGGTCTCGACTCTAACGTGCCCCGTGTGGGACGCCGCGAAAGCGTGCTCGTTCCTGCGATCGGTCGGTATTCAACACGTCGACTTGCGGTCGATCGCCGGACGAACCGATCTCTGGGACATCGAGGAACTCGCGAGCGACGCGGTGTTCCGCGAAAACGGGGTGACGGTCGACGGGATCAGTACCTCGGTCCGGATCGGCTCGGATGGCGTAACGGGATCGACAGCCGACGGAGAGCAGGAGTTCGAGCAGTGTCTTGAACTCTGCGCGCGGCTCGGCGGCACGTATCTTCGGGTTTTCGCGGGCGACAAGGACGCTGCCGACGGACCGGCTCCCGCCGAAGTGTTTGAGAGGATCGGCCGAACGTACCGGAAGCTCTGCGGGCGCGCGGACGCGTCGGGGATCGACGTGCTCGTCGAGACGCACGACGTCGTCTCGTCGAGCGCGGATGTTTTGTCTCTGATCGCCGCTGCTGATCACGCGCGCGCCGGAATCGTCTGGGACGTGCGTCACCCGCTTCGCCACGCGCGCGAGTCGTTCGAGTACACCGCGGAGAAACTACGCGACGTCGTACGCCTCGTGCACGTGAAAGACTTCGCCGGCCCACCCGATTATGAACTCGTCGAGTTCGGGACCGGAATCATCGACGCCGAAAAACTCGTCTCGATCCTGACGTCGGTCGGCTACGACGGCTCGATCGTGCTCGAGCAGCCGCGTGTCGCGTCGACCGGAAAACCCGCTCCCGAGCCGAACATCACGCAATTTGCGGCCGCCTTCCGTCCTCACGTGCCTCGCTAAGGCGCGCGGTCGGCCGGGGTTCGCGCTTACGGTTACTCACGCCTCAAGCGCAGAATCCAGCCGGGCGCCGGGGCGTGGCCGC
This sequence comes from Spirochaetaceae bacterium, assembly GCA_007695285.1. GTDB lineage: Bacteria > Spirochaetota > Spirochaetia > DSM-27196 > PXBQ01 > PXBQ01. Next base: position 292,507 of record REEC01000125.1, on the reverse strand, counting down.
CGGTCGCGTCGCGGCGAACTCTGATAAACCACGGGTTCAGGTGGACCGGCCGCTCATTAACCTCGCCCTCGGGTGTCTCGAACCGATACGTCCCGGGATCGAGCCGGTTAAACACAAAATCGGGCGACACAACCTCGAGAGCCTCGGTGACGTCGAGCGCGTTCTTGAGCTCGACGTACACCGGTGCGTGCCATTCGTCGGCGTCCGGGCTCTGCTCCGGAACCGTGAGACCCGGCGGAGTCTCTTCGAGGCTTCCGATCAGAAGGTGCGTCTGCGTGTACACCTTCTCGGTCGGTGTATCGATGTCTCCGCGGCCGAAGAAAAAGCCGGTCGAGAACTCGCGGCGGCTCACCTCGAACAAACCGTCGCGGTACGGGTTCGGCTGTTCCGGATGGTCGATCGCGTAACGGTACGCGCGCGTCACCATCGCGACGTAGTACAGGCTTTTGACGCGCCCTTCGACCTTGAGGCTGTCGACACCCGCGGCCTTTAGATCGGCGAGGTGATCGATCATGCAGAGATCCCGGCTCGACATGATCGAGGTGAACGCTCCACTCGGTGTCTTGCCGGTCTCGACCGGGAAGTACTCACCCAGGCGTTTTTCTTCTTCGAGTGCGAGCCGGTAGTTCCACCGGCAGCTGTGCGAGCAGTCGCCACGGTTTCCGGACCGTCCGTTCGCCCACGCCGAGATGAAACACCTGCCCGAGTACGCGATACACATCGCGCCGTGCACAAAAGCTTCGATCTCGAGCTCGGGCACAAAATCCTTGATCGCCTTGATCTCGTCGAGCGAGAGCTCACGGCCCGGAACGATCCGCGAGAAACCCATGTCGTGGTACATCCGCGCGGCCTCGCGGTTCGTGCAGTTCGCCTGCGTGCTGAGGTGCAGCTCGACCGCCGGGAAGCGGCGACGGAGAATCGGAAGAACCCCGATGTCGCTCACGATGAACGCGTCGAACGGATACGCGGCGATTCTCTCGAGTTGTGCGTCGAGCGCGCCGAGATCGGCGTTGTGAAAGTAGATGTTCAGCGCGCAGTACAGTTTTTTGCCGCTCTTGATCGCCGCGAGCCTATCGGGTGCGTCGTGTTCGGTATCGTCGATGTTGTCCGCGCGCGCGCGCAAACTGAAAAAAGGAAGCCCGATGTACGCCGCGTCGGCGCCGTATCGGTACGCGTACGCGAGCTTATCGGCGCTCCCGGCGGGCGACAGGAGCTCCATCTACAGAACCCCGACCACGACCGGATCCGCGCTGTTTGTCTTGTTCCACGACACCGTGTTCCGGAGCGGTCGCCCAAAACCGGGCGCCTCGATCTCGAAGCTGTCGCCGTGTTCGACCGTGATGCCGTCGGCGAAGCTCAAGGTCGCCGTCCCAAAGAAATGGATATGCACGTCCCCGGGGCGCCGGAAGTGAGGGTACTTGAAGTGATGATGCTCGAGGTTCGCGATCGAGTGCGCCATCGTCTCTTCGCCCGTGAGAAACGGCTTACGCCAGATGACCTCGCCGTCGTGCACGATCCGGCTCTCGCCTTCTATCGTGCCCGCGATTTCGCCGATAACCAGTTCGGGGCCGACGCTACACGCGCGGAGCTTCGAGTGCGCGAGCCAGAGATAGTTGAAGCGCTCGGTGACGTGGTCGGAAAACTCGTTCCCGAGCGCGAAGCCGACCCTCCACGGCCGGCCGTCGGGCCCGACCACGTAAACTCCCGCGAGTTCGGGTTCTTCTCCCGCGTCGAGCGCGAAGCTCGGTACCGGTAACTCGGACTCGGGCGCGACGAGAATCGACCCGTCTCCTTTGTAGAACCACTCCGGCTGCGCGCCGATCTGTCCGGGTCTCGGCCGACCGCCGTCAACGCCGAGGTTGAACATCCTCATCGAGTCGGTCAACTCTTCGGTCGTCGTTCCCGCCGCGTGCATCGCCGATCGCGCGCCCGCGCTGCCGAGGTGCGTGAGACCGGTGCCGGTCACGATGCAGTGCGCCGGGTCTGCGTGGATGATCGGCGAAGTCAGCGCGCCGCGCGCGATCGTATCGTCGATCTCGATCGTATCGTTTCCCAAGTACTTCACGATCGTCGACTCGAGCGAGTCGCCGGCGCGGATCGCGGACGTCGCCGCGGCGTAAACGCCGCCGTCGAGCTCGACGACTCGTGCGATCGACTCACTTTCGACAACGGCGGCGCGCACGCCGGCGCCTTCGCGGAACTGGATGACTCTCATTCCCGAACAATACTCGATGCCGGCCGGTTCGTCGACTACGTGCCTGTGCCGAGAATTTCGATCGTGGTGTCGTACAACGCGTTTGCTGCCGGGTCGAGCACTGCGCCGCGGCGGTGCGCGATCAGAAGCGTGCGCGACGGCGTCGGCGGTTCGATGTTCACGTACGCGATTCCTTCGCTCTTCATCACCATGCGCGGTACGAGGCTCAAGCCGAACCCGGCGCGCACGAGCGCCTGGACCGTATCGATCTCGGAACTCTCGTACACGACCGTCGGTTTGACTCCGGCGCGCGCGAGCACGTCGACGACGATCGTGTGAAAGCCGTGTCCGCGACGCATCAGGATCAACGGCTCGTCCGCGAGCGCGTCGAGTGAGACCGAATCCCGGCTCGCGAGCCGATGCGACGGCGGCACTGCGAGCAGAAGCGGCTCGCTGAACAATCGTCGCCCGGCGATGTCCGGTCCCATGCCCGCCTCGTCGAGAATCGCGAGTTCGACCTCGAAGTTGCGCAGCGCCTGCGCGAGTACCGGTGACGAGCCCTCCTGAAGCTGAACCTGGATTTCCGGGTGCCGCCGTCCGAACGCGAGTAACAGAGGCGGAAGCAGGAACGCACCGGTCGTCGGAAGGCAACCGAACGACACCGTGCCGCGCCGGAGGCCCGACAGCTCGTCGAGCTGCTTCTTCCCGATCTCGAGCCGTTGAAGCGATTCCGCAGCGTGCGGGCGGAAGAGCGCGCCGCGCGACGTGAGCCGGGCGCCGGTGCGCGAGCGTTCGAATAGCGATCCACCGAGTTCCGTCTCGAGTTTTGCGATCTGCGCCGAGAGCGACGGTTGCGAGACGTGACATACGCGCGCGGCGGCCGTGAACGAACCGGTCTGCGCGACCGCGAGAAAGTATCGCAGCTGATGCATTTCCATAGTCTCTGCCTATGCCCCCTATAGATACTATATCTTTTACACATGCGGTGCAATGTGTTACTCTATGGACCGAAAACCGGAGGGAGTATGGCAAAAAGGACACTGTACAATAAAATCTGGGACGCGCACTCGGTGACGACGTTGCCGACGGGCCAGACGCAGCTCTTCATCGGCCTGCATCTCGTCCACGAGGTCACGAGTCCGCAGGCGTTCGACATGCTGCGCGAAAAAGGGCTCACGGTCGCGTATCCCGAGCGCACGTTCGCGACGATCGATCACATCGTGCCGACCAAGAGCCAGGCGCGGCCGTTCTCGGATGAAGCGGCCGAGAAAATGATGCAGGCGATCGAACGCAACGCGAAAGAGTTCGGCCTGAACTTCTTTGATTTCGCGACAGGACGGCAGGGGATCGTTCATATTATCGGCCCCGAACTTGGGTTGACGCAGCCGGGCATGACGATCGCGTGTGGCGATTCACACACCTCGACGCACGGTGCGTTCGGCACGCTCGCGTTCGGAATCGGCACGTCGCAGGTGCGCGACGTTCTCGCGTCGCAGTGCATGGCGATGGACCCGATGAAGGTGCGCAGAATCGAGGTGAACGGCACGTTGGGCAACGGCGTCACTCCGAAAGACGTGATCCTGTACATTATCAACCGCCTCGGCGTGAAAGGCGGGCTGGGGTACGCGTACGAGTACGCGGGCGACGTATTCGACTCGATGTCGATGGAAGGTCGCATGACCGTCTGCAACATGTCGATCGAAGGGGGCGCGCGCGCCGGGTACGTAAACCCGGACGATACCACTTTCGAGTTCCTGAAGGGGCGCGAGTACGCACCGGCGGGCGACGCGTGGGACCGCGCGGTTGCGACGTGGCGCTCGTTGGCTTCCGACGGGGACGCGGAGTACGATGATCTAATTGTGTACGACGCGGCCGAGATCGAGCCGATGGTGACGTGGGGCGTGACCCCCGGCCAGAGCGTCGGCGTCTCCGAACCACTGCCCGATCCGGCCCGAGTCGCCGATTCGGGTGAACGCACATCGATGGAACTCGCGTATCGCCATATGAAACTCGCCCCGGGATCGAAACCCCGCGATATCCGGATCGACGTCGCGTTTGTCGGGAGCTGCACGAACGGCCGGATTTCCGATCTACGAGCCGCGGCCGCCGTCGTGCGAGGAAAAAAGGTAGCCGCCGGAGTCGAGGCTTTTGTCGTGCCGGGTTCGATGCAGGTGAGGAAACAAGCGATGGACGAGGGGCTCGACACCGTGTTCACGGAGGCGGGTTTTGAGTGGCGCGGAGCCGGCTGCTCGATGTGCCTCGCGATGAACCCTGATCAGCTCAAGGGCGACCAGATCTCCGCAAGTTCGAGCAACCGTAACTTCATCGGGAGGCAAGGAAGCGCGACCGGACGTACGCTCCTGATGTCACCCGCGATGGTCGCCGCCGCCGCGCTCGCCGGGCGCGTGACCGACATTCGTGACGTTGTGTAGGAGAAGACGATGACCAAAGTAACACGAATCACCGGGCGCGGCGTTCCCGTAATCGGTGACGACATCGACACCGACCGCATCATTCCCGCGCGGTACCTGAAAGAGATCACGTTTTCGCGGATGGGGGAGTACCCCTTTTACGATGAGAGGTTCAACGCCGACGGCTCGATGAAGGACCATCCGTTCAACAAAGAAGAGTTTCAAGGCGCGTCGATTCTCGTCGGGAACGTGAACTTCGGCTGCGGTAGTTCGCGCGAACACGCGCCGCAGGCTCTCGTGCGCTGGGGTATTCGCGCGGTCGTCGCCGAAAGCTTCGCCGAGATCTTCTCGGGGAACTGCGTGATGCTCGGAACTCCAACGGTGGTCGCGTCGAAGGCCGATATCGCCGCGCTTCAGCAGGCGATCATGATCGATCCGGGGCGCGAGCTCACGATCGACCTCGAGCAGATGACCGTCTCGGACGGAGAGCGGACGTACCCCGTCACGATGCCCGAGTCACGGCGTAACGCGCTCGTCGAAGGTACCTGGGACAGCACCACGATGCTCGTCGCGAACGCCGAGCTCGTGCGCGCGAAAGCGGCTAAACTGCCGTACATGAGCGGATTCAGCCAATAGACGCGCGGCCATGATCGTGGTATACGTAGGGCACTCAATTTCACCGGAGTCATCATGGACACAATCATGGTTTGCGTCGATTCGTCGCGCATTTCAGAGAGAATACTCGATACGGGGATCGACCTCGCGCGCGCGTTCGACGTTCCGATTCACCTCGTGACCGTGCACACCGAAGGCAGCGCGTCGCACGTGACCGCGCAATCGGACTATCAGGCGCAGCGTGCGAAAGTCGCGACCGCGGCGTCGAAGAAATTTCAAGCTCTCTCGGCGCGCGCGAAAGAGAATGCGGTCGGATGCACCGTCAACGTCGGGAAAGGAGACGTCGTCGATTTTCTCGTCGGCGAGGCGCGCCGCGTCAATCCGCGGATGATCGTGATGGGGTCTCACGGAAAAGGCGCCGTGCACCACCTTGTCGTCGGCAGCGTCGCGGGAGGCGTCCTGAAGAACCTCGGTCTGCCGGTCGTACTGGTGCCGGTCGACCCGAAAGTACGCCCGTCGACGTGATTGTCACGCCGTGGCGGCGTGATTTTCACGCTCCGAGCAGCGTGATTGTCACGCCGTGGCGGCGTGATTTTCACGCTCCGAGCGGCGTGATCGTCAGATCGAGGTCGTGTTCGAACGCGAGCTTCTCGAGCTTTTCTCGAAACGTCGCGACGTGCACCGACGGCGGTGCCGTCACGCGCACGCGCATATGAAACATCGGCGCGCCGGTCCACGGTGCACCGGTCGTCTCGGTCTCGAGATCCTCTATGTTGACGCCGAGTGAGCGCAACAGACCCGTCACGGACTTAACGATCCCCGGGGTGTCGAGCGAGACGGTTTCGATGAGGTACGGTCGAGACTTGGGAGGCGACCGTCGCGGCTCGGTATGCTTCGTCGTGACGCTCAGCGCGTGTGCGCCGGCAAATTCTTCGATTCCCCGTTCCAGGCGGCTCACGGCGGCCTCTTTGCCCGATACGAGCAAGATCACCGCAAACTCTCCACCGAGCACGGCCATTTTGCTTTCCTCGATGTTGCATTCGCACTCGAGAACGTGCGCCGAGATATCACCGGCGAGCCCGATTCGGTCGGACCCAACCGCCGTCAGTACGACATGATGCTTCATCCCGGAAGTGTACAGCATGGTTGCCATTCTCGGCAACTCCGGCTACCTTACCGCAAGGATTAGTACAACCGCAAGGATAAGAAGTGATCGAAAACAAGGCTGTTGCAACCGGAACGTCGTTCCTAGGGATGTTTTTCCTTGGTATCGGCGTCGCGATTATCGGCGCCACGGCGCGCGGCGTCGGGTACTCCGCGGCTCAGATCGGGTATCTCGTCTCGGCGCAGAATATCGGGTTCGGCGTTTCGGTTCTTGTCGCCGGTGCTCTCTCGGACATCTTTTCAAAACCGAAAATACTCGCGGTCGGATGCGCGACCCTCGCCGTGTCGTTCGCGGTGTTGTACCGAAGCGACGTGTACGCGGTGAACATGCTCGTGATGGCCGGGACGGGAATCGGAATGGGCGCGGCCGAAGCGGTTACCGACGCGTTATTGATGGACATCCACGATAAGAACGAGAGTCGATACATCACGATCAATCACTTTTTTGTCTCGATCGGCTCGGTCGTGATCACGTTGTACTTGATGTTTCTCCGGATGAACTGGAAGGCATCGCTCACGCAGGTCGCGATCGGTCTCGCTGTGTTGTCGGTCGTGTGTCTGTTGCTTCGTCCGCGTGGAAAAAAACGCGGGGCGATCACCGCGAGCGAGATCATCGCCGTTCTCGGGAAGAATCGCGCGATCGTACTGCTGTTCATCACCGCGTCGTGCGCAATCGGACTCGGTGCGGGCTCGATGGCGATGATGACGACGTATCTCTCGGGTCTGCGCGGCATGAGCGACGGTATCGCCCAGATCGGGCTCGCGCTCTTTCTGATCGGCCTCGCCGCGGGACGTATCGTTCTCGGTCTGCTTTCGCGTCACGACTCACTCGAGAAGACGGTTGCCGTTTCGTTCGGCGCCGCGACGGTCGTCGTCGGTGTTTTCTTTCTCGTGCCGCTTCCGGTCGCACTCGCGCTGCCGACGGCGTTTATCGGAGGGCTCACGGTCGCTCCGCTTCTTCCTCTCTCGATCGCGCTCGCGGGGCTGATGTTTCGACGGATCGCCGGAACCGCGATGGGCGTCGTTAAAGTCGCGATACCCGTCGGAGGAATCATCGTTCCCGCGGTGCTCGCGTTCATTTCCGATACGGTGTCGTTCGCCGCGTCGCTCTACGTCTTCCCGGTTATCGGAGTGATCGGGTTGATCGGCATCGTGGCGAGTGGGGCTACGCGGGATGACCGGACGTAGTTCCGGGACCTCACCTGCCTGCCGGTCAGGTCATTTGGATCCGTCGGACTCGGGCGCGACCGGCGACGCTCGGTGCGTGCTCGTCTCCGACCTGCACGGTGACACCGACAAATACGAGCTCCTGTTCTCGTTTCTGAGCCATGATCCACCCGACGCGCTTTTTTTTGCCGGTGATCTGCTTCCTCAACCGGGGTCCGACCCGGGTGGCCTCGGCTTCGACGGCGTCGATTTTGTGAACCGGTTTCTCGTTCGCCGCTTGACGGAGTTGCGTCGTTCACTCGGCGAGCGGTATCCCGATGTGTTCGTGATCCTTGGCAACGACGACGTGCGGTTCGAAGAGGGCTCGATCTTCATCGGCTCGACCGAGAAAATCTGGACTTACATCCACGGACGGTGCACGAGACTTAACGGTCGGGCGGTCTACGGATACTCGTGCATTCCGCCGAGTCCGTTCCGGCTCAAGGATTGGGAGCGTTACGATGTCTCTCGGTACGTTGACCCGGGTTGCGTCTCGCCGGAAGAGGGCGTCCTTACCGTCCCTGTTTCTGCCCGTGATCGGCGACATACGACAATCACGAGCGAACTCGCCTCGCTCATCGGCGACGACGACGTGAGCGAGGCGATTTTCCTGTTCCATGTACCGCCGTACGACACGGCTCTCGATACCGCCGATCTCGACGGGAAAACGGTGGACGGCGTGCCGCTCGATTCACACATCGGAAGCGTCGCGGTCCGGAGGATGATCGAAGAGCGGCAACCGTACATCACGCTGCACGGCCACGTGCACGAATCGTACGACCTGACCCGAACGTTCGTCGAGAAAATCGGGCGCACATGGTGCATTTCATCGGCGCACCAGGGGCGGTCGCTCGTCCTCGTCGATTTCACCATTTCCGACCCCGGGGCCGCGAAACGGCGCGTGTTAGGGTGAAGGTGAGGTGGACCCCGGTTCGCTTTTTCGCTCGATCGGAAGCGGCTCGGCCGGGTCGGTAACCGCGTTGATCTTCACGGCAAAACTCGTGCGTTTTTCGATGTCTTCGTCGGTGAGATAATGCACATCGAGCAGGCCGTCCATGCGGTACCCGGTCCGCAGGTAGTTTAACTCGGCGAGGCAGCGGCTCCACGCGTCGAGCCATGTCTTGAGCTCTGCGAGCTTCGCCGCGTCGCCCGCGTGGTGGACGATGAGATCGAGGTCGCTCGCCGGACCCGCGGTTCCGTTCAGCGCGCTGCCGAGAATGAAGACCGCGTTTACGCCGAAGCGGTCGGCGTTGAGGTTGCGCGCGATCCTCTCGGCCATGTCCGCGCGCCACTGCCAGTGCGAGTCGTCGTCGGGTGCCGTGTGTTTCTCGTCGATCCGCGGCGTCCGACTCTCTCGTGGTGTCTCGCGCGACGGTGTGTCGAGCATCGCAAGCCCTTCGTCGAGTTCCGCGTTCAGCAGTACTCTGAGTATCCGGCCGTCGGCGGCTTTCGGCACGTCGATTACGCGCACGACGTCCTCGAGATCCGCGTACTCGGGTAGAAGCTCGGCGAGTTCACTGCGCGTTCGCGTGAGAAATCGTTCGTTGAACGTGACGTCGGTATCGTCAGGGTAGAGCGGAATGTACCGGATCGACGCTTCGACAAGGTCCTGAAAAAAATGCGTGCCGAACGACACATCCGGCAGATACTCGCCCGACCGCATCGCAACCTCGATCAGCGCCGAAGTGTTGCTAATGTCGGAGTACGTGACGCCGACGCCCATGCTAACCTCTCCGCGGCTGCCCCATCGTCCCGGCCCCATCAAAATAAAGCGGCGTTTTGGAAGGATTTTGTTCAACCGCCCGACAAGCTGCGCGACGCGCCGCATCGCGTCGGCCGACGGTAGCTCCCGGTATCGGCGCGCGTCGATGTACACGATGTGCGTAATCTCGGGGACGGATCCGTTCGAAATATGCCGGTTCGCGGTGAAAATAACGTCGGACTCGGGTACGTTTTTCGGGATAGGGGCGGGCGCCGTTTCCGATGAGCGGCTCTGCGGACGGCACTGGAGGAGCCAGATCCTGCTCCCGTCGTAGGCGAACTCGATGTCGACCGTCGTCTCGAGCTCGGCACCGAGCACGCCGAGCATATCCTTGATCGTCGCGACAAAATCGGTATCGGCAAAGAGTCCGTCGAACGTCACGACGACGTTGTCTCCGGTCGGGTCGAGCGTTAGGCGCGATTTGCGCGACAAGACGCCGTCGGTGTAGACCGAGACAAGCTGTTCGATGCCGGGGATCTGGTCGCCGAACTCCGCGAGAAAGTCACGGATCCGCACCGTCGTGAAGGAGTTTGATTCGAGATCGATGATGTCCATCTTGGTCGGAGAGTATCGGACGATTTCGTCGGGATCGGTGTTCACGCGAAGCTCGGGGTGGCCCGGCGCGATCAAGACCGGATAATCGTCTCCTATTCGGTCTACAGCGCGCGTACCGAGCCCCGGCACCAGGCGCAGGAGTCCATCCTCGCGTTGTATCCTCGCGGACCATCGAAACTCGTTGCTGCTGAACGCGATCCCCGCGCACGTCGGCAAGTAGTACCGTCCAACCCGCACGCCGACGACCTGTTGGATGATGACGCCCATTTCCTCGCGCACGTCGAGCAGTCCACGCTCGACGCGGTACTGGAGCGGATCAGGACCGAACAGCGAAGAGTACACCTCCGCGACAGCGTCGAGCAGCGCGAGAAGCCTTTCGTTTTTTGACCCCTGGTTCGCGAGAAAGAGACTCTTGTACTTTCCCGAGAACGCCGCGCCGAACCGGTCCTCGAGCCGGCTCGAAGAGCGGACGATGATCGGCTCGGTTCCGAGATCATCGAGCGCCATCGATAGGCCCTGCACGATGTCGGGTGGGAACCGCGAGTTCTTGAAGAGCTGGATAATGTGCGGATACTCGTTTCGAATTTCCTCTATCGGTTTGTACTTCTGTTCGAACATTTCCTCCATGTCGTTGTAGTTCATGAAGTAATGCAGACTGTCGGACGGTAGATACCACGTCTTGGGCGTGCCGACTTCCGCGAGCCGAGGATGCGTGTCTACGTGTGCGTTGAGAATCCGAGACGCGAGGAAAAGCCCGGCGGCCTTCCCGCCGATCACGCCGTGGCTTTTCGCGGGGATGATCATCCGGTCGATCAGATCGTAAAAGTCTCTGACCGTGACGTGCTTTTTCGCCGCCGCGATGTACTCGAGCTGATTCGTTATGATCCGTCGAATCAGGAGTACCTGCATGCCTTTCCCGGTCGCTTCCGAGACTTCGAGGCCGTTCGGCGGATTGAGGTCGATGAAGCGGCGAACCGCTTCGGCGACGTCGGCGAGCGAGTGATCGAGGTTGATCAGCGTCCGGAAAATGAACGATGCCTTGTCCTCTTGTAGCCACTTTTGCAGAAGCCCGAGGACCGTTCGTTCGGGCAAATTCGCCTCGGCGATCTCAAATATGCGTTCGCTCATCGCGAGCACGTCCGGGTGGACGATGAGTCGTTGCGGTGCGTTGTCGCCCGCGGCGGACGGCGCGTGTCGGAAGGCCGAATCGTCGGCGGCGAAAAACTCGCACGCGTCGGGAACTTCGTTCCAGCACATGTAGTTCATGAGCTTTCGCGCCATTCGCGCGTACAACTTCTGATCGGTTCGGAGCAGCAGATCTACGATCGTGTGCCAACGGTATCGCGCCGACTGCGTGCCCGCGCCGCGCATCTGGCCGCGCATCTGTTCGAGTTCCTTGATGACGTGCTGAAAGTCGCGATGTTGAACCGCATCGGAGATTCGCTGCGCGATTGTCTTGAGCAGACGCTCTTCTTCCGGGAAAAAAGGGGTGCCGACAACCGCGAGTTCGCTCGTGTAGAATACCTCGATCGAGCCGACACGACCCTCGCGGGTTATGATCGCGGCGTCGATTATCCACGGCGGGTCGTCGGCGGGGCGGCTCGTGAATGTCATTCCGAAGAGGCTGACCCGTGCGCCGCAGGACGTCGGGAATCTGAACGCGACGGGGAGCCGCTCAACGATTGCCTGCAGCGTTGCGTCGAAATCTGCGGTTGCCTCGGTCAGAATTTCCTCGACATCGTAGAGGCACGTCAGTTCTTTCGCGCGTTCGCTCAACTCCTCGAACAGTTCGGGGTTCGGTCGATCAGGCATTCGTCACACCCACCCACGGTCGCGGCACGCACGCGCGACCCGGTCCACCGCGATTACGTACGCCGAGTCGCGCATCGTGAGTTTCTTTCTCTCGGCGAAGTCGGCGACGTCGAGAAAAGCCGACGTCATTTTTACGTTAAGACGCCCGATGACCTCATCCTTCTGCCAGTAGTAGTTCATATTGCTCTGGACTTGCTCGAAGTAACTGCACGTGACGCCCCCGGCGTTTCCTAGGATGTCTGGTATTATATACATATTTCGCGCCGCGAGCGCCGTATCGGCCTCGGGGGACGTCGGTCCGTTCGCTCCTTCGGCGATCACGCGCACGCGGTCGGGTATGCGGGCGACGTTTTCGGCGGTTATCTGGTTTTCAAGTGCGGCCGGTATGAGTATGTCGACGTCCTGTTCGAGCCACGCATCTCCCGGCAGAACCTCGTAACCACGGCCTTCCGCGAGCGTTTTATCGATGTCGCCGAAGCGATCGGTGATCTCGTGAAGCTCGGTCGCGTCGATTCCGCCGGCACGGCGAAACGTGTACGACGTCCGGTCGGTCTGGTTCCAGCACGCAACCGCCGTTACCGTGCCGCCGAGCTGTTGGTACATCTCGATCGCGGCTTGCCCGACCGCGCCGAAGCCCTGTACCGCGGCGGTCGTCTGTTCGGGCTTCACGCCGAGGATCTTCAGAGCTTCGCGCAACGTGAACACCAAGCCGAATCCGGTTGCCTCCTTTCGGCCGAGCGAACCACCCATCCCGACGGGTTTGCCGGTGAACGCACCGGGATACCGTCCTCCGGTTATGGTCTCGTACTCGTCGAGCATCCAGAGCATATGCTGCGACGTCGACATCACGTCGGGCGCGGGGACATCCTGATTTGGGCCGATATCGCGCACGATCCGGCGGACCCATCCGCGGCAGATGCTCTCGAGTTCGCCGGACGTGAGGTTGTGAGGATCGCATACGACGCCACCTTTTCCTCCTCCAAGCGGAAGATCCGCGACCGCGCACTTCCACGTCATCGCGGCGGCGAGCGCGCGCACGCTGTCGAGTGTTTCGAGCGGGTGAAATCGGATCCCCCCTTTCGCAGGACCGCGCGCGTCGTTGTACTGGACGCGGAATCCACGAAAAACTTCGAAGTGCCCGTCCTGCATCTTGACCGGGATGCTGAACGAGTACTCGCGCATCGGGATGCGGAGAAACGATCTGGTTCCGGCGTCGAGTTCGAGCATCTCGGCGATTCGGTCGAACTGGGCTTGCACTACGGAAAACGCGTTATACGATTGGGTCGACACGACTTCCTCCCTGCGTACGTTTCGGACTATGCGAATTGAGCCATGATAGTACCGCCACGTGCCTCGGTCAAGTCGGAGACCGGCTGGAGACCGGGTGGTCCGCGGGATGTCGATTGCCTTCTCGGCGTTTGCCGAGTACGATGCCGAATGGAGTTTTGTGATCTCGATCATCATGTTCTTCGACATCGCGTTTTTCAGTTGTTCGAGCGGATCTCCGCGGTGCCGCGGTGTTCCGGACGCGAGGAAGCCGTAGCCGGCGAAGTCATCGCGATCGCGCGCGAACACGGCTTGTCCGCGTCACGATCGACGGCCGGTAACGTTATCGTCGCCGTTCCCGGGACCCGTCCGGCGGCGCCGGGCCGCGACGCGGCCGGGAAGACGCCTCTCGTTCTGCAGGCGCATCTCGATATGGTGTGCGAGAAGGATCCGGGCACCGAGCACGACTTCTCGCGCGATCCGATCCGGGTCGTTCGTGACGGGGAGTGGCTGCGCGCGGTCGGTACGACACTCGGCGCCGACGATGGAATCGGCGTGGCGCTCGCGCTCGCCGTCGCGATCGGTGTTCGAGACGACGTCGGCGGGGCGGGGTTGGAACTCCTTTTTACGGTGAACGAAGAGGCGGGAATGAGCGGCGCGCGAGCCGTCGGGCCCGGTACCATTCGGGGCAGACGGATGGTCAATCTCGACTCGGAGTTCGACGGTCAAATCGTCACCGGGTGCGCGGGAAACCGGGGAGTCGTGGTCGAACTCCCCGTGAAGAGCGAAAACCTCTCGTTTCCCGGATGCGCGCGGCTCAGGGTCGGCGGCCTGCGTGGCGGCCACTCGGGCGTCGACATCCATCGGCGCCGCGCGAACGCGATCGTGCTACTGTGTGATGTCGTGCGTCGAATCAACGCGCGGAGCGATCTCGGCGACGTCCGCGTCGCCGCGATGAGCGGTGGTGAGGCGGGCAACGCAATCCCACGAAACGCCGAGGCGGTCATTTCGGTTCCGAACGCCGACGATACCGAAATCCGCCGGACTGTATCGCGCGCCGCTACCGAACTGCGGTCCGAGTACCCCGACGAGAAATCGCTCGAGATCGATATAGTTCCGGACTCGCACGACGCGCGACGCGTCGTGACGGTCGAGGACGGCGAACGGATCGTGTCGCTCGTCCGCTCGCTTCCGTGCGGTCCGATCGAGCTCAGGCAAGATGGGGTCGAGACGTCGGCGTCGATCGGTCGAATGGAGCTGACCGATCGCGTCTGCCGGGTCTCGGTGAGTCTTCGCGGTCACGAGAGCGCGGGCATCGAGCGTGTCACCGAGACGATACGCTCCGCGGCCCGGGAATTCGGCGCGACCGCGGCCGTGTCGGGTGAGTACGCGCCGTGGCCGTCGAGTCGTTCGGCGCTTGCCGACGCGTGCGAGAAAGCGTGGGTCGCGGCGACGGGTGAGCGACCGCTCGTCGCGCCGGTGCACGCGGGGCTCGAGTGTGGGATTATCGCCGCTGCGGTACCCGGACTCGAGGCGGTCGCGATCGGGCCGACGGTCGAGTACGCGCACTCTCCGTTCGAACGCCTTTCGATCGCATCGACTCTTAGGGTGTATCGTTTTTTGCTAGAACTCTGTCGGGGTATCGCGTGAATTCGCGAACTCGTCGGCGAGATCGGCGACGACGCGTACTATTCTCTCCATTCGGTCGTAATCGAGCCTCTCGGCGGTGTCGTGCGGCGTGTGATAATCGTCGTGAAGCCCCGTGAAGAACGACACGACCGGGACGCCGGCCGAGTGAAACGGGAAGTGATCGCTGACCGCGTCTAGTCTGCCGGTACGGAATGTGACCTCAACGCGGTGTTTTTCCGCAAAACCCTCGAGTCTTTCGCGCCGTTCGGGCGGGATTCGGCCGGTGTACACCCTGACGGGTTGATCGGGGTTGCGCCCCAACATGTCGAGGTTGATCATCAGCGCGATCTTTTCGGTTTGGACGATCTGATCGCGCACGAAGATCTGCGAGCCGAGTAACCCGTACTCCTCACCCGTGAACGTCACGAACACCAGCGTCCGGTCGCGCGGTCCCGTCGTCGCAAAGTACTCAGCGAGTTCGAGCACCGCCGCGACGCCCGAAGCGTTGTCGTCGGCGCCGTGATAAATGCCGGCCGGATCGTCGGTGAACGCGCCGAGATGATCGTGATGCGCGCCGATCACGACGTACTCGGAGCTGAGGTCCGGATCGCGCCCCGGCAAGACGCCGAGCACGTTTCTGCCGGGAACCGGCGTCGGACCGTGTTCGGCGACGATCGAGATTTCGGCGAGCTGTACCGACGGGGCCGGTGTGTCGTCTCTCGCGTCGACGCGTGACTGAAGATCGACGAGACCGTCGATCGAGTCGAACGCGAACAGTCTCTCGGCGAACGACTGGGAAACGTGAATCGCGGGGAAATCGGGGATCCGAAACCGCGTGTCGGCCGGGGAGCGCGCATTCTCGGCGTCCGGCGCCCAGATTCCGATGGACCGCAAATCCTCCGGTGCGTCGGCGTCGAGTGGACCCGTGAAGAGCATCATCCCGGTTGCGCCGCGCTCGACCGCCGTTTGTGCCTTTGTGAGGAAGTGAGAGTGCGCCGAAAGCTCGGTTCCGGCAAACCCGCGACTCGGGTCCTGGGCGCCGGGTTCGTACCGCAGCATAACGACAATTTTTCCTTCGACATCGGTCTGCTCGAAGTCATCCCAGTCGTACTCGTCCGCGACGATACCGTATCCGACAAAAACGGGCTGCGCGCGGACGGTCCCTGTGTCCGAAAAAAAGAACGGTCGGAAGTCGCGGCCCAAAACGCCGCGAATCGATTGCCCGTCGATTTCAAGCTCGACGTACGTGTTATCCGGATCGAAATCCCGGCGATACATCGTAACGGCGTGGAAGAACGAGCCCAACTCCGTCTTCGGCGCGAGGCCGAACCGCTCGAACGCGTCGGCGATATACCGCTCGGCAATCGCTATTTCAGGAGATCCGGTTTCGCGCCCGCGTAACTCGGGGTGCGCCAAAAACCGGACGTGGGCTTCGAGATCGTCGCGCGTAACGTCGGCGCTGGTCTCCGGCAGCGTCCCGAACGGCCGTTCGGGTATCGGTGCGGTCGCGAAGGTAATCGCGAGGATCGCGGCGACTATCGAAATCGCTATGATCGTCCCGACGGAAACCTTACTTCGAGTCGAAAACCTCATCGTTTCGCAAATATACTACGAATCCGGTTGCACCGACGATCCCCGCGTCATCGCGGCTTCTCGTTTTGCGCCCAAACCTATCCGCGCCGACTCACCCTGCGTTCCCCGCGGCGAGTCTGTTCCGCACGAGCGAGAAGTAATCGGTCGAGACCACCGGATCGATCGTTGTTTCACCCTCGTGGTACGTTATGAGATCGGCGGGAATCTCCTCGAGAAAAGGCGACGGACTACATTCGATCGTTTCCCGCATGACGTTGCGCCGGCGGCACGACGAGATGAACAGCTTCTGCTTTGCGCGTGTCAGCGCGACGTAGAAGAGCCGGCGCTCTTCCTCGACGTTCTCGGGAGCCTCTTCGAGCGCGCGCGCGTGAGGGATGAGTCCGTCTTCGACTCCCGCGAGAAAAACGACGTCGAACTCGAGCCCTTTCGCCGCGTGGATCGTCATGAGGTTGACTTTGCCGTTCGTGTCGTTCTGATCGTCGTCGTCGCGCGTCTGCAGCGTGATCCGGTTGAGGTAGTCGAACAGCGTCGGATCGATCGCGTCCGGATCGCGCGCGAAGTTCTCGAGCGACTCGGCGAAAAACTGGACGTTCCGAAACTTCCACTTCGGCGCCTTATCGTTTTTTGGATTGTCCGCGACGAGGTGCGCCCAGTAATCGATCTCGTCGATCAACGCGCGCAGCCCGTCGGCCATTTTTCGCCCGCTCAAGACCAACGGCCGATACTTCTCGATCAGTTCCACGAACGACGCGAGGTCTGCTTTCATGCGTTCGGAAGCAGGCGAGTCGCTCGCGGTGCAGATCATCGTGATCGCCGAGTACAACGTGCAGTTTCTCTCTCGCGCGACCGTCGTCGCGGTCTCGAGCGCTTTCCGTCCGATCCCGCGGCGCGGTGTGTTCAGGACGCGCATCAACGCGACGTCGTCGTCGTGATTCGCGATGACGCGAAGGTACGAGATCATGTCCTTGACTTCCTGCCGCTGGAAAAAACTCTCGCCGCCGGCCATTCGGTACGGAATGCGTTCGGCGAGAAAGTTCTCCTCGATCGATCGTGACAGTCCGTTCGTCCTGATCAAGACGCCGACGTCGTGGTACTTGAGGTTCTCTTCGAGCGCCAAAGATTTAATGGTTTGTGCGATGAACGCGGCCTCGTGCGCCTCGTCCTCGGGATGGTACAGCTGAATCGGCCGGCCTCCGGTCGTGTGAGTCCAGAGAGCCTTGTCTTTGCGGTTTGTATTGTGCGCGATCACGCCGTTCGCCGCGGCGAGAATCGTGTCGGTCGAGCGGTAGTTCCGCTCGAGCTTGACCTCGAGGCGTTCGGGAAAGTCCGTCTCGAACTGCAGCAGGTTGCGAAAATCGGCTCCACGCCACGAGTAGATCGATTGATCGTCGTCGCCGACGACGCAGACGTTCCGGTTCGACTCGGCGAGGTACTTCATGACCATGTATTGATTGGTCGAGGTGTCCTGAAACTCGTCGACCATGATGTACCGGTAACGGCTGCGATACTGCTCGAGTACGTCGGGGACGTCGCGGAACAGCGCGAGCGGGAGCATGATCAGGTCGTCGAAGTCGACGGCGTTGTACAGCTTCAAACCCGTGCAGTACTCGTGGAAAAGCGGTCTGAAAGCTACGTCTTCGCGCGTCCAGTCGGTTCTGCCGGTCTTGATGTTCGAGAAAAGCGTGACAAGGCCGCGGAGTTCTACTCCGTCGAGCGAGTACTTCGATTCGCGCGCCGCCTCCTTTATCAGCGCGAGCTGGTCGCCGGTGTCGTAGATGCTGAAGTTCGGCCTGAAACCGAGCCGTTCGATGTGCTCGCGGAGGATCTTCACGCCGAACGCGTGAAACGTCGAGATCGTGAGCCGCGTGAGTTTCCTTCGGGTGATCTCCGCCGCGCGGAGCGCCATCTCTCTCGCGGCTTTGTTCGTGAAAGTGAGCGCGAGGATCGCGCTCTCCGGGACTCCCCGGTCGAGCATGTGCGCGATCCTGCACGTGATAACCCGCGTTTTGCCGCTCCCGGCGCCCGCGATTATCGATACCGGACCGTCGATCAACTCGACGGCCTTTCTTTGTTCGGTGTTTAGTGTAGCGAGGTCAAGCATCACCGGCCATAGTACCGATTATGGGATGATGTGCAAGCCGTCACGATTCGGATGTCACGATTCGGACGAGAGCGGTTTCTTGAGCAGCGCGACGAACAACGGTCCCGCGCCGCCCGCCAGATCGGGCCGCACGAGTTCCCCGAACCTCGTCGGTCGACCGGCCGGGATCCCCGGCGCGACCGACATAAACACGCGGCGCCGAGAGGCTCGCTCGATTACTCCGTCGTTCTCGTCGGTCGACAACGCGCACGTGCAGTACAGGACGTGGCCGCCGGGTTTACACGCGTCGAGTGCGGCGGCCAGGAACGCTCCGGCCTGCCTGGCAAGAGTGATCGGGCGATTCGCCGACCACTCGGCGAGGTGCTTCTCCGAGTTGTAGACATGGCGTTCGGAGGAACACGGGACGTCGGCGATCACGACGTCGTAGGCGTCCTTCTCGAACAAGCCCCACTTGCGCCCGTCGTGCGCGGAGATCCGGATCCGTGCGCGAAGCGATTCGGGCAGATGTTCGTCGAGAACGCGATGAAGCCGAGCGCGGCGCCCGGCGGATAACTCGTTCGCGACGATTTGTCCGTCTCGGTCGATTCGGGTCGCGAGCACGAGGCACTTGCCACCGGGCGCGGCGCAGAGATCAAGAACCCGCGCGCCGGAGGGCAACGGAACGCACCGCGCCGCGGCGGCGGACGAGACGTCGAGATGGTACGGTTTGACGAGACCGTCGGTGAGGGTCTCGTACATCGGCTCGGCCTCGAACGCTCGCGTGATCGCGGCCCAGTCCTCGCCGTACAGTTCGGTGTAGTACGCGTTGAAGGCGTCGCGTCCGCGCGCGGTGCGAATCCGTTCGCGACGACTCACGCGGCTCGCCCTCGGCGCGTGAAAAACTGTTCTTGACCGAACGAAATGTCCCGGCTATCCTTGGCGCATGCGATTTCAGGCAGTGATTTTTGATCTTGACGGTACATTGCTCGACACTCTACCAGATATCGCGGTCGCGATGAACACCGTCCTGCAGAATAGAGGTTATCCAACGCATCACAGCGAGACGTTTCGCGCGATGCTCGGGTGGGGCATGCCGGAGCTTGTTCGCCGCGCCGCGCCCGCAGCCGTGTCTGAATCCGAGCGCGAAACGATGCGCGGCGAGCTTCTCGCCGCGTACGCACGAAAGCCCGTCGAGAAGACCGTGCCGTACCGGGGGATCCCGGAGATCCTGCGCGGATTGCGCGCGATGAACATCCCTCTCGCGGTCGTGACGAACAAGGCCGATGAGCTCGTCGAGACGGTGCTCCGCGGCGTGCTGCCGACGATCGATTTCGTCGTGGCGCGCGGATTCAACCCGGACCAGCCTCGAAAGCCCGACCCGTCCGCGACGCTTGAAATTCTCGCGGGCGTCGGCGTAGAGCCGTCGGCTGCGTGCTTCGTCGGTGACTCGGAAGTCGACGTCGAAACTGCGGCAAACGCGGGGATGGTGTCGATCGGCGTCACGTGGGGGTACCGGCCGAGGCAGAGTCTGGCCGACGCGAATCATATCGTCGACACCGCCGAGCAACTCGCGGAGCTGCTCGGGTACATTCCGGACGCGCCGACCGAGTTTTCCGTCGCCGCGCCGGCGACCTGAGTCCGGATTACAGGAAGGGAATCGATGGAAAAGGCAGAGATTCACGCGAAGGCCCGAGAGTATCTTTCGCTCGAAAAAGACGATACGTTCCGGAAGCAGATTGAGGAACTCGTGAAAACCGAGAACTGGAAGGAACTCGAAGACAGGTTCTATACCGAGCTCGAGTTCGGGACGGGTGGGTTGCGCGGCGTGATCGGCGGCGGGTATAACCGCATAAACCCGTACGTCGTACAGCGTGCAACCGAAGGTTTGGCGACGTACGTCGAAAAAAACGCGACCGCCGAAGAACCCGCGGCGGTGATCGCGTACGATAGTCGGCGGTACTCGTCCGAATTCGCTCATCACGCGGCATTGGTGTTTGCCGCGCACGGGGTCAAGACGTATCTGTTCTCGTCGCTTCGGCCGACGCCCGAACTGTCGTTCGCCGTGCGGAAACTCGGCGCGACGGTCGGTATCGTCGTGACCGCAAGCCACAACCCGCCGGAGTATAACGGATACAAGGTGTACTGGGATGACGGCGCGCAGATCGTCGCGCCGCACGACGCGGGAATCATCGAGGAAGTCCGATCGGTCAAACGCGCTCCGCACGTTATGCCGCAAAAAACCGCCGAAAAGAAGAACCTTCTCGTTTATGTCGACGACGAGATCGACGACGCGTTTATCGCAGCGGCAAAGGGCGTCGCGATCAGGCCCGAGCTGATGATCGAGCACGGCACCGAGCTGAACCTCGTGTACACGCCGCTGCACGGCACCGGTGCGATGCTGATCGAGAGAACGCTCGGAGAACTCGGAATCGACGTCGTCACGGTCCCCGAACAACGCGAGCCCGACGGAGAGTTTCCGACCGTCGCTTCGCCGAATCCCGAAGACGGGAATGCACTCGAGATGGCGATCGAGCTCGCGAAGAAAAACGGCGCGGATCTGGTGATCGGAACCGATCCGGACGCCGACCGGATCGGCGTTGCGGTCCCCGACGGCGATGAGTTTGTGCTCGTGACGGGAAACCAGCTCGGTGCGTTGCTCGTCGATTATGTCTTCTCGTCGCTGTCCGAGTTGAACCGACTTCCGAAAAAGCCCGCGTTCGTGAAAACGATCGTGACGACCGAACTCCAGACACGGATCGCGCGCCGGTACGGTGCAACCTGCTTCGATACGCTGACCGGATTCAAGCACATCGCGGCTCTGATCCGGAAATTCGAGTCGCAGAAGAACGGTCCCACGTACGTGATCGGCGGCGAGGAGAGTTACGGATACCTGATCGGAACCGACGTTCGCGACAAGGACGCGGTGTCGGCCGCCGTGATGACGTGCGAGATGGCACTGTACCATCGACGCGCGGGAAAATCCGTGCTCGGTCGCCTGAACGAGATTTACCTCGAGTACGGGTACTTCGAAGAGAACACGATATCGCGATACTTCACCGGGAAATCGGGTCTGGACGTCATGACCGGACTGATGGACGGTCTGCGCGCGGGACCGCCGTTCGAAATCGCGGGCCTTCGCGTCGAGACGGTTCGTGACTTCCTGACCGGGGAAACCACGGATCGGACGACGAGCGCGACACGCGCCGATATCGATCTTCCTCGCTCGAACGTGCTTCAGTTCGTGTTCGAGGACGGGAGTATCCTTTCCGCGCGTCCTTCGGGCACCGAACCGAAAATCAAGTTCTACGTCTCGTGTTGTGAGGCGCCGGGTATCGCGCTCGAGACGGCCCGATCGCGGGTGCGGGAAAAAATCGAGACGATCTCGGGCTACGTGAACGGCACAATCGACGAAGCCGAAAAGGGTACCCAATGAACTCGCCGAATCTCGACGCTGCGGTGGCCGATACAGTATTTACCGCGTTCGACTTCGAAACAACCGGCCTATACCCGCCTCACGACAAGATTGTCGAGTTCGGTGCGGTGAGGTTCCGTGGTGAAACGGTCCTCGGAACTTTCTCGACCCTCGTTAACCCTGGAATCCGGATTTCTCCCGAGGCGTCAAAGGTCAGCGGTATCTCGGACGCGATGGTCGCGGGAAAACCACTGATCGACGCGACACTGCGGGAGTTCATGGCGTTTATCGGTGACTCGGTTCTTGTTGCGCATAACGCCGCGTTTGATCTCGGTTTTCTTCGCGCGGCTCTGCAGCAATGTGGCTCTCCCGATGTTCGCAATCCTATCGTCGACAGTATGGCCGTAGCGATCAAAGCGTATCCGCGACGACAGAGTTACTCGCTTCAGAATTTAGTCGCGTTCCTGAACATCCCACCGAATACCGCGCACCGCGCGCTCGACGACGCGTACAACTGTATGAAGGTCTTCAACGCGTGCGTCGCCGAGCTGAGTTTCATGGGCGACCTGCCGATTTCTGAGATTCTTGGGTAGTATGCTTTTGCCGCAAGCTTGCGCGGGTGCAGAAAACGAATTACTATACGCGTGGAGACCCAAATCGAATGTCGACCGAAGCGGATGTGCTCAAAATTCTTCAGATGCATGTGCGAAGGAATCAAACCCCCCGGACGTCGTTCACGGCTCTCCTTGCATTTACGTACAAGTACCTGGAAAAGTTTGGCGATGACAACAGCGGACTCGAGGACCTCGACGACAACACCGAGAACATCCTGGCCGCGCGGTTGATAGCGCTCGAAGAGGCGGGCCGTTGCTCGTTGCAGTACGCCGACGGCAAAGTTGTCGGTATTCACTACCCCGAGTACTACGCGTTGTTGATTCTTCGGGAGTACAAGAAAATCGAAGACCGCCCCGATCATCCTTTCCCGACCGAGGACACTATCGGTGTCGAGATCCCGTCGGACTCGATAACGCCGGTCGACGTGAAGTCCGACTTCATCGATCTGCTTTCCACGGTCTCGGAAAAAAAGACCCGGGTTTTCCGGCTGTTGTTTCCCGACGAGATCAAGAGCCTGCTTGTGACCGGCGAGCTCGTTCCGCGGCGAATAATCGAGTTCTGCGTTCAGAAGATCCGCGTGTATCTGCGGAGCGAAAAGAACGCGAGTTACGTTCGCAGCAAACTTCAACCCGTTTTCCGCCAGAAGGAAGCGACTCTTCAGGGGTTCCTGAACACGACTCTCACTACACCGGGTGACGCCGTGTCCGCGATCCTCTTGCCGACGGAGTTGTCGTTTCTGTTCTGGACGCAGCTCTCGAGCGTCATAATAAAGGAACTTGGACAAAAGAAAGACAAGTTGCTGGAAGAACACAGTTACTGTCAGGCCGCGTATCTCCTGGGTTACTACAACGTCTTTTTCAAGAGCAACGCGCAGAAGGAGCGCGACACCGAAATGACGTTGAAAACCCTTGAAAACACTCTTCGAAAACCCCCGTACGCGTACACGGTGTCGCAAATCCTCGCGTTTACCGACAACAAAGGAGTTCCTCTCTCGAAGAAAGTCCCCAACGACGAGATCACGCGCTATCTCCAGAAACGGATCAAGTCGCCGGACAAGGAGTCGCTCCCCGATATTGTGAACGTCCGGGCGCCGGGAAACCGGGAGTATTTCGTCGCACGAGAAGCACTGTTGCCGTTGTTGCTCAACAAGATCCAGGAAGCGTCGGATGAGTTGTCGCATTCTTACGCGCAGGCGTGGTACGCCGCGTTGCGACAGGACCAGAAATACAAGATGATGGAAGACGACCAAGCGTTCGAGGCACACGTCGATAAAACGACAGCGGAGCAGTTCCCATTAATGCGTGGTTTGCTTCGGTACGACCTCGTCTTTCTCGCCGCGAAGGAGGCGAATCTTTCGCGCGACGCACTCCAGAACGTCAACCGATTGTTCGACGCGAAGAAGAACACGTTGGCGCCACTCACGATTATCCTGAGGCTCGACCGCGCCCATATCTACTCGGACGCCCGACTCATGTTGCCGTTTTGGCAGGCGGTTCCGATTATCTCGACGCTGGTCAAGGTATTCAAGCGGCTTTTCCTGGGTATTCGGCGCGAGAAACTTATCGATGAGTCGGATGACGATCCTGGGACGAGTGAACAGGGCGAGCGAGGCAAGGTCGTTACGTCGAAAGCACGCATTACCGCGTTCAAAGATTCGGTCCGCGATGTTCAGAAGCAGTACGTAGGGGACAACCGTACGGTCGACGAAACCCTTGCCGAACTGATCGAACGCTGGAACAACCTACTCGATCCGACTGCGAAGGCGAATCTCGTCGAGGACGTGAACAGTCTCGCGCGCGATTTCCTGCGGAAAATGCGCGTCGGAACTCGGCTTGTTCCCCCCGACAAGGAGCGTATCGAGTATCTC
The DNA here is from genome assembly GCA_007695285.1 of Spirochaetaceae bacterium. GTDB lineage: Bacteria > Spirochaetota > Spirochaetia > DSM-27196 > PXBQ01 > PXBQ01. The sequence goes on along the minus strand of REEC01000125.1, from coordinate 268,326 downwards.
GGACGGAAGCTTTCGGACGCCGAGGTGTTCGAGCGGATAAGGGACAAAGAGTCGTTGCAACGTTACCTCGAACTCTACATGTTAAAAGTTCTCGGGAAATGACCGGGCCATTTGAGGTCTGTTGACGGTGGAGCGATTGCCTTTGGAGCGACGTTTGACAAAGGGCGCATCGGATACGTACAATCGGCGTATGGTGAAATGGTGGATCATTGCCGTATCCGTGGTTGTACTCGGTTTCGTGGTTTCGTGCGCGGGACAACCGCCCGACGTACCCGAAGAACCGATCTTTCTCGAAGAACCGTCTGAGGATCCGGAACAAGATCCGGTAGAGGTACAACCTCCCGAGCCTATCGCCGAACCGGCCCCGGAAGCGGATTCCGCTGTTGATCCGGACCTCGACGACGAGATCGAAGCACCTTCCGACGACACGATCACCGAGCCTGAAGACGCCGAACGCGAACCGGAAACGATATCCGGCGGCAACGACGCGCCGTTTGTCGTCACCGAAGAGGTGTACGTGAAAACGTTCGAGGAAGTCGAGAAGACGATCGGCATCCTGAACGAGATCATACGGGATCGCGACTTTGAGCACTGGAAGCGGTACCTGACGCAGACGTACATCGACGAGTTCTCGGACCCTGAAACGCTGCGCGCACGATCGCAGAGTCCAATTCTGCAGCGAAACAACATCGTTCTTCGCTCGCTTGAGGACTACTTCAACTGGGTCGTCGCGCCGAGCAGGGCAAATGCACGACTCGACGATCTGGAGTTTGTCAACGACGATACCGTGATCGCGATCATGGTGGTACAAGGGCAGCCGGTGATACTATACCAGTTGAAAAACACCGACGGCATCTGGAAAATAGACCTCTTTTAAGTTATAGTTGAGACGATACAGGTGCGTTAGGAGTAACGGATGCGAAAAGTAGTTGTGATTATCGGTCTCGTGTTCTTTGTCGCAGTGTCTATATCGGCGCAATCTGCGGCCGACCGGCCACCGCGAACAATTGAGGACCTGTACTTAAGTCAGGATATCGAACTGCAGATCATCCGTTCGCAAGCGTTATCGTCGGACCGTGAGATGAAGATGCTCGCGCTGCAAAGTATTCGGGCGATGATCGACGACGGTACCATCGATCGCGACAATCCCGGGATGCTCATCGTGCTCGAAGCGCTCGCGACCGAAGGCACGATGCGACAAGTGCGTTCGGGCAACACGGTCACGAACAACTTTCCCGATGTTCGACGGGTCGCGGCGAGTCTTCTCGGCGAGGTCGGCGGCGAGCGCGCGAAGGTGGCGCTCATGGCGGTCGTTTCGGAAGACAACGAACCGATGGTGCTCGCCGAAGCGGTGTACGGGCTCGGTTTGATCGGCATGAACGATGACAACGAGGTCACCGCGCAGATTGTGAGAATGTTGCAATTTCAGAACGCACGGACCTTGCCGGACAACAACCTCGCGTACGCGTCGCTTCTTGCGCTCGAGAAAATTGCCGGAGCGACCGGAGGAATTCGCGACCCGGAGGTTGTGAACGTTCTGCTCGATGTTGCCGGTGGATCGTATATTCGCACGGTGCGGTTGAAAGCGATAGACGTGATTTACTCGTTACGTGGTCGATGACTCCATTGGTGGTCGATGACTCCATTGGTGGTCGATGACTCCATTGGTGGTCGATGACTCCGTGGGTGGTCGCTGACTCCATTGGTGGTCGCTGACTATTTCCACGGTTTTTTTGTCACGCGTCGGCCACGCACCGGAATCCGAGGTTCCCGGTAGAGCTGTCGGGCGTGTTCGAAGTGCGCGCGGCGACGCGGTACCGGTTGCAGTAGCTACTGTGGCAGAGGTACGAGCCGCCGCGCATCACTCTGAGCTGGCCGGTCGGAGGGCCGGTCGGATCGATAATCGGGTCCCCCGCGCGGAAATCGACACTCCAGAAATCGGCGCACCACTCCCAGACGTTGCCCGCGACCGTGTACAGGCCGAATCCGTTCGGAGAGAATGATTTTACCGGACACGTCCCTTGAAAGCCGTCAGCCGCCGTGTTCCGGGCCGGGAAGTCGCCTTGCCAGATGTTGCACATATGCTTTCCGTTCGGTGTTAACTCGTCACCCCAGACGTACCTTTTACCGACCAGACCTCCACGAGCTGCGTACTCCCATTCTGCCTCTGTCGGGAGCCGAAGTCCGGCCCACGCGCAGTACCGATCTGCATCGCGCCACGTGATATGCACGACGGGGTGGTCCATTCGCGTGCGGATATTGGAGCCCTTGCCCTCGGGTTTGAACCACGTCGCTCGGTCGACGGCGTACCACCACTCGAGCCCCGGCACCGTTCGCGCCATCCCGCGTGTCAACAAAACGCGCGGAACAAAGTTCCTGAACACGAACGACCAGCCGAACTCTTCGGCTTCGGTCACGTAACCCGTTGCACGTACGAACTCCTGGAATCGTTCGTTCGTGACGGGAAACTTGTCTACGCGGAACGGTGAAATCGTCACCTCTCTCACCGGGCCTTCGGCGTCGTCCGGAAACCCGACCTTATCGTTTGTTCCCATCAAAAACCGGCCGGCACGCAGCGTCACGAGCGTGTCGATGTGGCGTTCACCGCGAGCCGCGCGCCGTGTCTCGTCGCGTAACTCCGCTTGGCGTCGGCTACGGCGTGCGTCGACAGCGGCGCCCTGCGGCGCGCAACACGAGCCATGTCCGACATCGCCTCGATCGTTTTCTGAAAGTTGACTCATAAAATCAGAATAACAGGCGCCTGGCGATCCGGTCAACGTCTTCGCGATGTCAGGAGTGAGTGAAAACGGAGCGGAAACGGAGTGTTGACACAGCACGCGACCGTTTGGTATAACGTACAAACTTCGCGACCGTCGTATAAAGGCTATTACCCCAGCCTTCCAAGCTGGAGATGTGGGTTCGATTCCCATCGGTCGCTTCCGCAATTCATCACGTTTCATTGCCGTCACATGGATGACGAGATTCTGCTAATTCGATACAGTGGCTTCCATGATTACTCTACCGATTCATAACTCGAGCGAAGTGTATACGGTTCAGCCGACCAAGATTATTTGCCTTGGGCTGAATTACCGGGATCATATCGGCGAAAGCATTTCGGTGAAAATCGCCGGGGCCGATACGTCCGACCCGCCGGAGCCGGTCCTCTTCCCGAAGACGCCGAACGTGCTGGTCGGGCCCGGTGAGACGATCGTACTGCCGGCAATCGCCGACGGATACGCGTTCGAAGAGCCGAGGACCGATTACGAGGCCGAGTTGGCCGTGATAATCGGGCGTGACTGCAAAAACGTTGCCGAAGCGGACGCGATGGGCGTTGTTTTCGGGTTCACGTGCATGAACGATGTGAGCCAGCGGAACATTCAGAACGGTGATCGTGCGGGATGGTTCCGTGGGAAGTCTTTTGACACTTTCGGTCCGATCGGTCCGGTCGTCGTTCGGACCGCCGACATCGGCGATGCACAGAATTTGAGCATCCGGTGCCGTTTGAACGGAAAAGTCGTTCAGGACTCCAACACCAGGAACATGATCTTTAGCGTCAATCAGATGGTGAGTTTCATCTCAGCCAACTTCACGCTCCGTGCCGGTGATATCATCATGACCGGCACGCCGTCCGGCGTAGGGCCGATCAAGGACGGCGATACTGTCGAAGTCGAAATAGAGAAAATAGGGGTCCTGACGAACCCGGTTCGAACCGAACGATAGCAGCCACGCGTCTTCCGCGGCTCATGCCAGGGCGCGCATTTCCTCGAGCAACGCACGGACTTCTTCGGTTGAGTTGAGAAAGAAGCGAGCCGTCGAGATGCCCAGACCGACTTTGATCGTAATACTGTCCTCGGGTAGCGCGTGGAACATGTCTTCGTCGGTGTGGTCGTCGCCGATCGCCATGATGAAGTCCCAGTCTTCGCGGGCGGCCCAGTGGCCCGCGGCCCGGCCCTTGTTAATGCCCGAGTTTCGGACCTCGATCACGTTGTTGCCTTCGATGATCGAAAGATCGAGATTCATCGTGAAGCTCAAGAGCGCGTCGCGGAGCTCGCTGACGCGCACCGCTGCGAGTTCGGGTTCGGCGAGGCGGTAGTGCCACGCGAGTGAGTAGTCCTTTTTCTCGATAGACGATCCGGGCGTGCGATCCGCGTACAACTGAAGGACCGGATAGATGACGTCCTGCCACTCGCTCGTGATGTGCTCGATCATGTGCCACTCGCGTCCGGGCTCACGGAGCCACACACCGTGACCCGCGACGATTCCGATCGGGAGATCACCGAGCCATGTGTCGAGGACCTCACGGCTTCGCCCGCTGATCACGACGAGTTCGTTTCGGTTTTTTCTCGCGAGGGCGACCAGGAGCTCTTTTAGTGAGTCATCGGGTTGTGCGTCCGCGGGCCGATCGACAAAACCGCGGAGCGTGCCGTCGTAATCGAGCAGCAGCAAACTGCGTCTCGCCGCGGTATACGCGTCGATGATCTCCGAGCGGACGTTCGTCGTGATTCGGCGGACCGCGAGCTTCTCGTGCGAGCGTTTTGTCTGATCAAGTTTGTCCATGAAGTCATGCGCCCAGTACTGCAAGTCGTACCGTTTGATCCTCGCGTGCATCGCGGTGTTCCGTTTGATCTGCTCGGTCGTCGGCATGTCGAGAGCTTGACGTATCGTCTCGGCGATCTCATCGGTGTTGACCGAGTTGACGATCAAGGCCTCGCTGAGCTCGCGCGCCGCGCCGGTGGTCTCCGAGAGGACCACGACGCCCTTTTTGTCTCGCCGTGCGGCGACGTATTCTTTTGTTATCAGGTTCATGCCGTCGCGTAGGGGAGTCACAAGCAGAACGTCCGAACGGTTATAAAGAGCCGTTAACTTATCGAAAGGGAATGAGCGAAAAAAGTACGATATCGGGGTCCACGCGATCGTTGCGTGTGCGCCGTTAATCACGCCGACGAGCTCGTCGATCTCGCGTTTCAGCATCATATACCGCGGGACGCCGACGCGCGACGGAGCGACAATCATGACGAGTGTAACTTTCTCGTGGTACTCGGGGTAGAGTTCCAGGAAGCGTTTGAACGCACGAAGACGTTGTGGTATGCCTTTCGTGTAGTCGAGTCGATCGACCGAGAGGATTACCTTCTTGTCTCCGAGCCACTGTCCGAGCCACGCGATCTCCTCGGAGACTTCGGGCAGATCGGCGGCGGTGTTGTACCGTGCGTAATCGATTCCCATCGGGAAAACATCGACCTTGACCGTGCGATTGGTCAGTTCGATGTTGGCCATGCTGTTCTCGTATCCAAGCAGTCGTCGGACGCTGCTCAGAAAGTGACGCGCGTAGTCGTACGTGTGGAAGCCGATGAGGTCGGCGCCGACGAGCCCGTTGAGAATTTCCTGTCGCCATGGGAGCAATCTGAAAATCTCGTAACTCGGAAACGGAATGTGGAGGAAAAAACCGACACGCGCATCGGGCAGGTGCTCCTTGACCAGGAACGGGAGCAGCATCAGCTGATAATCGTGGACCCAAATAATGTCGTCGGGTTCCGCGACCTCCGCGACGACGCGGAAGTATTTCTCGTTGACCGACTTGTAGGACTCCCACGCATCGTTGTCGTAATGCACGTACGTCGGGAAGTAGTGGAAAAGCGGCCAGATAATATCGTTGCAGAAATTGCTGTAAAACTGCGATAGTTCCTCGCTGCTGATATCGACTGCGACGCTCTTGTGTTCCTCCCGCAGAGTCTCGTTGATCTGAGTGTTGAGTTCGGCAGGGACCGTATCGCACGGGACACCACTCCAGCCTACCCAGAGGCTCGAGTCGCGTTCGTGGAACGAGCTCAAACCCGTCGCGAGGCCGCCTATACTCGCGGAGAACGTCGGACTGCCGTTCTCCACCGTGACCGATGTCGACAGCCGATTTGAAACAAGAATCGTTTTGCTCATACTGGGTATGATAAAGGATACAGTGACTAGCTGCAACCTCCGAACGACGGACGACGCACGACGGACACCCGCATGCCGTTCGGTAACTCAGCCGGGACCGACAGAAGCCGGAACCGGCGAGACCGGACCTTGACATCGTGACGCGTCGACCGTACTGTGTGCGCTGTGAACGAGATTCTCTGGGGCGGATTGCTCGCCGTCAATTTCATTTTTATCCTCGCGGTGTATCGAATCTGGGGTATCGACGGGCTTTTCCTCTGGATCCCGATCGCGGTGATCGCCGCGAATATTCAAGTCGTCAAGACGGTGGAGATTTTCGGACTCACCGCGACACTCGGAAACATCGTGTACGCGGGGTCATTTCTCGTGACCGACATCCTTTCGGAGAACCACGGACGGCACGCGGCGCGACGCGCGGTGATGCTCGGTTTTACCGCGGTCATTGCGATCACGGTCCTGATGAACATCGCGCTGCTGTTCAACCCCGCGCCGTCCGATACGGCGCACGACAGCCTCGTTACGATTTTCTCGGTGTTCCCGCGCATCGCGATCGCGAGCATCGTCGCGTACATCGTATCGCAGTACCACGATGTCTGGGCGTACGCTTTTTTAAAGAAACGTCTTCCCGCACGACGGTTCATCTGGCTGCGCAACAACGCGAGCACGATGGTGAGCCAGCTCATCGACACGGCGATATTCACGACAATCGCGTTTTTCGGGTATTTCGACGAGACGAGGATATTCTGGGAAGTTTTTTTGACGACGTACGTCCTCAAGTGGGTTGTCGCCGCGTGCGACACTCCGTTTGTGTACCTCGCGCGCGTGTGGCGCGATGCAGGCCGTATCCCGTCGGGCGGAACGTTCTCGGTGCAGACGGGAAAAGACGCTCGCGAGACGACGCGAGACAAAACGAAACACCAAGGAGTGCGAAATGGGTAAGAATACGAAGTTGTTCGGCGGCGGATTTCATCACGTGGCGATTCGGGTAAGCGACTTTGATCGATCGATGAGGTTCTACACCGAAGGCCTTGGGTTCACGGTTGCCCGGGCGTGGGGTGGGGCGGGTAAAAACCGCGCGGTGATGCTCGATACCGGCGACGGGAACTACTTTGAGTTGTTCGAGCGCGATCCGGCCGACGTGCCGTCGGAAGCGGTGTATCTGCACGCGGCGATCAGGACGTCCGACTGCGACAAGGCGATCCAGGTCGCGCGCGACGCGGGCGCGGAGATCACCGTCGAGCCGAAAGACGTAGAAATTCAGTCCTCACCGCCGTTCCCGGTCCGGATTGCGTTCTTCAAGGGCCCCGACGGTGAGATCATCGAACTCTTTCAAGAGAAGTGAGAACTCGTCACGCTGTGAGCGGTGGCTTTTTCGCGAGCATCACGCCGCCGAGCGCGAGGACTATGCCCGCAGCAACGGCGGCGGCGATCAATACGGCCGGCCCTTCGGGCGTGCCGAGTGTGCCCCTCTTCGCCGCGATCCCGATAAATGACCAGACGGCGACCGCGGCGAACGCAAAGTTTCGGTGACGGAGCAACATCGCGACCGTGAGGCCGAGCGCGACGGCGATGACGAACACCGTCCATCCGACTTCGGGTATCCCGAAACCGTCCCAACCGACCGAGACGAGAAACGCGGTGATGTTGGCGACGGTCGCGATCGTGATCCAGCCGAAGTAGACTGAAATCGGGACGAGCGCAAAACTGCGGTTCTCGGGTGCGTCGAACCCGATCGCGCGTTCGGTCCTCAGGAACATGACGATGAGCGAGAACAGCAGGCCGAGCATGATTACGACCGATATCCCGATCATTTGAAAGTGCCAGAAGAAGATCCACGCGGAGTTCAGTACCATGTTCACGGCAAACCACGGCCCCGCCACGCGTGGTGAGTACGGACTCGGTCGCTCCGGTTCGGCTGCCGTCGTCCCGCGTGAACCGAACGCCGTGCGCAGCTGGAGCACGAGGTACGCGCCGAGCAGAACCCAGATAACGCCCCAGATCGAGAACGTGAGTCCGATCGGAACAAAGAGGTTCGGCAGCGCGTCGGAGAGCTCGCCGGTAGTCAGCCCGTTCAGAGGAAGCGAGGTGGCAAGAATGTTCACCGTAAGCATTCCGAGAAACGCGACTAGATTGATGACCGCCGTCGTTTTTTCGATGGTTGTTGTCTTCATGCCGTGAGTCTACGGCGAGCATCGGTGTTCGGCAAGTGCTCGAACGGGAGGCACTCTGCGCCGTTGGACGCGGGCGGTGTGGTCGGTGTACTCTGTCGTGACCGTTACGGAGGGTGTATGGACGGCAACAACACGAGGAATGCGATTATCCTCCACGAAGAAAAAGACAATGTGGCGATCGCGCTGCGCGACCTGACGATCGGTGAAGCGGTGCGCGGTGTGAGTCTCGTCGAGAAGATTCCGCGGTATCACAAGGTAGCGATCGATGGGGTCGAGCCGGAGTCGCCGGTACTCAAGTACGGGCAGATAATCGGATACGCGACGCAGCGGATCGAACCCGGCGCGTGGGTGCATAGCCACAATATGTCGATGGGACGATTGTTCGATCAATCGAAAGTCGCGACCGAGCCGTCGCCTCCCGCGGACCTTCCGCGGATAGGCGACCGGTTCTTTTCGGGGTTTCGTGCGCGCGACGGGCGCGCGGGTACGCGCAACTACATCGTCATCGCGAGCATGGTCGATTGTTCGGCTCGTGTCGTCGAGATCGTCGTCGACGAGTTGAACCGACGAAAAGAGTGGTTCTCGCGCAGGTTCCCGAACGTCGACGGCGTGATCGGACTCACCCACGACAGCGGGTGCGGCGTGGTCGCGTTGAGCCCCGGGCATATCCGGCAGAATCTGACAATGAGAAACCTGCTCGACCACCCGAACGTCGGTGGTCGTGTCGTCGTTCAACTCGGATGCGAAAAGAGCCAAGCGGCGCTCGTGTTCGGCAGTGAAAGGGTTATCCCATTCGAGAGTGCTCGCGAGACCGACGAGTCGCCCACATTACCGGCGATCACGATCCAGGACGAAGGGGGAACGTGGCCGACGGTCGAAAAAATCCTTCGATACGTCGAGACGGTATTGTTCCCTCAAGTGAATAGACGCCGCCGCGTCCTGATCCCGGCTGCCGAGTTGATCGTCGCGATGCAGTGCGGCGGGAGTAACGCCGTCAGCGGCTTCACGGCGAATGCGGCGATCGGGTTCGCGTCGGACCTGATAGTCCGATGCGACGGAACAACGTTTATCGGCGAGACGACCGAGACGTTCGGCGCGGGACACCTCTTGACGCGACGTGCACGCACGCGCGCGATCGCGCAGCTCTATCTCGATCACGTCGCGTGGTACGAGAAGTATCTCGAGCGTGGCGACGGAAACGCGCAGGCCAATCTCGCTCACGGAAACATGGAAGGCGGCCTCACGACGATCGCCGAGAAGTCGCTCGGGTCGGTCGCCAAAGGGGGAACGTCGGCGCTCGAGTGGGTGAACGACTACGCCGAACGGATCACCGCGAAGGGGTTCGGGTTCATGAACAGTCCCGCGTACGATCCCGCCTCCGCTACCGGACAGACCGCGGGCGGCGCTCTCGTGGGGGTGTTCTCGACCGGTGCCGGAAGCTGTTTTGGGGGACTTCTGATACCCTGGATCAAGGTTGTGAGCAATACCGACACGTTCAACCGAATGGAAGATATGGAGATCAATGCCGGGACGATAGCGGACGGAGAGGCGACGGTCGAAGACGTCGGGCGGCTGATCTTTGAGCAGATCATCGCGTGCGCGGGCGGTGCACGAACGTACAGCGAGAAACTCGGGTACTCGGTCGTGAACATCTGGAACTCGGGAGTCGTAACGTAGAGATGAGTGCGCCGCTTCTGGTATTTGACCTCGACGGAACTCTCTTCCGAAGCGAAGACGTGTTCGTGCCGGCGATCTCGTGCACGCTCGAGCGGTACGGACTGCCGGTCCCCCCGCGCGGCGAAATCCTTTCGTTCCTGACGATGACCTCGACCGAGTTTACGCGCCGAATTACCGCCGGAACGTCGGTGTCGCCCGAGGAGTTCCAACATGAGTTCCGTTTGCGTGAGCGAGCGGCGATCCCGAAGGACGGCCGGCTCTACCCGGGCATATCCGAGATGCTCAGAAATCTCCGCGACGACGGGTTCTTGATGGCTATCTGCTCGAACGGGAGCGCGAAGTACGTCGATATAGTTCTCGACGCGCTCGGCATTCGGTCTCTGTTCGAGAGGTGCGCGACGAACGACCGCAATGTCGCGAAGGCAGAGCTGCTGCGCGAGTTGCTGTCCGATGAGCGTCCGGCGGTGATGGTCGGCGATAGTCCGGGAGATCAAGCCGCCGCGGTCGCGTGTGGTGTTCCGTTCGTGTACGCGGCGTACGGATACGGTGAAGTCGCGCCTGAGCAGGCCGACGACGTGTGCGAGGCACCTGAGTATCTCGAAACCGTCGTTCGGCGCGGCGCGTTCCGTCTTTACACGCAACGGCACCGGCGTTATATTCGCGTTAACGACTTATAAAGGAATGGTTATATGGGTGTGCGCGGTGAGGTTTTCTCGACTCGGTGTAGTTCAACCGGCGATCGACGAACGTATTTTTTTAACGTGAAGGAAAACAGGAACGGCGATCTGTTTCTGAACATTGTCGAGAGCAAAAAGCAGCCGGAGTCCGAGTTTGCGCGACACCAAGTCGTGGTTTTCCGGGAGGATGTCGACGCGTTCATGCGTGAACTCTCGAAAGCGACCGGTTTTATGTCGGAGTATTCTCAAGACCGCGGCAAAAGGTCACACGGTGAATGATACATAGGCCGTGTTGGCGCACCGCCTCGCGGTGCGCGGACGTGGGGTACCCTTTGTGCTTCTCAAATCCGTACCGTGGATCGTGAGCAGCGTACTCGGTCATCCAACGATCGCGCGCCGTTTTTGCGAGAATCGACGCGGCCGATATCTCCGGGATCAATGAATCCCCGCGGACGATGGCCTCGCACGGCGATTCTACCGCAGGCACAAATTTCCCGTCGACGAGCACGCGCGTAACCGCGTTTGGAACGCCGGACATCCGTACCCGCATCAAGAGCCTATTGTGGCAACGCGCCATCGCGAGCAACGTCGCGTGGTGGATGTTGATTTCATCGATTTCGCGCGGCCACGCCCATGCTACCGACCAGGCCACCGCGTTTTCGCGAATGACGGTCGCCGCGGCTTCGCGTTTTGCCGCGCTCAGTACCTTCGAGTCGGCGAGCACGTGAAATGGGAACCCGCGCGGCAGCACCACCGCTGCGGCCGTAACGGGACCCGCGAGCGGCCCGCGGCCCGCTTCGTCTATTCCGCACACCATTGCCGTGCAGTATACCGAAATCCGAAAGAGCGCGCGACCGCCGGAATGCCTCCACACGGTCCGGTCTTGCCTTACAATTGGCGAGCGGTTTATAGTCACTGTACAGTTATGGGCATTAACAAACGATTCGACGGCATTCGGCTCAGAAAGCTCCCCCCATTTCGCATCATCAATCCGCACGTCATGCGCGGACGAAACGAGGCAGCCGTTTATTTTGAGCAGGACATCGATGTTTCCGCCACGCGAGAGTTTGTGCGGCGGTTGAACGAGGGTGAGGATAAGGAAAATGTAACGTTCTTCCACGTAGTGCTCGCGGCGTTGGTTCGCGTTCTCGTTATGAGACCGCAGCTCAACAGATTTGTCTCGGGCAGGTATCTCTACCAACGGAACCGCATACAGCTCTCGTTCATCGTGAAAAAGACGATGACTGAGACCGCGGCGGAGACAAACGCCAAGATCACGTACGACGCGACCGACACCTTGTACGATGTGGTGGAAAAGACCGATCAGAAGATCGCCGAGGCACGCGATCCCGCCGGTAACGAGAACGACCGGGAGATGGAGTTCTTCTCTCGATTTCCGCGCTCGATCGTGTCGCTCGTGATTCGCCTCTTCAAAATCCTCGACTACTGGGGGATCGCGCCAAGACATATGATCGATATAGATCCCTTGTACGCAAGTATTTACATCGCAAACCTTGCGAGTTTGGGACTCGATGCGCCGTATCATCATCTTTACGAGTGGGGGAACGCCTCGGTTTTTGTTGTTGTCGGTCGACACCGGAAGAAACCGGTCGTAGGTTCCGACGGTACGGTCGTCGTGAAGGATATCGTCACGATGCGGTACACGTTTGACGACCGAATCTCCGAAGGGATCTACTGTGCGCGAGCGATCGAGCTGTTTAAACGGTTGGTCGAAAAGCCCGAGTTGCTCCTGACGGCACCGACGTTGACGCCGGACATGATCGCCGAACTCAAGTTGCTCCCGGCGTGAAATTGGACTCTTCGGTTTTTGCGCAGTTCAACGACACGTACAAACCGATTATGGACGGGGTTGGGGTGTGCGCGGAGAACTACGCGCGTTGGCTGACGCGGAAGCACCGGACGACGTGGATAGTCGCTCCGAAGGTCGGCGGATACACCGATCGTGAGGAATTTCCCGTTTTGCGATTCCCCTCTATTCCGCTGCCGTCGATGAAACCGTATCGGATCGGTCTTCCGTGGCTCGATCCGCACGTGCGGAAGAACCTGAACGAGACTGAGTTTTCGCTCATTCACGCACACTGTCCGTTTGTATCGGGTAGATTGGCGCTCGGGATCGCGCGGAGCCGCGGGGTCCCGTTCGTCGCAACGTTTCATACCAAGTATCACGATGATTTCTCGCACGTATTGCGAAATAAGAGGCTTGTCGCTCGCGCAGTGCGCGGCATCGTCGATTTCTACTCGGCCGCGGACGCGGTCTGGGCTCCGAACAATGCGACCGCGCTTACGCTTCGTGGCTACGGCTACACCGGCGAGATAGAGATCATGCCGAACGGGACGGACCTGGTCATTCCCGATGAGCCGACGTACTCAAAGTTTCGACGCGTGGGCGCCGAGGCGATCGGGGTCGATGACGACGTGACGGTATTCCTGTTTGTCGGCCAGCACCGATGGGAGAAGAACGTAGGGCTCATTATCGACGCGTTAATTCGGTTGTCCCGGACCAAGACACGGTTTCGAATGGTGTTCGCGGGCGAGGGGTACGCTGCCGATGAGATGCGCCGTCGATGTCGGCCGATCCGAGATCACGTGAAGTTTCTTGGTGTCGTACTCGACCGGGACGTCCTGAAATCGTTGTATGCGCGCGCGGATCTCTTTCTCTTCCCGAGTCTATACGATAACGCTCCGCTCGTGATGCGCGAGGCCGCGGCCTACTCGTGTCCGGCGGTGCTCGCCGAAGGCAGCTCGGCGGCCGAGGGTTTTCCCGACGGCGATGCAGTCTTTCTTACTCCAAACGATCCGGATGCTCTCGCTCTCCGTTTGGAGAGCCTCGCGTGCGACCCGAGCCTGCGCCATCGGGTCGGCGAGCGCGCGAAGGAAGTGATTTATCTGACCTGGGAGACGGTGGTCGACGAGGTGTCGGTGCGATACGCCGAGATAATCGCCGCGCGACGGCGGGCACCGCGATGACCGTCTTTGCGACGGTTGCCCCGGTTGGTTCGTCACGAAAAAAACGATATAGTACTGAGTACTGGGAGTGGGAGTGTTACTAAAAAGTATCGACATTTTCGGTTTCAAGTCTTTCGCCGAAAAAGCTCATATAGAGTTCACCGGCGGCATCTCTGCGCTTCTCGGGCCGAACGGCTGCGGCAAGAGCAACATAGTCGACGCGATCAAGTGGGTCCTCGGTGAGCAGGCGCCGCGTGGACTTCGGGCCGAGAAGATGGAAGACGTCATTTTCAACGGAACCGACAACCGCAAAGCGTTGAACGTCGCCGACGTCACGTTGACGATGACGAACGAGACCGGCGTGCTTCCGCTCGACGTTCCGGAGATCTCGATCCGACGTCGGCTGTTCCGCTCCGGCGAGAGTGAGTACTACGTCAACGGCGCCCCCGTTAAGTTAAAAGAGCTGCGAGAGTTATTCTACGACACCGGGATCGGCAAATCGGCGTACTCGATAATGGAACAGGGCAAGATCGACCAGGTTCTGTCGAACAAGCCCGAAGAGCGCCGGAATATTTTCGAAGAAGCCGCGACGATCACGAAGTTCAAAATACGCGGCAAGGAAGCCGAACGCAAGCTTGAGCGGACCGAAGAGAACATGAGACAGGTCGAGAGCATTCTCGGCGAGGTCAAACGCAGCTACGAGTCGCTCAAGCGGCAGTCCGACAAGACTCTTGCGTACCGCGAAATCCGCGAGAAGAGCTTCTCGGTCGAGATCGATCTGCAGTTGCTGAAGTTGCGCGATTTTCTCGAGGAAAAGCGCAAAAAAGAGGCGCAACTCAAGGAAAAGACGACCGCACGTGACGAGACAAAGAAGAAGATCGACGGAATCAACGACTCGCTCGAGCAGAACCTCGACATCGTCAACTCGATGGAAGAGTCGCTGATCGCAAATCAAAAAAGGCTGTATCAGGTCGAGGTCGAGCGAAGTTCCAAAGACGGCCAGATCCGGATGCTCAATGAACGCCGATCGGAGATCGCAGACAAGGTCCGGTCCGACGTCGCCCGAAAAGCCGCGACCCAGGAGAAAATCCAGGCGCTGTCGCAGACGACCACCGAGACCGAGGCGGCGATCGCGGAGTTAACCGAAAGGATAGGCGAAGTCGAGAAGAACATTACTGAGTTCGAACACAGCATCGACGTCGCCGCCGGGAAGATTCGCGGTAACGACGCGACGATACTCGATCGCACGAACGCGATAACTCGTTCCGAGCAGAACCAGGACGAGTTGCAGCGCCGCATCCAGGAACTCACCGACGACATCGTTACCCAGCTCGACGCGAAACTAGCCGAGTCTGGGTATTCCTCGCGCGAGCGTTCGACAATCGAAGCGGCGGTCCAACACGAGCTCTCGAGTCTTGCGATTCACCTCTCGGGAAAACACGCGATTCTCCGCGATGCGATCGAGCTCTCTTCCGGGGGTAAACCTCCAAAACCACAAACGCTGGAAGCCGTCGAACGCGTGTTTCTCGATGCCGAAAGCGCCGTCGGACGCCTGGACGAGCTTTTTGTGCGGTACCGTGGGGTGACGCCGGCTTTCCTCGACGATTTTCTCGCTCCAGAGGGGATAATCACGAGAAAACGCGAGCTCGACGCCGAAATCGAGTCCGAGCGCGCGGCCGTTCGCGCAGCGAAAGACGAAATAGTGAAGTTGACCGATGAGAACAGACAACTCAACCGAAAAATCGACGAATATCGCAAGACACTCGAAGGACTCAGAGTTGAAGGGGCGCGTATGACCGCGCAAGCCGCGGCGCTACGGAACGCGATCCTCGCGTACAAACGAGACATCGCTGAGTTGAACGTAACAGTAGAGAGCGTTTCGCGCGAGATCGAGCAGTCGGAACAACGAACGTCGGAGACAAACGAGAAAATCAAGACGCTCGAGGCCGAAAAACTTGAAATGGGCCGGCTCGAAAAGAAACTGCAGACCGAGCTCGGAGCGCTCGAGAAGACCATTTCCACGAAAAACAAAGACCTCGTCGATAAAGAACGCACGCTCAAAGCTTCGATGGAAGAACTCGCCCGGACGCAGAGTCAGGTCGAGAAGCTGCAGATGGACGTCGCCGAGCTCACCGCCGAGATCAGAAACATCTACGCAAACTTTCGCGACCGACACTCGCGCGATCTGAGCGAGTACGAGTCGCGCGCGTTCGAGATCACCGAAGACGCAAAGGTGCTGCGTGACTCGCTCGTGAGTCTACGGGACCAGGAAAAGGCGCTCGGGCCCGTGAACCTGATGGCGCCCGAGGAATTCCTGGAAGTCAAGGAACGTTTCGACTTCCTGACGACGCAGATCGACGATCTTCACAAGGCGCGCGAGGATCTGATCCGCGTCACATCCGAGATAAAAAAAGAGTCCGAAGAGATGTTTGTCGAGACGTACGAGAAGATCAAACGGAATTTCCATACGCTGTTTCGGCGATTGTTCGGCGGTGGGCGCGCGGAGATCAGGTTGACCGATCCGGACAATGTTCTCGAGAGTGGAATCGATATTCTCGCGCAGCCGCCGGGCAAGAAACTGGAGAACATCGCACTGCTCTCGGGCGGTGAGCGCTCTCTCACCGCTGTCGGGCTGCTTTTTGCGACCTACATGGTCAAACCGTCGCCGTTCTGCCTTCTTGACGAGATCGACGCGGCTCTCGACGAGAGCAATGTCGGGCGCTTTATCGGCATGTTGAACGAGTTCTCCGAGAACTCGCAGTTCATTATCATTACGCACAACAAAAAAACCGTCGCCGGTGCAAAAACTCTGCTCGGAATCACGATGGAAGAGTCCGGGGTGTCCAAAGTCGTATCGATTCGGCTCGATTCACGGGAGCCGGTCAATGTTTGAGTTTTTCTCGGAGAACCGACAAGCGCTCGGAATCGCGGGGGGGATCGTTACGTTGCTCGTGATCGCGAGCATCACTGCCGGTATCGCGATCCGTCGCCGACCGGCCCCAACGCCTGAGACCACGGTGAGGACGACGATTACCCGCGACGACTTCATCATTCCCGACGAGGTAGACCGTTGGATCGAGCACCCGTATTTTCTGTACCGTGAACCGCGTGAGGCATGGTCGGACGCCGAAGTATCCGAGTTCATGATCGATCCCGACCCAATTTCTCGCGAATTTCTTGAGCAGATAAACACCGAGGAGTTGCGGAGGATCGTCGAAAGCATGCCGTAGGGCCGTCTATGCGAAGGGAGGGGACATGGAGAACTCAACGTTTCGTTTTGTGGCCGTGTCGATGGCGGTCGTATTCCTTTTTTCGTGCGCGACTCTGGACGATGAAGCACCCGAGGCACGCGAAACGGAAGAATCCATCGGCGAGTCTCTCGAACACGAGCCGGACGTCGCGCTTGTTAGCCCCGAACTCCCTGAGGCGCAGACAGAGGCGTTGTCGACGCCGGCTTTGCCCGAGCTCCCAATCGAGATCCGCGCGGTCCGTATCGATGACGATTTGCCGCGCATGATACCGTTGGACACCGAGACGCTCGCATCGGCCGTACCACTTCCGTTGCCTGAACCCCCGGCCGCGACGGTCGGCCCGGAGATCGGCGAAGCGCCGCCCGGACCAACACCAACACCAACACCGATGCCGACGCCGCCCGAGGCCGCGCCGGCGCCGACCGTGTCCGAGGGCGCGTCCGCGGACGGTTCTGATGCTGCGGCCGACGAGGCCGCGGCGGTCGTCGTCGATCCGGTGCCGGAACCGGAGCCGGTCCCTCCGGCAGTCCCGCCGACATCGGCCCCACAGGTCGTCGAAACGCCGCGAACCGATCCGGATCCGTCGTTCGATCCGCGCGTCGCGGCTGTGCCGACACCACCCGAACCCACCGCTGAGGAACCGCGGGAGGGGGCGACGATGCCGGTGGACGTGGCGCAGAGCGATCGACGCGACATCGAAACGGGTGTAATGACCGAGGTAAACGTCGTTTTTCCGGGTTTTGGCTGGGTTTACGCGGGAGCGGAATCCGGCGGAACCGGAAGGGTGGAGTTTCTCCGCAGCGAACGAACCGACGACGGCACGGTTTTTGTGTTCCGGATGACCGAAGCCGGACGGTATACGCTCTCGTTTCAGCGTCAAGATCTCGCGCGCGGCGAGTTTGTCGATGAGGCGATCGCGGTGACCGCGCGCGAAGATCAGACGGTTGTTGACGCCGAAGGCACTAGCCTTGCGCGTGATCGATCGGCCGGCGAAACCACGGAGACCGAAGAACCCGCGGTGCCGACGATCGATTCGCAATCGCCCGATGATCTACCACGTTCGACCGCTGCCGGCCCAAGCGTCGACCCGCGCATCGTTTTCGACAACGCGCTCGTCGACGGAGACGCCGATCGAGCTGTGGCGGCTGTACGTGACATTCCGATCGAGATGGTCGGTGGCGCGGATGTCGTTCGGCTCGCGCGCCTACTCGATCAGAGCGGTGACGTTGGCGGTGCGATCGAGTTCTACGAGCTAGCCTTGTCGCGCGAACCGTTAGGAACCGATATGGCAGAGATCCTCTTCGCGTTGGGTTCGTTGTACGAACGCGAGTCCGATCGGCGAAGCATTCGCCGGTCACACGGATATTATGAGCGTGTTGTGACCGAGTATCCGTTTTCACGGCTGCGCGACGCGGCCAGGAGACGCGCGGCGTATCTTGAACGCTATTTCTTGACGGTACGGTGACGGAAGATGGCACGACCGGTGGATCAGCTCAGTGGTGGGATAAGCGGCAGGGATAAGCGGTGAGGTTGACAGACGATCGGGTACGTCGTATAAATCGGAGTGATACTCGTGTGGTTCCGAAATAATGCTTGATCGAATCTCCGACAAGTTATCGGATGTGCTCCGGCAGATTGGCGGCCAAGCCAAGATATCGGAGAAGAACGTCCGTGACGCGGTCGACGAAATAAAAATTGCTTTACTCGAGGCGGACGTCAACCTGAGGGTTGTGCGGCGGTTTGTGAACCGCACTCTCGAGGACGCTACCGGCGATGCGGTCCTGAAGTCCGTGAAACCCGGGGAGCAGTTCGTCAAGATCGTGCACGACCGGATGGTCGCGCTTCTTGGCGATGAGCGCAAAGGGCTGGAGTTACGAGGACCGGACGTCTCGTCCGTGGTGCTTCTTTTGGGGCTTCAAGGTTCCGGAAAAACGACGACCGCGGCGAAGTTGGCGCGTCGACTGACGCGAGAAGGGCGCAAACCTTTGCTGGTCGCGGCGGACCTGGTTCGTCCGGCGGCGGTCGATCAACTGAATGTACTCGGCCGGCAGGTCGAAGTCGAGGTTTACTCGGAAACCGACGCGACCGACGCGACGAAAGTTGTCGGGAACGCGTTGAAGTACGGTAGAAAAGCCGGGTTCGACACGATTCTTGTCGATACGTCCGGGCGGATGCAGATCGATGAGACGTTGATGGCCGAGATCGCCGAAATTCGGCGTATTTCGGAGCCGGATGAAGTCATTCTGGTCGCCGACTCGATGACGGGGCAGAACGCGGTCGATGTGGCCAAAGCGTTCGACGAAGCGGTTGGTTTGACCGGCATCATCTTGACGAAGTTCGATTCCGACGCGCGGGGCGGCGCCGCGTTGAGTCTGAAATCGATCACCGGTAAACCGATCAAGTTCATCGGCGTCGGGGAGAAACTCGAGGATCTCGAGCCGTTCTACCCCGAGCGGATCGCGTCACGCATCCTTGGGATGGGTGATATCGTGTCGCTCGTCGAAAAGGCGCAGGAGACGATCGACGAGTCCGAGGCGATGGAACTGCAGGAAAAGATGCAGTCGGCGACGTTTACGTTGCAGGACTATCTCGACCAGTTTCAACGCGTGAAGAAGATGGGATCGCTTCAGTCGATGATCGAGATGATTCCCGGTATGAAGGGAAAAATCGACGAGGACGACATCAATGAGTCGGAGATGAAGCACGAAGAGGCGATCATCCTCTCGATGACGAGGCAGGAACGGCTGAATCATCGAATCGTCGGGCCACCGCGTCGGAAAAGAATCGCTCGTGGAAGTGGAACGTCTGTGTACGATGTGAACAGACTATTGAAAAAGTTCGAGAAAATGCGTCTGATGATGAAGAAGATGACGAAAAACAAGAAATACCAGGCGAACATGATGTCACGCCTTGGTGGAATGTAGCAGGAGGAACGCGTGAGCGCCAAAATTCGTTTGAAGAGATTCGGATCAAAAAAGAGACCGTACTATCGTATCGTGGTGATAGATTCGCGGGAGCCGCGTGACGGCCGCGCGCTCGAGGAAGTCGGACTATACCATCCGATCGGAGCGGAAGAGGATCAGGTCAGGCTGAAAGAGGACAGAATTCGCGAGTGGCTCGCAAAAGGTGCTCTTCCGACCGCTACCGTGAAAAAGCTCCTGAACAAGAATAACATCACGCTGTAACACACGGCACGCGTCCGGTGGTGCACGATCGACCCCGGGCACGATCGATCACGACGCGGACAATTCCGAACTGTAAGGAGACCTCTGTGGAAAAAGAGCTCGTGAGTTACGTGGCCAAGGCGTTGGTGGACGATCCCGAATCGGTTGAAGTAAACGTGATCGAAGGTGAGAAGTCAACGATCCTGGAGTTGAGAGTGTCGCCCGACGATATCGGCAAGGTTATCGGTAAACACGGACGAATAGCGAAAGCGTTGCGCACTATCTTGAGCGCATCGTCGACGAAAACCGGCAAGAGAGTCGTTCTGGAAATCCTTGACTGAGAAGATCGCGATCGGTGTCATCCGGACGTCACACGGCGTCCGCGGTGAGGTGAAAATCCATAGCTTTTCAGGCGAAACGGACCACTTCTTTCGTCTGCGGCGCGTGGAGCTCCGGAGCTCCGACGGAGAACGGATCGTACCGGACCTCGCGATAGAGAGCATCAAGACCCACTCGAACTCGATCATCGTCAAATTTGCCGAGATAGCGACGCCTGAGCAGGCTCGCACGTACAACGGGTATCTCGTGTACGTCGACAAGAAAGAGGCTGCGAAAAAGCGACGCGATGAGTACTACGCCGCCGAGTTATGCGGCGTCCGCGTAGTGTACGGCGGAGATGAACGAGGAACCGTGACGTCGACGTGGGAAAACGGTGACGTCACGATGCTCGACGTCGAGACGATCGACGGCCGAACCGTCATCGTACCGTTCATAAAAAAATTCGTCGGGCCGGTGAACGTGCGCGCGAGAACGATGGAGTTGCTTGTGGACTGGATTCTCGAATGAAAATGACGGTCCTGAGTCTATTTCCCGAGATTCTCGAGGCTTACTTCATCTCTTCGATCATGGCAAAGGCGGTTAAACGAGACGTAATGTCGTACCGCCTCATGAATATCAGGGATTTTGCGTTTGATGTTCATCGACGCTGCGACGATCTGCCGTATGGTGGCGGCGCGGGTATGGTCTTGAAACCCGAGCCCGTCGCTCGTGCCCTCGAGTGGGTAGGTGCTCGAAACAGACGTACGGTGTACGTGTCTCCGGGCGGTACTCCGCTCGATACCGCGTTGATACACGATTTCTCGAACGAGAACGAGATCGTGATTCTGTGTGGGCGGTACGAAGGGATTGACCAGCGCGTTATAGACCGGTATGTTACTGATGAGGTTTCTATCGGCGATTACGTGGTGTCATCGGGTGAGGTTGCGGCTCTGGTCGTGATCGATGCGGTGTACCGTGTATGCGAAGGAGTGATCAACGGAGAGTCACTCGCGGAAGAAAGCTTTGCCGACGGACTCCTGGAATACCCGCATTACACGCGGCCGGCAGATTATCGGGGAGACTCCGTGCCGCGTGTGCTCGTTTCCGGGCACCATGCGCAGATCGCCGCGTGGCGGCGGGAAAAAATGATCGAAAGAACACGGCGTGTGCGGCCGGATCTGATCGAACGGTACGTTCGGGCGCACGGAAGTTCGTGAGGAGCAAAACATGGACGTAATGAAGAGTATCGAAGCGGAACAAATGAAGGATGGCGTGGAGAGCTTTCGCGCCGGAGACACCGTCCGCGTCCATTTCACGATTGTTGAAGGAAAGACCGAACGGGTTCAAGTATACGAAGGGCTGGTGATCGCGATTCAAAACGGCGGTATCAGTCGGACATTCACCGTCCGGAAAATGTCGTACGGTGTCGGGGTGGAAAGAATTTTTCCGCTGCACTCACCGCGCATTCAAAAAATCGAAATGGTCCGCAAGGGCCGTGTTCGACGTGCGAAGCTTTACTACATTCGGGACCGAGTAGGCAAATCCGCCAAAGTCCGCGAGCTCGTTCGCAAGAAAGTGCACGCCAAGACCGAAAAAGCCGGATAATCTCGTTTTTGTATGCCCGGTCCAGCCGACCCACTCGGGCGTACGCCGTCTCACGTTGCCGCCGGGCGATCCGGCGGCGCAATCTCTCCGGGCAGCCGGGTAGTCTTCACTGTTGAGTCCCGCGCACCGAACGGCGCGTGGAATGTCGTGATCCGTCCCATGTCCGGGAACTCGCCGATATCAGTGACCGTCGTGCTCAAAGCCGGCACCGACGCAGGCCGTGCCCAGGGCTTACCGGGCCGAACGTTTGTCGGTCGTGTTATCGCGGGCGGACTCATCCCGACGATCGAAGTGACGCAGAGCGGCGGTGTTTCCGGCATGCAGGGCGCCGCGAACGAGCGTTTGGTCGATGCAGCTATCCGGATCCTCGGCGCGGGTGGGTTGCCCGTGACGGACTCGCTGGTATCTTTGCTCAGAACGGCACGCAGAGCGGGCCGGTTCGACGAGCGCACGCTGTGGCTTCTTGGCGTGTTCAGAGACAAAGGTTTCGGTTTTGAGGCCCGTGATATCGAAGGGCTTCCCGGGTTTGTCCACGGACGTGATTCACACGACTCCACCGACGATCGAGGTCGAGGAGACTCGGATCGACGCGGGCGCGGCAAACGCGATCGACGCGATGAGTTGCTCCGGACCACACGAGCTGCGATTCGCCGTGCGACCGACGTGCCGGAGAATTTCCTTCAGTTTTTCAACCACGCGCGTGGCTCGGGATATCACTGGATTATCGTTCCGTTTTCGCTCGAGACCGACGGGGGGAAAATCGACGCGACCCTGACGGCGGCGCTTCTTCCCCACCGCAAGAAGGTCGCGGGAGCCCGTCTTGCGGTCACGTTTAGCGGCAACGAGTATTCGTTTGCGTGGAAACCGCCGCCCGCGGGCGAGATGGAAGTTTCGGTCCCGACCGGTGTGGCGCCCACGAGCATCGGAGCCGGGATAGACCCCGACCGAGCCGCCGCCGCGTTGAAGCGTTTTTTTGGACCGCGTGGTTTCACGCGGGTCTCGGTTTGTGCCCGCGACACCGACGATGGGTTTTCAATTCCCGGAGTGCGCGGTATAATACCGCGCATCGACGAGTCGGTATGAAGAAACGGGTTGGGTCGGTGCGCGTTGAGGTAGATCATGAAAAAAGCCGTAGCTCTCACGTACGATGCGAGCCTGCCGGCGCCGTTTATCTCGGCAAAAGCGAGCGGGATGAGCTCAAAACGATTGCTTGCTCTCGCCGGCGAACACGGGATACCGATCGTATCCGCGCCGGATTCCGCAGAAGTTTTGTTTTCACTTGATGTTTTTGATTTGATCCCGGAGGATTTGTACGAGATTATCGCAGATATTCTCGTTTTTATACAAAAAGTCGGAGAGAAGGAATATGAGAACCATCCCAGTCGGTGATTTGAAGCCCGGTCAACGGTACACGAAACCCGTTTTTGTCGACGACGACACTCTTCTTGTGCCCGAAAGCGTTCCGCTCAAGGAAAAAGAGATCAAGCGTCTTGAAAAATGGGGCATTTCGAGCGTAAAAACCGACGGTTCGCTGATCCGCGAGACTTCAGGGCTTCACGATCCGGGTTTGTCGTTTTTCCAGCGTGCGTTCAGTTCGCCGGATCAGAAAAAGGTGAAGGACTTCTACGAAGGACTGTCGAAGCGTTTGAACGGAATCCATCAAAAGATCCGCGATCAGGACGAATGTGACACGAACGATATCGACGATATCGTCGGACAGTTGGTGTATCACCTCGAGCAAAACTCGAAAGATATCGTTCAGTTTATTTTGTATGGGTTTCAGGGCAACGCGGGGCCTGTCGAGAATGCGCTCAACTCGACGATTCTCGCTATTCTCGTCGGGTTTAACCTTGCGTTGCCGAAGAACAAGGTTGTGAATCTCGCTACGGCGGCGCTTCTGCACGACGTGGGTATGCTCAGGCTACCGGACGAGATCTCAGGAAAGAGCGGGACTCTTACGGACCAGGAAATTCAGTTGATCAGGACGCATCCGATTCATTCGTACAAAATCGTAACGCGCGAGATGAAGTACACCGAGGAGATCGGTGTCGCCGTGTTGCAACATCAAGAGCGCTGGGACGGCAACGGATACCCCAAAAAGATCTCGGGCACCGACATTATCCTGCCTGCGCGCATTGTTTCGGTCGTCGATTCGTTCGAGGCGATGGTATCGAAGCGACCGTATCGTACCTCGATGATCGGTTACACCGCGATGCGAACGATTCTGAGCGACAACGCACGTCGATTTGACCCGGATATTCTGAAGGTTTTCATCAAGACGATGGGTATCTATCCGATCGGGAGTATCGTGTTGTTGAGCGACGCGAGCATCGCGCGTGTCATCGAGATAAACGTCGATTCGCCGCTTAAACCGCGCGTCAAAGTAATCATCGACGCCGAGGGGAAGGAATTCCCCGACGACGACGGACCGGTGATCGATCTCCACGTTGAAAAAAGCGTCTTCGTTGCGAAGGCGGTTAATCCGAACGAACTCGGCAAGAAGGGCGAGTCGTGAGTGTAGCGACAGCGAGACTCGGTAAGGCGGGCGAGAGACGCGTACAACGATTTCTCGAGACGAAGGGATACGACATTCGGGAAATTAACTTCAGAACGCGAAGGGGTGAGGTCGATATAATAGGAGTATACGGATCGACGGTCGTGTTTGTTGAGGTGAAAACGTGGCGACACGTGCCGATCGAGGGTTTGGAACACGCGGTTGATCGACGGAAGGCCCGCAGAATTCTTCAAACCGCCCGAGTTTATTTGCAGAGTCATCCCGAGTTTGTCGAGTATGAGGTTCGGTTCGATGTCGTCTTTTTCGATGGATCACGACTCACCCACATCCCGAATGCGTTCGGGGAATCCGGTGTTTAAGCCCGGGAAGCCGATGATCGATTATCGGCGAATCGAGGT
Source organism: Spirochaetaceae bacterium (assembly GCA_007695285.1). Taxonomy (GTDB): domain Bacteria; phylum Spirochaetota; class Spirochaetia; order DSM-27196; family PXBQ01; genus PXBQ01. Next base: position 243,652 of record REEC01000125.1, on the reverse strand, counting down.
TCTGAGGAATATGATAAAAGACAAGGACTACATTGACGCAGCGGTTAACCGTATCGCGCAGACGCTGACGAATGAGATCGTCGGGAAGGGGGGAGCGCGATGAAAAACAAGACGAATCGACCGGCACGGAAGCCGCCACTCAAAAAACCACGGAAAAATTTCGATCGATCAAAGATAAAGATGCCCGACTTACCTCCCGCGCGTGAGTACGAGCCGTGCCCGCTCTGCGGCGAGAAAATCACGGATATTTTTTCAGCGATTAACCATGCCGGAAGCAATAAGCCCGCGCACTTCGAGTGCGTTCACAAACAACTCGCCGAGGGAGAAGAGCTCGCGCCGGGCGAGCGTGTTGCGTACATAGGGCGTGGAAATTTTGCAGTTGTTCGCGACAAAGCCGGCGGTGCGTCAAAATTCGAGATTGTGAAAGTCATCAATTACGAAGAGGACGAGAAGCCACAGCCCTGGCGGCGGGAGTTAAGCCCGGGGATTTCCCGCGACTGATCCGCCTTAACGTCCTCGCATCGTGTTGAGAACTCTGAGCGAGGTGTTCCGTACGTTCGCCGCGTGAGGGCCGTTATACACTTCGATGATCGCGAGAAACAACTCCGGATCGTGAAATCCCCACGAGTTCAGGTGAATCGACTCGACAGTGTTGAGAATCGCGATGACCAACGCCGGGTCTCCGGCCCTGGTGTTCTGTTGCTTGAGCCTGTCGGCGAGAAGCACAGCGAGACGAGAACTCGGTTCGGGTCGCAACTTTCCAATTGATCGGACGGCTTCCGCGACGACGGCAGTTTCGGTGTCGGTTCTTACTACCTCGGCGAGTAAATCGAGCGCAGCCTGGCCCCCGACGTCGCCGAGCACAGCCGTCGCCCTGATGCGAATCAGCGGGTCATTCCGAGCGGAACCGATGTACGTGCCGTGGGTAGCCAGATAGGCGAGCACGGCGAGACTCTCGTGATCGGTGCGCGACAGGGCACCGGCTGCGACGAGGGTCTCAAAACGGCGTAGAGCGGCCTTTTGCATCGCCGGGTCCGCGGCCCGTGCCTGCGCGCGCAGGACGTGCCGTTCGATCTCAGGTAGCGGAGGAGCGGGTTCACCCGGGCGGACCCAATCCGGCGGCGTTGTGGCCGGGTCCGGAGAGCGAGGTGTGTCGTCGCCAAGCAGTTGCGGCGCCGAGAGCACGATAACGACAAGCATACTCAGAGGACGGAGCGTACCCATTGGGAGAAGTATACCACTTCGGAACGTTGACGTGGAGCGGCCCGGCCGGTAGACTGCCGACATGCCTCGTGCGATATATCCTGGGTCGTTCGATCCACCGACAAATGGACACGTTAACATCATGCACCGAGCCTCGAGCATTTTCTCCGAACTCGATGTCGTGATCGCAGTGAATCCGGAAAAGGCGTATTCGTTCTCAGCCGATGAACGGTTCGAGATGATGTCGTACTTAGCGAAGGACTACGCGAACGTACACGTACACGTGTGGGACCGTCTGGTAGTCGAGTTCGCCGAAAAAGTCGGCGCTCGGGTGATGATTCGGGGCGTGCGCGCTCTGGCCGACTTCAACTACGAGTTCGAGTTATCGATGATAAACCGCGGGTTAAACGCGAACATCGAAACGATCTTCATGCCGACCGACCCACGGTATTTTGTCTTGCGTTCCAGTTCGATACGCGAGATGGCGCGCTTAAGCGGCGACATCTCGGAGCTCGTTCCACCGATCGTTGCGGACGCACTTTTCGCGAAGCTCGGGAGAAAACGTCGCGGCGTGAAGAATTAACAAGGCGTGCCTGGAAGAGGGGAAGCGCGATCACTCGGGCCGACAAGCGTACGATTGACAGCGTACGAATAAGCTTGACACGTTGCCCGGCATCGGGTATTTTTTTGACCACTTGTTTGGAGGTTATCATGGCTGTACCAAAGCATCGTGCATCGAAAGCGAGAACACGCCGTCGACGTTCGATCAACGGAAAGTTGAAGCTACCGACTCTGATCACATGTCAGGAATCCGGTGAATTGGTTAGAAGACACCGAATTGATATGAAGTCAGGATTCTACCGTGGCAAACAAATCTTCGACCCGGAAGAACTGGGTTAACACGAGAACTGGGGAGGAACACCGATGGATGATTTGTTCGAAAAGATGAAGAAACTGATCGCGGACAAGCTTGAGGTAGATGAGAGCAAGGTCACTCTTGAGTCCTCATTTCGACAAGATCTTGGGGCGGACAGCCTCGACACGTATGAGTTGGTGTACGCCATCGAAGAAGAGATGGGTATATCGATTCCTGACGAGAAAGCGAACGAGTTCGAGACCGTCAAGGACGCGCTCGACTATCTGAAATCGCAGCTGGACAAGTAGATTCAACAAATGGCGTCCGGCCGACGGGCGCCGTTTTTTCATGAACACAGAGTTTACCATCACACGACGAGGCCGATGTGGGCCTCTTTAAGTATCGAAGGACGGAAGTAGAGAACACCGGGACTCTTGTGCCGGCACGACGTCGAGAGTTGCGGCTTTTCGAGCACCACGTCGGGATTTCCTTCAAAAACAAAAGACTTCTCAATCTTGCCTTCTCGCACCGGTCGTACGCGAACGAATGCGGAAACATCGCGAACAACGAACGCCTTGAATTTCTTGGTGACTCGGTTTTGGGTTTGGTCGTTGCGGAGTACCTGTATCTTCGGCTTGCCGACAAGCCCGAGGGCGAGCTGGCCAAGATCAAGTCGTTTGTGGTGTCCGAGGATAGTCTCGCGGTGATAGCGCGTAACATGAAGATTGATAATTTCATCCTTATCGGGAAGGGCGAGGAGTACTCCGGCGGCCGGTCGAAGAAGGCGCTCCTGGCGGACGCTCTCGAGGCGATTATCGGAGCGTATTTTTTGGATCGTGGGTTCCCTCATTCGCGTGACTTCGTGCTTCGTTTCCTGGTCCCGGAAATCAACACCGTTCTCGACGACAAACACAAGAAAGACTACAAGACGCTGCTTCAGGAACTCGTGCAGAAAAAGAGCAAGACGTATCCCAAGTACATCCTGACGAAAAAAACCGGGCCCGACCACAGCAAGACATTCTGGATGGAAGTGCGCGTGCACGAGAGAGTACTGGGAACAGGAAGCGGAAAGAACAAGAAAGAGGCCGAACAGACTGCGGCAGAGATGGCGTACAAGGTGCTGTCTACGGCGAACGGTTCGAGCCGTCCGCGGGAGTGATGCGCGTCCGATAGTATCGTTCGGCAATCGTCAAGAGATCCGATCTTGTATTGATGCTCGGATCATCGAGCACTGTTTCCAACAGGAAATCGAGAACCTGGCCCATCGCCGGACCTTTCGGAATTCCGGCGTGTTCGTGCAGATCATTACCCGTCACCGCGAGGTCACGGACGGTGAATGCGGTTTGTTCTGCGCAGAGCCGGTCTATCCGCGTTTCGAGTTCATCGAGGTACGGTGAGGTACGATAAACCCCGGTTTTTCCGAAGGTATCCGCACGACGAAGCGCGATCAGGTCCGGGATCGTTGCGACTCCGACTCTCGATACGAGCTTTCGGAGCGCCGTGTCCGGTGTGTCCGGACCGTACTGGAACATATGGTTGCGCACGAGGTGCGCGACCTGCGAGATGATCGCGTTCGGCAACTTGAGCCGGCGTAACGCGGCCTCGGTGATTTCGGCCGAAACGACATCGTGTCCGTGAAACGTCACGCGGCCGCTCTCGGGGTCGATTTTGTGCGTCGCCGGCTTGCCTGTATCGTGGAACAATGCGGCAAAACGAAGCACCGGTTCGGGCGGTGCACCTTGACACGTGAGCGATAGATGATCGTATACGTTTTGCTCTACTCCGGGTAGCGCAGCGGTCGTTGGAACAAGTTCCGGCAGGACGTACGGCAACATCCCAAGGTCAGGGAAAAGACGTAAGCCGATATACACGTTTTCCGCGAGTAGTGTTTTTTGGAGTTCGTCGCGAATGCGTTCGACCGACACGTCGGCGATTCTGTGCGCGTTACGAGTAACCGCGGCGGAAGTTTTCTCCTCGATCGAAAAGCCAAGCTGTGCGGCAAAACGGACCGCGCGCATCAGGCGCAAGCCGTCTTCGGACAAGCGGTCGTCGGGTTCGCCGATACATCGGATTGTTTTATCTTTCAAGTCATCAAGCCCGTGGTGTGGATCGATCAGACTGCCCGTACGGATATCGAGCGCCATGCCGTTGATCGTGAAGTCTCGACGCCGCAGATCCTGTTCGAGCGAGCGGGTGAACTCGACGTCTTCGGGCCGGCGCCCATCGCGATACTCGCCGTCTGTGCGAAACGTCGTCGTTTCGAACGTGTGATTGCCCTCAAGGATCGTAACGGTACCGTGTTTGATACCGGTAGGCGCGACGCGACGGAAAATCCGCATTACCTGTTCGGGTGTGGCGTCGGTCGCAAGGTCAAAGTCTACGGGTTTTTTTTTGAGCGCCAAGCTCCGGACGGCACCGCCGACGAGATAACACGAAAAACCATGCTCACGAAATCTCTTCTCGATCGGACGCAGACACCGAGGCACGCGAAAATGGGGCATGGAACAATTATCCCGCCCGAGCGAACGGTGTCAAGGCGGTCACGTCGTCGGCCGGCAGAGAGCGGCAATCGACGAAAAAAAACGTTGACAGCGTGAGAAAGCCGGGTTAGAGTGATAGTTAGTGGATTTCAACTATAAAAGGTATGACTGGTGTTCGAAAGCGAAAAAAAAAGCCTAAACTTTTTCCGGGTTCTTCGGTCGATTTGGCAGACCGAGGGCATCAGTCGTGTCGCGCTGTCGCGCCGAATCGGTTTGGATAAGTCGACGGTGTCTTTAATAGTCAAAGAACTCATAAAAATGGGTATAGTGGAAGCATATAGATTAAGTGAAGATGTCGCGGTGATCGGACGAAAACCGATCGGTCTGCGCGTTTCGTCGCGGTTCGGATTCGTGCTCGGGATCAACGCTCAGCCGGATGTATACACCGTCGTTGCGCTCGATCTTGCCGGGCGGGAAATCTACCGGGAACAGGCGACGCCGGAAAGCGACCGGGTCGTTCCAGGCGTGACGGCGATGGTCGAGAAAGTGCTCACGACGGCCGTGTTGGATCAAATGTGTCTTGTCGGCCTTGGAGTGGCGCTTTCGGGCATAGTCGACTCGGAGAGCGGCGTTGTTACACTGTCGTTTCCATTTGAACAGGATTCAGTAGAGAAGGTTTCCGTCGGTCTCGCCCTGACCGAACGGTTTGGAGTACCGGTGATGGTCGACAACGATGCGAACTGCTGCGCGTGGGGCGTATTGACTGAGCGAAAAAACGAGGATATTCGGAACTTCCTTTTCGTGTTGATCGAGGCTCATAAACGGCGCGCAAATTCTGCGCGTTATGACGGCGTCGGAGTCGGAATTGGTATAGGAATCGACGGAAGGGTATACGGGGGGACACGGCAGGCGGCCGGTGAGTTCCGCAGCGTTTTCGCCGGGCCCGTGAAATCGTCCCAGTTTTCGTTGTCGCGGGAGGAGTCGTTTCGTGTGACCGAGGACGACGCGGTGTTCGATCGTTTTGTGCACGAACTTGCGCGAAACATCGCGCTTCTCGCGAATACGTTCGATATGAGCCATGTTTTTGTCGACGGAAACGTGAACGATCGGCAGACGGTTATTCAGACAGCGTTTGATTCGGCGATTCAGGAGAACTGGGCGTACGATTCCACGCGCGATTCCCGGGTCGAGTTCACGGGCCGCGGGGAGTATGCGGCGGCGATCGGAGCAGGCAGTATGTTTCTCCAGCGCTTGTTTCTCGAACCCGAGTACGGTACCGATCTTGCGGGCATGAATCGCTGGCTGCGATCGGTCGTCCGCGCGGGGAGCAGAACGCGAATCGCCGACCGTGACAATGCGATCGAGACTGCGTGACGTGCGTAGCGCAGAAGTATTTCGGGCACGGCCCGGACGTTGGACGGTGGGTTGAGTGCGAATCGGTATGATTCGTAGAAATATTTGAAGGAGGATTGCAGATGAGAAAATTCACACTCGCAATCGTTTTTGTGTGTGTCGTGATGCTTCTTGCCGCGCCGCTATTCGGTGGGGGCGGAAAAGAAGCCGCGGCGCCGGATGGTCCGGTCACGATTCAGTGGTGGACGCACCAACGGCACGACTTGTCGTACGTCGAGATGATGATGGAGGAGTTTAACCGACGTCGCGACGACATCAACGTCGTGCTGACGAGTTACACGACCGGAATCGATGAGGCCTTGAATCTCGCGTTCGAAGCGGGAACTGCTCCGGACACGGTATCGATCCTTCCGGACGCTCGTGCGTACATCGACATGGGGCGTGTGCTTCCGATCGAGGACTACCTACCGGCCGATTTCATGGCGAAGTTTCAGGATTACCGTATCCCGAACGTGAATACGTTCGACGGGAAGTTCTACACGCTTCCGAACGTCGGGCATAACTTCCGCTTCGTGTACAACCGCGAGTTCTTCGAAGAGGCAGGACTCGACCCGGATCGGCCACCGAGAACCTTTGACGAGGTGATCGAGTACGCCGAGATCCTGACCGAGCACGGACGGTCATACTCTCCGCGCAAGTACGGATTCATGCTGCCGATCGTCGAAACCTGGATTTGGTACCAGTACGCCGATCAGATTGGGGCCGTGTCGGGAAACTGGCATTTCGATTACGAGGAACTTGAGTTCCAGTACATCAACCACAAACCAATTCTCGAGTTCTACATGACGCTTCGAGACCGCGGAGTGGCTTTCCCGGGTGGGCTTTCGCTCGAGAACGATCCCGCGCGCGCGCAGTTCTCGGAAGGGAATGTCGGCATGATGCTCGCGGCGTCGTGGGACATTGGTGTTTTTAACGATCAATTCCCGGCGAACCACGAGTGGGGCGTTGCGCATCTTCCGACTCCGGACGGTCAACGCCGAGGTAAAGGCCAGATGGGCGGCGGAGGGTCGTTCTGGCTGACATCGGTTGCTGAGTTCCCTGAAGTCGCGGCCGAGTGGCTCGCGTTTATGGTCGACGACGAGTATCTGATCGGATACTATGAACGTGGGCTCGGTCTTCCCGTGCGGCCGGAAATCGCACAACAAGCCGATACGCCGGATGCGTACGGATTCCCGGGTTTTGCCGACACGGAGAACGACGACTTTTACCCGGCGACGCCACCGGGGCTCGAGCTCGAAGGGCCGGATCGGGGAGTTGTGTACAACCAGATCATGGCCGGTCAAGTCGGAATCGAAGAGGGACTAAGAGACCTAGACCGACGGATGAACAACGCGCTTCAGGAAGCTCTGGACCGCGATGCCTTTGATCCGGAAGATTTCCTGATTCCGGGTTGGGATCCGATGAACCCGAACGTCCGGTAGACCGGTACCGTAGGGCGGAAGCCGCCGGCCGCGGCGGCTTCCTTCGGTTTCTCGATCCGACCTCGGATAAACCGTAATGGTGGATGGTACGATGAAAAAAACCAGTCTGGTGTACAAAATCTATAAACATCGGGTCGCGTATCTCATGCTGAGCCCGGTAATTGTAGGTTTCTTCGTTTTTACGCTCTACCCTCAGGTTTGGGTCTTGAGCCTCTCGTTTTTTCGATACGACGGTTTTCGACCGCCCACGTGGCACGGTCTGCAAAACTTCGTGCGACTATTTCAGCGCGATCCGTTGTGGTGGCGGTCGGTCTGGAATACGTTTTATTTTTCGTTCGGAAAACTCGCTATGGAGTTGCCGTTGGCGTTGATTCTCGCGGTCGTGTTGAACCGAAATCTGTTCGGACGGAACTTTTTTCGTGGTTTGTTCTTTCTTCCGCACGTAACGAGCACGGCGATCATGGCGCTCGTTTTCTACTTCATTTATTCACCGTACCAGGGGATACTCAACGGGATTCTCGGGTCGCTCGGGATCATCACCGAGCCGATCGATTGGTTGGGTACCGGCGGCATCGCGATGATCAGCACGATGTTGGTGAGCGTATGGCAGAATTTCGGAATCAACATGGTGTTGTTTCTCGCGGGGCTTCAAGCTATACCGGACGACCTTTTTGAGAGTGCGGAGATCGACGGCGCAAATTCCGCGCAGCGGTTTTGGTACATCACGATTCCCGCACTTGGCCGGATGCTTCAAGTAATCGTTATGCTCGCGATCATCGGCAGTCTCAAGTCGTTCGATCTTTTCCGGGTTCTTACCGGTGGTGGCCCGGGCACCGATACGATGGTCTTGATGCTGTACATCTTCAACTACTTTTTTGACCGCGGTGCGCTTGGCTCGGGCGCGACCGTTCCTCAGTTCGGGTACGCGAGCGCGCTCGGCGTCGTCGCGTCGATCATTATCGGAATTGTCACGGGTGTGTACCTGTGGTGGTCGCGCCGGCTCGGCGATAACCAGCGATAGGAGGCGGGTATGAGAAGAATCAGGTATTTCAGCCCGCCGATCATTTTGACGTACCTCGGGCTTTTGTTCATCACGGTCATAACGGGTTTCCCGATTGTGTACTCGGTTTTTGGATCGTTCAAACCGAATCGCGAGTTCGTGCTCGGCGGCGCCCGGATTCTACCGGTCGAGTGGCGCTTGGCGAACTACGTCGAGGCGTGGGAACTGGCGAATTTCGCGCAGTACACGTGGAACTCGCTCTACGTCGCGATTCCGACGGTGATTTTCAGTCTGTTTTTTGTCTCGATGGCCGGATATGTGTTCAGCCGGTTCCAGTTTCCGGGTAGAAAGATTATGCTCGTTACTCTGCTCGCGACGATGTTCCTGGCGACCGGGACGGTGACGCTGTACCCGATCTTCCGCGTCGCGCGGTTTCTCGGTATCCATCAAAGCCTCTGGGGCATCATCGTCGTGTATATCTTCTCGACGAACGCCGCGTTCATCTACCTGATCATGGGGTACTTGAGCGGAATTTCGATGGAGATGGACCAGGCCGCGACGATCGACGGGTGTTCAAAGTTTGGGATTTACTGGCGGATTATTTTGCCGCTCGCAAAACCGATTCTCGCAACGCTCGGTTTGCTCGCGTTTCGCGCCGCGTGGAACGACTACATGCTTCCGTTGGTCTTTACGATGGCGCGCCCGGCTATGCGGACGCTGACCGTCGGTGTGATCGCGCTGCGGGACACGCGTGACGGTGCTGCGGCGTGGAACTTGATGCTAGCGGGAACAACGATCTCTTTGATTCCGATAATCGTGATTTATTTGATCACGAACAAGTACTTTATCCGAGGGATCACCGCGGGTTCGGTGAAAGAGTAACGCGCCTGACAGCTGAAGAACCCGGCACAAAAAAAGAGGCAACCCGATGTGGGTTGCCTCTTCTCGATTCCGTTCGGTCTTACTGCAGGAGCTGCAGTACCGACTGCGGTTGGATGTTCGCCTGCGCGAGCATTGCCGTCGATGACTGGACGAGGATCTGATTTTTTACAAAATCGATCATCTCTTTGGCCATGTCGACGTCCCGGATACGAGACTCCGCGGCTTGCAGGTTCTCTGCGCCGATGTCCAACCCAATCCGCGCGTAGTCAAGGCGGTTTTGGTACGCCCCGAGGTCTGCCCGTTGTTTGTTGACCATCCGTAGCGCGGAGTCAACGACACCGATCGCGATGTTCGCGGAGTCCGGTGTCGACAACGAGATGAACGTAGCCGTGTGGGGCAGACCGGCTGTACCCTGGATACCGAGTCCCTGCGCGGTCATCGTTCCGATGTTCACGCGGATTCTCTGATCCATGTTTGCGCCGATGTGGAACCACATGCTCGCGGTCACGACGTTCTCGCCCGTTTCTCGCGCGAAACGCCCTGTCAACAGGTTCATCCCGTTGAACTGCGCGTGCGAAGCGATCCGGTTGATTTCGTCGACCAACTGCGACACTTCAACCTGAATCTGCATCCGGTCCTCGGCGGCGTAAATACCGTTTGAGGCCTGGACCGAGAGCTCCCTGATGCGTTGCAGGATGTCCTGCGTCTCCTGGAGGTACCCTTCGGCGGTCTGGATCAACGAGATCCCGTCCGCCGCGTTTGCTTCCGCTCGCTGGAGTCCTCGAATTTGCGCGCGCATCTTCTCGGACACAGCAAGCCCTGAGGCATCGTCGCCCGCGCGGTTGATCCGCAGGCCGGACGAGAGCTTCTCGATGTTACCGTCGACAGCGTAGTTGTTGAACTTCTGCTGGCGTTGAGCGAACATCGCGCTCAGGTTGTGGTTGATAATCATACAATCCTCCGTGATTGTAACGAGGTTTTCGGGACATCCGTGTCCCGGTGAGGCCAATCCGTGCGGATCGCCTTATTTTTTTCTCGGCATATGAGCGTTATTCTTGAGACAATTTGCGAAAATCGAGTATTCTTTCTGTATGCAGGATAACGGTGTTTCACAACGATGGAACGTTGTTGTTACGGGCGGTGAAGCGCCCCCGCGACGCATCGTGAAGTCGTTGATCGATAACGCGGAACTCGTGATCGCCGCCGATTCTGGGCTCGATACGTGTGTGTCGTGGGAGGTGGAGCCCGATTTGATCGTGGGAGACATGGATTCGGTCGCTAACACTGCGGTTCTTGAGCGGTTTTCTCACGAGCGGGTGATCAAGGCTCCCCGCGAGAAGGACGAGACCGATACGGAACTCGCATTTCGATACTCGATTGAACGTTACTCCGAGCCGGTCGTTATCGTCGGTGGGGGCGGGGGGCGCGTGGACCACTTGTTAGGGATTTTTTCGTTGTTTCATCGTGCGCAGACACCGTGCTCGTGGATCACCGACCGAGATGAGATAACACGGGTCGACGGTCTGTTCCGTCGCGACCTCCCAATCGGGATGACCGTGTCTTTTTTCCCGGTTGGGCGTACATCGGCACGAATGCGGTCTACGGGTTTGAAGTGGAAACTCGACGGGCTTGAGTGGTCGAGTGGAGACGCAGGGCTCAGCAATGTCGTGACGCAGCGGCCGTTCACGGTCGAAATGATGAGTGGAAAACTCGTTTGTATTCACTCTCACCGGACTAGCGCGCAAGGGGGGGGCGATGAGCAGTAATCTTCACCAGCTGGCTGCGAGTTTGACCGAAGAGGAACGGCGGGTGCTCCGACAACGTATCAAACGCGCTCTGAGCGTGGAGTCGCCGACGGAGGTGAGGATTTACCCGGCACAGATGCGGGAAGAGGAAAAGCAACGACTCATCGCGACCGAAATCGCCCGCTTGACCCTTCGGGAACGGATCGGCTTCGCGATGCGCCGACTGATGTCGTCGCGCCCCGTGAGTGAGGTTTTCGCGGAGTACAAACTCGAGATGATGCGCGAATCGATTCGCGAGAAAACGGGCGGGAGCGTCGATCCCGACGGTGGCATTTTGACCGCCGAGGCCGTGCAGCAGGTTTGGGAGGTTTACCGACTCGCCTATCCGTTGATCTCGTTTTTCCAAGACTTGTGGGCGGACTCGCGCGTCTTGGCCGCCTCGATTCTTCACGTCATGGCGACAAAAATCCCGAACGCAAAACACGAGCTCGAACAGTTCATGTCCGCGGCGCAACTGCAAGACGCGTTCGTGACGACGGAGAATAAAAAGGCCGTTTCGGCGGAGCTAGGGAAGAGGATGGCGGAGTATTTCAGCGGCATTCCGGAATCGGTTTTCGACGAGATTCAAAACGGAGTTCAGCCGTTGTACGATCTCAAGAACGTGTGCCTGTTTCCGTTCGAGAGGTTTTTCGCGCATTTCGGATGGGATTCGAAGGGAATGGAACCTGACGAGAATCCGACGTTTCGTCCGGCGGCGGCCCGCGACGTGATCGAGTATCTCGACCGCCTATACTACGCCGCGTATAGCGCCTCGCGGGTGAAGAGTTCGGTCGTTATCCACCCCGAGATCCTGGAGTTCTACTACGCCGACAAGACGGGCGTCGCGTTTGGGCGCCTGTCCGCGGACGCGCGTACGGTTATCGAGGAAAAGGCGAAACGGCTCGGGCGCCACGTAACGAAGCTCACGGTCGGTGTTCGGTCCTTTTTCCGGAGTTTCCCGATCGGCGACATAATCCGAGTCGAGTCGGGTGATCCGTATTACCGATTCCAGGTTTACGTTCCGAGAATACGACTCAAGGAGTTCTACGTTTCCGCGCTTCAAGAAAAGGTCGCAACGGAGCTCGATAAACGTTTTCCCGAACTCCGAATGGGTATTGTCGACAGGATGAAAAAGGATGTTTTCGGCAGTGAAGTTTTGCCTGACTTCGAGTTCTACCGGAGTTCGGCACAATCGACGATACTCAGTCTCGGATTACCGACGTTTCGGTATGTGAAGTCGTTGAATGTGTTGTACGCGTTTTTGCTTCAGCATTATCGCGGTACGGTTCATGATCTCGTGAGAATCCTTCAACGAAACATGCCGTTTCGTCGACGGGAGGTCGGAAACGATTTGGTGTTGCATGCAGCGGGGTTGGAGGACGTTCTCGATACTATTCGTGAGTTCGACTATTCGTTTTCGCCGGAGTCCGAAGAAGGCAAGGCCTTTTTTCGGGTCCGATACTCGGTTGAGAAAGATATCTCTCAACAAAGGAGTTACCGAAACATCGTCGCTCAGAAGGACCGAGAAGCAAAAGCCCTGGTCGAGAAAGGACTCGAGCATCTGAACGGAGTTGAATCGATCTTTCGCGATGCAATCAAACGACATGAGCGGGCGAATCGCGACACGCTTGCCTCCGCCCAAATGCACGGCCGCGAAACGACAGGTAACCTTTTTAATGAATCGTTGAAGGAGCAAATCGGACTCATTGAGACCGTCAAGAAACTAATTGTCCAACTAGTTTCGATCGAAGAAGGTCACTGACCGAGCTTCACAGACTGGGCGTGATAGCCGCGAACGCAGTGCGAATGTGGTCTCGTGTTTCGAGCGGATTCTCGACCAGTACGCGACGGCCCGCGATCACGTCGGAAATCCCGGTTTCATTTCTGTAGCGTGGAATCACGTGACAGTGTACGTGGCGGATCGAGGCGCCCGCGACGGGACCCATGTTGTAGCCTACGTTGTATCCCGCCGGCGAGTGAGTGCGATCAAGTACGTCGAGCGTATGACGTGTGAGAAGCGCAAGGCGTGTCTGTTCCGCGTCGGTGTACTGTCGAATATCGAGGATGTGCCGACGCGGAAACACCATGAGATGTCCTGGGTTGTACGGGTACAAGTTGACGCACACGATGAACAATTCATCCTCGAAGACGGTCAAATCTTCCACCGACGACGATCCCGCGGCGATCAGGCAGAGTATGCATCCGCGAGGTTTCTTGCCTTTCACGTACGCGAGTTTAGAGAAGTTGAAGAAGTACTTCACTGCGGTCCTATCGGAATGGCGTTAAGCTGCAACGGGTCGACACCTTTTTCGGCGGCCATCACGAAGTATTCGAGGAGTACGGGGTATCGCGAGAGAACCTCACCGTACCGCTCGAGCGTTTCGATCTGCTTCGCCTCGGTGACGTCCCGGACGGCCGCGGCGGCTGCGGCGTCGATCGCAGCGTTCGTACGCGCCTCTAACTCACGTGAGTAGCTCGTCCGCGCCTGCTCGAACAGTTCGCGGTCGGGGAGGTTCATGCGCGACACGACGGTGGTGCGTACTTCAACGTCCGGAAACGTGGTGCTGATTCTCGTGGAAATGAGATCGCTCAGAGCGTCGGCCGTCGGGAACGTCGTGTCGCCGCGAATTACGTTTGAGACCTCAGCGTGAACGGCCGCTCGGATGGAATCGGCAAATACCTTACGCCACTCCGGAAGATCGTCCGGGAGCACATCGTCTTGAGCAAGGATCGGTAACAAACTAGGCCGGACCTTATACGTGACGTCGAGATCCACCGCGTAATCAAAGGCATTTCCTGCGCCGATGTGCTCCGCGTAGACCGCGGCAGAGGGTAACGATCCGCTTTCCGAGATCGAAACCCGGTCCGGTTCGATCGTGTAGACGAAAACCGTGGTGTTCGTCGGGAGCAAGCGTTGCCAAAGCCAGGCGAAGTTTCCAGCGGCGAACGGCTCGGGTTCCCAGCCGTCGGTCTTTGAAAACACGACCGCGTAAGAGTTTGGGGGCAGAAAGAGATGGATCGATCCCACGACGAAAACCGCGCCGGCCGCAAGGGCGAGAATGATGATTGCGAACACGAATTTCTTCATTGTGCCCCCTGGATACGACCCATAGTAGTAATTCCTGCGCGTCGATGCAAGCCGCGTTTGGATGGGAGCTCGGACGGGAGCTATGCACGGATGCAGCGCGTCGGATAGAATAACGACGTGAAACGCGCGAGAGGGCATCGAATAATCCGGACGGTTCGTTTTTTCGGGAGTACCGCGACTTTCTTTTTCCTTTCTACCGTGGTCACGACGGCCGTATTGGTCGTAGGAAGTCTGCAGGGATTTCTCGAAACGACGCTCATTCTCATAATTGGGGTCCTGCAGCCGATCGCTGTTCTCTGCGCGGTGTTCAACGCGTACATGGTTATTCTTCTGATTATCTGGATGTTTTTTCGTCGCCGGGTTTATTTTTTCCGGTTTCTCGTTAGGATCGTCGCGACGGCGTTCGGTGTTGCCGTCGCGATTGCGGTGAACTTGATCGACGTTCTCTCGCACCCGCTTTTTTGAGTCGAACACGGCCGTTTCTTTTCGATTGATGACTTCCGAGGTTTTATGTATTCGTGGTACTGTACTGCCCATGGAAACAGTGTTTGCGGTTCGTGGTGCTATCCAGGTTTCTGAAAACTCGCGTGAATCGATCTCTGCAGCGGTACGAAAACTCGTTCCAGCGTTACTCGGCAAGAATGGAGTCGAGCAGCACAGTTGTGTGAGCGTCGTTTTTTCTGTGACACGAGACTTGACCGCGGAGAATCCCGCACGTGCGTTGCGAGGCATCGGATTCGCGGCGGTACCGTTGTTCTGTACGCAAGAACCAGCGTATGAGGGTGATCTGCCGCGCGTGATACGAGTTCTCGTAACGTACCGCGCGCCGGAAGGAGAAAGACCGACGCCCGTGTACCTCGACGGGGCCGATCAACTCAGGCCCGATATCAGTTCGTGAAAGCCATCAGACGAACCGCGGTAGAGATCCTACGACTGCGCCGCGCGGCTGAAGTCGTAGCTTCGATTCTTCGTTCGGTTTCATCGTTCGCGCGTTCCGGTGAAACTCCCATCACGATCGACCGTTTCTGTCATGACGAGTTGCGACGCGTTTCGGCTCGCACCGCTCTTGACCTGAACCTCTATCCGTGCGCAACGAGTATATCGGTGAACAACGTCGCGGTCCACGGAATTCCGAACTCCCAGCCGCTAATGGATGGCGACGTGTTCACGTTGGATGTCGCGTGTGAACTCGATGGATGGATGGGCGATGGGGCGTGGACGTATTTCGTCGGTAACGTGAGCCCCGATCGTCGGCGGTTAGTCTCTGCGGCATGGAAGGCCACGTGCGCCGGAATACGTGCGGTCTGTGTCGGCGGTAGTACCGGAGACATCGGGCGCGCGGTCGAGGCCGAAGCGAAGCGGTTCGGCTGCGTCGTGCTTCCGGGATTTGTCGGCCACGGGATCGGTTCGCGGCTGCACGAACCCCCTTCGGTTCCGCACGTTCGTCGTGTGACGGGCGGGGTTGCTATCGAGAGCGGTATGGTCTTCACTATCGAGCCGATTCTTGCACTCGAAAAGACCGAGGCGACTCTGATGGACGATGGATGGTCTTATGCGTGTCTCGACGGTACGGCGACCGCGCAGTTCGAACACACCGTTGCTGTGCTCTCGGACGGGATCGATGTCCTCACTTTCCCCGACGGTGCCTTGCCTGATCTTCCCCCGTGGTGATCGCAGCCGCGTACTCATTGCGTTACGGCGTTGAATCGGCCGGCAAAAACCTGCGTTCGTGGTCTTGACACCCGGTAGCCGAACCTTATAGATTATCAACCTGCAAACCGAACGTATCGGTACGCGCCATCTTAGCTCAGCTGGTCAGAGCACGTGATTTGTAATCTCGGGGTCGCCGGTTCGAATCCGGCAGATGGCTCGGAAAACGATATGGACGGCAGGGGGAGTTTCCCGAGTGGCCAAAGGGGGCAGACTGTAAATCTGTTGGCAACGCCTTCGAAGGTTCGAATCCTTCACTCCCCATTTTCGGGACAGAGGCCGAGAAACGGCCTGCGCGACCTTGGCGGGAACCGACTCAAGGCGCGTAATCGGCGGTCGTCGACGGATCAAAGCCGGCAACCGGCGTCACTATCCTCTCGTTGGTTTTCCTCGTGTAATGAAATCCGTTATAATGTGTTATATTGTTTAAGGCCTCGTTAAACGCTCCGACTTCGGAGAGCAAGGAGAGATTTTGGCGGAGACCGCGTGATGGAACACGATACGGTGTACAAAGATGGATTGCGTTTCGCCTGTACGCGGTGTTCTCTGTGTTGTCGTTTCGATTCGGGGTACGTTTTTCTGACCGAGTCCGACATAATAAAACTGTGCGACGGTCTTCCAATGGGCAGAAAAGAGTTGATCGACACGTACTGCACCGTCGTGCATATCGGTGGGTTCACCCGCGTGTCGTTAAAAGAGAAGCAGAATTTTGACTGTGTGTTCTGGCAGAACGGCGGCTGTTCGGTTTACGAGTTTCGGCCGCTCCAGTGCCGAGCGTACCCGTTCTGGCGACATAATCTCGAAAACCGTGATTCGTGGGACGATGTTGCCAAGGAGTGTCCTGGCATCAACATAGGTCGAACGCATTCGGCTGACGAGATCGAACGCCGGCTGGAACTCCGCGCAACCGAGAAATTCGCTTCACCGGAGTAGGGGGCGCTAGTGCATGAAAGGTACGGGCTGCGGGTATGATCGTGAAATTTTGGGGTGCGCGTGGATCGATCCCGACGCCGACTCGGCCTGAAGTCGTCCGGAAAAAGATCTCGAGCGTGCTTATGCGCGCTAAACCCGCGGATCTGGCGTCACCGGACTCGCGCGAGGCGTTTCTTGATCGACTGCCACCGTGGCTTTTCGGAACTGTCGGAGGGAATACGTCGTGCATCGAGATTACGCTGGCCGACGGAACGACGGTCATAATCGACGCCGGTAGCGGTATCGGAGCGTTGTCCGCCGACTTGAAACGTCGCGTCGAGGCGCCGAGGACGTTCCACGTACTTTTTTCACATTTTCACTACGATCACGTCCAGGGCCTCCCGTTTTTCGCTCCCGCGTACGATCCTCGGTATTCCGTTACGTTTTATAGTCCGCTCGGAGATCTTGAAAAGATCCTGAAAAGTCACATGGTTCACCCGTACTTCCCGATTACGATGGACGAAAAGATGAGCAAGTCGCTGGTTTATCAAACCGTCACAGAGCGGGTATTTACGATCGGTTCGGCTCGTGTTTCGTGGTTTGAATTGAACCATCCGGGGCGTGCATTCGGATATCGTTTCGAAGAGAACGGCAAGGTTTTCGTGTACGCGAGCGACACCGAACTTCGGGATCATGATTTCGACAAAACCGAAGAAAACGCATCGTTCTACGGGAACGCGGATGTGATGGTGCTCGACACGCAATACACGCTCGGGGAGGCGATCGAGAAGTTCAACTGGGGGCACTCGTCGTTCAGTCTCGGCGTCGACTTCGCGACAACGTGGAACACGAAAGAGTTGTATCTCTATCATCACGAACCTCTGTACGATGACCAGCGATTGTTCAGGAACTTACGTTCCGCGCGCTGGTATGCTCGCCGTCTGGGCAACACCGAGCTGGCGGTGTACTTGGCCGAGGAAGGGGCCGAAGTTCAGTTGTGATCGATGACCGGAGCGGAGCGGAACCCGAACCGAAAGCGGACGAACCGGAAGTGGTGTTGTCGGGGAGGGATGTGATAAGGTTATACGTTCACCTGTCGTCGCAAGAATCGGGCCTTGCTCCCGACATGGTCGGGATACTCGACCGGATCGAAAAAGAGTTGTTTCGATGTCTTACCATCGAGCAAATCGAACAAATCGAGTCGCTGTATAGCGACACAGACCGACCTCGGGAAACCGGGGCCGTGGGAAAAGAAAAACGACGATGAAAAACCTGACTTTACGACGATTCCTGATCGCTTTTGCGGTTCTTGCCGCGTACGCGGCACCGACGGTAATTGGACAAAGTTATCGGCCCCCACCAGGGGGGGACGATTACTACCAGTTCTCGTCGCCGGCGGCTCTGGGCACGGGTTTCCGACTTACCGACAATTCCGGACCGAGCGCGTCGAGAGTGAATCCCGCGGTAGCCGGGTTCGCCGATCTCGGTGCGTTTGAGCTCAGTTACTTGACTCTGATCGGACTCTCCAACATCGAACCGGGATGGAGCGGTCAGATCATCAACGCCGGTGCACGCGTCGTGCGTCCGATCGGCGTATTTTCGGGCTCCGCTAGTTTTTTGCACTCGGGGTTTGACGCCGTCGTGCCGGGAACCCGCGTCGATGGGCATTTCTCGTTTGCGAAGGATATTTGGCCCGATCTTGCGTTGGGGGCCGGCGCGCGCGCAACGATAGGCGCGGACGACCAATTCGACGTCGGGGTCGCACTCGACCTGGGCGCGTACGGCCGGCCGGGTGACTTTGCAGGGCTCAAGAACGTCGAACTCGGTATCGGGTTTCTCAACATCGGGAAGTGGTTCACGCCGACATCGGACAGAACCGCGACACCGTCGCCTTTCACGCCTGTCGTTGGAGCGGCCTTTGACCTCGTCGACGGTGAAGACGCGCGAATTCGCATCGGCTCGGACGTGTCGTTTCCCGCATTTCAAAACGTTCGGCTAAATCTCGGCGCGCGTTTGACGATACGGGATATTTTTGATGTGTCAACGGGATTACAGCTCGACGCGCAGCAGATACTGAATCAGAACGTCGAACGGCGGGGTCTCATACCGTCGTTTTCTGTCGGGTTCTCGACGCAGACCGACTTATCGCGCCGAAGTGACGATGCGAGGCGAGATCCGCGTGATTTTGGCCCGATCGGCGCTCGTGTCGCGGCGGCTCCGTTGTACAGCGGCGTATGGGGATTCGGCGCCGGCGTACACGTCGTAACCGGACGGCCGGACGTCGATCCACCGACGATCGTCACGGGTTTCGACGAGCCGCTGTATATCTCGCCGAACAATACCGGGATACAAGACAGTCTCGAGGTCCCGCTTACGATCGTCGACGACGGGATCGTGTCGTCGTACGAGATCAGAATAGAAGCAGAAGACGGGACGGTAGTGCGCCGTTTTTCCGGCCGAGCGCGCGAAGTCGAGTCGTCAGGGGTACAGTTCGTCATCGACCGACTTGTCTACGAACCGCAAGACGTCGCGGTGCCTCGTAGTATTCGGTGGGACGGCCGATCCGATGCAGGACGTGTGGTTCCGGACGGACGGTACGGCGTTGTGGTTATCGCGGAAGACCGCGCGGGCAACGTGGCGATGGAAGGACCGTTTCCGGTCATCGTCGACACGACCCCACCACACGTCACCATCGATCCGATTCCGCCGGATGAGCGGGTATTCTCGCCGAACTCCGACGGGAGTCGCGACTCGATTACGTTCAAACAGGTGGGCTCGGTCGAACGGTTATGGCGCGGAGAGATTCTCAACACCGACGGCGATGTCGTGTACTCGCGTGAATGGGAAGATTCCCCGCCGGAAAGCTTTACGTGGGACGGGATCGACGCCGAGGGGCAGGTCGTGCCCGACGGCGTGTACTCGTATCGGGTTTCCGCGACGGACCGTGCCGGCAACTCTTTTGAGACCGGAGTTCCTAATCTGATCGTGAACACCGAGCCGACCCCGATCTCGGTGACCACCGATATTTCCTTTTTTTCACCGAACGGCAACGGTGTCCGTGACAGTGTCTCGTTCTACCTCGATGTTCCGACAGCGTCGGGCGTCGTGAACTGGCAGTTGGTGTTTCAATCTCCTTCCGGTGTCGCCGTCCGGACAATCTCCGGCCGCGACCATCCGCCGTCCGAGGTCGTTTTTAACGGCCGCGGTGACGACGGGCGGGTTCTGCCCGAGGGCCGGTACAATGCCGCCCTGAACGTCTTGTACCGGAACGGCACCTCTCCGCGTGTGGTATCTCCGGACGTGATCCTTGACCTGACACCACCTGGCGCGGAGGTTCGCGTCGATCACACGATTTTTTCTCCTAACGGCGACGGTGTACGGGATTTCATAACCTTCTTCCAGGAAACGAGTTTGCAGGATGAATGGGTCGGACGAGTCGAGACGACCGCCGGTGAGACGATACGTGAGTTTCGGTGGCCCGGGACGGCCGATGTCGCGCATCGATGGAACGGACAACGCGACGACGGTCGGTTGGCCGCCGACGGGTCTTACGTGTACATTCTGGAGTCGACCGACCGCGCGGGGAACACAGGACGGTCGCGACCGATCGCGTTTGTGCTCGACACCGAGGCCGCCGAGGCGTTGATAACCGCCGAATTTGATGCTTTTTCACCGAACGCCTCGGGTGTTCGCGATCGGATCCGGTTTTTCCCACAAATTCAAAGGAATTCGGACGTCGTGTCGTATAGCTTTGAGGTGATCGACGAGAGCGACGAGGTCGCTCGTACCGTCCGGGGCAGCGGCCCGGTGCCCGCGACCCTTACATGGGACGGACTCGACGGACTCGGACGTCGTCTTCCTGACGGTTTTTATCGTGCGCGAATTGCCGTCACGTACCGCAACGCAAGCGAGTCGTCCGCGAGAACCGCGACCTTCAGTCTCGATACCGAGTTCCCGAGTATCCGAGTCTCGACACCGTACACGTTGTTCTCACCCGACGGTGACGGACGACGCGACACGATTCGCGTTTCGCAGCAGTCGAGCTCGGAGAGCGCCTGGGAAGGAACGATCACGAGGGTCGATAGCGGCACTGTCGTGAGGCGTTTCGTATGGCCGGGCGAGGTGGACGACTTCACGTGGAACGGAACCGACGACGCGGGGAATCTCGTACCCGACGGCGAGTACCGGTACGATGTGTTCGCAACCGACCGTGCAGGAAACCGGACCATCGAAACCATCGACGGTATTCGCGTCGATACGCGGCCGACCCCGGTCTTCGTGACGGTCGACGCAACGGGGTTCGCACCGAACGGAAACGGGTTGTTCGATACGATCGGAATCACGACTTTTGCGAATGTTGTCGACGGTGTCGATCGGTGGGTGTTACGAATCAGGCATGAATCGGGCACGGTCGAACGAGAGTTCACGGGCGAGTCATTGCAGCCGCGGTCACAGATCACCTGGGATGGACGCGGTACGACGGGCAGAGTCCGCGAAGGGTACTACACCGCGGAATTTGAGGCAAATTACGAGAAAGGGAACAGGTCCGTTGCGACAACGTCGAGATTTCTGCTCGACGCATCTCCCCCCGATGTACGGGTTTCTTTAGACCCGGTTCCGTTTTCACCCGATGACGACGGCGTCGACGACGAGTTGGCGATCTCGATCGCGATTGACAACAGAAGTGAGATTCAGGCGTGGCGGATGGAGATTCGCGACCAGCGTGGCGGGTACTTCACCGAGTTCTCGGGGCGCGGCCGACCCGCATCGGTGATCACCTGGGACGGTCGTGCGATTGACGGTGAACTCGTCCGTTCGGCCGAGGATTACCCATACACCCTTGAAGTTGTCGACGTACTCGGAAACCGGAGAAGTGTTACCGGGATCATCCCCGTTGATATTCTCGTCGTGCGCGATGGTGATCGGCTCAAAGTACAGATATCGAACATCAACTTCCTTCCGGAAAGCGCCGCCCTGGTGTTGGACCCGGCGACGCCGACCGGTGCGAAGAACCTCGAGGTTTTGAACAGACTCGCCGAGATCTTCACTCGGTACGATCAGTACCGTATTCTCGTCGAGGGACACGCCGTCAACGTCTCGGGTACCGAACAGGAGGATCGCGACGTTCGAGTACCGTTGTCGCAAAATCGCGCGCAGAGTGTGAAGGACGCATTGGTTGAGCGTGGGATTTCGGCGGCGCGGATCTCGACCGACGGAAAAGGCGGATCGGTGCCGATCGTACCACACACGGACATCGAGAATCGTTGGCAAAACAGGCGAGTGGAGTTCATCTTGATAAGATGAGGATCCCCGACAGCGTCATTGACGAAATTTCCCGGCGAGCCGACATAGCCGACGTCGTCGGCTCGTATGTCACTCTTCGCAAAGACGGGGCACGGCTCAAAGGGCTATGCCCGTTTCACACCGAAAAAACCCCTTCGTTCAAGGTTAACCCCGCCAACGGGACGTTTTACTGTTTTGGATGCGGCAAGGGTGGTAGCGTCTTCACTTTCGTGATGGAAATTGAGAAAATGACGTTCCCCGAAGCGGCTGCGCATCTCGGTGAAAAGTATGGTGTTGCGGTCGAGGCGGAACCCGACGACGGAAAGGCGGCGCACCGGAAAGCTTTGATCGAGTTGTTTGCGCGGGTGACCGGAAGTTTCTCGCATATACTGCACAACTCCGCGAGTGCCGCGTCGGCGCGGCAGTATCTCGAGGATCGCGGCTTCACCGACACAACGCTTTCCGAGTTTCAGGTCGGATATGCGCCGAGAAATCCGGGGTGGCTCGCGTCGTTTCTGGGCAAAAAAGGTTACACGCGCGAGTTTCTCGCGACATCGGGCCTATTTTCGCGCAACTACCCAGGGCGAGCTCTATTCTACGACCGAATCATGTTTCCGATCTACTCGTCGCGCGGCGAATGCATAGCGTTTGGGGGGCGTGCGATGAACCCCGAGGCGCCCAAGTACATCAACTCGCCGGAGACGGAACTTTACTCGAAGAGCCGGCAGATGTTCGGACTATTTCAAGCACGCCACGAGATTCGGAAGAGTGATTCGGTCTTTGTCGTCGAGGGATACCTCGACGTCCTCGCGATGTGGCAATCAGGGCTACCGAACGCGGTAGCGCCGCTCGGTACCGCGCTCACGGAATCGCAGGTGCAGCTCCTTCGCCGCTTTGCAGGGACCGTGGTGCTCGTTTTCGACTCCGATTCGGCCGGCGCGAGAGCGACTTCGCGCGCGGCCGTGCTTCTCGAAAAGGTCGGAATAGAGACGCGCGTCTGTCTGCTCCCTCGTGGTGATGACCCGGCTGACATAATGAAAAAAAGCGGGCCGGATGAGTTGAAGAAACACTGCACATATACTATAAATACGCTGGAATTTCTCGTAAACGACGCCGCGTCTCGTACCGACATCGCGTCACCCGACGGGAAGGCGTTTGTATTTGATGCCGTTTTCCCTTATATTAATGTAATGGATTCTGAAGTCAAACGGGAAGGAAGTTTGGCTGTGGTTTCCGATCTCCTGGGTGTGAATCCGGACGCGGTGATGCACGACTTCCGGAAGAGGAGGCGCGGAACTTCAGAAAACGCAAGGGAAAGTCAGGCGAAGGTAAACACAAAGGCAGACGAATCGAACATAAACCATGACCTTTTTCTCATGCTCGCGACCGCGGTGAACCGAGAGTTTTTCCCGTACGTGCGGAGCCGGATCGAATGCGCCGATCTCGAAGATCGACGTTCCCGTGATGTTTTCATCGCGCTTGAGGAGTGTTTCCGGCGGCACGACGACTCGCTCGACCGCTTGCTCGAGAGGATCGACGAACCGGAGACGCGTGAACTCGTACTTCGGAAGTCGTCGTCTGACGAGTATTCAGTGAATGCGAAACAGTTGATCGAGGATGCGGTCAAGTGGGTCCGTCGCGAAAGCCTCGAACGCAAGCAAAAAAAGCTAGACGCTCAACTGCGCAGAGCACGATCCGATAGCGACGGGAGAATTGAAATCGAAAAACTGCTTCAGGACAAAATTGATATCGATATGGAACTCAAGAGATTGAAGGTGATCGCGCATGATTGAACTGAAAAACGACCCGGCTATGTTGCGTCTGATCGATTACGCGAAGAAAAAACGAACGATCAGCTTTGACGAAGTCAATGACTTTCTTCCCGACCATGTTGTAAATACCGAGAAGATCGAGGAGGTGATCACCATTCT
Organism: Spirochaetaceae bacterium; assembly: GCA_007695285.1. Lineage (GTDB taxonomy): Bacteria > Spirochaetota > Spirochaetia > DSM-27196 > PXBQ01 > PXBQ01. The sequence continues at coordinate 219,689 of REEC01000125.1, read as the reverse complement.
TTCAACGTACAACGTAACGCTCGAAGATGAGGATGTATCCGCCGATACCGTTGTGGAACCGGTCAAAGCACCCGAACGAAAAAAGAAAGTTGTGCTCGGTGACGGAAAAGAGTCCGCGATCGACGATCCCATCCGCCTCTATCTTCGCGAGATCGGCAAAGAAAACCTGCTAACCGCCGAACAAGAGGTAGAACTGTCAAAGAAGATGGAGGAAGGTGAGAATATTATTAAGCAGGTGATAAAACACTCCGGGGTTTTGATACCGGAATTCTACCTGCTCGCCCAACGGGCCTTTTCGCGCAAGGATCCGAAGGAGCTGAATCTATCGAAAAAGGAAATTTCCGAGTACCTCGCTGAACGAAGAAGACTCGCCGGGTATTATCGAGATCCGTTACGGGAGCATATCCCGGATCTCAAGATGTACATGGAACTCAAAAAAAAGGTGATTACGCGCGGTGGCGACATCCTGACCGATTCGACCTTGGCGCGGCGCCGGCAGGAGTTGGTGAAGGGTTTGGGCCAGATCAATATTCTTCAGGAGGAGATCCTTCTTCTTTCTGAGAAGTTCATGGGATCGGCCAAAAAGATTATCAAGTACCGGAAAGAGCAGGAAAGAATCGAGAAGCGTCTCAAAGTATCGAATATGCGGGAGCTGCGGAGTCTTGGCCGCGGACTTGCGATTACCGCCGATCGTCACAAGATTGAGAGCTCGCTGGGGCTATCCGCTGATCAGATTAAGGAAAAAATACGGCAGATTCAGGTCACCGAGAAGAAGCTAAAAGGCTTCGAGGTCGAGTTCGAGAACGCAATCGACGAAATACTCGAGATGTCCGAAGAGATCACGCGCGGCAAGATCATGATGCAGAACGCCAAGGATCGGCTAATCAAGGCCAACCTTCGGCTCGTTGTCAGCATTGCCAAAAAATACACCAACCGTGGGTTGCACTTCTTTGATCTCGTACAAGAGGGGAATATCGGCCTGATCAAGGCCGTCGAGAAATTCGAGTACAGAAAAGGATACAAGTTCTCAACGTATGCGACGTGGTGGATTCGTCAAGCGATTACTCGGTCGATATCCGACCAAGCGCGGACAATTCGCGTTCCGGTTCACATGATCGAACAGATCAACAAGGTGGTTCGGGAATCGCGGCAGTTGATGCAGGTTCTTGGTCGTGAGCCGAACGACGAGGAGATCGCATCGAGACTTGGGTGGTCGGTCGCTCGCGTGAAATCGGTGAAGAATGTAGCGCGCGAGCCGATATCGCTCGAAACGCCGATCGGTGAAGAAGAAGACTCGCTGCTCGGCGATTTCATCGAGGATAAAGACGTCGAGAATCCGGCGCACCAGACCGCGTTCACGATTCTCCAGGAGCAGTTGCGTGGTGTTCTATCGACGTTACCCGCGCGTGAACAGGAGGTTCTGAAGATGCGATTCGGTCTTGAGGACGGATACTCGCTCACGCTCGAAGAGGTCGGCTTGTACTTCAACGTCACGCGCGAGCGGATCCGGCAGATCGAAGCCAAGGCTTTGAGAAGACTTCGACATCCCAAGAGGAGTCGGCGCCTGAAGGATTATCTCGATAATTGATTGACGCGATTCGATTGATGTGATTAATAGCGAATCTATCCGGTTTCCGGCGATGCCGATGACATAAGTGACGCACGGCCTGGGGGTCGCACAAGGAGTGAGTATGATTCAAGACGTTATCGAAAAATTGAAGGCGCTACAGGAGGTTCTTGCACGGAAGTTCCAGATCCAAGCCGAGATCAAAGACCTACCGAAATCGCTTTCGACCAAGTCGGAACTCGTGAGCCGTTTGAAAAAGACGTATATCGAGAAAAACGAGCAGTATGAAGAGGTAAAAGCCCGCATCACCGATCTTCGTTTGCGCCTTCAAGACGCGGAGTCCGAACGAGAAAAGAGTGAACAACGCATGGATGTGATCAAAACGCAGCGGGAGTACGAAGCTCTCGACAAGGAAATTCGTGACGCGTCCGAAAAGGAACAGGTGCTTCGCAAAGACCTGCAACGCGAGGAGCGTGCGCTCGAGGAGCTTTCGGTCAGTCTCGAGCGCGAAGAAGGCCTGATCAAAGAGCAAGAAAGCGAACTCGAAATGGAACAGCAAAAAATCAAGAGCGAGACCGAAAAACGAAAACAACTCTTAAAGGAACTCGAGGATGAAGAGCTGCAGATCGTCCCGGGAATGGATGAGGAATTGATCTTTAAGTTCGAGCGAATTATTCGTAGTAAGGAAGGGCAGGGAATTGTTCCGCTGCGCAAAGGTGTGTGCACCGGCTGTCAGATGATTTTGCCGCTCCAGTTTGTCAACGACGTACGTATTGGTGAGAAGATTCTGTTCTGTCCGTATTGCAGCAAGATCGTGTTTTTTGTCGGCGATGAAGACTCGCTCATGCCCGAGGACGAGGCAGAAGGTCTCGTGGACTTGATCGAGGAATACGCCGGCGACGAGGACGGAGATCTCGACGAATTCATCCACGATGATGACGATCCGACGGTGGAGATTGACGAGGAACCGCTAGGAATCGGCGGTGATGAGGACGAGGAAGACGAAGAGGAAGAGTTGGAACCCGACGATGTCGAAGAGGATGAAGACGAAGACATCGACGAGGATGAAGACGATGTCGAAGAAGACAGCGACGCCGGTTTCGATGACGATGAGGATGATGACTTTGAAGAGGACGAAGAAGAGGAAGACGAGCCCGAAGAGAACAGCGACGGCTGATTCTTTCGAGTCGATTCGGGCCGTTATCGAACAGTGACGACAGGCCGCGCCACCGCCGACTTCGATCGGAGGAAAGTCCGGGCTCCGTAGGGCACGGCACCGGGTAATCCCCGGGCGCGATCCTGAAAAGGGTCGTGACAGATAGTGCCACAGAAAATATACCGCCGGCCGAGTCGCCAAGGCACTCGGTGGGTAAGGGTGAAAAGGTGGGGTAAGAGCTCACCGGTTCGGTGGTAACACCGGGCGCATGGTAAACCTTGCCGGGAGCAAGATCAAGAAGCGAATGGGCTGCTCGCTCACAGTTCGCGGGTAGATCGCGCGAGACCCCGTCCGGAAACGGCGGGGCGAGATAGATGGTGGCGCCCGACCGCTCAATCGGGTGGTCGGGACAGAACCCGGCTTACAGGCCTGTCGTTTCTGCTCGATATCGGTTCGACGAATCGTGCCCGTACATTGCAGCGGTTCCCATGTCGCTTGAACGCGGGAACCGCTGCACACATTGACTTTTTGTGACGACTATATTTTAATGACGTACAGACGAAAGACAGGCAATGGTATATCCGCGTGACCGCTTTAAAACGCCTAAGAGGCGAAAAGATAAGAACAAATCCACGTTTTTCATTATCGCGGGCGTCGGTCTGTTCGGCGTGGTTGTCTTCGCGGCTACGTATTTCGGACTATCGCGACGATATACCTTCCTTGATTTCCGGCTGACCCGGGACAGAACCGAAGTGTACCAGCTTTGGGAAGATAAACGGTACAATGAGGTTATCGACATCACTTCCTCGATCATCGATCGTGAAGCAATGGAACCGACTGCGCTGGTTCTCGGTGGGTTCGCATACTTTTACGAGGGGAACAATCGGGTAGATCAAGACGAGAGAAGGGCTTATGTGTCTCGCAGCGTCGCTTACCTGAGAAAGGCACTGTTACTTGACGAAACCCCATTGCCCGGACCGGTGCACTACGTTCTCGCCAAGGCGTATTTCGATTTAGGGCCGGTGTATAGCGACCTTGTCGTCGAGCATATGAGACAGGCGGTAGATCATGGATACGTTGCTTCCGATACGTACGAGTACCTCGCGCTGGCCTCGTCGCACCTTAACCGGCCCGAAGATACGGCGCGGTACCTTCGCGCGGCGATCGACAGGAACCCCTCAGACAAACTATACTTCACGCTTGCGGAGGTGCTTCGCGACTCCGGAGATTCCGAAAACGCCGAACGCTACTTCACTTTGGCAATTGCGACGACCGACGACACGCATCTCGCCGATCGTTCGACCATCCGGATCGCGGAAATCCTGATATCGACTAGACGCTTCGATGAGGCCGCGGATCTCTTGTTTGGCGTTATGGAGCAGAGACCGGAATCTGCCGATGCTCATTACTGGCTGGGTGTCTTGTACCACGAGACCGATACGCCGGAACGAGCCCGACTCGAATGGAGAGAGGCAGTTCGTCTCGATCCGGGGCATAGAGAGGCGCTCAGGCGCCTTCAAGACTAACGTGCGCAGCAACCGGGAGGATTGGGCATGGGCAAACTATTTTCTGGGTTTTCGACTGATATCGGCGTAGATCTCGGAACGTGTAATACGCTGATTTATATTCGCGGTAAGGGAATCGTCGTCAGCGAGCCGTCGGTTGTCGCGGTCGAACGAGGAACGAAGCGTGTGGTCGCGGTCGGTGAGGACGCGAAAAAAATGCTCTGGAAGACCCCCGGGGACATCATTGCGATCAGACCGCTCCGAGACGGCGTCATCGCCGACCTCGAGACGACCGAGAAAATGATCCGCTATTTCATCTCGAAGGTCTTGCAGCGCCGTCTGTTTGTGCGGCCCCGGATGGTCATTGGTGTACCATCGTGCATTACCGAAGTCGAGCGCCGCGCCGTGGAAGAAAGCGCATACAAGGCCGGCGCACGCGAAGTAAAAGTCATCGAGGAGTCTCTGGCAGCGGCGATAGGCGCAAACATTCCGATTTATGAGCCCGCGGGTCACATGATCGTCGATATCGGCGGAGGAACCAGCGAGATTTCGGTGATTTCATTGGGAGGTATGGTTGTCACCAACGCGATCCGACTCGGCGGAGACGAATTCGACGAGGCAATCATGAAACACGTGCGCACCGTTCACAACCTCATAATCGGAGAAGGTACGGCGGAGGACCTCAAGAAGAAGATCGGCAATGCGTCGCCCGACAAGAAAATAGAAAAAATGGAAATCAAAGGAACCGACGCGATAACCGGATTGCCGCGTCGACTCGAGATCGATTCGGTTGAAGTCCGCGAGGCGCTGCAAGAACCCATCACCGCGATCATCGAGGAAATCAAACGAACGCTCGGACAAACCCCACCTGAGCTTGCCGCGGACATCGTCGAACGTGGTATCGTGATGACCGGCGGCGGATCGTTGCTGAAAGGTCTCGACGTTCTCATTGCGAACGAAACCGGAGTTCCGGCATTCAAAGCCGAGAATCCTTTGAACTGTGTCGCGCTCGGAGCCGGCATGTATTTTGAGCGGGAAAAGAACTCGCACCATCATGGGTATAACTACAACCGTCAGTGAAGGCTACGGCGAGCTGAGGTTTTTGTGAAATGAAGTTCCGGACTGCATTCGACCAACACCGCGCGGTGGTCGTCCTCGCTGTTTGTGTTGTGTTCTCGCTTATCACAATGACTTTCTCGAGTACGAATGTAGTCGTGCGTCCGCGCGAGTTCGGTTTGACCGTTGTTTCGGCCTTCCAGAATGTATTCACGGGTTTCGGCAGGTTTATCGCGTCAACGATTAACTCCGTTGCAGAGCTCCGGGAATTGCAGGCGGACTACGATCTGCTCGTCGAGCAGGTACGTCGGTACGAAGGACTTGAAAACGACATTTTCGAGTTACGGAGCGAGGTTGAGAGCCTGCGCGAACTACTCGGTTTCTCGCAAGAACTTCAGTACGATAACATACCCGCGCAGATTATCGGCAAGGATCCCGGCAATCTTTTCGGTGCGATAACGATCAACCGCGGATCTCTGCACGGAGTCCGTACCGATATGCCGGTTGTCGCGGTGCAGGGCGGCCGGCAAGGCCTTGTAGGCCGCGTGCAGCGTGCGGGACTGACGGCATCCACCGTTGTACCGCTCACCGATAGATCGTTCTACGTCGCTTCACGGTTACAGAGATCGCGGTACGAAGGACTTGTGAGCGGCACCGGCGCCGGAACGGAGACGATCTCGATGCGCCATGTGGACAAGAATGCACGCGATAACATTGCGTACGGAGAATCGGTCATAACATCGGGATTGGGTTCGTTGTATCCGCGTGGAATTCACATCGGGACGGTCGAAGGAATCCAGGCTCGTCCGTACGAAACCTCGCTCGAACTCGTTGTTCGTCCCTTGGTCGAATTCGCGGTACTGGAGTACGTGTTTGTGATAAGGACGAACGGGTAAAACGATGGGAATCGGGATCCCTTTTCTGGTTGCGGCGGTTGCCGCACTGCTTCAGTCCACGCTGTTAGATTTCATCCGGATCGGGGGTTCAGCTCCTGACCTAGTCTTGATTATAATAGTATTCACGGGCATAAAAACCGGCCCGATGCCGGCGCAGGTCTCGGGGTTCGGCGCGGGGCTTCTCGAGGACTTGATGACTACCGCTCCGTTAGGGATGCATGCGTTGATACGAACTGTGACCGGTTTTTCATTCGGGTTCGTACGCAACAAAGTCTTTCTTGACGTAGTTTTCATGCCGATTTTGCTCTGTACGGCCGCGTCTGTTCTGAAAGCCTTGATGTTACTCGCGTTGACCGCCGTGTTTTCGATCGAGAGTCTTTCGGGAGCGGTCTTTTCCGTCCGCTATGCGATCGAGATAGGGTACACGGCGCTGATCTCGCCGGCGGTATTTGCCGGGCTATCGAGAATTCCAGCACTCAATCCCCGGCGGACCTATTTGTGACCGCCTTATCCGAACGAACGTGACGGAGTTCGCAGCCCTGCGCGCTGCGAACCTGCCCACCGCGCAGGAAAAAGTAGTCTATATTTTTATACAATCTCTTAAACACCCTGGAGCGGTTTCTTAGATTTTTGAGTCTTTGTGCGCGTCGGCGGTGCGCCGCGATTTTTTTATCGTGTTCCAGCGTGCGTCGAGCTCGGCAAGCGATACACGATTTTCCGTGATATCGACGCCTTCTTCGCGAAACGACGACTGCATCCCGCGGAAGCGCTCGAGGAACTCGGAATTCGACCGGTGCAAAGCGATACTGGGGTCGATTCCTGCTTTGCGGCAAAAGTTCACAACGCTGAATAGCAGATCGCCTAACTCGTGTTCCAAGCGGTCTGTTTCGGTTTGGTTGGACCCGTTGTCGCCTGAGCGCGATTCAAGTAACGGCTTGATCTCGTTTGCTTCTTCAACTATTTTTTCGAGTGTTCCATCGATCGAGGGCCAGTCAAAACCGACTTTTGCAACGGCTTTTTGAATCCGGTACGCGCGTTCGAGTGGCGGATAGGACTCCTTGATCGAGTCGACGACCGAATCATTCTTTCGTTTGCCCTCGACCTCGGATTTAATCGCGTGCCATTGTGAAACAACCTCGGCCGCGGTGTCTATTCCGCTTTTTTCTTCGCCGAAAATATGAGGATGCCGCCGAATCAGTTTGTCCGCGAGTTCCGAGAAGACCGACGCGACGGTGAAAGAGTTTTGTTGTTCTTCGATGTAGGAAACCATCAGCGCGATCAGGAAAACGTCCCCGAGCTCCTCTCGGGTATGCGCGACTTCGCCGGACTCGATCGCGCCGACCGCTTCAAATGCCTCCTCGACCAGGAATTTTCTCATCGAGTGCGCCGTCTGCTCGCGGTCCCACGGACAACCGTCGGGAGCGCGTAGCCGGACTATTATCCGGAGAACTCGTGTAAACTCAAGAATCGCTTCTTCGATGGACTGTCCGTTTGGTAGCGTTGGGGCCGCATCGTGATGGTTATTGTCTTCGGGAGCCGTCTCTGACGGAGGTCGTGTTTCCATTGCCTCCGACCGTATCACGGTGCGGGCGTGCGGTGCAAGAGTCCGCCTTGCGTATTGGACGGGCCGGATGGGACAAATTAGATAATGGTAGACCGAATATACATTATCAGAAGTAATAAGGTTTGCTTGGAGGTGCGAGGTTGTATGTGATGTTCATGATTCTGTTCTATGCGATTCCGTTTGCGTTGTTGATGGTCAACGATCGTTGGTTTAGCGTTCGCTGACCTTTCCGAAAAGCCAGACGATCACGAACGCGGCAATCAAGGGTGGGAAGATGTTGACGGTGTTGTTGATGTTTGACAGTACTTGAATCAAATCCGCAAAGACGTAATCTATGACGCCTCCCAAGAAAGATCCGATGAGAGCAACAATGAGTGCACCCCAGAATCGTCCGATGAACTCTTTCTTGAGAATAAAACATGCAAACAGAGAAACGGCGAAACCGATGATCGCGTAGCTTAATCCGATGGTCAGAAAATAGGTGGTCATTAATGTACTCCATTGGTCTCTATGATCGAGGTCGACTCGATTGATGTCCGCCTAGTTGGGGATGAAGGTCGTTAATCCTCCGAACACAGGCACGCTTCGAATCGGGGCAAAACTCGTCAAATCGTATCCGACGGCTATCGCGTAGATGGCGATCGTGATTTGATCGATCGACGCGGCGTTCGAAATGCCCGCCGCAGACAGGTCGTTCTGGTCGGCGGCGGAAAAAGGTTCGAGGAAACTCAGCGCCTCGGGGGACGCCGGAGTCCCGACGTTGCGCATCAAATAAAGCGCGTCCAGTTGTGCCGCGTGCTCCGACGGCGGTATAATCTGTGGTTCAGCCAGTAGTATACCGTCCGGGAGCTCGATCTCAAAACTCAACTGCGTATTTCTCAGAGCATCGGGGATGCGGAGAGCCGGCGGAGTCAGGAGGACCGATCCGGGCGTTCCATCGTCGGTTTTCACCCGCGTGAGCATACGGCGATAACCGCGTGATAAAAGGCTGCTTTCCCCGGCGAGGTTCGTGTTGACCGCATTTGGTTGAAATGCCTCAGAGTCTGAAAAAAACCGGTAGTAAAAATCGTATCCCACAAACTCATCAATCGCGTTGAGCGTCGAGTGTTGGAGGTTTGGAAAAGGTTGGGATCCGGCGATTGTCGGGGCCTCGAGGTACGGCAACGTCTCAATGCCACAACCGGTAAACATCACGAGTAGGAACAGTCCTACTGCTGAGATGCCGGGCGTATGGCGACCGGCGGCACAGTTGAAACCCGCCCTACTTCCGTTTCTTTTCATGAGGCGGCAGCGGCGGCTCAAGGCCTTCGGGTACGTCGATTAACTCGTATATACCGACGGGTCGGTTTTTGCCTTTAACGCGAATATTGTCCATCTCGCGAGCCAGGATTCTGTCCTGGACGAGCCCGTACGTGTATTCGCTGACGATGATATTCGTCATGTATTGTTTGTTGGTGCCTTCAAGACGCGCGCCGAGGTTGACGTTATCCCCCATCAACGTGTAGTTCATGCGGCCGAGTGAGCCCATGTTTCCAACCGTCATGATTCCGGAATTGATTCCTATCCCGATGTTGATTCTCCGTTCCTCGGGCCACGAGGCATTGAGTTCATCGAGGACCTGCATCTGGCGAATCGCGCATTTACACGCGAGAATCGCGTGATCCTCTTGCGGTAGCGGGGCACCCCAGAAGCACATGATTTCGTCACCGACGTATTTGTCGAGAGTTCCGTGATACTCGAGGATAATGTCGGTCATCGCGGTCAAGTAGACGTTCAGATGGTTGACGAGTTCCTGTGGTGTCATGGCCTCCGATAGGGTCGTGAATCCGCGGATGTCCGAGAAAAAGACCGAGAGTTCCTTGTCCACACCACCGAGTTCCGGTGGACTGTCCAGGATCTCGTCGACGACTCGTGGACTGACGTACTTACCGAACATGTCACGGATACGACGCTTGTCGCGTTCTTCGGTCATCACGCGGTATACGACGATCGAGACGAACGTGGCGAGTACTGCAACCGCTACCGGCGAAAACTCGAGCAGATACGACTGAGCGTCGAAAACGATCGTGACCGTAAAGAACAACACAATCACGACGACGAGCGAGAAGACGGCGGCCCAAATCGTCGAGACACGCGATGCGCCGAACGCGGTGAGCATAACCAACGCGAAAAGGATCGCGTAGTTGAGCCAGGCCGGTGCGTACTCGATGAAGTTGCTCATGATGATCGTGTTGAGAGCGTTTGCGTGGATTTCGACCCCGTACATCAAACCGTACGGAGTCAACTTCTCATCGTCGGCGATCCCGGGAGCAAAGGCGCCGACCATCAAAATGCGGTTGTCGAGCGCAAGCGTGCGGGGCCACGTCGACGGATCGATACCGGGAGAACGCGCGGCGTACGCTGAGTACGAACGGACCGGGAAAGTCTGGTGTCCGTCGAACGATGCGCTCGACCGCCGGCCGATGTAGTTGATCATCATCTCGCCGCGTTCGTTGATCGGAATCTTGATCTCATCGAGCTCCCGATACACGGCGTCTCTCACGATTTCTCCGTCGGAATCGTACTGCTCGCGGCGTTCGCGGACTCGGTACGGCTCCTCCCATTGGTTCTGCTCGACGTTGAAGGACTGTGGCGCGGGAATGCGTATATACTCGCCGAGCCGGATCTCGAGATCGTCGAACGATCGGTTGAAGTAGTCGAGCGCGAGCGAGAGCGTAATCGCCGGGACAAAATGGTCTCGGTAATGACGAACGATAAAATCGCGAGTTCCGTCAAACTCCGGGTCTTCAGTCCTTACGGGTGGCGCGGATGCGGCCATTTCGGATCGGAGCGTCCGTAGCTCCGCGTCGGTCAACGGATACGGCACGTGGCGTTCCCTGCCCTCACGGTCGAACCATGCAAGACGCTCAAATCGATCACGATTCAAGGAATACTCGATACTCAGCTCGCTCAAAAGCACTTCGGCGACAAGTACCGTACTCTTACCGATGAGTTGTTGCCGACGAAAGACGCGGTCGTAGTCTTCGTCAAAGTTTGCGTGTCCGTAACCGCGAACCGATGCGCCGTAAGGTTGTAACGGGGCGTCAACACTCAAGTTGTACGGAATTTTTTCCCAGGCGCCGTGGACGGCCGTGATCTCGCCGGCAGTTCGATACAAAGTCTCGTGTCGCTCGAACATATCGACGGGTGCGCCGGGAGCCGGCGGTGCTACATCGAGAATCGTTTCGAGAAAAACGCGTCCGTTCTCCCGCATCGCGGTGACAAGAACAGCATCTTCGTAAGGATCGGCGGCGGGTTCGTTAAAGAAAAAATCAAGAAAGACCGATCTTTCGCGCCGCGACTGGTCCTGGATCCGTGTCAGTGCGTTAAGTAGATCTGCATGACGATACCTCGGAAACGGGAACCGTCCAAAGCGCGACAAAGACGGAATGTCGACTCCGATGATAAGTATGTCGTCCGAGACGCGCGGGTGAGCTTCAACTTGCTGAACTCCTTCTTGAATGCGCTCCGATCCATACACGTTTTTGAGACGGAAATGAAGATCGAGCATGTTCAGTTCAAGACGTTCCCAGATCGCGGTCGTGAGGCCTATGAGAATCACGAAAACCGTCAAAAAAAGCCCGATAAGAAGTCCGAAATACCGCGTTTCGAAGATTCTAGTCGATTTTTTTGCCATTCGGGTACCTCCGGACGATTGCGCAGAATTCTATCCAACCACTTTCGGGCCGCGTGGTTCCACGGCCCGGTTCCTACAGCAGTCCGTTCACGGTGAGGAAAATTATACGGTTTCTAGCCAGGTTTGTCCAACTGCTTCCCGCGTACTCTTCGATGAGGCGGTTGTACCGAGCGTTCGCGTCGTCGTATCGTCCCGCCTCTTCAGCCAGCCTCCCGAGGTTGAAGAGCGCTCGCGGCGATTCGATCGAATCGGTGCCGTACTGGTCAACGATGCGGGTCAGAATGCGTTCAGAACCGTTGGGGTCCGCGCTCGCCTCCGCGGCGACTGAGGCGTTAATCAAAGCGGTCGGCGCGAGATGGCTGCGCGGAAACCGATCGGCCAGCCGTTCAAATGCAACGCGCGCATCTTCGTACTGTTCCGACTCCCACGCGAGACGGCCGCGGATGAATAATGCCCGCGTTGCGCCGTACGAGCGAGAGTACCGGGACACCGTCTCGTCGATCATCTGGTCGATTTCCTCGCGAATTGCAGGGCGCTCTTCGTCGGATGCCTCGAGCCACGCATCGAAGCGTCTCTGGATTCGTTCTGCAAGGACGGTGGCTTCCTGTTGACGCGTATTCAGGATCTCGATCGTCACAAACAATGCGACAATGGCGACGACCAAAGTCGCCGTAACAACGAGAAGTGGTACGCGGTTTTTCTGAAGAAAACCCGTAAATCGTTCTGCGATCGTTACGTCGGTTGCTCGACTCGATGGCTCGGCTTTCTTGGTATCGGTGGTCGTTTTTTTGGTTGTCATGAGGAACTCCTTTATATTTTGACCCGGTTTAGTGTTCGACTTTGAGTTCTTTGATCAAGCGGGACAAATATGTCCGCTGAATATCGAGTGACCGTGCGGCTGCGGTTTGATTCCAGTTCGTCTGTTCGAGCGTTGCACGAATGAAGTTCTTCTTGAAGAGGTTGACTGAATCCTTGAGGGATTTTCCGGCGTAGTACCGGTCGCTCATGCGAGCACGTGAATGCAGAACGAGATCGTCAGGCCGGATGTACTCGTCGCGGCAAATCACGACAGCGCGTTCGACGGCGTTTTCAAGCTCTCGGACGTTGCCGGGCCATGGGTACGACAGAAGCTCCTCGATCGCCTCGGGTGTGAAACCCCTGACTGTTTTTTTTGTCTCGGACCGGGACTTTTTGAGAAAAAAATCAGCGAGCGCCGGAATGTCCTCTGGACGACGGCGCAAAGGCGGAACGTGCAGCGGAAGCACGTTCAGGCGGTAATAGAGATCCCGTCGGAATGTTCCTTCGGCGACTGCCTGTTCGATATCCTTGTTCGTCGCGGCGATTATCCGGACGTCGACGTGGACCGGCTCTGCCGATCCGACGGGCTCAAACGTCTTGTGCTGAATTACCCGGAGCATTTTTGCCTGAAGTGGGAGCGGAATCTCCCCTATCTCGTCGAGAAAGATCGTGCCGCCGTCCGCGCGTTCGAATCGTCCGTGACGATCGCTCACCGCGTCGGTGAACGCACCTTTTACGTGTCCGAACAGCTCACTCTCGAGCAGGCCTTCGGGCAACGCGGCGCAATTGACGCGCATGAACGGCTTGTCACGGCGCAGGCTTCTGAGGTGCAGTTGCTCGGCAAACAACTCTTTGCCGACGCCGCTTTCGCCGAGAATCAGGACCGACGACTCGGTTTCCGCGATCTTTTGAACCACCGCGAGGCGTTCTTTCATGATCGGACTTTCGGCGACAAGAGTGTGATACCCTTTCTCGGAGGTCACCTGGTCCTGGAGAACTCCGATCTCATCGCGCACTTTCTGAAAAGAACGTGCGTTCTGGATCGCCATCGCCGCCTGGTTCGCAAATATCTCGAGCCATTGAAGATCCTGATCATCAAACTTCTTGCCGTCGACCTTGTTGATTATCTCGATTACGCCGACGCAGCGGTCTTTCATGCGCATCGGCACCGCAAGAATCGACGTCGTAAGGAATCCGACTTGTTTGCTGATTTGTGAGAAGTATCGTGGGTCGTCGTCGACGTCGTTGACGATGAGTGAGCGGTTGTTCTCGGCAACCCAACCCGCGATTCCCTCACCGATGTTCAACGTGAATTTTTGGACATCCGCGCCTTTTGGGCCGAGCGCGATCTCGAAGTAAAGTTTGTCGTTTGCTGTATCGAGAATCAGGAGCGACGACGCCTCCCCCTCGGTCAAGCGCATGGCCGACTCGAGAATCCGCTGCAAGACGGCGCGCGGATTCGAGTAGTCGGAGTTTATCAAAGCGTTGATCTCAATAAAGGTGTCGAATCTGCCGGCGTCGATTTGCGTCTGGAACATCCCTGCTCACGACATTACGAGCTCGTATCGTCGTCGTCCTTCATGACGTCGCCTAACGTGAACGTCGCTTCGTTATCCTCGTTATGAATGTATTTCTTGAGCTCGTCGCGCTGTTCCTTGCGTTCGAGTTCGCGGATCGACAATCCTAATCGTTGACGCGACGGGCTAAGTTCCGTCACGACAGCGGTCACCTTGTCACCGACTGAGAAGCTTTCGACCGCTTTCTCGTACGGCGTGACGCGCGGGTCGACGAGATTGGATTTGTTGATCAAGCCTTCGATTCCACCCTGAACACGGACAAAGATGCCGAAGTCCGTAATGTTCGTGATCTCGCCGTCGATTTTGCTCCCTTCCGGAAAGGCCTTTTTCAAGGAGTCCCACGGGTCTTCTTCAAGCTGTTTGATGCCGACTCGGATGTTGTGATCGTCCGGGTCGATGGCGAGAACGATACACTCGATTTCCTGTCCTTCCTGCAGAACCGCGGACGGGTGCTTGTACTTCTTGGTCCACGAGAGATCGTCGATGTGAAGGAACGCGTCGATACCCTCTTCGAGTTCGACGAACGCACCGGTATTCGTGATTTTTTTGACAACCCGGGTGAGCCTCATGCCTTCGGGGTACTCGGACGCTACCGATTCCCACGGATTTGGGAGAACCTGTTTCAGTCCGAGCGAAACTCGGCCCTGCGTCACATCAAAATCGAGAATCTTGGCTTCTATCTCGTCGCCGGGTTTCAGTAACTCACGCGGATGAGAAATACGCTTGACCCACGACAACTCGGAAATGTGCGCGAGTCCTTCGATGCCTTCCTCGAGTTCGATGAATGCACCAAAATCCGTGAGCTTCGTGACGGTCCCGGTTACGACTTGATCGACTTGGAACTTCTCTTCGAAGTGATTCCAGGGGTCCTCGGTCATGTGCCGCAACGACAAGTTTATTTTTTGTTCTTCGGGATCCATTCGGATGACTTTGAGCGTCAGGACTTCGCCTTTTTTGACGTGGTCTTTTGGGCGTGTAACGTGGCCCCAACTCATATCGTTGATGTGGAGTAAGCCGTCAAAACCGCCTAAATCGACGAATGCGCCGAATGATGTGAAACTTTTGACGACACCTTCGACATCGTCGCCGATTTGAACCGTCTCGAAGAACTTCTTTTTCTTGCGTTCTACTTCTTCTTCAAGCCACGCGCGTCGGGAGAGGATGATGTTCACACGGTTTTCGCTATACACGCGTTCGACGTAGAACATCGATTTCATGTTGAGGTATTCGTCGGGTTCTTCGATACGGTGCAGATCCATCTTGGAAATTGGGTTGAATCCGCGAACATCACCGGCGAGTCGGATCTCAAACCCGCCCTTGACGACTCGGGTGACGACGCCTTCGACCGGTTCGTGGTCCTGAAACGCCTGTTTCAGCGTTTTCCAGAACAATTTTTCGTCGGCCTTCTTTTTCGAGACCGAAATTCCACCGGTTTTCGTCTCTTTGCTCAGCAAAACCACGTTGACAGTTTCACCGGGTTTCGGCAGTTCATCGAATTCTTCGATGGGAACTCGCCCCTCGGACTTGTAACCGATGTCGACGAAGACGTTCTCCGAATTGACTTGAACGACGGTGCCCTCGACCAGTTGCCCCACCTCAAGTTCATCGATTGTCTTGAGAAATTCTTCCTGCAACTCTTGTTGCGTCATGACATTCTTTGTGATTTCGCCGCTCTGCGTCTCTCGGTCTCCCATACCCGTATCATTACTCCTGCTGTTTCGCTTTCGTAGAATAGTATCGGATACTCTCGCACAAACTTCTTCTATGGTCAAGTCCGACGTGTCCAAATACACCGCCTCCGGTGCTTTGACGAGTGCCCCTGTCGGTTTCTTGCGGTCCATGTCGTCGCGTTCGGCGATTTGCTCTCTGATTTCCTCAATTGATCGTCCACCCGCGTCCTGTTGGTAGCGGCGTTCGGCGCGTGCGTCGAGTGATGCATCGAGAAAGATTTTGACATCGGCGTGCGGAAACACCGTCGTCGTCATGTCGCGTCCTTCGACTACCACGTCGTGCAGCTGCGAGAGTCGAACGAGCGCATCGTTCACGACGGCACGGACCTCCGGTATGGCGGACAAAGTAGCTACCCACGCATCGACGTTCGGCGAGCGAAGCTCGGCCGATCGCGGCTCACCGTCGACGAGGAAACGGCCCTCGATCTGGTCAAATCGAGTATTCCGCGCGATCTCGATCACGCTTTCGGTGTCGTGCGGGTCGGCTCCCGATTCGAGTACTTTCCACGTTACGGCTCGGTAAAAACTCCCGGAGTTCAGAAACTCAAACCCGAGACTCGTCGCGACGGTCCGCGCGACGCTGCTTTTTCCTCCACCGGCCGGACCGTCGATCGCAACGATCATTTTTTCTTCCTTATGATCAGTTTCCGCGGTTTTTTTCGCGTCAGTGACGCAATTTCGGTAGGCGTGAGCTCCCGGTGTGCGGCCGGAGGCAGATCTTTCATCACGACCGCGCCGATTCTGACACGGTGGATGCGTTTGACCGAATGGCGCCAGAAGGCGAACACCGTCCGGATCTCCCTGTTTTTGCCTTCCTCAAGAACGAGGTGAATCCGGCGCGATGTTTTGAGATAGTACCGTTTCAAAACGTACTTTTCGCCGGCGATTCGGATCCCGGCGATCCACTCCTTGAGACGGTCTTCGGAGATAGGTTTTTTTGTCTCGACGACGTACTCTTTTTCGATGCGGGACGAAGGGTGCGCGACGGTCTTGGCGAACTCTCCGTCGTTTGTAAGCAACAGAAGGCCCGAAGTCTGAAAGTCTAGTCGGCCGACTGAGAACAAGCGTCCGCTGAAGTACGGTCGGATCAGGTCGTATACGATCGGCCTGTTTTCGTCGTCGGTATGTGCGCAAATGTACCCAACGGGCTTGTGCAGCGCGAAGTACACCTTGCGTCGAACCGGCCGAAGTTCCTTTCCGTCGAAAACGACCAAATCGTCCTCCGTGACCCGTGTGCCGAGTTCGGTCACGACCTTGCCGTTTACCGCAACACGACCTGACTGGATCAGCGGTTCACACGAGCGTCGGGATCCGACGCCCGCACGCGCGAGAAAGAGTTGTAATCGTATGCCTTTTTCTTTTTCTTCAGCCATTGAGTCTGAACCTGTCTTCTTCGGTCTCATCGAGTTTCGGAAGATCCGAGATGCTCGAAAGCCGAAAGAGTTTTAGGAATTCCTTCGTCGTACCGTACTGAACGGGACGGCCGGGAGCGTCTTTTTTGCCGACCTCCCGAATTAAGTTCCGGGAAACGAGCAGCTTGATCATCCCGTCCGCAGCAACGCCGCGGAGGTTTTCTATCTCGACACGCGTGATCGGTTGCGAGTACGCGATGATCGAGAGTGTCTCCATCGCCGCGCGCGATAGGCGCGAGTCGTTGCGTTTGCCGTAGCGCGATTTTAACGCGTCCCATAGGTATTGTTTGGGCTGGAACTGATACCCGTCGCCGATGTGGACGAGTTCCAAGCCGTGTTCGGATTGATCGTATCGATCCTTGATCTCCGCCAATGCGCGCAAAACGACCTCTCGCGAAAGGCCGCTTACTCCGACCAAAGTCTTTAGCTCAACAGGCTCGTTTTCGAGGAAGACGATTGCCTCGACGAGCGCGGTTTCATCGCTCAAGTTCATCTCGTCCACGTTCTGCCGTCCGTATCTGGATATCGCCGAATAGGCGATTCTGGAAAATCCTCACCCTTCGTTGTTTCACCGCCTCGAGCACCGCGAGAAACGCGCACACGACTTCCATGACTGAGCTTGGATTGAGTACAAGATCGGTGAACAGGAACTCCGACCGCGTCTCGAGGTACTCGTAGATCAACGTGATCTTTTCGTTGACCGAGACTTCCTCGTACATGTCGAGGATCTTTTCGGGTGCGAGGCCCGACATAAGGTCGTTGAATGTCCTGAAAAGATCCCAAACCTCGATCTGCTCCCAGAGTTCATCCTCCACGAACGGAAGACTGCGTTGTTTTTTTCTTCGCTCGATAATCCACTCGGCCTCTTTTTCCTTATCTTCCATGAGCTCCGAGAGTTTCTTGAACTTCTGATACTCGATCAGTTTGTCGACGAGTTCTTTCCGCGGATCGTCGAGTTCGTCGTCGAGGTTGATCTCGACCGGCAGCAACATGCGCGACTTGATGTACAGGAGCGTTGCCGCGAGAACGTAAAACTCAGTAATGTTCTCGAGGTCGACCCGTGTTGAATACTCCAGGTACTGCAAGTACTGCTCCGTGATCTGAGAAATCGGGATGTCGTAGATGTTGATCTCGGATTTCTTGATTAGAAACAAAAGAAGGTCGAGAGGACCTTCGAAATCCCGCAACTTGAAATGGTGTGCGGCTTCCGTCGTCCGTTCCTCCATACTGGCGTGTACCTCTCAGTATAGCGGGAGCGATCGGTAGAGTAAATACCCGCTGGTGCCGCTGTTGGGAGAAGCGATTCGCGTCAGGTTTTTATAACCGGAACGACCGTGTCGGTCTTGAAGATTCCTGATCGATCGACCGGGATATCCGCGTAACGGGTGGTCGTTACCGGATCTCGCAACTCTGAATCGAGCTCGAGCAGTGGGACGAGCACGAACGCGCGTTCACCGATGCGTGGGTGCGGAAGAGTGAGCGTGGTATCCGAACATACGTGTCGACCGTACAAAAGCACGTCGATGTCGAGCGGCCGTGGTCCGTTCCGCCGCTCCGACCTTCTGTTGCGCCCGAGGTCGCGTTCGATTTCGTGTGCTATGCGTAGGAGCTCGACCGCAGGTTCTCTGGTGACGCCCGTCATCACGAGATTAAGAAAAAGCGGTTGGTCGAGGACGTACATCGGCGCCGTCTCGTATACGGACGAACACTTCGGGTCGTCGAGAAAACAGCACAAACGCTCGACCGCACACCGAAGAGTCCGAGAACGGTCGCCTAGGTTCGCACCCAACGCAAGGTAGACGACCGTTCCATTCTGGTCCGCAGCCGTGTCAGAACAGCTCGTCATCGACGGCATCGGTCAGAACATCGGCATCAGGGTCTTCGGTATCGTCGACCGCGACGGGTTTTGACGCGGCTGTCGCCGCTTTTGTCGATGCTTTTGCGGCGGTGGAACGCGCCGCGGGTGCATCGACGACCTTTTCCTGTGCCGCGTCCGACGCCTCGGCTTGTGAATTCTGTGGGGTCGG
This sequence comes from Spirochaetaceae bacterium, assembly GCA_007695285.1. GTDB lineage: Bacteria > Spirochaetota > Spirochaetia > DSM-27196 > PXBQ01 > PXBQ01. The sequence goes on along the minus strand of REEC01000125.1, from coordinate 200,725 downwards.
TTTGGGAAAGATTATTTCGCGCAGTTTTGCGTCGAGATCCGTCGCGATCTCGGGGTGTGATTCAAGGAACTGTTTTGCGTTCTCGCGTCCCTGCCCTATTCTCTCTTCGCCGTACGAGTACCAGCTTCCGCTCTTCTGCAACAATTCGTGTTTGAGAGCGGCATCGAGAAGACTTCCCGACCACGATATGCCCTGGCCGAACATGATCTCGATTTCGGCCTTCCTGAACGGCGGAGCAACCTTGTTCTTGACGACCTTTACGCGAACCTTGTTTCCGATCGCATCGTCGGTGCCTTTTGTGATCGTCTCGATACGCCGGACCTCGAGTCTTACCGATGCATAGAACTTCAATGCTTTGCCACCGGTTGTCGTTTCGGGATTGCCGAACATCACCCCGATTTTCATCCGGATCTGGTTGATGAAGATCAGGCATGTGCCGGATTTCGATATAGTTCCGGTGAGTTTGCGAAGTGCTTGACTCATGAGACGCGCCTGCAGCCCCATGTGCGAGTCTCCCATCTCGCCTTCGATTTCGGCTTGCGGTGTCAATGCCGCGACCGAATCGACGACGATCACGTCGACCGCTCCGGATCGGACGAGTGACTCGGCGATCTCGAGCGCCTGTTCGCCGGTGTCGGGTTGGGAAACCCAGAGCTCGCTGAGATTGACGCCGAGTTTTCCGGCGTACGTCGGATCGAGGGCGTGTTCCGCGTCGATAAACGCCGCGATTCCCTTTTTCTTCTGGGCTTCGGCGATGACGTGCAGCGCAAGGGTGGTCTTCCCCGAAGACTCGGGGCCGTATATCTCGATAACACGCCCGCGTGGATATCCCCCGAGACCGAGAGCTTCGTCGAGCAGAATTGAGCCGCTCGGTATCGTCGCGATGCCGGCGTTCAAACCGCCGTCACCGAGTTTCATCAAAGATCCCTTTCCGAACTGTTTCTCGATCTGCAGTCGCGCTGCTTCTATCGCGCGTCCTCTGTCGCCGGCTGCCTCGTCGGTCTTCGCGATCACGTTAGTCTCTTTTTTTGCCATGCGTCCCTTCCTCTACCTATACAATACCGGCTTTTTTTCGCGCATGCTTCACGATCACGCGATGTCCTCATAATATACGCTCGAAAATCTCCCGGTCAATATCGATTTCGTCGGTAAATGGTACGATTTTGTTTTGACTGAGCGCGCGTGAATCGATATGATGATTGCCATGCGAGGAGACTTGGTGATTCTCTCGACGCGTTCGATGGACGAGTACGCCGAACGTGTCGCGTATCAGCTTCAGACTTTCCCAGATTTTCACTACAGCGCGAACACAAAAAACTTCGTGGGGCGTCTTAGCGCGACTCGATTTGCGGACGGTGAGATGGAAGTCGAGTTGGGCACATCGATTCGGGGAAAAGACGTGTTTTTGTTCTCGTCGGCCGGTCGAAACGACAAACACCTGACCGTCGAGGAGAACAAAATCGAGTTGTACCACGCTGTCGACGCGATTCGCCGAGCACAGGCTGAAAAAATAACGCTATTCGAGCCGTTTTGTTCCTCGTCGCGCTCCGACCGAACGACGCGTCGAAACTCGGTTGGGTTTTGGGTCCATTACAAAACCCTCGTGAGCCTCGGAGTCGACCACATTATCACGTACCAACTCCACTCGGACAAGTCGAAAACAATCGTCGACCCCAGAGAGTGCGCGATGGACGACGTACCAGCGCACCCGCTCATCATGGAATTTATCACCGACAACTTCATCAAGAGCCGGCAGTTTCTCAGCGAACACGTGCAGAAGAACTGGCTGTTTTGTTCGGTCGACGCCGGTGGTGAAGGTATGGCGAAGAAGTTTGCGCGAACATTCGGTACGAAGCTCGTCATCGCTCATAAGCAGCGGGACTACACACGCGCGAACACCGTCGACTCGATTCATATTTTGAGCGACACGACGCTCGACGGACGTGAGGTCTGGATTGTAGACGACATGATCGATACGGCCGGATCCGTCTTTACGCTTGTGAAGGAGCTCAAGATGCGGAATGTCGCGAAGGTGAATATCGCGGCCGTTCACCCGGTATTCTCGGCCCCGGCAGTCTCGCGCCTTCAGTTACTTCACGAAGAAGGAATGCTCGACAAGCTTGTCGTCGCGGACTCGGTATCGTGTTCGGATGAAATGCGCCGATCGATGCCGTTTCTGCACGTCGTTTCTTCGGCAAAATTGAGCGCCGAACTCGTCATGCGCATGCACGAGGAGCAGTCGTTGTCGCCTTTCTTCGACGACTTCGACGTGATCAGATACCTCTCATCGCTAAAACTTTTTCTCTGAATCGATCAGTATAGTCACGGGACCGTCGTTGACGTACTTCACGCGCATGGACGCCTGGAACCTTCCTGTCTCGACGCGCACGCCATAGGCACGGAAAAGCTCTACGAACCGTTCGTAGAGCTTCACGGCAATATCAGGTTCGGCGGCATCGTTGTACGATGGACGTCGACCTTTCCGCGTGTCTCCGTAGAGCGTGAACTGCGATACAACGAGCGCAGGAAGCCCGAGTTCGAGCGCCGACACGTTCATCTTCCCGTTCGCGTCACGGAAGACGCGTAGATTTGCGATCTTGTCGACCGTGTAGCGGACGTCGGTGTCGGTGTCGGATTGTTTCACACCAAGGTAAACGAGCAGGCCTCGGTCGATCCCGCCCGTGAGCGTATCATCCGCGACGATCGAAGCATCGGTTACCGTCTGAACGACCGCTCTCATCTCGAATCGGCCGGCCTCACGGTGCGAGGAACCTGAGGGACGTGACCTCGATCCGGATCTCCGGGCGCACGTCGTCGTCCCTGGCTATGACTTCGACCCGCGCGATGACTTCGACGGGAACTGCCGGATCGAGGGCCGCCGCAAAGTGTTGAACCGCGTCGACGGTTCCTTCGAGCACGCGGTCGGTGTGATACCCGACGAGAAACCGGTACGTGATGCGATCGTCGTCGAGTTCGAGGTTCGCGATTCGTCCGGACCAGCGAATATACACGCCGTCGTACAACCACGGTTCAGTCTGAACGTCACGATACGAGAAATTGTCGGAGAAGGACGTGAAGTCCGGGCGACGCGTATACGACCGAAGCATCCGTATGCGTTCTTTCACCGCGTGCGAAGCGTTCGAGTGGAGAAGCCGGTTCATCTCAAGAATCGCCATGTTGTCTCGGAACGAGTTAAAGTATCGACCAATGGTGCCGACGGTATCGCGTATTTCGGGCTCGGTGAGCACGTATCGGACCGCCCCTGCGTCGTCCACGGTCATCGACCGAACATCGGAAAGATCGAGCATGCCGATTCCTTCGCGCGGTTCGTCGCGCGGGCGCGAACGTATCGCGTCCTCGAGAATCGGAGCGACCGCGACAACCGTTACGATAATCGCCGCGAAAAGAAGAGTGCGGGTTATCCACGGACTCACGCTGATCGGTCGTGGCACGAGACGATCGGTCAGTCGGACCCGTTCGTCGGGCTCCAGCTCATCGGGTGCCGCGACACGCCGAGCAAGCGACAGGCCGGCTTTTGCTTTCCGACTTTTCGGATCGGTTTCGAGCGCCTCGAGCCAACACCGCAGGGCGTCGCTCGGTTCTCGTTTCCGCCAGTGGACAACTGCCAATGCAAGCATCGCATCGGTATCCTCGGGGTCGAGTTGTACCGCGCGCGAAAGGTAAGACTGCGCGCCGGCAAGATCGCCGGTCTCGATGCACGACACGCCGAGCAAAAAGTAGAAACGCGGGTTCTCGCGGAACTGAAATATCCGTGGCTCAAGGGTCGAAATGAGTTCCGGGTATTTTCTTCGCCGAAAGAGCGACTCGGCCTTTTTCAGACTCGCCATGCCCTTACCACAGCGTCGAGAGAGGCACCGTTCGGTACCGTCGCCGCTCGTCTCATCGGGCTAGCTCGGAGCTCCGTCGCTCGAGCTGTTCGACGGCGGCTTGGATGACGTCGATGACCGAGTCAGACAGTTCATCATCGGACGCGAGTAAAATATCAATCTGTCGGAGTAGCTCGTCGGTCCGCAGTAGCTCCTCGCGTGCCGCGTCCGACCGGCTCAACCCTGGCGTCCGGGCGGCACCGATAGTCCGTAGTACCGCTTCAAGGTTCGGACCGTGCGGTTGGTCCGTAAGCGCGATCATCTCGGTTGCCGAGTTGCCGAGAACGGTCACGATTTCGCGGACATCAGAGGGGTTCAAGACACTCACATCGTAATACACCGCAGCCGCGGAGTCGTTGACCGAGTACGGAAGAAGGTTGAAGTTGCGTGACGGATTCACGGTGAAGTCCCAAGGTTGGTCGTGAAGCCGTTTCCAGTTCGCGAATACGATTCGATCCGGCGGCGTGATGCCCGGGCCGAAAACGTAATTTTGAAAACCGAGATCACCGGATGCGCGAGCCGGTGACCGCCAGTACCATATGGTGGAATCCGCGGATAACTCGGTTTCACGGTTGATTCGCTCAAAGCCCGGAGCGGTGAAGTGGATGTTAGACGGTTCGCCGAGGTGCGTATCGAAAAGATAACGCGCCCCGACCGCGACAGGGCGTTGCGACGTGTTCCGGATTGTGAGTTCAACGGCGATCGCGTCCGTCACCGACGCGGCGGGGGATCGCACGAATCGAAACTCCTGAATCACTTCGAGCGTCGGCGACCGCCACTCGAACCGTGCTCCAGCGTCGGTGCGTGTCGTTTCGAGCCGGAAGCCGGTAGCGTCGCCCATACGATGAACGCGGTTGCCTTCGACGACGGTCAAATACGACGTACGCGGGTCCTGATCGAACAAAAGCGAAACGAAACGGCCGGAAGACAAGTCTTCACGGAACTGAATACCGAACCTGCCGACGGTCTCGTCGAGAACAAGCTTCACTCTTCCTTCCGTAATTTCAAGTGCAATGGCGGGTGGAGCTGCCGTCAGGCAACCAATAACCAGTAGGTATACCAAAACTCGATGTCGCGGTTTCATCGAACGCCTCCGGAGTTACGAACGTCGAGAAGAGTACTCTTGATCTCGAGAACCGTGTTTTTCAGTTCGAGCAGCGCGGCGCGCTGCCCAATGTCTTGAGCCGTACTCGGTAGGGTTGTCGGAGCGGTGCGCCGCAACGTGGGTTCGTCGTTAGCGTCGGTCGAGCTTAACCGCATTCGCGCTTCATCGAGTTCGGTCTTGAGGCGTTCGATCGTTGCTTCGCTCGCTGCGACTGTCCGGCTCAGCGAGTCCCGCTCGGCCGTGAGGCGTTCGATTTCCGAGCGGAAGTCGTCCGATGCAAGCGAGCGAAGACGTTCCTGATACGACTGGACCGCTTCCCGATACGAACGTTCTTTTCGCTCGAACTCTTCGACCGCCCTCAACGTTTCGCTGTGGCTCCATCTCAGCAACTCAAGTAGTTCCTTTTCCCGCTGTGCATAATCGATAACCGAAAGGCGATACTGTGCGGCTTCGACGCGAGCACTCGACGGAAAATCGCGAACAACGTGCCGAAACAAGACCGCCGCTTCATCGATTCTCCCGAGTCTGAACAGCGCCTCGGCCGTCCAGTAGTACGCGTTTGGTACGAACGGTGAGTCCGGGTGAGCGGCTATGAATGCCTCGAACACCTGGATCGCGGATCGGTGTTCATTTTGAAGAAACAAAAGGCGGCCGCGTTGGTACTCGGCTTCGGCGTAGTACGGGCTGTCGGTGTAGTCGGAGAGGAACCGGTCGAGATTCCGTGCCGCTTCGTCAAATCGTGATGCGGCCATCGCCGTCTTGGCCGCCCAGAAGTATGCGTCGGCGTGGTGTCGGGAGAAATCAGGATCGGCGAGGACCTCTCGGAAGGTCAACAACGCGGGTGTGTACCGCGCCTGCCGGAACTCTTCGATTGCGCCATCCATAAGCCGTTGTCCGAGATCATCGGCCGATACGACGTTCGGCGGCAAAAAAGCGAGCGCCACGAGGACGACGAGGACTTTTTTCATCTGGACTCCCCTTCTCTCATTCTCGACGCGTTCCAGAAAAACTGAACGCGATTCTGGAACGCAAGCCGGCCTCACGGAACCGTAAGCGACGACCGCACGGTCGAACTACACGATCGTCTCGCCTCGAAGTGCACGGATCTCATCGGCTGGGAAACGCGCGGAAAAAAACGCGGATCCACTCACGAGTACGTCGGCTCCAGCTTCTTTCACTCGGTTCGCGGTATCACGATTCACGCCGCCGTCAACCTCAATCAGATACCGATATCCGTGTTGCTTCCGCAAAGCATCGAGTTTCCGAACCTTTTCGAGGCATCGCTCGATGAGCGATTGACCGCCGAACCCGGGATCGACCGTCATCACAATAACGATGTCGAGTTCCGGAAGCAGCTCCGAAAGTGCCTCGGCCGGTGTTGAAGGCACGATCGAAAGCCCGACTTTCTTGCCGAGCGACCGAATCGTATGAGCCGTCCGGTGCGCGTGTACCGCTGCTTCGAGGTGAAACGTAATATGGTCGGCTCCCGCAGAGGCAAAATCCTGGATAAAAGAATCAGGCTCAGAGATCATCAGGTGCACGTCGAGAGGAAGGCGCGTCAGGCGCCGGATGTCGTGCACCATTTTTGGCCCAAAGGTGAGATTCGGAACAAAATGGCCGTCCATCACGTCTAGATGAATCCAGTCGCCGCCGGCGATCTCGATTTTCTTGATCTCCTCGCCGATACGCGAAAAATCCGCTGATAAAATCGACGGTGCTGTTATTATCCGACCGAGTGACATTCCATCATAATACCGACAACGACGATCCGCGACAACATAACCGAACCACCGCCGATCGAACCATTGGGGTCTCTCAAAGCTCGCCACCCGCACCCCACATTGACTATTCCGGTCCCGATGATATAATAATGAAAACGAGAATGAAAGGGGTATGGCTTCGGAGGGAACACGGACAGAAACAAGCGACGTTGAAGAACTCCTACGGCACGCGTACGCGCGGATCAAGGAACACGATCTCTCGGGTGCAGGAAAGATCATAGAGGACGCCCTTTCCGTCGATTTTGATAATATCGAAGTTGTCACGGCGCTGAAGTATGTGAATTTCTGGCGTGACCGCATCGCGCGTCTCGACGGAATACTCAATCCCTTCGAAAAAGGCGAGTATCTCTTGAGTCAGTGGGGTTTGTTCGTCGGGTTCGTCGGACGAGTCGGACGCCTCGCTGATAATTGTTTGTACGCGGTACGGCAACACGTTTTTGGTGAAGCGTTAGCGCACTTCTCCGAACTCGTGAAAGACGTAGAGCCGGACGATCCGGAGTTGCTTTTGCGGATCGGGCGGTGTTACAAGGGTCGGGGAGAATTCGACAAGGCGCTCGGGTATCTTGAATCCGCGGCGCGCGAGCGACGAGACGACGCGCAGATTCTTTCCGAGTTGGCGGATTGTTACGAGATGGTCAACGAAACGCAGAAGTCGAAGGCATTCTTCCGGGAGGCGTTTTTTCTCGATCCTCAGAAGGTCGACTTGACAAGCCTAGAGTCCAAAATGCTTGAGCGTCTGGCCGAAGCGGTCGCGGAACAAGGGCACACCGGACCGCTTCTGAAGGAATGGATACCGGTGTACGGCGTTCTGTACGGTGTGTTCACCGTCAAACGCGAGCTTCGGTCTATCGAGCTTGGTAAACTCAAACAGGCTATTTACCAGTTGGAGCGGGAGTACGGCGATTCGGGCAACACGGACCAAGCTATTGAGGCGCGATTGATTAACCGGTATTTCTGGCTGATCGACCACTACGTCGGGGTAAATGAAGATACCGGTAAGCTCGATGAGGTTCTTTTGAAGCTACGGGCCGTCAATCCGACCGTGTATCGAAAGTACGTGAACTGAAGGAATCAGGAGTGTGGCTATGGCAGAAAAGGTAATCGCGCAGCTGAACGAACTGCTCAACAAAGAGAAGTGGACCCGTGCGACGTTGAACAACTACACGGTTGCGAATTTCAAAGAACTGGATGATTTACTGCAGCAGATCATCGACGGCGAGTTAGAACACGACGCACTCGAGGTGTGCGACGAACACCTCCAGCATACCAAGAACAGCATCGTCGCGTTGTACGTGTCAGGAATTCTGAACATCCGACGCCAGACGATCGACGACACGAACCTGATCACGGTTGTGAATATTTTCGTCGACAATCACAAATGGAATATCGTCGAGTATCTGTGCGAACGTATCCTTGAGTTTGGCGAAAACACGTACGCCCTGCGTACGCTCGCGGATTGTTACGACAACGAAAACGAACCCGAGAAGATGCACGCGGTCTGGGAACGGCTTATTCGGGTTGACTTCGAAGAGTCCGATATTGTGCGACTGCTCGCTGAGAACAAAGAGAAGGAAGGACAACTCGAAGAGAGTGTAGAGTACTACAAAAAAGCGTTGCACCGATATATCAACAAGAAGGCGTTCAACGCGGTCAAGGAGTTGTGGCATAAGCTCATCCAGATCGCTCCGAATGAAACCGAGTTTTTTCACCACGCGGAAGGGAAAATTGCAAAAACGATCTCCGACGAACGAGCCGTGCAACTCCTTGAGGAGTTGTACCCGCACTACAAAGCTGTATCCGATTGGGACTCTGCAATCGAGATACTCAAACGAATACTACGGTACGACTCAAAGAATCCGTGGGCACGAAAGGAAATTGTCGAATGCTTCCAGGGAAAATTCGCTGGTCACAGCCATCTCGATGAGTACATCCGAGTGTCTAACCTGACGCAGAGCTGGAGAAACGTTCACGATGCCATAGCGGATTTCGAAAAACATATCGCGTTCGACGCGGGCAATTTCGTGTTCCACCGGACATGGGGTGTCGGCCGGATCAAATCGGTCAAGGACGACAAGGTCGAAATCGACTTTGCGCGCAAACGGGGGCACTCGATGTCGCTGAAAATGGCTGTGAGCGCGCTCGATATCCTCTCAAAGAATCACATCTGGGTTCTCCGCAGCACCTGGAAGAAGGAGAAGCTACACGCCAAGGTGAAAAAAGACATTGCGTGGGCTCTCGAAACGGTCATTCGAAGTTTCGACAACGCGGCGGATATCAAACGAATCAAAGCGGAACTCGTGCCTGCTGTTCTCTCGCCGTCCGAATGGTCGTCGTGGAGCACGAAAGCACGCGCTATCCTGAAGACCGACAGTGCGTTTGGAAATCTCCCGAATAAACTCGATAGTTTTGTCGTACGCGACCAGCCGATCTCGTACGCGGAAAAGACGTTCAACAAGTTCAAAGCCGAGAAATCGTTCTTCGGGAAAGTCACGACGCTTCACGAGTTCATCGACCAACTCGAGGCCGATGAAAGCCAAGACTCCGATCTTTTTCGCGAGATGGTCGACTTCTTTGTGACTCACCTTCGGGCCGAGGGCGAAATCGACGAGTACGGTGTGAGCAGCGTGCTCGTGTTGCGAAATGTTGCCGCGCGGTTTCCTTTCCTGAGCCCTGGAGTCGATCTCGACTTCCGGTCGTATTTCGAGCGCATTGACGACCTTGAAGGTGTGTTCTCTCGCATCGCGCTTCCCGAGCTGAAGAAAGAGTTTATCGCCGAGGTCCGGCGAAACATCAAGAGTTGGCCCAACGTATTCGTGCGTCTATTCCCGTTCTTTCTTTCGCGGGAGGTTATTCACGAACTCGAGAAAGCCGACAAGACGGAGCAGCTCAAGGCGATTTTCGACGCGGCGTACTCGACGTACCGAGAAACGCGTGAGCCGTTCGTCTGGCTCATCCGAAACTGCTCGGCTGACGACGAGTGGTTCAAGGAGCTGCCGATCGATCAGGAGAAGATTCTGATCTGTATGGTTCACTTGCTCGACTTGACGTACCGAGATATCGAGAACAAGAAGGACGCGAGTTTCAACCGCAAGCTCAACCGGCAGTGTCACACGTACCTCTTCAAAGACGGCCACCTCATGGAGTTTCTCTCGGACGCCGATCGTGACTCGATCAACCGGATCTACACACTCGTGAACGACGTGCGAGAACTCGACCCTTCGCTTTTGATCGAACTCAAACACAAGGTTCTTGACCGCTTCCCCGATTTCAAGTTCTACGGCGAAAAACAGACTGAGGTCGTGAACCGTGGCTTCATGGCGACTCCGAAGAGTTACGAGGACAAGCAGAAACAGCTCCAGCACATTCACGAAGTCGAGGTGCCTGCGAACTCGAAGGAAATCAGCGAGGCGCTGCAGCACGGAGACCTTCGCGAGAACGCGGAGTATAAGGCGGCGAAAGAACGTCAGGATATGTTGAACTCGACGGTCGCTCGACTCAAGGAAGAGCTTGATCGTGTACAAGTCGTGAAAAAGGCGGACGTTGACTCGTCGCGCATTACGTTTGGAACGGTGATTTCGCTCAAGAACAACGATACGGGAAAGACCGAGGAGTTCACGATCTTAGGACCATGGGAGTCCGATCCCGATAATTCGATTATTTCGTACCTATCCCCGTTAGGGGCGGAGCTGTACAACAAACCCGAGGGCGAGGATGTTTCGTTTGTGATTAACGAGCGCCGATACAACTACACCGTCGAGAAAATTGATTCGGCTACTTTCTGACTATTTTGACGGTGTTCTGTGTTTCGACACCGGAGGTCTCCCCTGTCGCCTGCGCAAACGGTCTTACCGCATTCGTTCGAGTTCCGCCGCCGCGTTGCGCCGGACCGAGGCGTGTTCTGTTTCATTCTCGCTGATTTCGCTGATGCGGTCTTTATACTGCTCGAGCCCGTTCAGAGCGATACCACGAACTCCATAAATGCGGAGCACGAAATTGGGGTGATCGAGTAGCCGAACAAAGATGTCCGATGCTTCGGGAAGCTTCGCGGTCGACAGAACGCGCGTTGTGTACTCGAGCATAGTCGGGCGTTCCGATGCCCATTCCTTTTGAACGACTTCGCGAATCGTCGGTAGCGACTCGACAGCATTGTGCTCGACGAGTTGATGGAGGATCGCGCGACGTATGTCCGGAGCTACTCGTTCATCGACGAATTGCGACCGGAGAAACTCCCATGCATCCGGCGTCGCTATACCCGCAATAGCCGTTATTGCGTCGAGCCGGACGCGGGTTTCGGGATCTCGGCGCGCACGGTAGATCACCGCCGGGAGCAGATCGGCTTCCTTGCGCCGGCCGGCAGCATCAAGTGCCGCGACACGGACGCGCCAAAACGAGTCGCGCAGTGCTTCTTCGAGCATGTCCGGTACTTCCGGGGAGTCGAAATACCCGAGCGCGTTAACGGCGTAGGCGCGGTGAAGCGCGTCGGTAGAGCCGAGCGACACTCGGAGCGCGTCGACTGCTCGGTCATCGCCGATCTTTCCCAACGCGTCGGCGGCGTAGTTACGCAAAGTCGGGTCGTCGTCGAGCCGCCCTAAAACTGAGATCAACCGGTCGACCGCGCGTGGTGTACGGAGTTCGCCTAACGCGAGCACGAGGCTCTGCCGGACCGCGATCGGCGTAGTTCGCTCGTCGAATAGGTCGAGCAAGACATCGACATCGCGCTCGTCGCCGGTTTTCCCAATAGCACGAACGGCGGCTCCGGCAACGGTCGCGCGACGGGACCGGGCGAGCTCGTGGAACAGGACAGCGACATCGTCGCGATCGTCGGTTTCAACGGTCGAAAGGTAGAGAATCGCGTCAAGAACGAGATCGTCGGCGATGTCTTGGATATCGCTCAACAGCTCGACGACCGCGTCGATCGCCCCGGTCAACTCGAGATCGGTGAAATATCTGAGCGCGGCTCGGCGCAATCGAGGATTTATGCTTCGCGCGAAGACACGCAGAACCTCGGGCTCGAGCAGAACCTCCCGGTTTTCGGTCAACGTCGGAAGCAGCTCGATCACTTCGGAGTCGATTCCGAACCGAAGCATGTCCCTCCACTCATTGCGCGCCGATACCAGCGGTTCGTCGACGGCGGACTCACCGTCCTCATCAGCGCGAAGCGGTCCCGCCGACAGAATCAGAAGCATCATTATTATCGACGGCGTGAGACGCCGCAAGAGGTACGGAATTCGCGAGATCATTTATCTCTCCCTGTATCTTTCCCTGACTTTTTCCGTCGGATCACGTCGACAATATCCATCCTCAGAAGGTAATACATCGAGGCGAGTATTCCAATCGCGCCGAGGCCCACAACGCACAGACGGGCGAAATTTCCTGATGTACTTCCCGCTCGCCACCACTCCCCCGTCAAAGCTCGAAACGCGAGAATCCAGGTCACCGTCGGCGCAAGCGAAAGAATGACCTTGCCGATGGTCGGAAGAATTTCTACGAGCCCGATCTTTCCGATGCTCCGTGACGCCGTCGAGTACAGGTACACTAGCCCAACCGTAAATGAAATCGAGTTCGCCGCGGCGATACCGACGACACGCAACCTGGTCTCTTTCAACCATAACGCGAACGAGATATCCACAACAAACGCGAGGCACGCCGCGATCAACGGGACGCGGAAATTCCCTTGTGAGTAGAAAAAACGTTGAAAGAACGCGAACGCGCCCGCGCTCAGCAGACCCGCCGAGTATGCGATCAGGACCGGTCCGGTCATCGCGGTGTTGGCAACCGTGAACTCTCCGCGTTGCAACGCGACCGCGACGATTTCATGGCTGAGAAGCGCCATGAGAGCTCCTGACGGGACGAGTAGCGCGATCAGGTACCGAAACCCGTATCTGACCGATTCGCGCGCACCGTCGAGATCCTTGACCGCGAACTGACGGCTCATCCGCGGAAACAACACCGTTGTGATCGACGCGGAGAAAATCCCGAACGGAAGTTGCCAAAAGGTCAACGCGTTCGTCACGGCCGATCCACTGCCGTCCTCGAGGCCGCTCGCGAAGTTGAGAGCTACTTGTTGATTCACGATGTACACGAGCGACGTAGCGACCACGGGTAGCCATCGGCGCATGACGGTCCTGAACTCCGGATTATTGAATCGTAGACTCAGGCGGAAACCATACCCGAGGGTCCGAAACTCAGGGACCTGAAAGAGGACTTGCGCCATTCCACCGACGAGAACACCGACCGCCATCGAATAAATCCCGAGCCGACGGTATAGGATCGTGATCGACGCGACGACAGCGACGGAGAAAAGAATCGGTGTCACGGCAGGGATCAGGAACTTCCCGTGTGCATTCGCGGTTCCCATCAACACCGCGCTTACGCTTATCAGCAAGAGGTAGTGGATCAGCCAACGATACAGCTCACCCGCCATCGCTTGTTTGTCGGGATCGGGGAAATTCAAGACAATGTCGACGATCGGCTGCGCAAAGAAAACCGACACCAGCAAGAACGGTACGAGCACCACGAACTGAAAACCGAGTATTGCGCGTACGATGCGTCGTGAACTGTCTCCGCTCGCGTCCGTTACGATCGCGCCGGACAAAACCGGGATAAACGCCGACGAGAGCGCGCCTTCGGCCATCAATTTACGAAGGTTGTTCGGGATATTGAATACAAGGTTTAAAACATCCGCCTCGCCCGACCCTCCAAAAACAGCCGAAACTACCGCTATCCGGACAAATCCGAGCAGACGCGACGCGGCTGTGGACCCCATCACTATGAAGGTTGAAACGGTACTTCGACGCAAGGCGGTATCGTCGTCGTGCTCGTCGGGAGCCCGCTCGGCGTCTTGGTCGGGGCGTTGTGTATCGATCGTGATCTCCTGATTCTATCTTCGGTGTCCGGTCAAGTACCGATGAAGGAATTCCCGCTTGAACAACAAGAACCGCCCGGCTCGGATGCTCGCGCGGATCGACTCGAGTAGTCGAGCCATAAACGTGAGATTATGGAACGTCAAGAGGATCGGGCCGAGCATCTCGTCAGCCTTGAGCAGATGTCGAATGTACGCGCGCGAGTAACTGCGGCACGCGATACACGGACATCCGTCTTCGATCGGAATAGTCGAGTCGGTGTGTTTCGCGTGTGTCAAGACAAGTCGCCCGTCGGGGACCATTGCCGCACCGGTTCTAGCCGTACGCGTCGGAAAAACACAATCGAACATGTCGATTCCGGCTTCGACCGCGGCAAAGATGTAGTCGGGCGTGCCGATGCCCATCACGTACCGTGGCGTATGACTCGGGAGTTTCTGGGTGGTAAATTTCAAGAAATGTTCGAACTGCTCGGGACTTTCTCCGACCGAAAGTCCGCCGATCGCGATACCCGGCAGATCGAGCTCGCAGATATCCTCGGCGCTGCGTGTTCGCAGGTCTTCGTAAAAATTCCCCTGCACTATTCCGAACAAAGCGCCGCGATACGAGCTCGTTCCGGACTCGCGATCGGCTCGCCACGATGCCGCGGCGCGTCTTGCCCACGCAGTTGTGATTCGGCATGCGCTCTCGGCCTCTTTTCGCGAAACGTCCGGCGCCGTACAGACGTCGAGCGCCATCTGAACATCGCTTCCGAGATCACGCTGGATCGCAAAGACGGTCTCGGGTGTCAGATGAAACGTTTGACCGTCGATATGCGAACGAAACGTGACTCCGTCGTCGGATATCTTTCGGAACGCCGCGAGCGAGAAAACCTGGTACCCCCCGGAGTCGGTCAGTATGTTGCCGTCCCACGCGCAAAAGCGATGGAGTCCTCCGCACCGCTGAATGACCTCGATGCCGGGTCGCAAAAAAAGGTGGTACGTGTTCGAGAGGATAAGCGAGAACCCAATATCCGAGACATCGCGGTGTAGTAGCCCCTTCACGCTCGATTGTGTGCCGACCGGCATGAAGACCGGGGTCTCGATCTTTCCGTGCGGAAGGTTCAGCGTGCCGCACCGTGCGGCGCTTTCTCGGTCGTTCGTCGAGACCGAAAAAAGGTCATGAATACCGTCGTTCGTGGTATGGTTCGTCGAGTTCATCAATTCCTCGAGGCTTTGAAAAGAAGCATTCCGACGACGACAAAAATCGCGACACCCGCCCACGCGCCGATAATCGGCGTGATCAAACCGGCCGCGGCCGCGAGGGTGCCGAGCATCCCTGTTATGTAGTACACGACCGCAAAACACAACGAAACCAAGAGGCTCATGAGCAACACGTTTTTTTTGAATTTGCCTCCGAGGCCGCTCGAGATCAGCGCGACGATAAACGGCGTCGCCGCGTACGAGTACCGCGAATAATACTCTGTCAGGTGATTTCGATACGGCAATCCCGCACGACGCAGAGACTCGATCCAGATCCGCGCGTCATCGCGGGGCATCTCGTCGACGCGCGCGGTACGACGGCGGAAAACACTCGGCGCTGCGGCGAGCTCCGGAACCGTCAAACGGTCGAAGAACTCGCGTGAGCCGGAGTCCGGAGACCTGGGGTTTTCTGCTTCCGGCCGAAAAACGACAGCGTTGAACAACGTCCAGACATCGTTCTCCCAAACTGCGCGCCCCGCGTCGATCCGTCGTGAGATAGTTGAATCGTCGAGTCGTTCGAGAAAAAGAAAACCCGTCAACGTGCGGGTTTGATCGTTGTAGTGTTCGGCGTGATACACATGTCGACCTTCATTGTCGAGTACGGTTACATTCGTGTTGCTCATAGTCGTCGAGACGCGCAATAAACTCCGGGAAAGCTCGGTTTTCTGCACTTGCGTCCGGATAACCACGTGGTCTTCAAAGTAAAAAGCCCCGATACTGATGAGTATTCCGAACACGAGAAACGGACGCACGAATCGCCGCAGCGGGACACCTGCGCTGAACACGGCGATCAACTCATTATTGGCGTAGAGCGTCCCCATCGTGAACGATACCGCAAAGAGCACCGCAATCGGGACGGCGTACATGATGCTTTTCGGAAGGTAGAACCAATGGACCAATGCGATTTGTCGAAACGGAACTTCCAGGTTGAGATATCTGACGAGGTTCGTGAACAATTCAAGAAGATGGATCATAAGCGCAAAGAGTGCCGTTCCCCCGAAGAGAACCGGGAAGAACGAACGCATCGTCATAGAGTATAAAGTACGGCACGACCTCATCGGCGAAACCTGAAAAATGCGGTCACAGCCGCGGCTGCAAACACTACGATATTCGGAAACCACATCGCTAAAGCCGGAGGAAAATCAAGGTTTTGTGTCCCGAGTGAATCGCCTCCGATCAGCAAAGCCCAGAATACGACGCAAACCAGTATTCCAACCCCGAATCCGACCATTCGACTCGATTTGCTCGTCGTAATTCCCACGGGAAACGCGAACAGGACAAACGTGATGCACGCAAACGGAATCGCGATTTTCTTGTGGAACTCGATGCGGTAGATCTGGAGCGTGCGGTCGTTCACCGTGCGCGCAACTTCGCGCGCGAGATCCCTGCTCGGCGTCTCGAGAATCGGCCGAGCCGACGCAATATCCGTGCGTCCGTCGATGATCGCTCGAATCGCTCGATCGTACTCCGCCGCGAGGATCAGCCGCCGCCTGGCGATCCCGACGGCGTGCTCGTTCCGGCGTTGTTCCAGCGTCGCTGCGCGATCGAGAATGCGTTGGTAAACGTCGTACGAGCTCATCTCGCGCGCTCCCAAACTGCGCACCGAAAAGGTGATATCTCGCAAAAGAATATTGTACGTCATCGACGCCGCCCGGAAAAACTCGAACTCTTCCTGCGCGTCTTCGCCGGGAGTCTGGCTGAAGACCGAGTTCATTTCGAGAGAGATCACGCCCGAGTCCGAATCTCCGCCGAGAACGGCCGTCCCCGCGGAGAAAACGGTTTTTCGGTCTCCGTCGCGCCTGATGATGATGAGATCTTCGATTGTCGATCCCGACACCGCGCCCGGAATCAGAATGTTGTCATCGAACTCCTTCACGCTGTACGGCTCGAGTTCCAGTTCCGGGTTGGAGTATACGAGTTCGCGGTACAGCCGCGAAAAATTGATCGCACCGACCGGCAAGAAATAATCGTTCATCACAAACGAAACACCGAACAACCCGAGTGAGATCAACGCGAACGGGTAGAAAAGTCGTCTCAGAGGGATCCCCGATGCTTGCGCTGCGACGACCTCATTCTGAGACGATATACGACCCAATGCCATCAGCGCTCCGAGAAGCGTGCCGAACGGGAACGAAAGCGCGATGATCGACGGCATCGAGTACAGAATGAGAAGAGCAACGTAACGCGGCGGAACCTTTCTTGTGAGAATTTCCTCGGCGAGCACAAGAATCTGGTTCACGAAAAAAACGACGAAGAAAAAAAGAAACGCCACGGCAAACGAGAGCAGGAATTCTCGCGAGACGTACGATGATATTCGGACGTACGAGCGTTTCATGAATCTGTTACGAACCGGTGGATCCAAACCCGCCGGTACCTCGGTCGGATTCGGGAATCATCGCCTCTCCAAACTTGACCCGAACAACCGGCGCGACGATCAGTTGAGCTACTCGGTCACCCGCGCGCACGGTGTATTCGTGCTCGCCGAGGTTCACAAGAAGTACTTTGATTTCGCCACGGTAGTCGGAATCGATCGTGCCCGGCGAATTGAGCACCGTGACACCGTGTTTCAACGCGAGCCCGGATCGCGGACGAATCTGACCCTCAAAACCGTTCGGGATGGCAAGGCGGATACCGGTCGGAACCAACGCTCGCCCACCCCGTGGAAGAACCACTTCGGCGGAAGCCGAAATGTCGGCGCCCGCCGACCCGTCCGTCGCGTATCGTGGTGTGTTCCCGTTCGGGAACTGCCCAGGAAGCTCAACCGTCACGGCGCCGCTCCTCCTGCGTACCAAATGGCCTCCGCGCAGGTCAACGCGAGTCTTGAGACCGACCTCCCGATCGTGGACGATCGTCGCGTCGGCCTTCGTATCGCCCAGATCCGGTATTCGAGTCGGATCCTTCGTAAATCAGGCTCAAATTAACGCGCCCCATTTTGTCGATCTCGATGATTTTCACGGGGACCGTTTGATTCATCTGAAGGACGTCGCTCACCGCGTTAATCCGGTGGTCGGCCATCTTCGAGATGTGACACAGCCCTTCTTTTCCGGGCAGGAACTCGATGAACGCGCCGAAGTCGACGATACGTCGTACGACCCCTTCGTACGTGCGTCCAATCTCTGGTTCTTGCAACATACCGAGGAACGCGTTCTTCGCCTGCTCGGCTCCGGCTTTCTCTTTGCAGTAGATCGTGATCAAGCCGCTATCGTCGATGTTGACGTTGACGCCGTGTTTTTCCTGGATACCCTTGATCGTTTTTCCACCGGGACCGATCAAGAGACCGATCTTCTCAGGATCAACGTTAAACGAAATAATGCGCGGAGCGAACTCCGAAAGCGTCTCACGCGGTTTGTCGAGCGCTTGGGCCATGATCGACAGAATGTGTAGTCTGCCTCGGCGCGCCTGTTCGAGAGCGGTTTTCATCACGTCGGCGGCGACGTTCTTGATCTTGATGTCCATCTGGAACGCGGTGATGCCGTCGCTTGTTCCGGCAACTTTGAAGTCCATGTCACCGAGATGATCCTCTTCACCGAGAATATCGCTCAGGACGACGTTGTTCTCGCCTTCCTGGACAAGGCCCATCGCAATTCCGGCAACGGGTTTTTTGAGTGGTACGCCCGCGTTCATCAAAGCGAGCGCGCCACCGCAGACCGTCGCCATCGACGACGAACCGTTCGACTCAAGAATTTCCGACACGAGGCGAATCGTGTACGGGAACGATGCTTTGTCCGGCACCATCATCGCAAGCGCGCGTTGAGCGAGGTGGCCGTGACCGATTTCGCGGCGGCCGGTGCCCATCCGTCCGGTCTCACCGACCGAGAACGGCGGGAAGTTATAGTGCAGCATAAAGTGTTCACGGCGGTCACCGTCGATGTCGTCCATTATCTGTTCGTCGTACACGGTGCCGAGTGTTGCGATCGCGAGCGCCTGGGTCTCGCCGCGTGTAAACAACGCCGATCCGTGCGTCCGTGGGAGAATGTCGACTTCACACGTAATCGGGCGAATTTCATCGGGCGCGCGTCCATCGGTTCGAACCTTGCGCTCGATGATCGAGCGTCGAACGACCTCGCGCTCGAGGTCCTCCATGAAAGCGTGGAAAAGTTTGACTTTTTCTTCGGGTATCGAGTCCTGGAATTTCTCGAGTGCCTCAACTGAGACGGCCTGGATCGCCGCGCTTCGGTTCATCTTGCCCGGGACGAGGCACGCTGCGTCCATCTTCGGCTCGGCGAACGCGCGCAAGTCACTTTCGATTCCGAGCGTATCGTCATTTTCCGGAAACGCAAGCTTTTCCTTGCCGGCGAGTTTCTGGAGTTCGCGCTGAGCACGGCAGATTTCGATGATCGTTCCCCGAGCTTTCTCGATAGCTTCGACCATGATGTCCTCTGAAACCTCAAGAGCGCCGCCTTCGACCATCGTTATGCCATCCTCGGTACCCGCAACGATGATCTCGAGTTCCGCCTTTTCGATCTCGACAAACGTCGGGTTCACGATGAACGTTCCGTCGACGTGAACGACACGTACAGCTCCGACCGGTCCGTCGAACGGAATATCCGATATCGTCACTGCGGCGGATGATGCGACCATAGCGAGTACGTCGGGCGGGTTGATGAGATCGGTGGAGATGACCGTCGGTACTACCTGTATATCTCGCGCGAACTTTTTCGAGAAGAGCGGCCGCATGGGGCGGTCGATCAACCGGCAAACGAGGATTTCCTTGTCTTTAGGCCGGCCTTCGCGCTTGAAAAAGCCGCCGGGAATTTTTCCCGCTGCGTAATATTTCTCGTTGTACTCGACCTGAAGGGGAACATAGTCAAGACCGACAACCGGTTTTGACGAGCAGCACGCCGTAGCGAGAACGGCCGATTCGCCGTACTTCGCGAAAACAGCTCCATTTGCCTGTTTGGCAAGCCGACCGGTTTCGAGAACAAGGTCATGGTCGCCGATTTTGAGTGTTACCTGATGCATTCTTAGTCCTTATTTGGTTCTGTCGCGTTTACTTCCGGATGCCGAGTTTCTGAATTAGTTCCCGGTAGCCCTCGAGGTTGTTTTTCTTGAGATAATCCAAAAGCCGCCGTCTCTGTCCGACGAGCATCAGCAGTCCACGCCTGGAATGATGGTCTTTTTTGTGGACACGAAAATGCTCTGTGAGCTCGGTGATTCTTTGTGACAAAAGCGCGATCTGAACTTCCGTCCGTCCGCTATCCTTCTCATCTTTGCCGTACTCTTGTACGACTGCCCGTTTCATTTCTTTCGTTATCGCCATCAAGAACTCCTAAACAAAATAAAGTCAACTCTCTTCCACGAAGTCATTCCGACGATTTCGCGGTCGGTTACCTCGATCGTATCGCGAATACTATCGCTCGATTCGACCGGCGCAAGGGAACTCTGTCGTCGGCCGGCCGGCCCGGATACCTCCTCGGCAGACGTGTCACGACGACATCCGTGAATCTCGACGGAATACAATCCGTTTCTCGGTAAGACCTGTCGAATACCGCGACGCGGTACGGTGAAACCGCCGGCATCGTGGCAACGTACTCCCACAGGCCGGATATCCAGTGCGTAAGGTCGGCTGAGACAATCCTCAACGGCCCGAAAATCGCCCACAGAGACCGCGTCTCGGACCCGCGTACTGCTTACCGGGCCCCCATTATCAACGACAGGCGGCACGATGTCAACAGGGATATTTCTTTTGACCATGAAGGATAACACGTCGTTAGCATCTGTACCGGCGCCGGCTCCGCAGCGGAAATTGTGCCCCACGATCACGCGTACAACGCGCAGCCGATCGAGCATCGCGTTGAGAAAAATCTCGCCGCTCGTTCTCGCGAACCGTCGAGTGAACTCGATAACGACGGTGTCGTGAATACCGTGTTGTTGCAGGAGTTTGAGTTTTTGTTCGATCGTTGTGATGTCTCCACGGTAACTCGCCGGCGCGACGATTCGTGCCGGGTTCGGAGCGAACGTGAGTACGAGGGGATTGGTATCGTTAAATTCTTTTGCGCGTCGCAGCAACTCTCGGTGGCCGAAGTGCACTCCATCGAACACGCCGATTGTGACCGTGACGGGATACGATATCGTGGAGTTCTCGAGTTCCGCCCAGGTGACGATATTCATGGCCATATCATGAGTTCACGAAGACGTACCGAAACGATTCCTCGGTACGGAAAACGAGCGCAATAAAAGCACCCGACGGCTCAAAAACGGCCGCCGTCCTTCCGACCGCGGGCACGGACACGAAAAAATCGCTCGTGACCGGTCGACCGTTAAGAATCGAACCGACGGCATCAGGATGCGCGACGATCGAATCGACCCCCGGGATTCTCCGTACGAACGTCGCAATGTCGGTGACATTCTCGTGTGTGACATTTTCGGGAACGACCGCATCTTCGACGTCGAACGGGCCGATTCTCGTTCGTCGCAGTTCGACGACGTGTGCGCAGGAACCGCAGCGGTACGCGATGTCGCGTGCAAGCGATCGGACGTACGTGCCTTTCGAACAATCAACCGTGAGAGTCGCGTACGGTGCCGCGTAGCGCTCGAGCACGATCTCCGCAATCGATACCGCGCGCGCTGAAGGCTCCACGATCGTGCCGTTCCGCGCGTAGTCCGAAAGACGAGTTCCGTTTCGCTTTATGGCCGAGTATACCGGTGGCACCTGTTCTATCGTTCCTCGAAATTCCGGGAGTACCGCGTCGATTTCCTCTGCAGCCGGGACACCGCTTGTGTTGACCGTCTCGCCCTCAGGGTCGAGCGTATCGGTTTCAACTCCGAACTGCACCGTAAACCGGTAGGATTTCGGCATGTCGGTCAAGTACGGCATGAAACGTGTCGCGCGTCCGCATAAAGTCAGCAATAAACCGGTGGCGAACTTGTCGAGGGTGCCTGCGTGACCCACTTTTCGTGTTCCAACGACACGTTTGACCGGGCCAAGCGTCGAAAACGAAGTCATCCCCGGTGGTTTGTCGATAAGCAGCAGACCGTCGAGCACCGTTTCGGTCACTCTTCGAGCGCGTCGCGGATTTTTTGGGTTATGTCGAACCCGTCGCGCAGACTTGTATCGGCAAGAAACGTGAGCTTCGGCGTGTTTCTTGACTTCACGTGCATCGCGACGTGTCTTTGGATAAAACCGGCGGCGTGGTTCAGCGCCGCGACAGCGGACGCAAGCTCCGAGTCCTCGACGAATCCCGAGACCCGAACTTTTGCGTATGCGCCGTCTTTTGAAACAGACACGCCGGAGACGCTGATCAGCTTACTGATGCGGGGGTCTTTCAACCCACCGCGCACAATAAGCGATGCGATTTCCTCCGTGAGAATACTCTCGACGCGCCTGAGCCGTAACTCGTCCAAAGTGTCCCCGCTGCTACTTCTTCCCGCTCGCGGGTTTGCTCTCCGAGGGCTTCTCATCCGCCGTCGGAGCCGAGAGTTTTTTTGCGATTTCACGCATCTCGAAGAACTCGAACACGTCGCCCACCTCAATGTTGTTGAATCCGACAATCGAGATTCCGCACTCGTACCCGGTCTCGACTTCACGAACATCGTCTTTGAACCTCTTGAGAGACTCGATCTTGCCGTCCGTGTGGATTTCTTCGCCGTCGCGGAACACTCTGATTCCACAACTTCTTCTGACCTTGCCCTTATCGACGAACACACCGGCGATGGTCCCGATTTTCGAGCTCTTGAAGGTCTCTCTGACCTCGGCCGTACCGACGATCTCCTCTTTCATTTCCGGCGCGAGCATGCCTTCCATCGCGGACTGAATGTCGAGCACTGCGTCGTATATAACGCTGTACTTCCTGATTTCAACCTTTTCGCGATCAGCGAGCAGCTGCGCGCGCGGGGTCGGTCGTACGTGGAACCCGATGATGATCGCGTTCGAAGCCGCTGCGAGCATCACGTCGTTTTCATTTATGGCGCCGGCGGCGGCACGAATCGCGATCAATCCGATCTCGCGGGTGCTGAGCTTTTCGAGAGAGCTTTGCAGCGCTTCGACCGATCCGTGCACGTCACCCTTGATGATAACGCGCAGCTCCTGGAGCGCACCTTGTTGAATCGAATCGTAGAGATTGTCGAGCGTGATTTTCTTTACGTTGCGACCCTCTTCGACTTTCTTCAGTTCCTGGCGCTTGCCGCCGATCTGGCGAGCGATCTTTTCGTCGTTTGTGACCTGGAACGGGTCGCCCGAATCGGGAATACCGCTGCATCCGAGGACCTCGACCGGCATCGACGGCGTAGATTCTTCGATCCTGTCCCCGCGATCGTTGAACATCGCGCGCACACGGCCCGGGAAAACGCCTGCGATGAACGAATCGCCGACTCGCAACGTACCGCGCTGCACGAGCACCGTCGAGACGGTACCGCGGCCCGGATCGATTCTCGACTCGATGACGCGTCCTTCGGCGTTGCACGACTTGTTTGCCTGGAGTTCGAGCACGTCGGCCTGCAGGTATACGGTCTCGAGCAGTTGAGGTACTCCGTCACCCTTGAGCGCGGAGATCTCACAGAACAACGTCTCGCCGCCCCACTGCTCGGGCATCAAACCCAAGTCGGAGAGCTGCTGCTTGACCCGGTCAGGATTCGCTTCGGGTAGATCGATTTTGTTTATCGCGACGATGATCGGCACTTTTGCAGCTTTTGCGTGGTCGAGCGCTTCTTTCGTTTGAGGCATGACGCCGTCGTTTGCGGCGACGACCAGAATGACGATATCGGTGACGTCCGCACCGCGCGCGCGCATCAAAGTGAACGCCTCGTGCCCCGGGGTGTCGAGGAACGTCAGTTTGCCCTGCGGGAGTTCGACCTGGTACGCGCCGATGTGCTGCGTAATGCCGCCGAACTCACCTGCAACGACATCGGTTCGCCGTATCGCGTCGAGCAATTTTGTCTTTCCGTGATCGACGTGGCCCATGACCGTGATAATCGGCGGTCGCACGACCATGTCCGTCTCTAGATCGTCCGCAGTCTCGATGATCGTCTCGTCGTACAGCGATACGGTGTTCACTTTGCAGTCGTACTCACCTGCGAGAATCTCGGCTGTCTCGGCATCGATCTGCTGGTTGATGTTTACCATCATACCCATGCCCATCAGTTTTCCGATCAAATCCGATGCCTTGAGGTTCATTTTCCGCGCGAGTTCGGAGACCGTTATGACTTCCATGATATCGATGGACTTCGGGACCGGGTTCGCCCGCTGCGTAGGTTTTTTCTGCTTGAGTTGAATGGTCTTTTCGAGGTGTTTTTCGCGTTTCTGGAAGTCCTTTTTTTTGGTCTTGAACTTCCTGCCGCCGGTCGCGGGTTTCTTGTCACCAGCAGGCGGCGGCGGTCCGCCGCCGGGCCGTGGGCGGGGCGGTCCGCCGTACGGACGGCTGCCGCTCGGCGCGCCCGGACCGCGTGACGGACCGTTGTACGGCCGGGATGGCCCACCGGATCTGCCGGGAGGCCCCGCAGGTCCTGACGGCCGTTGTCCGGGAGGTCCTCCGGGACCGGCCGGTCCGCGCGACTGCGGCGGTGCGCCGTCGGAACCTGGCCGACGATCTCTGTCCGGTGACGGCCTGCGTCGAAAGCCCTGGCCGAACCCGGTCTCGCGTACGCTTGGCGGGATCTTGGGTCGAGAGTCTCGGTCTTTTTGAACGTCGCGCAACGATGTCGTCTCGGTCTTGGGCGGTCTCGTGGGTTCTTCTTTTTTCGGAAGCGAACTCTCTTTCTTCGGTTGGGCGGCGTCGTGTGGCTCGGCCGGCGTCGCCGATTCGGATTTCTCCGCTCGTGGTGCCGGTGCCTTTTCCGCGTCCGGTGCCTTTTCCGCGCGCGGTACGGCGCGTTCTTCCGGTTTCTCGGTCTTTTCGGTTTTCTCACGCGCCGGCTCATCGGCCGCGGGTGCCTTCGCCTTCTTGCGGACGACGACGCGCACCTTTTTCTTCTCCGGCTTTTCGACGCCGGGCGAGCTCGGTGAGGCTTCCTTGCGGTGCTTAATAAGCGTTGCTTTCGGTTTAGTTTCTTTCTGTTCGTCCGACATCTTATCTTCAGCCATCATAGTCCCTTTCCATCCGGTGCCGCTTACTCTTCCTCCGCCTCATCGTCATCCTGTTCGATAATCTCGACGTTTTCGGAGATGATCCGCCGCAAATCCGCAACGTCGTCAGGATTTAGTCCCGGCAGAACCTGCAATTCGTCTTCCGACATCGAGACAAGGTCAACGACGTCGACGATGTTATTCTTCTCGAGCGCCGCAACGACTCTTTCGGAGATGCTCGGTAACTCCGAGATCAACGTAATCTCTTCTTCGTCGTACTCGTCTTCTTCTTCTTCTTCTTCTGCGACCGTGTCGGCGGTGTCTTCCTCATCGGCTTCGGTCACGTCGGTGAGTTCCGCTGCGGGTTCGCGATTCGGCTCCGATGTGTCGTCATCGGTCGCTGATGTCTCGTCCGGACCGCCATCGGCCGCATCTTCGGATTCGTCGGCGTCTTTCTCCCCGAGTTCATCTTCGTCGTCTTGTTCGACGATCTCGATGTTTTCGGTCACGATCCGCCGGATCGTGGCGATGTCGTCGGCCGACAGGCCTTCGATCTTCAAAAGGTCGTCATCGTTCAGCGTCACGAGATCCTCTATCATCTCGATGCCGCGGCCTTTCAGCAGGTCCGTGATGCGAGTCGGCATATCCGGCAACTCGGCGATCGCGGTGATCTCCTCGTCGTCGTCGTAGTCACCGAACAGCGCCGAAACGGCCCGCTTCGACTCGGCCGAGATATCCATCTCGTCGAACTGTTCGAGCGTCTTGACGTCAATATTCCAGTCGACGAGCCGATTCGCGAGGCGCACGTTCAAACCTTGTTTTCCGATCGCGAGCGACAACTGCGTGTCAGGGACGACCGCGAGGGCTTGTCGTTTTGCCTCGTCGAGGATGACGACCTGGCTGACTTCCGCGGGCGACAGAGCGTTTCGGATGAACTCGCGCGGATCGTTGTCGTACTTGAGGATGTCGATTTTTTCACCCTCGAGTTCGCGGACAATCGCCTGAATTCTCACTCCGCGCAGGCCGACGCACGCACCGACCGGGTCAACGTCGTCACGGTTAGAGTACACCGCGAGTTTCGTACGATAACCCGGTTCCCGCACGATTTTGAAGATCTCGACGGTTTTGTCGTACACTTCGGGTACTTCAAGCTCGAAAACTCGTCGAACAAAGTCGGTGTGCGTACGCGACAGAATGATCTGCAAGCCGGCAGGCGCTTTTGTTACCTCATAGATCAAAGCTTTGATCCGATCGTTAACGCGGTAGATCTCGCGTGGGGACTGATATCGTTTTGGAAGCAGTCCCTCGGTCTTGCCGAGGTCTACGAAAATATTACCGTTTCTCTCGCGTTGGTAATACCCGATGATCATGTCGCCGACTTTGTCTTTGTACTCCGAGTACAGCGTATCTTTCTGTATCTCCCGCAGCGTCTGTTTCGCCTTTTGTTTGGCGCTTTGAACGGCGCCGCGATCGAACTCTTTCGGGTCGATCTCGATCAGCAGTTCGTCACCGATCTCGCAGTCGTCGTTGAGTTTCAAGGCGTCCTCAAGTTCGATCTCCGAAACCGGATCGTACACGTCTTCGACGATTTGCCTTTGCGCGTACAGGGTGACTTCCGTTCCGTCGTCGCTGAATTTCACGACGGCGTTATCCGCGTTGCCGAATTTCTTCTTGTACGCAGCCAGGAGGAACTCTTCTATTGTCCTGAGGATCAGCTCTTCCGAAATGCCTTTATCTTGAATCAGCATTCGGATGGCGTCGCTTAAGCCCGATGCCATGGTTTCAACCGACCTCCTGAGAATCGTCAAGTTTAGTTTTCTGAATTTCGTTGAAAAAAAGCGTCACTTCTCTACCGTTCGACACCAGCGTGACGGAATCCGAACCTGCGGACCGAATGAGTCCACCAAGTTGCGTGCCATCTCTCAGATAAACGGTAACCCCCTTGCCGACAAAGACACTGTATTCTCTCGTGCTTTTGAGGCGCCTGTCAATGCCCGGCGAAGAAACTTCGAGATGCACGTCGCGTTCGCCATACAACACCTCAATTCGCGAAAGCGCGGTCCGATGTACGGTCGCACAGTCGTCGACGCCGACGCCGTCGTCCTTGTAAATCACGATGTGGACGTGCAGCGTCCCCTTAACCGGTCGCGAGGTGATCTCGACGACACGATACCCCATCGCTTCGAGTACCGGGAAAAGTAATTCAGCCGGAGAACTCCTGTTATCTGCGCTCAATACCCCTCCGAATCCGACCCTCGGCCGTTTTGTTTGAGATGAGCAAAAAAAAGAGAGTCTCGCGGACCCTCATAAGCCGAAGATTCATCATACTGTGGATTAAAACTAACAAATATACCAATTGCTGTCAATGACGGTCGAAAAACATGACGGTCCAAAAAACATGACGGTCGAAAAACAAAGCCGAACGGTTTGTGTCTACGTCTCGCGCACGAGCGTGAGAACGTAGACGGTACTCGCACCGGCGTCGATCAAAGTTTCGGCACAGTTGTGTACTGTCGAGCCGGTCGTGAAAACGTCATCGAAAACGACGACACGTTTCGGCGGAGTCCGCGTCGCGGAGAATACACCCTGCATGTTCACCGCGCGTTCATCTATTGAGAGAGTCTTTTGTGCGCGCGCGTTTTTTCGGCGTAGACACCGCTCGATCGGTACCCCGTTCTGCGCAAGAACGCGGCATACTCGATCGACAGGGTCCCACCCGCGACTCCGTAGCGCCGCCGGGCGCGGAGGCACAGGTACGACCGGGATACCCGCGTACTCGGTCTTCCACGTCGAATACGCGACCCTTCCGAGAAACCGCGCAAGATTCTTGCGGCCGCCGGACTTGTACGCGAGCACGACGGCTCGCGCGACACCTTCGAACGGAAACAAAGAGACGTTCCGTTCGAACGCGTATGTTCGGTCTCGACACCGGAGGCATGTATCGATCTCGGAAATGAGCGACGTCGAACACCGGACGCAGCGAGGGGCAGATTCGCGGCGCATCGAGAAGAGACACCTAAGGCACAGGTCTGTACCTATAACGAACGAGTCCGGGGTGCGGCGGCCACATCCGACACAGGCACCGGAAAACGCGTACGCGAGAACACGGTGAAACGATCGTGAACAGCTTCGCATACAGTATGATTACGCGGCGTTTTTTTCGGAGACTTCACGTTCGTGCGGAAAACTCGAATTGACCGTATTCGCCGGACGTCGTACATTAATCGTCATGGACGACACGTACGATTTTGTGATGGCCGGTGGAGGTGCCGCCGGGTTGAGCCTTGCGTACCATCTTCGGCGGAACGGTTTTGTCGATGAGCGAGTTCTGATTATCGACAAAGACGACAAAAGGTCGAACGACCGGACATGGTGCTTCTGGAGCGCGGACGAGACCGATTTTGATCAAATCGCGGCTAAACGATGGAGCAAACTCGCGGTGATCGCCGAGAACACCCAAGTTCTCGAACTTGCGCCGTACACGTACACGATGGTCCGCGGTGTCGATTTTTATGGCTACGTGAAAGAGTTTCTCTCGCGCGACGCAAACACGGTTTTTCTGACCGCTGTCGTCGACGAGATTCGCGACGGCGACGCGTTTGCGGAAGTCGTGGCGGATGGTCGCACGTATCAAGCGCGGTGGGTATTCGACAGCTTTTTTGTCCCGCGGAATTTTACGGTCGACACAAAAAAATACCATTTCCTCAAACAGCACTTCACGGGGTGGTTCATCGAAACCGAGTCGCCCGAGTTTGATCCCGAGACGGTGTCGTGGTTCGATTTCCGAACGCCGCAGAATAACGAGATGCGGTTCATGTATGTGCTCCCCGAAAGTCCGACACGCGCGCTCGTCGAGTTCACGCTGTTCTCGGCGGATCTGCTTAGCGAAGAACAGTATGAGAACGCTCTGAAGGCGTATGTTCACGGCGTTCTCGATATCGACAGATATGTCATCCACGAGTCCGAGCACGGCGTGATCCCCATGACCGAGCAACCTTTCCCTCGCCGCGGTGGACGAAGAATCATGTACACCGGCACGAAGGCCGGTAGGGTGAAGGCCTCGACCGGATTCGCGTTCAACCGGATTCAGAAAGATTCTCTTGCGATCGTCGCGTCGCTCAAAGCTTACGGTCATCCGTTTCGCGTTAAACGCGCGCCGCGACGGTACCGGGTGTTCGATACGATTTTACTGCAGATTATGTACCGTCGCGGCGGCGAATCGAAGGACGTTTTCACTCGCCTATTCCGGAAGAACTCGATACACCGTTTGTTTCGCTTTCTCGACGAGGAGTCGTCGATCCGCGACGACTTGGCGATCATGGTTTCGGTCAGGTGGGGTCTCTTCATCGGCGCGTGGTTTCGTACCCGGATCCTGAGAAAAATTTGACGATCTCGCGGCGATAATTCTTGAACTCGGAAGGTATGCACGTATGATTTCGTTTGTCGGCGGGGTATTTACGGAAATTCCGGTTGTTTCGGCCGTTTTCCTCGGTTTGTGGGTCTTCACGATGATTATGGTTCCGATTCTGCGTTGGTGGCGCGGAGCCGGTGCCGAACGCATCGGGATATCGCTCGGGGTCGTTTTTCAATCGGTCGCGGTCGTCGCGGTGATCGTGCCGTTGTACGGTTTTCCGATGAATGCGATCGTGATCGTCGGGATACCGGTTGCCGGATGGCTCGTGGAGTTCATCGGTTCGCGTACCGGGTATCCGTTCGGACGGTACGAGTATACGCCCGTTCTGCAGCCACAGATCGCTCGTGTCCCGGTTGTGATCCCCGCCGCGTGGCTCATGATGTTACCCGCCGCGTGGGCGGTCGCCGACGCATTAGCCCCGGGAGAGTCGCGCATCGTTTTTGCGCTCATCGCCGCGGCGGCGTTCGTCGCGTGGGATCTCTTTCTGGATCCCCAGATGGTGCGGTGGAATTTCTGGAAATGGGACCACACCGGTCCGTACTACGATATTCCGTTCACGAATTTCGCCGGTTGGTTCATTGTCGGCTTTTTGTTGACTTTGATTCTCGCTCCTGCGGCTGCGGCATCGCGTGCGCTCGTATTCGTCTACGCGGTTACGTGGATTCTCGAGTCGATCGGACAGATCGTGTTCTGGAAACTCAGGCTCTCGGGCGTTGTCGGTTTCATAGCGATGGGGGCGCTTGTTCTGGCGGCTGTTTTGTAGCGCGAATCAGGCCTCGTTGTTCGATACGCGCCGGAATCCTACCGTGAGCGGTCTCGCGTTTCGAGCAGCGCCTTCCAGCGCGCGACCGCCGACAACGCGGCGAGAGGCGTTGTCGAATCGATGTTCGTGTTGAGGATTTCGAGTTCGACGCGGTCGACTGGAGAAAAAAGCTCGTCGGCAGGCGGGGTTTTTCGGCTCGGCGCGGACTGAATAGTTCCGATGTTCATCGCGGGTTCGATCCCGGCGCTGAGTACGTCTTCGGCACGACGCACGACTTCGGTCGGCACACCCGCTAGCTCGGCAACGTGGATCCCGTACGAATTGTCCGACGGTCCCTCGACAACTTTCTTGAGGAAGACGATTTTACCGTTTTCTTCGACCACGCTCATCGAGAGGTTCATGAGCTCGGGATTCTTTATCGCCGTCAGCTCGTGAAAGTGTGTCGCGAAGAGAGTCCTCGCGCGGACTCGCTCGACCAGATACTCGGTTACCGCCCATGCGATCGCAAGACCGTCCTGAGTACTGGTACCGCGTCCCACTTCGTCCATGATGACGAGGCTGCGTTCACCCGCGGTACGGAGAATGTAAGCGGTCTCGTTCATCTCCACGAGAAATGTCGACTCGCCGCGCGCCAGATTATCCGTCGCGCCGACACGGCAGAAAATGCGATCGACGACACCGATTCGCGCATCATCTGCCGGAACAAAGCTGCCGGCCTGCGCCATCAGAGCGATCAAGGCCGTCTGCCGGAGAAACGTCGACTTTCCGGCCATGTTAGGGCCGGTGATCATCGCGAATCGCGCATCGCCGAGCGAGAGCGAGTTGGGAACGAAACCACCGCCCGGAAGATGCGCCTCGACGACGGGGTGTCTCCCGTTCTCGATGGCGAGCTCGGTTCCGGTTGTGAGCGTCGGTCGCGTGTAACCGTGCAGAGTCGCGCACCACGCGAACGACTGGATGCAGTCGATGAACGCGACGTTGTGAGCGATTGTGGAAATAGCGGCCGCCTCGGCTTTCACGGCTTCGCGAAGCTCGAGGAAAAGGACCCGTTCGAGTTCGACGATCCGTTCGGATGCAGAGGTAATCTTGTCCTCGATTTCCGAGAGCTCGGGGGTCGTAAACCGCTCGCCGTTCACGAGCGATTGTCGCCTGATGAAGTCGTCCGGCACGAGGTGCTTATTCGCGTTCGTTACCTCGATGTATCTGCCGAGGATTTTGTTGTACTTGATTTTCAGCGAAGAAATGCCCGTTCGGCGACGCGTCTGATCGAGATAATCGTCGAGGACGATGTGACTGTTTTGTTTGAGCTGGTGCAGCTCGTCGAGCTCCGCGTTGTATCCGCGCCGGATTAGATTGCCTTCGGTTAGTACGGTCGACGGGAACTCGGCGAGGCCCGCGTCGAGTGTTTCTACGAGCGATAGGATCCTTGCGCGCGCCTCAAGGTTTCCCGCGATCGAGTCTTGGAACCAGCCGGTACGCGTCTCGAGAGCGAACGATGACCCGAGCGAATTTTTCAGCGCCAGCACGTCTTTGCCGTGCGCACGGTCCATTGTGCACCGCGACGATAGCCGTTCAAGATCGAGAATACCGGAGAGAATATCGCGCACCGCGTTCAGGGTGAATTGATCGTGGTACAACTCCGATACGCGTTCATGCCGCCTTTCGATCTCGGAGACATCGCGTAACGGTGAGAGTACCCAGCGTTTGAGTCGACGTGCGCCGAACGCCGTTTTCGTGTGATCGAGCACCGAGATCAGGCTGAATTCGCGCGAGCCGTCAGAAAGACTCTGGAGTAGCTCGAGGTTTTTTTGCGTCGCTTCGTCGAGCACAAGGTGCGCAGAGTCGCGGTACACCTCGAGATTGCGCACATTCGGCGTCGCATTTCGCGCGGCTTCGGTGACGTACTCGAGAAGGACACCCGCGGCAAAAAGCTCCGGGGCGTCATCGGTGAGCCCGAAGGCCTTGAGGTTCAAGACTGCCAACGCGCGCGTCAAGAACTCGAACCCCGATCTTACAGAGAAACTCCAGTCGGGATAACGATTCACGACGCGGTCGCGAGATAACAGCGACTGAACGCGCGTATCGTTCTCGAGAAAACTGTCCTGAACGATGACTTCCGCCGGATGCAGGCGCGCGAAAGTCGCGCGAATCGAGTCGAAATCACCGTGATCATACAGTGCAAGTGAGAATTCACCGGTCGAAAGGTCGTACCACGCGAGGTTAATGCCCGAGTTGTGTCGCGCGAGCGCAGCGATGTAGTTGTTCTTCGTCGAATCCAGATAGTTTTCGTCGATGACTGTTCCGGGGGTTACGACTTCAACGACGTCGCGTTCGACGAGTCCCTTTCCGGCCGAAGCGGGACGGGTTTGTTCGCATATCGCGACTTTCTTACCGGCCGCGACGAGTTTCCCTATGTACGCGGAGGCCGCGTGGTACGGAATGCCGCACATCGGGACGCCGTTCCGTTTGGTCAGTGTGAGCCCGAGTAGCCGAGAGGCGTCGGCCGCATCGCTCCGGAACATCTCGTAGAAGTCGCCAAGCCGGAAGAAGACGATCGTATCGCGGTACGCACGCTTGACTCGTTCGTACTGCTCCATCATCGGACTGGTCTCCGACATAGCGTTGTTCAGCGCGCCGTTTCTCGCAGGTGCTGAAGGACTTTGTCTGTTATGTCGATTACCGGTGCGAACCAGAGGATTCCGTCCGTCCGAGCGTTAATGACGATCGTGAAGCCTTCGCGTCGGGCGATGACCTGGAGAGAGTCGTTCATCTGCCGGATGAACTGATCGGTCATCAACTGCTGCCGGCGCGCTTCGAGTTGGGTTTGTCGGCGCTGTTGTAGATCGGTAATGAACCGTGACAGGTCGGCGATGCTCTGCGCAAGCGAATCGGCTTCGTCCTCGTCGTCGCGGTTCAGAGCTCTCTCGCGTTCCCTCTGAAGGCTTTCGAGCTCCGCAATATGCCCTGCGACCTCGCTGCGATACTCCTGCGCGAGCGACTCGAGCTCTCGAACCGCCTGCGACTCGCGATAAAACGTCGTATAGATCCGAACGGGATCGACGATACCGACGGTCGTGATTTGTTCCGCGGTGACTGCCGCGATCGCGACGACGCCAAGAACCAGAACGATAATTCCCTTTTTCACGAAAAATCTCCTAAATCAGAAATCAAGCCCGATCGCGAACACGAAGTCAAAGAACTGGAACAAGCCGGCACCCGGGCGCGAATCGCCGACGAGTTTGCCGTCCTCGATCGTGAACCTGCGAGCGAGATACAGCCGGATCGGAAGTTGCGGAATTGTGAATCGCAGACCGAACCCCGTACTGAACAGCATGTCCTCGATGCCGAACCCGGCTATCTCCGCCGGGTCGTCGTACATAACCGCCGCGTCGAAGAACGTGTCGAACCAGACGATCTGTTCGGAGATCGGCATCCTGAGTTCCACCCAGTTGTTCCAGAGCGCGCGCCCACCGGTCAGTGGACGGTTGTCGAGCTGTCTCCACCCGCGCGCGGTGAACATCCCGTCGATGAACAACAGGTCTGTCGACGAGACTTGCGTATCGAAAGAATCGAGCCGGTCGCGTTGGTTCGCGGGAACCCAGAACTGCGGCAGGATGAACGAGATCGAAGAGTGCGCGCCAAGCACGGTCTTCCAGTTCCAGTTTTCGGTCACGGGAATGTCAAACAGCGTCACGTACGCCTCGGCCTTGGTCTCGGTCTTGATGTAGTGCCTCTCTCCGAGGAGCAGGCCTCCGACAAACGTCACCTGTTGGCTGAACAACGACCCCCGCGACGGTGAGAACACAAAATCACGGTTGTCGAGCGACGCGTTAACGTTCAACCGGTTCGTGAACACCCAGTTGCGAAGGTTTTCTCGCGTATTCGGATCGTACGGCCGATAAACGTCGGCGTCGTAATTGATCCAGCCGACACCGGTTCGGAATCCCGTTCCGAGCCTGAGCGCACCGACCGGTGTCCGGAAACGGTACGCGGTCGTGAGTCCGAGCGAAATGTCGAGATTCTGATACGACATCAGGTACTCAGGGGGTATCGACGCCTGCGAGCCGCCCGCGTAGACGTAGTCGGTCACGAGGTTGTATTGATCGATCTGTTCTGGGGTCGGATTCCCCGGGAACGGGTCGCCCGCGCCGTAGGTGATCCCACCGAATTCCGTGGTCGACGGGAAAACGTACTCGCCGGTGTACGGGTCCGGAACCGCCCTGCCGGCCTCGAAATCTTCACGCGAGAACACCGGCGTGATAACGTCCTGGCGTACGTTCGAGCGGATCGTTCGGTCGATCAGGATGTTCGCGCCGCCTTCCCACCGGCGTCCGGTGAGCCATCTCTCGAGGAAGTTAAGCTGCAGGCGTTGGTTCACCGGGGACGCGTTCAGTTCGACGCCGAATGTCTGCCCACGGCCGAGGAAGTTTCTGTCCTGCCAGCTTATTTGAGCCGCGACCGGGAAGTCCATGCTTCCGCCGAACTGAATGCCGAATCGGATATCCGCAGTGCCGGTTTCCTCGACGTTGATGATGAAGTCCATCAACCCGTCGGTGCTTCCCTGAACCAGCTCCGGAACGACCGCCGAGAAATACTGCAGGTTGAGCAAGTTGAATTGCGCCTCGCGCGCGCGCGACGACGAGAATACGTCGCCGACCTGGAGTGGGATCTCGCGCAGAATCACAAAGTCTTCGGTCTTCTCGTTGCCGCGTACGATGATATTCTCGATGTGCGCGCGTCCGTACTCGACAATCGAGACGACGTACGACACGATGAGTTCCTCTTCATCGCGGATCTCGCGCCGCGAAATCTCGTTGTAGATGTACCCATTGTCGTAGTACAAGTCCGCGACGCGCTGGAAGTCCGCGTTTACGCGTTCGGCGTTCATGACGCTTCCGGGCCGAAAACGGAGCAACGCTTCGAGTTGCTCGTCGCTGAAGATAGAGTTCCCTTCGAACGACATTCCGCCGTACGTGTACTGTGCGCCTTCTTCCACGTACACCGTGAGAGTGACGAAAGTCCGGTTCTGGTCTTCGTCGCGTTCGAGTTCGCGTTCTATTTCGAGTACGCGCGCGTCGATGTAACCACGATTTCGGTAATGATTCTCGATCGCACGGCGGTCGCGCTCGATCAGCGCTTCCTGGAAGACACCGCTATTGAAGATCGACTGCTGTTTGCTCTCCATGACACCGCGCAACGTACCGGCTGAGGCCGAGACGTTTCCGACGAACCGGATTTCCCTGATAGTCGTCTGCAGGCCCTCGTCTATCACGAACGAAACGTTCGCGGTGTTTCTCGCCTCATCGCGAACAAAACTACCTTGAACCGTGACATCGGGAAAACCCTTCTCGAGGTACAGTTGCGTGAGCGCTTCTTCGGCCAACCGGATTTTCGTCCGGTTAACGAGGTCTCCCCGACCGAGCAGAATAGAGTCGGTCAGCTCTCCGGTTCGAACGCGTCTGTTTCCCGAGAACACGACCTCGTTCACGATCGGTCGTTCGGTTACCGTGAACTCGAGGATGACGCGGGTCCGGTCGGCGTCCGCCGGTTTTGCGCTCGGTATGATTTGCTCGAAATAATCGAGCGCGTACAGACGGCGCTGAAGGTCGAGAAAGACCGGTTCGGTGAAGTCACGACCAATAAACGGTGTCACGACGGCTCTGAGTTCGGCGTCGGAGACGTTTATGAGCCCGTCGAACGTGACGTTTTGAATCGGTTTATTGAGGTACCATTCATCGTTATTCTGTGCGAAGACAAGAGCGACCGTCAAGAAAAAAAGAACGGCCGGCGCCAAGAGGCGTTTAGGCATTACTGACTCCTAAGATTTAGTACGTGAATCCCCACGAGAACGTGAACGTATTGTCGCGAATAAAGAGCTCTCCGGGATTCCGTGGGAAAAAGCCCCATTCCAGCATAAAAAACGGTGTTTGAAAAGCGAGGTTGAACTCAGGTTCGACAAGAATTCCTCCCAGATTTCGTACCGAATCGTCAAACGGGTCGGAAGCACGCATCTGAAGCAGTAGCTCCATAAAGATATCGGTTCCTAGATATTTACCCAAAAAAACCGTCGTATTATCGAAGTACTTTCCAAGAGATGGAGCGGTAGTGTCAAGGGGGGGGGCCATCTCGTCGAGCGCGCCGCGGAGAAGCTTTTGAAACACGTTCGTTCGAATCGAGAACAGGTCGAGTTGCAGAGTCTCGCGT
Organism: Spirochaetaceae bacterium; assembly: GCA_007695285.1. Classification (GTDB taxonomy): domain Bacteria; phylum Spirochaetota; class Spirochaetia; order DSM-27196; family PXBQ01; genus PXBQ01. The sequence goes on along the minus strand of REEC01000125.1, from coordinate 164,470 downwards.
ACCGAACGTTCAAAAGATCGAATAACGCCGAACTGAGCAAAAGCGTCGATCGCGGGAAGGACGACCGACGTGAGGTCCCATTGAACAGGGTCCGTGTCCGAACCCGCTCCGACGAACGCACCGCCGAGCAGATTCACGATTTCGACATCCGGCATCGGCGGATTCGACTCGAATTGCGGGGAGAACTCGCTCAACCGACTCTCGTTCACGATGAGATAAATCCTTACCGGTCCGGTCGCCGTGACCTCACGAAGTTCCGCCCGCGCGGTCAAGCGTGGATCAAAGCTATCGGCGGTCTCATTGAAGCGGATTTGGCCCTCTCTGATATAGAAGTTACGGTCGAAGTAGTACACCTCTCCGCCCTGGATTCCCACGTCGCCGCGGAACAAGAATTCGTCGATCGCGCTCGACGCGGTGATCCGCAGCCGCTCGTTCGGCTCGGCGATGCTTCGGACGATCGGAAGCGTCGCAGACGGCCAGAGGAACTCGACGCTCCGGCCGCTCCGTATCGTGAGGTCGAGCGTGAAGCTCGTGTCTGGATCGGGATCCAGCGCCTGCTGAACGGTATCACCCAACGCGATGACCGTCGAACGCGCGGTCACGTCGCCCGTAACGTCGAAAACCGTACGCGCTCCGGAGATCTCGAGCCGGCCGGTCGCATATCCGTCTACGTCGACGCCGCCGAAGTTGTACACGACATGAATACCTGCCGCGTCGGCGCTTTCGATCCTGATGAAGAACTCTTCGGGTACCCATCGGTCGAACACGAATCCGCCTTCGACGTACGCAGAGCTTGGCCCAGCTTGTGTGCGGAAACGCGTCAACGCCATTTCCCGTTCCTGGAAGACCAAAAATGATTTGGCGGGCCCGATACTGCCGGGGACGTAATCCGTTCGCGCGTACACGTCGTCGAGTGCGATCGTACCGTACATATCCGGATCGCCGATCGGGCCGACGATGCGCAAGTTGCCGGTCGCACGGCCCGAATCGAGCTGGAAAACCTCAAAATCAAAAAACGCTGCAAGCTCAGATATCTGTGCGTTGATGTACGGGATGTTTGCCTCGATCATCCCGTCGCGGATTGTCCCCTCGGCGTTGAGTCGTACCGGGAACGGTGCGAGCGCCTCAGCGGTAAAGACGCCGTCGGCGTCGGAACGAAACCGGAGTACGTTCGCCGGGCCACCACGAGCGTCGAACGCGCCGTCAGCCTCGCGTCTGACCGCAAACTCCCACCGCGGCGTGTCCATGAGCTTGTCGTCGATTCCGTCTATCGTGATCGCGACGGATACCCCGGTGTCGAACAGACGCGAGAACTCGATCGGTGCGGAATCGAACGATCCGGAGATCGATAGCGATACGTCGGTATCGACGTTGCGCTCGGACCGGTACCGTGCCGAAGCGGAAAATGTCCCCGGTTCCAAGTCGAGGCGACCGACCGCGCCGGTCAGACGTTGGCCCATCATGACGATCGAGTCGGCGCGTATCTCAATTCCGTCGTCGACGAATTCTCCCGCGAGTTGGGCACCAAACGGCTCGAAATCGCGTCGACCTTCGCGGGTCTCGACGGCGAAGGTGATCCGGGGCGACTCGGGCGTACCGGTAAACGTTGCGTCGCCGTGCAACGTGCCACGAAATTTCTCCGAGAGGACGCGTCGTAACGGCACACCCGCGAACGACGCGATGCCGACGTAATCGGTCTCGTCGAGGCGAAGCGATACGTCGTATCGCTCTCCACCCGCGTCGTCTGAAAGCGAGAACTCGAGGTCTATTTGTCGGTCGGGGTCGAGAACGTAGCTTGCCTTTCCGGAACCGCTCAGAACCGAGAGCGCATCGTGGTACCGCAGCGACCGTATCTCTCCTCCTGTCGGAAGGAAACGAGCGGAAAGCGTAATGTCGGCCGGCATGTCGCGGAACGTAGGGACACCGGCGGCGTGGAGCCGTGCGATGTCGAGTTCCCAGAATGCGGAGTCGGCGAACACGCCGCTTGCCGAAAACGACAGAACGGGTTGTGCCTCGCTCAGAGGAATCGGTATCGCGTCGGCCGACAGGCGCGCAAAGACACGTCCGTCCGATGCAAACTGCAATCTGCCGTCCAGGCCGTACGGTCCCGAAAACACGACCAAGTTGTCGGGCGAGTACGTTCCGTGAATCGCGTACGATATGTCCTCGACCGAGAAGTCGCTCGAAAACCGGATCGAGCCGGTCGGTTCGACCGTGGCCGTGGCGGCGCCGCGTCCACGGTACCCGTTGTACCCGGCGACGACGTTCGAGATGTCGTACGTCGTTCCGTCGGAAACCAGACGAAACGACGCGAACCGGTCCCCGTCTTTGACGCCCCGGACCGAGACAAACGGTGCGGTAACGCGCAGGCCGTCGGGGTCGATACGGACGTCGGTACGCGCGTCAAGGACGTACTCGCCGTCGGCGACGTGAACGGCCTGCGGCAGATCGACGAACAGCGCGGCAAACGCCAGCGGGACCGCGGGATCGGTACGCGCGACGTGTACCGAGAGCAATATCGACTCTGTTGCGCGGGTACCCGAGACCGAAACCCGGCTGAAACCTTCCTCGTCAAACGAAAAATCCGCAGAAAAACGCGTGCCGAGCGAATCAACCGAGCCGTGAAGACCGTATACGGACTTACCGCCGAGCGTCAGCATCCGGGCGTCCACCTCGACACGGTCACCGCCGGTAGACAACGCGATTGAAGCCGACACCGGCGGAACTCCCGGAACATGAGCACCCTCGACGACGACAATGCCGTTCGGGAGAAGATCCGGGAGTCGGAGCGAGCCGTCATAGCGGAACACTCCCCTCCCCGTCGCCGCGGACACGTCCTGGAACACGATCCGCCGCGTGTCGCCGTGAACGACACCGCTTATCGTCGCGTGACCAAAAACAGGAACGGCGTGCACCGACGCACGCCCGTCCGCCGCGTACGAGAGTTCCGCCCCTTCGATCTTGAGCGATGCCGTCCCGGTAAACGTATTGTCGAGCCACATGTTTTCAGCCGCCAATGGGCCCACAAGCCTGAGCGTCCGGATCGGTGCGTACTCCTCGGCGGTTATCCGCGCGTCTACGACCGAAAAATCCCTCGACGCGACGACATTCAGGTCGAATGGCTCCCTATCTGCGACCTTTGTGAGTTCAAAGCGGTTGTCGTCGTACGTGACAAGAAACGAAAGATCCTCAAGGCGGAACTGTGATCCGCGCAGCCCCGAGGTCGACACCGTGAGTTCGCCGGTTTCGAATCGAGACGCGAACCGGCCTCGTACATCGAGCCGAGTGGCAAGGTCGGTAGCGGCCGGGTGATCGATGACTCCATGCGCGGCTACGCGCATACGCACGCGCAACTCGATCCCGTCGGGCGAAAAATCGGCCGAAAAGAATACGCGGTCGAGGTGAACTCGCGCGTCGGCGTCCGAGTACACGAACGCCAGGTTTCTTCCTCGGATTCGGATCCCTTCAAGTGCAGCGCCGTTTCGGTCGGGAGTGTCGTTCAAGCGCGCGATCAACGCGATCAAATCGGCGTCGGTTGTCGTGTCGAGCGCGAATCGCGTGTTTTCGAGGCTGATCTCACGAATGAGAGAATCGTAGTCACCGTTGAGGATCGAACGAAAACTATAGTACATACGTACGCGACTTACGTGCGCGAGTACCGTCGGTTCGTCGTCGGTGCCGAACACCGTCAAGTCACGGATTTCGATGTACTGGAATACCGAAGGCGATATCTTCGAGTACGCGATGCGCCGGCCGAGGCCGGCTTCGATCTGTTCGACGGCGGTCGTTTTGATCGTTTCGATCTCGGATCTGATGCGTGACTGAATGGGAGGTATCGCGACGACCGCGACGATGGTCAGGCCGATAATCGAGACATAAAAAAAGAATACTCCGAGAAAGCCGTTCTTCGTCATCTTTTCCTGAGCGACTACACGCTCCGCGTCACGCTTTGATTCTATTGCGTCCGTTTATTATACATGTCGACAACGGCTCGACCCTTCACTACAATAATAACACAGTACAGTTCGAAAGAAAAAGGTTGCACGTCGTGATTCGTAACACTGAGATACTGAAAAACTTCGTCGTGTTCGAGGGACTCGACGGGTCCGGGACAACGACGCAGCTCGATCTCTTGAAACGGAGACTCGAAACGGTGGGAATTCCGCGATGGTGCACGCGCGAACCCACCCGTGGCGTGGTTGGGCAGTTGATCCGTGACGTTCTGTCGGGCGGGGTCTCGTGCGAACCCGCGACACTCGCGTACCTTTTTGGAGCCGATCGATGGGAACACGTGTTCGGTGCCGACGGCGTTCGCGCTCACGTCGAGGCCGGCGAGGTTGTCGCGTCGGATCGGTACTTTTTTTCGTCGTTGGCGTATCAAAGTATCGACGTCGAGTACGATATCGTCGACCAAATCAATGCTCCTTTCCCATTGCCGGAGATTCTCTTTTTTCTCGATGTGCCCGCCGACGTCTGCGCGGAAAGAATTTCGACCCGCCGGAACGTCGAGATTTTCGAGACGCTGCCGTATCAAACGGCTGTAGACCGCCGGTACCGCGAGGTGCTCCAGCGTCACACCGGACATGGAATGCAGGTGTTTGTGCTCGACGGAACCGAAGACCAGCAGAAAATCGCGGATCACATCTGGAACGAGATCACGAAACTGCCGATATTCAGGACGTGAAGGCTCGAATCGCGTTTATCCTGGCACTCGTGACAATTCCGGCGACTGTTCTTCCGGGGTATCGACTCTTGTACCGCGAAGAGCTGTACACGTTGTACCACCAACACCTGTACCAGTACTCCGAGCGCATCGCCGAGAATATAGTTTGGCTCGAGAGCGCGCTGCGAGCGGACTATGCGAACCCGTTGAACGCGATTGCGGTTATCCGCACCGAGCGCGATTGGGAACGATATCGGTACCTGTTCGAAATGCAGTTAAATCTGCTGCTCGTGGAGTCTTATGTCCAGTGGGCGGCCCGCTACACGAAACGCGAGGCGTACTTTTTTAACGCACCGTTTCGGGAACAGAATCTTGAAAGCCTCGAAATAGCCGAGAGTCTTTTCGAAACCGCGAGGTATTATTGGTTCGAGGCCGCGACGTGGTCGGCGCGCGCGTCGGATCTGCGGACTGTGCATCTGCCTGAGATCGAGAACTGGGCCGATCGGTCGCACCGGATCGAGACGCGGCAGCTCGATTACGAGCGTGTTATCGACCGACACCTCGCGCGCCTCGAGGAAGTCCGAAGGGCCTTTCTCGCGATGGACGACTCAACGTATTAAACACGCGTCGCCGTACGAGAAGAACCGGTACTCGGCGTCGACTGCAGCTCGGTACGCGGCCTTCATCGTCTCGAGACCCGCGAACGCCGAAACCATCACGAACAGGCTCGACTCGGGCGTATGGAAGTTCGTGAACATCTGATCGACGATTTGGAACGAGTAACCCGGGTAAATGAACAGAGACGTCGTGCCGTCCCCCGGTACGATACAGCCGTCGGTGCCCGCGGACTCGAGTGTCCGCACCGCAGTCGTGCCGACGGCAACGACCGCTCGTCCTTCGGACTTCGCGGCCGTCACCGCGCGCGCCGTGTCTTCCGGCACCGTGTACCGCTCCTCGTGCATCGTGTGGCTCTCGACCTCGTCGGTTCGGACCGGAAGAAACGTACCGATCCCGACGTGAAGCGTCACGAACCGAATGTCGACACCCCGAGCGCGCAGCGCTTCGATGAGATCGGCGGTGAAATGAAGCCCCGCCGTCGGCGCGGCGATCGATCCGTGTTCGGCCGCGTACACCGTCTGGTACCGCGCGTCGTCGTGTTCGTCGGGTTGACGCCGGATGTACGGCGGAAGCGGAACCTGCCCGTTTCGGTCGAGGTATTCATCGTCGATCGTGCGCGAGAACGTCATGAGGATCGCGCCGTCTTCGGCCTCACCCGAAATCGTTCCGGTCAGGCCGTCGGGAAACTCGAATACCTCGCCGTTTCGGCGTCGCGCGGCGTTCTTCGCGAGGCACCGCCACGTATCGCTGTCGACGCGGTCGACCAAGAGGAACTCGCCTCGCCCGCCGGTGCCGAGCCGACGGCCGACTAGCCGCGCTTTTCGGACTCGACTGTTGTTAAAGACCACGACAGAACCGGGCTCGAGTAACCGAGGCAGATCCGCGACCATCGTGTGCTCGAAAACGCCGGTGGATCTGTGAATCACCATGAGGCGAGACGAGCCGCGCCGTTCGGGCGGGTGTTGCGCGATCAGGTGCGTCGGCAGATCAAACGAAAAGTTCTTGGTTTTCATCGTCAGGACGCTTTGGAATCGGGAGCCCCAAGTGTGTGTACGACAGTCCGGTCACCGTGCGACCGCGCGGTGTACGTTTGAGGAAGCCACGCTGAATGAGGTACGGTTCGTAGAAGTCCTCGAGCGTATCGACGCCTTCGCCGACCGAGATCGCGAGCGTCTCGGCGCCGACAGGGCCTCCGTCGTACCGCTCGATGATCGTTCGGAGAATCGTCCGATCGTGCGACTCGAGTCCGTACGAGTCGATCTCGAGGCGATGCATCGCGTGCTGCACGATTTCTTCGGTGATCCGGCCGTTTCCGGCCACCTGGGCGAAATCGCGCACGCGGCGCAGCAGACGGTTTGCGACGCGCGGCGTGCCGCGCGAACACTGCGCGAGCAGCGGAAACGCGCTCTCGACGACGGCGATGTCGAGGAGCTCGGACGACCGACGGAGAACGCGGATGATCTCCTCGTCGCTGTAGTAATCGAGGCGAACCACGATGCCGAAACGGGTATGCAGAGGTGCCGCGACATTGCCGGGTTTTGTGGTCGCCCCGACGAGAGTGAATCGGGGGACCGGAATCCGGATCGTCCGCGCGGACGGCCCCTGGCCGATTATCCAGTCGATCTCGTAGTCTTCCATCGCGATGTACAGCATCTCTTCAATCGCGGGCCGCAGCCGGTGAATTTCATCGATGAAAAAAACCGTTCCGGCCGAGAGCGTCGTGAGAATCCCTGCGAGGTCCTTCGGTTTGTCGAGCGCGGGCGCGCCGGTCACCTTGAACTCGACGCCCATCTCGTGCGCGATAATCCCCGCGAGAGTCGTTTTCCCGAGCCCGGGTGGGCCACTCAGAAAAACGTGGTCGAGCGCGTCGTCGCGCTCGCGCGCGGCCTGGATGAACACGCTGAGATTTTCCTTGACGGTTTCCTGCCCCTGGAACTCGCTCAGGCGCGATGGTCGGAGTCGGTTTTCCGAAGAATCGTCTTCGGTCAAGTGTCCATCGAGCATGCCGGGCACGATCGTCCTCCCGTCGCCGAACTCACGTTTATCGGCACGCGCGTTCCGGCGGGTTTTGTCACGAACTCAGGCGAGCGATCGCCTGAGAAAAAACAAGTTTTTCGAACTCTTCTGCCGTAACGGTGTTCGGTTCGATCTCGGCGCCGATCGCGGAAACCGCTCGCGTCACGTTTTTTTTCTCAAACCCCATCTCTACGAGCGCATCGATGATCTCCGAGTACGGACTCGGTTCGTCGACCGACGTAAGGCGCCCTTTCAGAGCGAGAACGATCTTCTGCGCAGTCTTGGCGCCGAGCCCCGGGATCGCCGAAAGCGCGGAGATATCGGCGGTTTCGAGGATCTCGATGAAACGCTCTACCGTCGTGCCCGAGAGAATTCTGAGCGCCTGCCGCGGACCGATTCCGTTGACCTTGATGAGTTCCCGGAAAACGCTCCGCTCTTCGGCGGTGACAAATCCGTACAGTTTCATCGCGTCTTCGCGGTGATGGAAATGCACGAGGATCCGGGCGGTGGCTCCTTCGGTAACCGCGGCGATCGACTGTGCGCCGGCCTCGAGTTCCCACTCTACACCGTTTGTCTCGACGAGGATCGTCTCGCGGGTCACTCCCGTGATACGGCCGGTCAAACTGTGAATCACGTCGATCCTCCAACCTTACTACGTCCGATCTTCGGGTGTCCGGGCTTTTCGTGCCCGATCCGCTCGTGAAACGGTCCCGTGTTGGCGTGGCAGATCGCGGCTCCGAGCGCGTCGGCGGCGTGATCCGGGCTCGGGATTTCGCCGAGCCCGAGAAGCATTCGGATGAGATTTTGAACCTGCGCCTTGTCCGCTCGCCCCTGTCCGACTATCGCCTGTTTGATAGCCTGCGGCGGATACTCCGCGGCGGTTATCCCGCTCTTCGCGAGCGCCAGCAAGACGACTCCTCGTGCCTGGGCGACAGGAAGCGCGCTGCTCGCGTTTCTCGCGAAGTAGAGCGTTTCAACTCCCGCCTCATCGGGTCTGTGTTTCTCGATCACGTCGGAAATCGTGTCGAAGATCGCCAGAAGACGTTTACCGGGAGCTTCATTGCTGTCCGTCCGGATCACGCCGTGCGTCACGTATTTAACCGTACGCCCGTCGTGCGTGATCACGCCGTAACCGGTAGCGGCAAAGCCTGGATCGATACCGAGTATCGTCTTCACTCTTCCGATAAATCCAGATCCTCCGGGATCTCGAGGTTCGTCGAGACCGACTGGACATCGTCGTGATCGTCGAGCGTCTCGATGAGTCGAAGAGCCTTACGCGCGCCGTCGGCGTCGAGCGTCACGGTCGCGTCGGGTACCTTGCCGATCTCGGCCATCGTGTGTTCAAATCCGGCCTCCTGCATCACGGAGAGCACCGCGTCGAACTCTTCCGCCGCGCACGTGAGTTCGACCGCGTCTCCGGACGTCTGCACGTCATCGGCACCGGCCTCGAGCGCTTTTTCGAGCACTTCGTCCTCGGTATACTGCGACGCGTCGTACGCGATGATGCCTTTTCGGTTGAACAAATACGAGACACAACCCGACTCGCCGAGGTTTCCACCACCTTTCGAGAAGATGCTTCGGACGTCGGCCGCTGTACGGTTACGATTGTCGGTCAACGCGTCGACGAGAATCGCCACGCCGCCCGGACCATAACCCTCGTACGCGATCTCGACGTAATCGGCGCCTTCGAGGTCACCGGTACCTTTCTTGATCGCACGATCGATGTTGTCTTTCGGCATATTCGAGGAACGGGCCTTGAGAACCGCCTGGCGTAAACGTGGGTTCGCCTCAATATCACCGCCGCCCGTCCGCGCCGCGACCGTGATCTCCTTTATCAATTTCGTGAAAATTTTGCCGCGCTTCGCGTCGGCAGCACCTTTCTTGTGTCGGATTGTGGCCCATTTGCTATGACCGGACATGTTTTCTCCCTGATAATTCCACGAGGATCTCGCGTCGAGAAACTACCACGCACCCATACGGCTGTCAAGATATTGACTACAGCCGCGAAAACCGCCGTAGCGGCCAGTATCGTAGAAGAACTTTGGCCGTTATCTCGTGGCTACCGACCGGTCCCCAGTACCGCGAATCGAGCGCTTCGGTTCGGTTGTCTCCCACGACGAAGTACTCGTCGGGGCCCAGAGTGTACTCTGAAAACGCGTCGGAAAACGGGCTCCGCGCGGTCCAGTTTTGCGGTAGCGGGTCCGCCCGGAGCTGATACGTGCGCGCCGAGAGATCGAACTCGCTGCGGAACGCGGTTTCGCCCGAACGCCTGACGTACACGATGTACCGTTCGACTCGAACGGTGTCACCCGGCAACGCGGCGACTCGCCGGATAACGTCTCGCGCTTCGGTTCCGTGAGGTTTCGGAAGAAGCGAAACCTGCTGCGCCGTGAAGAACCGGATCGGCGCGTCGAGAACCCGGAGGAACACGCTCGTCTGCGGCTTATACGGGGAGTTGAGAACAACGACATCACCGTACTGCGGTGATCTGATGCCGGGCAGCGACCGATTGTCGCCGTATCGCGCGCCGAAAACGAAAGGCGAGGTGACGACTCTGTCACCCGGATCGAGTTGCGGTCGCATCGCGGTCGTCTCAATCGCGAACGATCCGAGCAGGAAAAACCTGAGCATTCCGACGACGACCGCGACGACGATGATGTAGCGGACGAGCGTGAAGACGTAACTGTACGCCTTGTTGCGTTTGCGATACGAACTGTACGAACTCAACCGATACGGGTTTCCCTTCTTCATATGCGCGGGTTTCCCTTCTTCATATGCGATTTCCCGTCATAGCGGATCTCGAGTCATCGGACGAGACCGATTCGTGCGAGCGGCCAGTATCGGAACATCGCACGGCCGAGAACGCGGTCGCTTCGTACGGGGCCGAAGTTACGGCCGTCTTGCGAGTTGTCGCGGTTATCACCAAGGGTGAACATCCGACCTTCCGGAATGTACCATCCCGCGCGACTCGCCTCAAATCGCATCGATGCGCGCCGGTCGTGCGGCGTAATCGCGAGTTGCGTCGCCGCGCGAGCTTCCTCGAACGCGAAAGAATCGTACAAGATGTTCCGCCCGTACTCTCGTAACGCTACCGAGTCGTCGGGCGCGACGGCCAGCCCTGAAGTCTCGTACGCGCGCGCGCGACCGGCGCGAAGAATCGTCTCGTAATGTTCGGGACGAAGAATTCTTCGCACACCGTACTCGATGCCGGCGATTCGCTGAAACTCGCTTTCGGTGTACCACTCGACTTCGCCGTGAGGGCGGATCATCAAGTTCCCGTTCACCTGGCGAAACCGATCATGGTCGACTCCGACCGCGCGTTTGATCAGAAACTGCGCGCGCGGCCGGCCGTCTCGGTCGGTGTCGATATCGACGAGCGAGAGCGTCATCATATATACGATCCGTTGAAGCACGTCGAACGCCGTTCCGCGTCCGATGTACGCCGGATTCTCAAAAATGACGACTTCGTTCCGTGTGGGAACGACAAAACCCGGTAGTTTCACGAGTCCCGGCAGCAGCTCCGGACCGTACACCGCCTTGTTCACAAAAATCCGGTCGTTCTCAAGAAGAGTCTCGATCATCGAGCCGGTCGGAATCTTGTACGCCTGAAGGAGGTACTGATTGACGAGCAGCACGACAAACGCCGCCCAGATGAACGCTTCGACCCAATCGAGAATCACGTTCTTCTTCTTTTGCTTCTCGATCCGCCGGATCTTTTTCCTTTTCCGGGACGTCAAGAAGTTTTCGGTCGTGCGCGTCAGCGCGACCCTCCACGGGGCGACGTTCTGATCCATTTGCGTGAAAGTACCATGTATATTGTTACGTTGACAAGGCGAAAAGCGCTCCGCTATACTCCGCGTAATGAAGAAACCGCGCGTCTCGGCCCCCAAAAAAGCCGTGGAATCACAAAAAAACGAAGATGGGTCTGCGATTACCGTGACGCTTCGCCCGATTCGCGGCATTGCTCCGACAACGTACCTGCCGGTCGTATATTCGATTGCGATCGTGCTTGTGCTTGTGGGCGTTTTTTTGGTTCCGGGGCTCGTCAACCGGGGAACGCGGATTACGTTTTCCACGCTTCCGGACGGCGCATCGGTTTACGTCGACGGCGTTCGCATCGGCTCCAGCCCGATTGAGTCGTTTGTCTCGTCCGGGACGCGTACAATCACGGTGAAAAAGCCGTTCTTTGCGGACCACGAGCGTGTTGTCGAAGTCGGCGGGCGTGTCGCGGCGTCGTTGTTTTTTCCGTCTCGCCGAACGATCGACGCACGTTTGCACCCTTCCGATACACGCGCGATGCTCGAGGAAGCTGTGCTCGAGTACTCCCGATGGTCCGGTGTCGCGTTCGCGACCGCGCAATCGCAGTTTCCGCCGGTCGTATCCTGGGCGGTCAGAGATTTTCACACGGGGTACGGGAGCGATGGTGCAAACGCGGTACCGGAAGCGTTTTTCGACGCTGTACTCGGCCATACCGTGTCGGTGGACACGCTGCGCGACGCGCTGCGCGCCGTTTTCATCGACTCCTCACGAGGCGGGGCGTTCACGCCCGCGTCGGGCCTCGACGTCGTGTCGCGTCTTGCCGAGTACTATCGCGACGAGGACGGTTTTCTCGAACACATCGCGGCCGTGGCTCCGGCTTCACTCGTCGCCGATGACGCGCCGTGGTACGCCGAGTATCTCGCCGACCGGCGAACGCGGATTATCGCCTCGGTTTTGGCGGCCGAGCTCGAGGTCGAGGTCGGCGATCGGGTCGCTGTCGCCGGACAGTGGTTTCGTCCGGTTGCCCCGGCGCAGTTCGTGTTCGGATTTCGCGACGACGCGCAGTCGGCGGAAACCTCGATACCCGTCGTTCGTCGGACCGGCTCGTTTCTAGTCGCGGAGTCGCCGGTGACGCGAGGCATGTACCGTGAGTTTGTCGCGGAGAACCCCACGTGGGCGCGCGAGAACGCCTCGGCGCTCGTTGCCGACGGGCTCGTGACCGACGAGTACCTCGCGTGGCTCGGCGACGGTCGCTCCGACGCGCTGCCTGTGACGCACGTCTCGTACGCCGCCGCGCGCGAGTACGCCGCGTGGTTCTCCGACCGGACAGCCGGTTACACCGCCCGCTTGCCGCGCGAACACGAGTGGGAGGTCGCCGCGCGCGTGAACGAGTCGGATCTCTACCCCGGCGCGTTCCGTGAGGTCGTGACGGACGGTCCCGTCGCGGTCGGTGGTTTTGGCGCCGGTGCCGCGGGCTTGTTCGACATGCTCGGGAACGTCTGGGAGTGGACCGACGATCGGTACCTGCCCGCGGTGCACGCTCTCTCGAGCGACGCGCTTGAGCGCGCACAGCAGTATCCGGCCGCGCACCGCGTCGTACGCGGCGGCTCGTGGGCAAATCGCTCGAACGGTGTCTCGGTCACGACACGTGGTCTGCAACCCCAGGACTGGGCAACACCGTTCATCGGCTTTCGAGTGGTTCTCGAACGGAGTATGTGATGCCGGAAGGCGTAAAAATCCTGTCGAAAAACAGGAAGGCATTCTTCAACTACGCGGTGCTCGACAAGATCGAGTGTGGAATATCGCTTCAGGGTACCGAGGTCAAATCGATGAAGTCAAACCACTTCTCGTTTGTCGATTCGTACGCGCGGATCCGTGACGACGAGTTGTGGTTGATCGGGTTGCACGTGAACGAGTATACGCACGGAAACATCTATAACCACGTGCCCGACCGCGCCCGCCGTTTGCTCGCGCATAAAGAAGAGATCAAGCGTCTGCGACGGCAGGTCGACGAGAAGGGATTCACTCTCGTTCCGTTAAGTTTTTATCTCAAGGACGGGATGATCAAACTTGAACTCGGCGTCTGCCGCGGAAAACAGGTTCACGATAAGCGCACAACGATCAAAAACCGTGACATGAAACGCGATGCCGACCGGGAAATGAGGAAGTATAGATGAGCGATACAGGAAGAAACCCCGACAATCCCACGCCGACCCGTGAAGAGCTCTCGGCGCGTCTCGAGCGCGCGGTCGAGATCGCCGAGTCCTGCGGAAAGACAGCGTCGCGTTACTTCGGAACCGCGCTCGATGTCGAACTCAAGGACGACGCCTCGCCCGTTACGGTCGCCGACCGCGAGACCGAAGAGGCGGTCAAGAAGGCGCTGCACGCGACGTTTCCGGGAGAACCCGTGACCGGTGAGGAGTCCGGCAGCGAAACCGCCGGCGGATCGCGGTGGCGCTGGATCGTCGATCCGATCGACGGTACGCGCGCGTTTGTCGCGGGCGTACCGCTTTACACGGTGCTGATCGCGGCCATGTACGACGGCAGCCCGATTATCGGTGTGATCCACTCTCCCGAGACCGGGGAAACGGTCGCCGCCGCAGACGGACAGGGGTGTTACCTCGACGGAGTCCGGACGGCCATCCGCGATTGCACGCGGCTCGCGGAAGCGGTCATCAACGTGACGGATTTTGCCGATTTCGCCCGCCGATGCCCAACGTTATCCCGGAACCTGATTCCTGCGGTCTCGGCCGCGCGCGGCTGGGGCGACGGATACGGTTACCTCCTGCTCGCAGCGGGCAGAACCGACGCGATGCTCGACCCGATCATGAACCCGTGGGATGTCGCGCCGCTGATCCCGATCGTCGAGCAGGCCGGCGGTGTGATCACGGCTCTCGACGGTCGCAGCACAGGACCACTGCCCAAGAGCGCGGTCGCCGCGGGTGAGGTCCTCCATGGCGCGATTCTTGCGCTCAGTTAGGACTCAGGCTGTTCGTGAGATTGACACTCGGGCAAAAAAAACGTACTAGTATAAATGACCGTCGATAACGTGCGGCGAAACGGGGGTGTACCGGTTTCGACTGTGGCGTGTTTTGGGCGGAGGTTGCAGGTAGAGCGCCGTTCTCTTTAACCGGCACAAACTTTTAACTGCCAACGAAGCAGATTTCGCTCTCGCTGCCTAAGTAGCAACGAGCGGACGATCGGAATCACGTCTTGAGTTCCGGTAACGTCCGACAGACATCAGGACTCACTCGGCCGTCACGTCCGGAGGGCGACCGAGGACATTAATCCGGGCTACGGGGTGCCCGACGAGCCTTCCCGCCTGGGCGCCCTGGAAAACAAATGGAAGGACAAACCTGTAGATGCTTCCGACCGGCCCCATAGGACGCGGGTTCGATTCCCGCCACCTCCAGAGGCTTAAAGCCTTACGAGAACGGGAGTTACGAAAAGCGTAAAACCCGTCCGGGATACCAGTCCGATGAAGAATTGGAGCTTGACTACTACCGGCTGCAGAAGATCACCGAAGCGGATCAACTTTTTTTCGATCAAATCGCCGAGGAAGCGAGCCGGAACGAATCCTTGCGCAAAGCAGCCGAAGTAAACTCCCTCGACAAGTTTCAGCTGGTCTTCCGGCAGGTGCTCGGCAGCCGAGTTTATGACCAACTCGGTGGCTCGAAGGACAGTTTTGTCTTTCCAACGACATGATGCGATAGGGAGACACCATGAAATACCAGCCACCCTACACCATCACCTCCGAGATTCTAAACCTCGTCGCCGCGATCAGCGAGGCTATCGGGCGGTTGACCGTGCTTACCGGCCGGGCGAGAGGCGTGCGTCTGCGGCGCATCAACCGCGTCCGCACCATTCACGGCTCGCTGGCTATCGAGGGTAACACCCTGAGCGCGGCACAGATAACCGCTATTCTGGAGGGCAAGCGGGTGATCGCCCCGCCCCGCGAGGTTCTGGAGGTTAAGAACGCCCTTGCCGCCTATGACCGGTTCGGCACTTGGATACCCGAGTCGGAAGAGAATCTGCTGGAAGCACACCGGGTCCTGATGTCCGGCCTGATTGACGATGCGGGTATGTATCGGCACGGAGGCGTGGGGGTGATGGCGGGCCGGCAGGTGATTCACATGGCTCCGCCCGCCGACCGCGTGCCGATTTTGATGACCGACCTGATCAGTTGGCTGGCCGTAACAGACGCCCACCCGCTCATCGCCGGCTCGGTCTTTCACTACGAGTTCGAGTTCATCCACCCCTTCGCCGACGGCAACGGCCGCATGGGGAGGCTGTGGCAAAGCTTGATTCTTGCCCGCTGGAATCCACTGTTGGCCGATATTCCGGTGGAAAGTCTGGTCTTCGAGCATCAGGCGGAGTATTACCAGGCCTTGAACGAGAGTACCCGCCGAACCGACTCCTCGCCTTTCATCGCCTTCATGCTGCGGATGATTCTGGATACCGTGATCATCTCCGCCCCGCAAGTCAGCCCTCAAGTAACCCCCCAAGTCGGTGCGCTGCTGGCGGCGATCCAGGGCGAGATGAGCCGAGAATCGCTACAAGGCTCTCTGGGCCTCTCGGACCGCAAATCCTTCCACGAGCGATACCTTAAACCGGCACTGGCTGACGGCCTTATTGAAATGACTATCCCCGACAAGCCCAACAGCCGCTTGCAGAAATACCGCCTGACCGACAAGGGCTGTCAGTGGCAGGAACAGCATGGCGGTTGATTATGTGCGGCGCTCACTCCCACTCGATCGTCGACGGTGGTTTGCTCGAGACGTCGTACACGACGCGTCCGACAAGACGGACACGGTTGGTAATGATCGACGATATTTCGAGCAGATGGTTCGTTGGAAACGGGTATACGTCGGCGGTCATTCCGTCGGTCGAAATGACCGCTCGAAGCGCGACGACGTACCCATAGTCGCGTGCGTCGCCGGCGACGCCGACCGACCTGATCGGCAGCAGGACCGAGAATGCCTGCCATATTTCATCGTACAATCCACGTTTTTTCAGTTCCGAGATGTAGATCTCATCGACGTCGCGCAGGATGTCGCACTTCTCTTTCGTGACTTCGCCGAGAATTCGTACCGCGAGTCCGGGCCCCGGAAACGGGTGCCGCTTGACGACGGTTTCGTCGACTCCGAGCGCGACGCCAAGCTTTCGAACCTCGTCCTTGTACAACTCGGCGAGTGGTTCGACGATACGGCCGGCCGCGCGCTTTTCTTCGACGAGAGGCGACCGTACATTGTGGTGCGATTTGATCACGTGCGCGTTCTTTCCAACTCCGCGCCCGGACTCGATCATGTCGGTGTAGAGAGTGCCTTGCGCGAGAAAGTACTCGCCCGGTAGCGTCCGGCGAATCGAGTCGGCCTGAACGGAGATGAACATATCGCCGATGATGCGGCGTTTTTCTTCCGGCGAATCGACGCCCGCGAGCGCCGTGAGGAACCGTTGTTCGGCGTCGATCAGATGCAGATTCTCGGCACCGAGTTTTTTGAGAGCGCCGGCGACCTCCTCGCTCTCGTTTTTCCGCATCAGACCCGTGTTCACGTACATCAAATGCACGCGTTCACTCGGCAACGCTTTGAGCAGCAGCGCGGCGACTACGGTCGAGTCGACGCCTCCCGAGATCAACAGTAGTACGTCCTCGGTGCCGACCGTCGTTCGGATGCTGTCGATCGATTTTTCGGCGACCGCGTCGATCGTCCAGTCGGCGGCCGCACGGCACACCTTGTGAGCGAAGTTCTCGAGGATTTTCTGTCCGAATTCGCAGTGCGTCACTTCGGGGTGAAACTGGATACCGACCGAATTGATCGCCGGGAAAGCCACGCACGCGGGCACCCCGTGTTCGGACTCGGCGACGACCGAACAACCCGCCGCGAGCTTCTGGACGCCGTCACCGTGGCTCATCCACGACACAAAACCGTCGTCTACGCCGTCAAAAAGCGGGTGTTTCTCGCGGAAAACCACGCGGGAGCGACCGTACTCGTGGGTCTCGCTGACGCGTACCGATCCGCCTAAGTCGTGCGTCATCCGTTGTAGCCCGTAGCAAATCCCGAGGATCGGTACGCCGAGATCGTACACGGCGCGGTCGGGCTCCGGGGAGCCGGCGCGTCCGACCGACTCGGGTGAACCGGAGAAAACAAGCCCGACAAGGCCGTCACGCGCGATCTCGGAGACGCGCGTCTCGCCCGGAATGATCTCCGCGTACACGCCCGCTTCGCGAATTCTGCGCGCGATGAGCTGCGCGGTCTGAGATCCGAAGTCGAGAACGACTATTCGGTCCATGGGTTCCGCCGCACTATGGTCTGCTCGCGGGAGTACCCGACCGAGACGATGTCGACCGGTGTGTCGATGAACTTCTCGACAAAATCGACGTAGGCGCGCGCCGCGTCGGGAAGCGCATCGTACGACGAAATACTTCCGATCGGTGTGTTCCAGCCTTCGAGCGTCCGCGTGACCGGACGCGCGTTTTCGAGCGCGGTCCGGGACGACGGAAAGTCATCCAAAGTCTCGTCGTCGAGCTCGTACGCGATGCAGACTCGCGGTGCGGCGACCGCGTCGTACACGTCGAGATGCGTCAGAGCGATCGACTCGATCGAGTTGGTCCGACAGATGTAGCGCAATGCGACCAGATCGAGATACCCGACGCGACGCGCGCGTCCGGTCGTGACGCCGTACTCGCGGCCGATCTCCCGGATTTCATCACCAAGCGTCGTGTCGTCACCGCGGAACTCGGACGGAAAAGGTCCGTTTCCGACGCGGGTCGAGTACGCTTTGCAGACACCGAGAACGCGGTCGATTTTTTTCGGTCCGATGCCTCCGCCGAGCGCCGCGCCCGCCGCACACGAGTACCCCGACGAGACGTACGGGTACGTGCCGAGGTCGAGGTCGAGCAGCGCGCCTTGCGCGCCTTCGAGCAACACGTTCTCATTACGGACCCCGTTCATATAAGCCGAAAGGTCGATCACCATTTCGCGAACTCTGTCACGGCGACTGTAGATGTACTTGCGGTCCTCGGAACCGAGATCCTCGAGAAACGTATCGTCGAACAGGTCGACGATGCGGACACCGTCACGCGCCGACTTCACCGCGTACGCGATTCCGATACCGCGGCCGGTTGTACCGATCGGGTTGATCCGGTTCCGGTCGAGTTCGATGTCCTCCTGTTTATACCGTGGGAGTACGACGTGCGCGCGATCGGAAACGAGGACTCTGCCCGCGCACGAGATGCCCGAGCGCTCGAGTTCCTCGAGCTCCTCGAACAACGCATCGAGGTCGATCACCATTCCCGTTCCGAGTACGACGCGGGTTTCCGGGTATAGAACCCCTGACGGGATCAGATGCAGCTTGTACGTCACATCGTCATGAACGATCGTGTGGCCGGCGTTTGCGCCACCGGAAAAACGCACGATCACATCGGCTTGATCGGAGATGAAATCTACGATCTTTCCCTTCCCTTCATCGCCCCATTGTGCACCGATTACAACAAGATTCATCCATTATCCTTTGTCGCGCGCCTCAGCGTGAGTAGTTCGGCGGCTCTTGGGTGATCGACACGTCGTGTACGTGCCCTTCTCTTAATCCTGCGGCGGTAATCTTAATGAATTTCCGGTACGAACGCAATTGCTCAAGATTCCGGCAGCCGCAGTATCCCATCCCCTTTCTGAGACCCGTCACGAGCTGGTGGAGGAACGGCTTCAGTTCGCCTTTGTACGGAACGCGTCCTTCGATGCCTTCGGGGACCGGGTCTTCATCGGCGTTCATCTGATATCGGTCTCCGGAACCCTGCTGAATCGCAGCCAGCGAACCCATCCCGCGGTACGATTTGAAGATCCGTCCCTCGTAGATGATCTCAGTCCCCGGGCTTTCTTTCAGACCCGCGAAAAGGTTTCCGATCATCACCGCCGAAGCACCCGCGGCGAGCGCCTTCGTGATGTCTCCCGAGTACTTGATGCCGCCGTCGGCGATTACGGGGACACCGCGCGAATTCGCCTCTTCGGTCGCGGCGACGACGGCGGTGAACTGCGGTACTCCGATGCCCGCGACGACGCGCGTGGTGCAAATTGAACCCGGGCCGACTCCGACTTTGATCGCATCGGCGCCCGCGTCGATGAGGCGTTTCGCACCCTCGCGCGTTGCGATGTTCCCGCCGATGACCGGCACCTTGGTCCGGGTCTTGACGGCGGCGACGGCCTCCGCAACGTTCTTTGTGTCGCCGTGCGCGGCGTCTATCACGAAAAAGTCCACGCGCGCGTCGGCGAGTAGTTCGATTCGCTGTTCGAACCCGACAGCGGGGATCGCGGCACCGACCAACAGGCGGCCGTTCGGATCGGTCGCCGCGTGCGGGAAGTCGTTGTGTTTCTCGATGTCTTTCACGGTAATCAGACCCGTGAGCACTCCGTTGTCGTCGACGACGGGGAGTTTCTCGATCTTGTGCGCGTCAAACTTCCGTTTCGCGTGATCGATGTCGGGTTTTCCCTGCATCACGATCGGATCCGCCGTCATCACGTCTCCGACCTTGAGAGTAAGATCACGGCAAAAACGCATGTCGCGACTCGTGATAATTCCACACAGTTTACCGTCTTCGACCACGGGCAAACCGGATATGTTATAGCGCTCCATGATGTCCCAGACATCGCGTACGGTCCGATCCTTCTCGACCGTGAGCGGCGACTCGATAATCCAGTTGAGATGCCGTTTGACCGTTCGTACCTGCCTCGCCTGTTCGGCCGGCGCCATGTTCCGGTGGATCACGCCGACCCCACCGTGAAGCGCGACGGCGATCGCCATCTCTTGCTCGGTAACCGTGTCCATCGCGGCCGTGAGCAGCGGTACGTTCAGCACGACATCGGGGCAAATCGTGCACGTCACGTCGGTTTCCCCCGGAAGAAAATCCGCGTAGGAAGGGAGCAACAACACGTCGTCATAACTCAGGGACTCTTCGATGATCATCTGATCCTCCTGTCTTCGATCCGCATCGAAATGCGCGCGATAGTTTCCCGATGCGTAGCTGCAATTCTCCGCGCAACGGTTGCTGCGCGGCCACTATACCGTTCCGGCTCGTGAAGCACGTGTTCCAGGCCGACGCCGAACGTCTTTTCGCACTCTGCGTTTGCTGCGTCCCACGCGTCGCCGTGCGCCTTGAGGCACTCGACAAGCGGACGGCCGGTTGTTTCCGCCTCACGCGTCGCGACACGGACAATTTCATGGCCGTCGGACTCACCTGCCTTCGCGAGCAGGATGTAGACCGCTTCGGCGACAAGCGACGGTCCGGCCGACTCGATGTTGCGAAGCATCCTCTCGCGATCGACGTGTAGACGGTCGACGACGGAGTTCATACGCTCGACCGCGAACGTAAACCCTGCGACGAACTCCGCAGCGAATCGGCCCGACGCCGAATTCGTGAGATCTCTCTGGTGTTCGGAAATCTGATCCATAAAGAACGTCATGACTCGCGGTGCATACGCCTTCCAGAGACTTTTGACGTGTTCGGAGTTCCACGGATTCCGCTTCTGCGGCATCGTCGACGAACCGACCTGCGACTCGCCGAACATCTCTTGAATCTCGGCAATCTCGCTGCGTTGAAGATTCCGTATATCGTCGGCAAGATTCGCTATTACGCCGAAACACGTCGCGAGTTCGAGAAAAAGCCGAAGCAAGTACTCGGGTTCGACGAGTTGCGTCGAATGTTCCGACGGCTCAAGCCCCAGTTTGGTGAGTACGCGGCGCTCGAAGCCTTCCGGATCGTCGACTACGAGCGAAAGCGCGTTGTACGCGCCGACCGCTCCCGCAAGTTTTCCACGCACCCCCTCGGCGCAGTCGAGTATCCGGACGACCGACTTGCCGATACGCGCGACGTACTCGGCGATCGCGAAGCCGAACGTAATCGGAACCGCGTGCTGACCGTGCGTACGTCCGAGTTGCGGCGTATCGGCTTCGTTCTCGACGATTTTTACGAGAGTTTCGAGCAGGCGTAGGACCGACGGGATGACGACCTCGTGTGCTACCTCGCGATATCGTAGTGCCGCCGCGGTGTCGAGGACATCGACCGAGGTCGCTCCGGTGTGCACGTACTGCCGAAGGTGCGCGGGCAACGTCGATTTCATGACGTTCACGAGCGCACGAATGTTGTGTCGAGTCTTTTCTTCCTCGGCGTATACGTCCTCGGGGCTCACCCGATCGGTTAACGCGCGGATTTGCGCCAGGTCTGTGGGGTCCACGGCGCCTAGTAGCTCGAGATGCGCCTCGAGCAAGGCCGCTTCGACGCGGACGCAGTACCGAATTCCGGCCTCTTCGCTGAGGTAACGGCTTAAGCTTTCGTATGTTCCGGGATCAGATCGTGCGTATCGATGATCGAGCGGCGAAAGGTTCTTGAAGATCTCACGTGTTTCCATAGCGAATAATGACAGAACTCGGCGCAAATGTCAAAGCAGCGGTTCCTATTTTCCAGCGAAAATGCGAACTACTGAACTCACACGGTGTTTCTCTGGATGTTCGGTACCGGTTTCTGCTACAATCGTTCCAATGAGTACGAACTCCGCTGTTTATCGTTACCTTTCGTTCGTCGTGATCTTTTTTTTGATCCTCTCGGCCGGGTGTAGTGAAGAGCCGCCTGCGGCACCGAACATTGGATCGAGAGTGATCGTTCCGGAAGCCGGTGAAGGCATCACGATCGCGGCCGGTGATCGG
Organism: Spirochaetaceae bacterium; assembly: GCA_007695285.1. Classification (GTDB taxonomy): domain Bacteria; phylum Spirochaetota; class Spirochaetia; order DSM-27196; family PXBQ01; genus PXBQ01. Next base: position 142,719 of record REEC01000125.1, on the reverse strand, counting down.
CCGACCCTCATGATCATGGATATCGACGAAACCCCCAGGAGCAAGGCGCAACTTCCGTCTGATTACCTCATCTCGCAGATCATAGACGTAAACCTCGATATCGACCAAAGAGAAGAGCAAATCATCGTGTTCAAACGCCGCGACGACCCAAGCGACGCGATTCGGCTGCTTGTCGTCGATTACGATCCCGTGCGCAGCTCTTACGTCGTCACGTGGGAAGGCCGAACGCAAGCGAACAACATCCGGACCTTCACCGTGTACACGATGGACGTGACCGGCGACCACGCGATTGAAATCGTGACCCTCGGGATGAACAACGCCGGGCGGCAGACCCTTGACGTATTTAAACGGACTCAGCCGACCGTCGGTAGCGGGTTGAGATACCGGTCGATTCTAGCAATAGAAACCGATGCGAGTGTCGAGATAGCCGAGATCGAGAGGCCCGACTCGTACTCGACCGCGATGGCGCCGGGAGACAGTTTCCCGATCATCAAGTATGAGCGGAACCGTGAGACGGAAAACATGATGGATCTTCTGCGGACCGAGTATCGCTGGGATCAAGACGAAGGAAGATACCGCGTCGAGACGGTCGCGGAAATTCCTGCGACACGGACGGCTCAGGCGCAGCTTTCGCAACTCTACGAGGCCGACGCCGCCGCGTTTGAACAGTACTTTGACGGTCCGTGGTACCGTGCGCAGGGTGCATTCCTGTCGGATGAAACCGAGTTACTCGTGTTCGACGCGCGCCGCCGCACGGTTCTCTTCTTCAACGGCGAGACGCAGGAATCGTACAACTGGGTATCGTCGAGCAAAGCAATCTACCGCTCCGGAGCCGGGCTGTGGATCAATATGACGAACCGATCGCTCACAAATTTGCGTCGAAACGTGGCGGTCTCGGTTACGGAACCCGACACGATTCTTGTGACCGTCGACCGCCAACCACACCTGAGCGGAACGTACCGTCGTTTGTCATCCGGACTTCAAAGGTCGCTTTTGCGCGGCACGGAGCGCCCCGCACGAGTCGAACACGACAAGTTAGCCGGGCTGTACAGGAACGATTCCGGGTTTGAGATCTTTTTTTCGGCGCCTCGTTTCACGTTGCGCGAAGATGGCGTCGAACACTCGGGGGGATTCGCGGTCTTTTCGGCGGACGACACGGTACTTGAACTCCAGTTTCTCTCTCCAACCGGCCGGGCCTTAGGGAACCGAACTTTCGCGGTAACGCTGTCGATCGACGAATCCGACGACCGGATCGTGCGTTCGCTCACGATGATACCCGCGCGCCTGACGACTCGCGGGGTGGAAACGATCGGAGGACAGCCGATCCGGATCGAACAGATCGAAGAAATCGGGACGATGTAAACGTCGTCGTAGGGTCCTGGTCAATCAAATACAAGAAATCCTTCGATTCCACGCTCCTTGAGCCGCATGATCGTCGTGTTCGCGCGATCGGGATCACCGTCGACGGCGATAACCACTTGATGAAACGTCGTCTCCGCCACGACACGACTCCGGACATCCGCCGAGAATCCGAGTTCACGAAGATCGCGAGCCATGTAACGCGCGTTCTCCTCGTCGCGGAACGATCCGGTTTGGATACCTCGCAGGATCGGCCGCTCGTCAAGAGGTTCTGACGTCGGGGCGACAGTGCGCTCGAAAACACGCTCGGGGTTCATCACGCGAGACGGCGACGGGAACGGGTCGACGCGCGAGTCCGTTGCCGAACGCCGAACGAGCGCCGCTTCGACGCTGTCGGGAAACGCCTCAACTCGCTCGCGCGCCGCGGCCTTAACATCGTCAAGCCCGATCATGGCCGCGGCGCCGAAGACACTGTACGCGTCGCCGATATTGCTCTCGGCGAGTACGGGAACGAGACTGTGAAGCACCGCCGACGCTTCGACATCGCGCCCCGTCTCGGTAAGAATTCGCGCGAGCAGACTCATCGATTGGACCATGCCGTGTCCGGTCGGGGCTTGCGCGAGCGCCGCACGGACATGATTCTCGGCTCGCTCGAGATCGCCAAGATCGATCTGTGCCCTCGCTGCGGCAAGTGCATCGGCCGGGTCGCGGGTTTCGGAGTGCTCAAAAGTCGCGGCAAAGTACCTTGCCGCCCGCTCATAATCACCTGTCAACTCCGCGAGTTCGGCTGCCGCGCGATAGACGCCCGCGCGATCGGCAGCGGGCGTTTGCTCCATAAATTTTTCGACCACTTCGAAGGCGAACGAAGGTGTGGTCGATGCGTGTAGCGCCGAGATCAAAAGCGTTCCGTACCGTTCTGCGACCTGTTCGGAGAGGTCGGGGCTCTCCAGCTTCACAAGAATTCTCCGCAGCTCGTCGCGCGCGGTCTCGGCCGGCACGATTGCCGGCGAGCCGAGTAACAGGACGGCGAGCCACACTGTTACTCGCGATCTACCGCGATGACGAGGTTTAGTCGTTATGGATCGTGCGAATCGAAATGTAAGCTCGAGAAAAGACCTACGGTACGTTGTGCCCCGTGTCGCTTTCGATGAAGTCGTCGGTCGCTTCGGTGTTGTTCTTGCCATGGCTCTTCTTGATTTTCGGCGTACGATGCTTCGCCCTGAATCGCGAAGTCGCGGCAATCGGAAGTGTTATCAAACAACCGACGAAGAAACCGACAAATACGCTTATAAATATCGGAACTTCCGCGAAGGTATAAAACCCGAACGAAATGTCCGATGTGTGGCCGAGATTGAAGCCGGCGAATGCGACGACCAGGCCAAGAGCAACAAGAAAAACGATCAGTTTCCACGGCATCGGAGCCTCCTTTCGGAATTAGTGAGTCTTTGTGATCACGAGCGGGCTTTCAACCCGCGGATGAACTTGTACACGTTGTACGCGCCGTACCCGAGTAGTCCGATACCGACTAAACCGAGAAGCGACGATGCCACGTTTCCAACGACCGGTATGATCGTAATGACCCGCCCAAGGATCAAAGCGACCGCGCCGCCGGCTACCCCGCCGACCCCGCGCGTTCCGACCTCGACAAGCTGTTCTCTCGGGACCATTTCATTCATGTTCGCTCTCCTGAAATCCAATTACGAACAAACCGTCGCACGACATTCCAGTCGTTCGACTCCGGGAGGAGTATCCACGCGCCAAGAGCATGACCGGCAACGTCCTCCTTACTCCTACCCGAATAATACAAATTACTATACGTCGCGTAAAGAACGTTCGTCGTGTCTATAACCGTCCTGTTTGCGAGAGGCATGTCACGGTACGCGAGAAGGAACTGCACCATCTGCGCCGGCGACAAGTTGGTTTGCACGCGGCGATGGAATACATGGGCGAGATCGTACATCCGGCGTACGCCGCCGTTTCCGAGATTTCGGAGTTGACCAAGGATCCCTTCGAGGATCACGTGTTGGCGGCGCGACCGTTCGAAGTCGGAACCGAGCGTACGCGAGCGCGCTACGCGCAGCGCCTGCAGACCGTTGACGTGGTGCGTTCCGCGCGGGAGATACAAAGTGCCCCATTCACCGTGATCCTTCGTTCGGTACAAAGGATCGACGAGATCCTCGGTCAACGTCACTTCGACACCGCCGAGAATATCGATCACTTCGGCGAACGCCATCATCTCTATTTCGATGTAGTTATCGATCTCGAGCCCGATCATCTCGGTGACCTCTGCGGCGAAGCGTTCGGGTCCGTACACAGGGTACACTGCGTTTAGCTTTCTGCCGCGCACGTACACGTCACGAGGGATGCTCAATACGGAGATCTCCTCGACCGAAGGGTCCGCGCGCGCGATCATGATGCTGTCGGCCAAACCTTCGTGAGTACCCACCAACAAGAAATTCCGCGCACCCGGAACCTGTACGGTCGCGGGTATTTGCGCGGGTCCACTCAAGCTGACGCCGAGCGCGGTAAACGACGTTATCGGCAGTTCGTCCTCGTCGAGTAGCCAAAGCTCGCCGGTGTCACGGCGAATCCCGAATGCCCCAACGGCCGATCCGTTTGACTGCAGTTTGAACAGAATGTACCGTTGCGAGAACGTGGGTTCGGTCGCGATCGTAATGCCGCGATCGCGAAGAAACGCTTGAAACGACTCGTCGGCGAATACTTTTTCCGCTTCGGCGACCGCGCGGTCGCGCGCGATTTCGGCCGCGGATCGCGTGTCTGCCGAACGGATTCGCGCGAGCAGCATCTTGACGTACTCATCGGTATCGCCTGCGGTGTCCGAGCCGACGCGGTAATCACCCGTACGCGCGTCGACTCCGGTCTCGAACAGCAATCTCGACCCGGCGTGGACCGCGCGAAACGTTCCCGCGCGCGTCGTGTGAACCTCCGCGAATGTAATCCCGGCTTCGGCTGCAGCGCGGGAAATCGTTGCGAGCGCCGGGATGCTCTCGACGGTTTGGGAACGCGAAGCGAGGTGTGTCGCGTGGCGTCGGAGTGCCGGCGCCACGCGGCGAATATAGGTTGTCGCCTCGTTTAGGTCTCGTGTCGTGGTCTCGGTCGTTCCCGTTATCGGACGCCACTCGATAACGTCGCTCTTCGCGGAGACGCGTATCACCGGCGTGCCCTGGTGATCAATCTCCGCCGACGGGCCGGAACGAGTCACCGCAAGATCCTCCGCCTTGAGAGAGGAGGCAAACTCCGGTGATTCAATCAGCGTGGTCAAGACGCGTGTACCGGTGACGGTGTCGAGGTGTTCTACCAGACGTTCTGCCGCGCGGAAAAACGTGGTCGCGTCTCCGCCCGAATCGCGTACTGTACCGGGCTCCGGACTCTCGGCAAATCGGTACTCGTGTGTGGGCAGACCTATCGCGGCCCTGACCTCAGCGTTGTCTTCGACGATCCTGATCATGTTCTGTCTGATCAGCTCGAGATTCAGCTCTTGCCGCCGCACCTCGTCCACGAGCCGTGCGTCGACGCGGCTGCGCCGCGTGTCCATCGGTCGGAACATGAACACAACGGCGACGATGCCCAACAACACCGCGAGAGAGACAACCACGGGTTTGAGCCGAACACCGCGAAGAGAAAGAATGAGCATGAGCGACTTGATCATATCGACGACTTTTCTTGTTCCATTCCCGTTTTGACTTGAACCACTTTATCGATCATTACCGAACGATACCGTCAGGATACCATGATCCGGCTAATGACGGAAGCTCCTCTGTCCCGTGAAGACCATCGTTGCGCCGTGTTCGTTACACGCCTCGACAGCCTCGAAGTCCCGGATCGAACCACCGGGTTGCAGGACCGCGCGTACGCCCTCGTTCAAACCGACGTCGACTCCGTCCCGGAACGGAAAAAACGCATCGGAAATCATCACCGACCCCGCGAGGCCTCCGTGCGAGCTCCGCGTCTCGGCGATAACCTCGGACCGGCGGTCCTCGTCGTCGAGCTTCGCGAACGCGATGCCGAATTTCTGCCACGAGATCCGGTCTTCGGTCTTCCTGTACGCCTTGTCACGCGCGATCTCGGCGACACCCACTCGATCCTGCTCCCCCGTGCCGATACCGACCGTGGTGCCGTTCTTCACGTAAATGACCGAGTTGCTTGTGATTCCCGACTCGACCAGCCACCCGAACCGCATGTCGCGTATCTCGTCAGGGGTTGGTTCTCGGTCGATCGTGTACGAGACTCCTTTGTACTCGGTACTCGCGCGCACAAAATCCTCGTCGGACATAAGACGCGGGACAAAAGACCACTGCAGGATCAAACCTCCGTCGATCAACGACTTGTAATCGATCACGCGCTCTCCGACAAAACCCGCGAGACGGTCGATGTTCGCGATGCGCATCACGCGGAGATTCTTCCACTTTTTGAACGAGTCCAGAACGCCGTCCTCAAAACCCGGCGCTACGACGACCTCGCAGTAGCTTTCGGCAACGGCCTCGGCGGTCGCGAGATCGACGGGCCGGTTGAACGCGACAGTTCCGCCGAACGCGGCAACTCTGTCCGCGAGGTACGCGCGAGAGTACGCATCGCTCAGAGAATCTCCTAACGCGACACCCGACGGGTTGTTGTGCTTGACGATCACCGCGCACGGGCTGTCGGTGAAGTATCGCAGGATGTTCAATGCCGAGTCCGCGTCGGTGATGTTGATCTTGCCCGGGTGTTTGCCCGACAGAAGCAGTTCGGCATCCGACGCAAGATACCGTCCGTACTGAACCGACTCGACGCCGCCGAGCGACAGGTTCCCGTTGGTCATCCGGTATAGCGCGGCTTCCTGGTCGGGATTCTCGCCGTACCGCAGCCCTCGTCGCTCCCCTGCGATCTCCCATTCTACCTTCTCATACACCAACGACTGGTCGCCTTCGTCGTCCGTGAACGTCACCGTCACTTTCCGGGGAAAAGAGTCCGTCCGGATCGTTCGGTACATTTTTTTTAGTGATTTCGGATCGGTTAGCATGGGAACCCTCCTGGGAATGAAGCTATTCTGTCTCGTAGGCTTCTTCGGGATGACTAACCTTTGCAAGATAGTCGGCGATCGCGGTGTCGTACTCCGCGGTGTGCCGGAACGCAGAACACGCGAGTCGATACCGCGTCGCGAGTGACACGCCTCCCGATGTAGCGCGCATTTCGGCGATGATTTGCTCGTAAACTCCCGGCGACGTCACCGAGGCGACGCGCAGGTAATTCTTCGCTGCCGCACGAATCATGCACGGCCCACCGATATCGATGTTCGCTCGCGCGCCTTCGAGATCGTCCGGCGAACGCGTGATTTGTTCCATAAAAGGATACAGGTTCACAACAACCATATCGAAAGAGATCGCATTTGTGCGTTCGATGTCACGAAGATGGTCGGGATTATACGGTTCGCTGAGCAGGCCGAGATAAATTCGGTAATCGAGCGTCTTGACGAGCCCGCCTTGCATTTCCGGTTGTCCGGTGTACGATGAGACGGCGCGGAGGTTGCCCACCGGGATCAATTTTTCAAGGAGTGCAAACGTGCCTCCCGTAGAGTACACGGTCGCCTCGGGACAGATCGCGAGTACACCCGAAACGAACTCGCCGAGTCCGGTTTTGTCCGCTGTCGAAACAAGGATGTTCCGGATCGATACGATGTCCGGGGATTTCGCGACGCGATTGAGTACCATGTTTTACCTCCGAATTACTCGAAAAATTCTCCGTCAAAGAGCGCTTGCGTCGAACAAGGTTCGATTCGGTCTCCGGCCACGTTCGACGTACGCAAAAGCGTCGTGGTTGTGGATGCTCTCGTTATTCTCCGCTTCGACGCTGAACCACGGGAACTCGTTTTCCGTCTCGAGTTTCACGCACACGTTCCGCACGACGTCTTCGACAAACACCGGGTTGTCGTACGCGTGTTCGGTGACAAATTTTTCGTCCTCACGCTTGAGCAACGAGTACAATCCCGATGAAGCGGCGGATTCGATCGTCTCGATCACGTCTTCGATCCAAAAAAACGAGTCGTACTGGACGGTCACCCGTACCGTACCGCGTTGGTTGTGCGCGCCACGTGCGCTAATCTCCTTGGAACACGGGCAGACCGTGCCGACCGGTACGTCGATTCCGACGAAAAACTGCCGGTCTTGTTCGGATTCCTCGCCGATGTATCGGCACGTGTACTCCATCATGCTGGGCTGGCCGGAGACGGGCGCTTTTTTTTCGATGAAGTACGGAAACTCGAGTTCGCAGAACGAACGCTCGGCTTCGAGCGCGATACGGACGTCGCGTAGCATAACAAGAAACTCCGGCATGAGGATATTTGCGCGATGGCGGTCGAACACTTCGATGAACCGGCTCATGTGCGTTCCCTTATAGTGGTGGGGAAGGTTCACGTACATGTTCACCGTTGCGACCGTCGACTGGGTTTTTCGGACTTTGTCGAGCACCTGGATTGGGTACTTCAGGTTCTTGATCCCGACTTTCTGAAGAGGAATGTTGCGTTCGTCGTTGCGGTTTTGAACATCGACCATCAATTTCTTACCGGCTACGCGTGATGCGTTCGCACGCGGTAACGGTGTTCTGCAGCAACATCGCGATCGTCATCGGTCCCACTCCCCCCGGCACGGGCGTGATCGCCGAGGCCTTCGGCGCGACATCGTCGTACGCGACATCGCCGACGATGCGATACCCGCGCTTCTTGCTCGGATCGTCGACACGGTTGATCCCGACGTCTATCACGATCGTGCCGTCGCTCACCATGTCGCCGCGGATAAACTCGGCACGGCCGATTGCGGCGATGAGAATCTGCGCCCGGCGCGTCTGCTCCGCGAGATTTCTTGTTTTGGAGTGGCACACGGTGACGGTCGCGTCGATACCGCGCTGCATGAGCAGGTTCGCGAGCGGCAACCCTACCAACGCGCTGCGTCCGACTACGACTACTTCCGCTCCGCTGAGGCCGTTCGAGTCGGTCCTTTTGAGCAGTTCAAGTACGCCGAGCGGTGTACACGGCACAAACCCTTCTTCGCCGGCCATGAGACGTCCGAGGTTGACCGTGTGAAGTCCGTCGACGTCCTTATCGGGAGCAACAGCTTGGATAACGCGACGCGAATCGATATGCGCGGGAAGCGGCATCTGGACGAGGATACCGTGTACATCGGGGCTCCGGTTAAGGCGGTCAACAGCTGCGATTACGTCGCGCTCGGACGCATCGCTCGGCAAGGTGGTGTTGTCCGAGTGCATGCCGAGATCGGCGCACCGTCTCTCTTTCATCCGGACGTACGCTGCGCTCGCGGGATCGTCGCCGACGAGGATCACTCCGAGGCCCGGCCGAAAGCCCTGGGTTACCAACTCGGCGACCCGATCGTGCAACTCGGCGCGTATCTGTTCTCCAATTTGTGTCCCGTCGATTATCGCTCCTGTCATACGCAGGTCATACCACGAATCACGCACCCGGTTCAACAGCAGTCGCGAGACGACACAGGAACGCGAACCGCTATCGGCGCGGCGCTCAGATTCGGGATTTCTGAGCTTGATACGGCTTGCTTCGGCGTGATACGATTGCTTTGAATCACCGTAACCTCCGCACGTTCGTTCGGCGGAGGAAAGGAAGAGTTTTGAAGCTAAGCACTCGTTTTTTTGTTCTGGTGAGCGTCTTTTTCTTGATGCCTCACGTGGTTTTCGCTCAGGAGATCGACGACACTCCGGATGAGGAGTTCATCCCGACCTATACCCTTGGTGATCAGTTGTTGTCGATCGATCTCGGTATCGTGATCCCGCTTTTTTTTGCGTTGGGCGACGACGGAATCGCGTCGACGCAGCTTTCGGTCGGCGGCGCCGGCGCGCTGTACTGGGGCGCGTTTCTGACGAACGAGATTGCGGTCGGACTCGATGTCGCGGGCAGCTTCATGTTTACGCCGAATAGACGGACGCTTTTTCTGCTCCCGATAGCCGCGCGCGCAAGTTATTTTTTCCGCCGGTACCCGTTTGAGTTTCCGGTCCACCTCGGGCTCGGTCTGAGTATCTCGCGGCTCGAAGAGGCGACCAAGGTCGACTTCATCGCGAAGCCCGGAGCCTCGGTGTACTGGAACTACAACGCCGAGTGGGCGTTCGGTCTCAACGCCGAGTACTGGTTTGTCCCGCAGATTTACATCGGCGATTCACCACCGAGCGCCGATAGCAGAATCGGGAATTTCCTTTCGGTTACGCTCTCTGCGTTGTACCGCTTTTAGCACCTGTTGTGAGCGACCCGAACGATACGATGGAGAAAACGATGATAAGAAAGAAAAGCCCCCGACCGTCGGCAGCGTCGGCGACGATCACCACGATCGCCGTCCTGGCCTTGTTTCTCGCTGGATGTGATCGAGGAACGGTCGGAATCTTCGCGTCGATCGAACGCGAAGAAAAAACAATCCAGTCCAACCTGCCGAAAGACCAGACGGTCACCGGGTTCACCGAGGCCGACGGCGCGTACTTCGTCGCGATTGGGCCGAGAATTTGGAGACGATCAACAACCGACGTAGGCGACGAGCCGTGGGACACAATCCCCGTCCCGACCGGCGCCGGCGAGTACGTCGCGGCAGGTGTCGCGTCGTCCGGCAGCATCGTGGTCGCCGCGTTCGTCGGCGAAGCCGGAAGCGTGATCGCGGTTCGCGATGCCGCCGATGAGTCGAACGAGTGGGAGTGGGCAACCGCTAATCTTGTCGGACAGGTCGACACTCTCCTGTCGGCCGGCGACGCGGTTTTCGTCGTTGAAAACAGGACCGGTGTGGGTCACTTCTTTCACCATGTCAATCTGACCGACGCTGACGACCCGACGACCGACGAGCTTGCTCTTCCGGGGCAGCAGCCGAGAGTTCTTGACGCGACGTTTGACGGAACCACGTACCGGTTTGTGACGTCGAACGCGGTCTTGAGTTCGGCTGAACCGAACGTCGCGCCGACGGTCGTCGCGACCGCTCCGGGCGGGATCACGAACATCGGCGGGATCGCGGTGACGGAAGACGGTACCTTGGTGGTGTCATCCGACGTGGTGTCATCCGACTCGGCCGGTAAGGTCGCCTACTCGACCGACGGTGGGACATCGTGGACGGAGTCAGGCGTTGCGGCCGACGTACGCTTTCCGTCGGTCGCGGTGATCGGAGATACGGTCTACCTCGGCGCGCGTCGCGGCGTGTACACGCTTCCCGTGACCGGGCTCGAGGGCACGCCTGCTGTGGCGACCGGTCAAGCGTACGAGTCGGCTGCGCTCAGGAACGCTTCGGTGCTCGGAGGCTTTTTCGAAGCGTCGGACGAAGATATTTTCATCCTCACGAACAAAGGTTTGTGGCGCAGAAACGTCGACGACGACTCAGTCTCGTGGATCTGGGAGTGATGGAATCGATCCCGCGCGAACCCCGGCCCGCGGACGCGGCCCGCTGATTTCGGCGGGCGATCGCGCCCCGGTCGGGACTCCCGAACTTGAGAGGAAATCGACGAGCGGATTGAACTCGGCGTCAAGAACGTCGCGTGGCCCGTCCAGATTCAGGAACGCATCGACGTCCTCACGCGCGTCGAGAGCCTCGGCCCCACGCGCGCTGTCGACACGGCCGAAAGGGCCACGCTCGACCGAGTAGACCGAGTCCCAGCCCCCGAAATACGTGCCGACGATCTCGATATCGAGCGTGGAGCCTTCGTGCGCGATCGCGGTCCCGTCGCCGAGCAGAATCGAATTACGAACTCGCACCGCTCCACCGGACCTGATCCATAGTCCGTAGCTCAGCGTCTCATCAACCGACGTGCCGAGTACGACGTTCGTCGCCTCAAACGTACCTCCGCCGCGTACGAGCGCTCCGACACGGTCGGTGCCGCCCGTCGCGGTCGCCGCGGTGTTTTCCAGACGGGTAATTCCGCCGTTCTGCGATACGACGTACGCGAAATCTCCGGGCGACGTTGCGTGAACGCGCGAAGTCTGAAGAAAAAACGTTGCGCCGTCGGAGCGAATCGCCGTCGCGCCAAGCACGGCCGAAGCGAGAATCGAGACGGTTTCGCCCTCGAAATGCCCGCCAAGGATCGCCACCGCCGTCGCGTACTCGCCGGTAGCGTCCGCGACGATCGAACTGCTCGTGAATGACGACTCGGCGTCGGCCGCGAGCAGCGCGCGCGCGTTATTTCCGCGAGCGATAATCTCCCCGCCGGTGAACGATACCGAGCCGCTCGATACTTCCACCGCCGCGCCGGAACCGAAACCCGCGGATTCTATTCGAACTCCGTCGGCGCGGAACAGACCACCGTGGTTCACGACGACGGTCCTCGGCGCCGCGAGCCGTCCACGAGTGATCGCGACTCCCGCGTCGCGAACGATCTCAAGCGCCGGGCTGTTCGCCGAGGTTACCGAGACGTCGGTCAACTCGACGCCGTCGGTGAGAATCCGTATCGCGGCCTGAGCGTGGTCAGCCACAAGGAGAGACCGTTCGTCGTTTTCGCCCCAATTTTCGCGAGACCGACCGCCGATAATAGACACACGGCTTTTCACTTCGATCGGAGACGTCATCCGATACGTTCCTGAAGCGAGGAAAACCGTCCGACGCCCGTGCATCTCGGCCGCCGCGATTCCTGCGGCGATGCTCTGGAGTGGAGAGTCGCTCGTGCCGTCGGCGGTGTCGTGTCCGTCGGGCGCGACGTACACGACGTTCGCGTCGAACTGCACGATCGTGGTTGCGCGCCGGCTCGTATTTCCGGCGGCATCACGCGCAAAGGCATCGACACGATACCGAACGAAACTACCGTCGACCGGGTGAAGCGTGACCGGACCATCGTACGGTGAAAAATCATCGTCGGTAGGCGTCTCCGCGTGAGTAACGATCGAGATGAAAGCGGCGTCATCGGACGACGCGAGGGAAATATCACGCGCTTCCTGGTAGTGCCCTCCGTCCACGACGCCGAGTATTTCCGGTGCCGCCGGTGGCGCCTTGTTGATCGCGAACTCGAGCGTCGTCGTTTGCGACGGGCGTTTCCCGTCGGAAAAGGTTCGCGCCGCGAGCGTGAATTTCGCTCGGTCACCCGGCTCGACGTCGAGTTCGAGTTGCTCGGGCAGTTCCGCCGAGTACTCGGTGACGCGATTCGGCCGACCGTCGCGCGCGAGTTCAAAACGAACGACTCCCGTGTCGGATTCGGCGAAGACCGTGACGTTCGTGTTGAGAACAGCTCCCGGTTCTACACCCGTCAGAACCGGAGCAGATGCGGTCGGAAGCGTACGGATCGTCGTTTGAACCGGCGGGCCGATCGCCCCGAACGGCGACGACAGCGCGTACTCGACGGTTACTTCGTCGCCACCGGGAGGGATCTCCCACAAAACCGGGGCCTCGTACGCGGTAAACGCTTCACTCGGCGAGTCGGGACCGAGAAATCGGTACTCGAGTGCGAAATCAGCGTGTGTCGGCCAGGAGATCAAACCTCGTGCGCCTGTCGCGTCGTGCTCGACGACAGGGTTCGGCGGCTTGGGTGGTACTCTTCGATCGATAACAACGCGTACCGGATCGGTGATTTTCCCCCACGTACCGGACGGCGTGACCGCAACCGCCCTGACACTATACGTGGTTACCGTCGCGTCGGGGGGGACGTCGAGTGTGAATGGACCGTCGTATCTCGGCGAGTTCCGGTCGGGAGGTGGAGCGACCCGGTCGTGTTCAATCTCGTAAAAGATCTCACCAAGATCCGCGATCATCTCGAGACGGACCGGGTTCGCGGTCGCGACTACGGGTTTTTCGGTTTTTGTGTCGAACGCGAGAACCGCGACAGGTCCGGGTACACGGCGGTCGATCGCGATCGTGTAGATTTCCGACAATGCGATTTCTCCCGCGGTGTTCACGGCTGCGAAACGGAGTTTGTACTCGGTGATCGCGTCGTCTTTCCCCGACAACGTTACCGGACCTCGGTACAGCGCACCATCGGGACCAAACGGATCGGGGTGAACTTTTTCCGCGATCGCGTAACGTACGACGGTATCAGCCGTCGACGCTACGCGTACGGTAACCGCACCGGGGTACGTCGCGCCGTCGTCGATTCCGATCGGTATCGGCGGCGATAGATCTTCGCGGCTATCGTCGGCGACACGGTACGAAATCGGCGGCGTCGCCGAAAACTCGGTTGTTGCGATCGGACCGATCAAACCGTTCTCGCCGCGTGAATACGCCGCGACCGCGTAACGGATCGGTACCTCGCCGATAAACGGCGAGAGATCAATCGTTTGTTCGTACCGAACAAAGCCGGCGGTCGTGCCGGGAACGTCGGGATAATCGGCCTCTACGCGGAAAAAAACGGTACCGGTTACCTCCTCGATCGAGACAGCGAAATCGGGCTCACCGACCGTGATTTTGGGTCGCGCGGGTGGTTCTCGGTCGAGCGTGAACGAAACACGTTCGGTTTCGCTTGAGAGCACACCGTCGTCGGTTCGCGTGCGGAATACCAACAAGAAGTCGCGCCGCATGCCCCATGGGACTCGTACCGCGTGCTCGCCGCGAATCTCAGGCGAACCGACGTCGGGTTCGATCTCCGTCTCGCCGTTTGCGACCGTGAAAACGGCGGTACCGCCGTCGGGCGGATCGACGGAAAGATACGCGGGCCCTGCCGGAGTGCGGAGGTCGAGGGAAACGTGGGGCGCCGGAAGATCGGAATCGAATACAGGTCGGCCCGTCACGCCCGGTGGGCTGGGATCGGAGGCCGGCTCGGACGAAAACTGAAGACTCGGCACGATCACATACGTCGCGTTCGTTGTCGACGTGACTCGACCGGCGGTATCGCGGGAGTATGCGCGAATCGTGTACTCACGCGATGCCGCCCCGTTCGTCGTCGGGCGCCGTTGGTCAAGTTCACCGATCGTGATCGGAATACCGTCCCACTCGAGGAATCGTGTCGTCGTTTCCTCGAGCGAGTAGAAGACCGATTGATGTTCGGGGACGATGAATCGTACCTCGACCGGATCGCGGTAAAGGCCAGGCGGTGGGTCGAATACGGGTATCGACGGCGGCGTGCGCGAGATCCGGTACAACACGGAACTCTCGTGCCCCGCCGAACGAACGAGGATCGTGTAGAGACGGCTTTCACCCGCGAGCGCGGTGAGTTCGAGCGGCCGAGTGTACTCGACGAAGCGGTCCGAGCCCTCAAATCGATACTCGATCAGCTCGGGTGAGGTTATCGTGAGTTCGACGTTTTCGGAGTACTCACCCGGAACAGGGGAAAGGCGGACCGTGGTCTGCGCGTCGAGCGCCATCGTACCGAAAACGATCAACGCAAGACACACCGTGAGTCTCGGGCCGATCGATCTCATCGCCGCATCACGTCCTTGAGGATCCTCACGACTTCCGGGTCGGATCCGTAGTTCTTCTCGATCTCTTCACACGACAAACCGACCAGCTCGTGGCTCATGTAGTGAATCCAGTTGTCGCGGTCGGGAGACTCGATCACGTGTTTGCGGCAGAAGTAGTCCGGGTGGATCGGCATCACGTCGGTCACGTAGTCGCGAATCTTGTAGTCGTGCACCGCGATCTTGATGTCTTCGCGTGGTATGCCTTTTTCGAGGATAATTCCGACGAGATGGTTGATCGTCCGGCCGGAATCAAAGATGTCGTCGATTAGCAGAACACGGTCTCCGCTGCGGAGATACTCGGAGTCGTACGTCCATCCGTCGACCATTACTTTCTCGTGAGTATGAATGTCCGTGTACGAACGCGCGACCACCGCCGCGTAGAACACCGGTCGCGTTCCGCGACGCACGATCTTGAAGTACTCGCTGATCACGTTTCCAAGATATGCTCCTCCACGGAGGCTGACGTAGATCACATCCGGAACGAAGCCGTCACCGTGAATACGATGCGCAAGCTTCAGCGCATTGTTACGAACGTACTCATAAGGAAGAAATTCTTTTTCCATTCATCACCGCGTTATTTTGATTTCGAGCCGATCGCCGTTTCGCACAACCGTAAACGCGAGTTCGTCGACGGTAGGTTCGTTCATATACTGATAGAATCCGAGAACAGAGGTGATTCTCCGACCATTGATCGCGGTTACGAGGTCTCCAACCCGGAGTCCCGCGACTCCCGCGGGGGCACGGGGGTCTACGTCGTCGACGACGATTCCCTCGGTCCGGCCGATATCCATTTCGCGTCGGAGTTCGGGGGTGATGGGAAACGGTGTCATTCCAGGCCATGAGTTCGCTGCGCGCCCGACCGAGCTCTCGTCGCGCAGCGCAATCGTGACCGGAACGGTCGTTCGCTCGGTTTGCCGTATGACGGTGAACTCGGCCGTCTCGCCCGCCGGTAGACTTCCAACGATCAGGACGAGCTCATCGGAGTCGCGGACTGCGCGTCCGTTTATCGACGTGATGAAATCCCCCGGAAGCAAACCGTCACGAAACGCGGGACCGTCGAGAAAGACGTTCATCACGAGTGCACCACGTTCACGCGCGACGCCGAGTTCTTCTGCGAACGATCCCGAAACCGTCCTGATGCTGACCCCGAGCCATCCGTACTGAATCGCTCCTCGCGTGATGAAATCGTCGATTGCGCGGCGGGCATTGTTGATCGGAATCGAAAAGCCGAGTCCCGCGTTGTAGCCGGTCTGCGAAGAGATCCACGTGTTGATGCCGACCACCTCGCCCGCGAGGTTCACCAGCGCACCACCGCTGTTGCCTTGGTTTATCGCCGCATCGGTCTGGATGAAGTCGCTGATATTCTGTGCGGGGCCGCCCCGTCTTCCGAGCGCGCTCACAATTCCCGCGGTGACCGTCGATTGGAAACCGAACGGTGATCCGATCGCCATGACCCAATCACCGACGTGCATTGTGTCCGAATCGCCGAGACGCGCGAGGCGAATATCTCGATCCTGCGACTCAAACGACAGAAGAGCGAGATCCATCCGGGTGTCGCCGCCGATCATGCGTGCCGGGAACTCGCGGTCGTCGTCCAGCACGACCCGGATATCGTTCGCGTTGCCAATGACGTGGTTATTGGTCAAGACGAAAAACGTGTCGCCGTTCGCTCGAACGATGACGCCCGAGCCGAGCCCCTGCGATCGTGGACTCGGGGCATCAAATCGATCCTGATCGCGGAAAAAAAAGTCATACCATGGGCGAGTTTCGTCCGACGAGTCGGCCGAGGTACGAAGCTCACGAACCGTGACCTGCACGACGCTCGGAAGGACCGTGTCGGCGACGTACCGGAATGAGCTCTGCAGGTCTTCGAGCGACTGAACCGTCGGTGCCGGCTGGGTTTCCTGCGCCTCGACACGCGAACCTGGGCGAATTTGAGTCGAGCACGAGAACATCACGACCGACAGAACAAAACCCAGAATCAGGCCGCTCAGAACAAGGTTAAAAAGAAAAAAACGGCGCGAATAGAAAACGCTTTGCGACATATGATCTCTCCCCACTCAATATACCCTTCTCACAGCGTTTTCGTCACGTTTTGGTCTGTGTTCACGCCGGCTTCGGGCTTCGCCTCGGTTTGGAACGGGAGGTCTTCAGAGTCCCACGGTGTAAGAATTTCGGTCCCTTCGCGCGTTATCGCGATCGTGTGCTCAAAATGCGCCGAGATCGATCGATCGGAAGTAACGACGGTCCAGTCGTCGTCGAGAACGTCGACGTCGTCGCCGCCAAGGTTAATCATCGGTTCTATCGCGAGCACCATTCCCGACTTGAGCCGCGGGTTTGGACCGCGGCCGACGTAGTTGGGAACCTGAGGTTCTTCGTGGATTTCGAAACCGACACCGTGTCCGCAGTATTCGTGTACGATGCCGTAGCCCTCCGCGCGATTGTGTTCAAAGATTGCGCGGGAGATGTCGTTCATCCGATTGCCGAACTTCGCGGCTTCGATGCCCAGAATCAGACTCTCGTACGTGACACGCATGAGCCTTTCGATTTCCGGGCGAATACGGCCGACGGGAACAGTGAGCGCGGAATCGCTGAAGAAACCGTCGTACTCGATTCCACAATCGATACTGACGATATCGCCGTTTTTGAGTCGTTTTTTGTTCGGGATTCCGTGGATTACTTCTTCGTTAACCGAGGTACAGATCGCCGCGGGAAAGCCCATGTAGCCGAGAAACGCAGGACGACCGCCGAACGACTTGATTATCTTGCGCGCAGCTTGGTCGATATCGCGAGTCGTTATTCCAGGTTGGACAATCTCGCGCAGCTCGCCCAGCGTCGCGACAAGCAGTCGACACGATTCGCGGATTTTGTCAATTTGTCCGTTGGATTTTAGTTTGACCATCGATTGCGGAACTATACCATTGATCTACCGGTGTTTTCAATCGCCGAGAAATCTGCGAAATACGTCGGCGGCATGGAACTCCGGGTCGATCGCGAGCGCGCGTTCGATTTCGCGACGCGCGTTTGTGATGTCTCCGTTTGCGTACTCGATCCGAGAGCGCCCGGCGTACGCGCGCGACACGAGGATGTTTGAGCCGGTTTCGATCACCGAATCGTACAGGCGCGTTGCCGTCTCGCGTCGTCCGAGCGACTCGGCGAGTCTCGCGGCGTTGTACAGCCCGTACGCGGAGTATCGTCCGGAGGCCGCCTCGAACGCGGACGCCGCGCGCGAAAAGTCACGCTTTTCGAAAGCGATCACGCCGCGGTATAGCGCGGTCCATAAACCTTCCTCCGCTCTTGCGATCAGCATACGAAGCCCTTCGAAGTCGCGGAACGCGTAGAGGCTCGACGCGAGAAGCGCGGCAACGTCGGCGTCCGACGGCCGTTCGTTATGAAGGATCCAAAGCCTCGAGAGGTACCGGTCGGGGTTCTCGCGCGAGTACGTCGCGATGAACTCGAGCGCGGCGAGTCTGTCGCGTGCGAGCTCACGTGTCTCCGGGCTCTTGAGCACCGCAAGCGCTTCTGCACCGCGGTCGGTGCGCGCGTAGAATGCCGCCACGGCGTGTAAAACGCGGAGATCGCCTGGAAAACGACTCCATGCTTCGAGCAAAGATCGTTCCTGGCGCGAGTCGGGCTGCAGGAGACCCGCCCGATTCAGGTGAGGCACGACCGAGTACGCGGGATCTACCGTCGCGACCTCGTCGTAAAAAGGAAACGCCTCGTCCGGTTGCTTTTGGATGACGCGTACGTCACCCTGCAGAAGCATCATCTCCGAAGAAAACGCGAGCTCCGGCGGCGCGCGGCGCAAGACCGCGTGAAACGACTCAAACTCGCCCGCATCGTACGCGAGCAGCGCAACCAGGCGCTCCGGTACCGTGGCGCCGTGTACGGCGCCGTACGCGAGCGCAATCCGGCCGTCACGCGCACGAAGCAACGCCTCGTTTACTCGGAACTCGTCCCGGTTCGTTACGGATGCCGCGAGGGCGAACTCGTCTGCGTCTTTGCTCGTCCCCAGACGCGTGAGAACGGCGATATCGTCGCCGACGAGAGAGCGCTCCGCACCGAGGTACGCCTCCGCCGCGAGCGAACGCGCGTCTGAAGGACTGAGCCGGCGATCGATCAAAGACACGGCATCGTCGAACAGACCCGCGCGCACGAGGGCGTGTGCGGCGACCTTCAAGAATTGGTGTTCGTCGGGAAAGGCATCGGAAGCCCGTGTCGCTATCCGCGACAGGGTGGTAACGTCGTGTGAAAGCTCAAAAACGGCGTACGCGAGCCGGATCAGAACGCCCCAGTCTCGCTGCGACCGAGCGTAGAGTACGCCCCGGTCGAGAAGAGCAGCCGCTTCCGCGGGCTCTGCCCGCGCGATTGCGTTTCGTGCATCCGTGACCGCGACGACGAACTCCCGATCCGCTTGTGAGGTTGTCAATGAAATGACGATGAAAAATGACACGCCGACGACGGCCGCGAGGCCTGAAAAAAAAACGACGGTATCGCGGATCGGCGCGCGGGAACTCATCGGCTACACGATTTCGGCCTTGCCGACGCCGTCGAGTACGCCGTTAACGAACTTATACGAGCCGTCTCCGCCGAACTCTTTTGCGATATCGATCGCCTCGTCGATAGTGACCGAACGTGGAATATCGGTTTGATAGAGAAGACAGTACACGCTCATTCGCAGGATTGCGAGATCGACCCGCGAAAGCCGTGAGAAATCCCAATGCTTTAGGCGCGCCTTGATCGCATCGTCCACAGCGTCGATATTCTCGATTGTCCCTGCGGTGATGAGCCGCGCGAACCCGATCGTGTCGTCGTACGCCTCGGCGTCTCTTTTCCCGTCGACCCAGTCGAAAGCCAGAACCGAATCGATCGGGTTGTTCGTTGCGTCCCAGCCGTACAACGCTTGGAACGCGATAATTCGACCTTTTCGGCGCGAGCCCATTATTCGCGTCTCACCATCTGAGATTCTGCTCGTACAAGGTTATCTCGGCTTGGCGCTTCAAGTCGTCGACGACTTCGCGAACCGCGCGCTGAAGCGCCTCCTGTTGGCTTCTGTTGAACAGCGCCGACCGTATTTGGTCTCGGACAGTGATGTTCTGTCCCGGAAGCAACGGATCATCGAGGCCGAGAAGCTTTGGCGATCTCCGATCGGTTATCCGAACGATGTGGTACCCGTAATTCGATTCGATAATCCCGCTCGTCTGGTCGACCTCGAGCCGAAAGACCGAATCGACGAACGAACGGCCGAGGGCGCTTATGACCTGTTGCTCACCGCGCGGCAGGTAACCAAAATCACCGGCCGAGTACTTCGGATCGTCGACTGCGCGATTCACCAACTCCTGGAATGTGTCCCGCCCCGACGTGATCCTACGGTTCATGTCATCGATCTGCTGTCGAGCCTCCGCGCGTCGCTCGGACGACGCGCCACGGGTGTCGAAAAAAATGTGTGTGAATCGAACCATCGCCGGATTCGCGAACTGAGTCGCGTTCTCCTCGTACGTGTCGCGGATCTCGGCTTCGCTTGGCTGAGGAACGTTCCGAATCATGGCACCCTTTTTTTCGACGATGTACTTCTCCTGGATGAGTCGTTTTCTGATCTGGTCCTGGTACTGTTGCCACGTCATCCCCGTCTGCGTCTCGATTTGCGTCCGAAACTGTGCCTCGGAGGGGGAACCGAGCTGTTCACGCTGTTGCGCGATTGCCTGGTCGATTTCGGTCTGCGAGACACGAATGTTGTCGCGAGCCGCAGCCTGTAGGATCAAAACCTCGCCGACCTGGGCGTCGAGAACTTCTTTTCTGTCCTCGAGCGACAGCGTTTGCTGCAGCTGCTGCTCGAGAATCTGCACCTGACGCCTGAGCTCCCGCTGACCGATGTTGACGGTCTCGGTCAAACGCACGACCGCGACGGGCATATCGAGCACCTGGGCGTAAAGCGAACCACCGACCATCGCGACGATGAAGAACGCGAGAACAGCAATGTTTTTACGGAGAATACATTGTATCATTTTCCCTTCCATAGACGAATCTGATTGCACGAATGCTCGTCGGGTAAAATTTACCACAATAATCGGCTCGCGTCAGCTTTTGTTTGTCTTCCGCGGCTGATTTACACGACACGTACGGCGACGCGGGAATCGAGCTTCTCGCGGATTTTTTTCGCGCCTGCAAGCTTTTTGTCCAGAGCGAGCGCTTTTTTCAGATGGCGCTCGGCCATTCGATACTGTTCGGTTTCGATAAAAATCTCCGAGAGCCGTTTATGGTACATCGCGATATCTTTCCGCGGTAACGGAAGCGACAGGAGTTCAGTGAGAAACCGGCTCGCCGTCTCGACAGGAACCTCACCCGGCATCTTGTGACACACAAGCGATCGGAGCCGTGACGTGACATCCTCGAAGAAGTGTCGGAAATACGGGCTCTCGAATTCAAGAATCACGGTTGAAACGTATAGCTCGTACGCTCGCACGAAAAAATCACGCCTCTCATACTCCTCGGCGAGCAAAAAAGCGCAGTCCATGTAGTCTTCACGATCCATGTATTCGGACAGATCGTACGACGGGACCGTTCGGAGCAGGCTCTCGTATATCTCGATCGCGTCATCGGGGTTGCTGTGAAGAAGCTCGAAAAAAATCAATTTGCTCCTGTTCGTGGCATCGGTTTGCGCCCGGAGAAACGCGCGGTAGTCGAACCGGAACTCGGCAGGCATTATTCGATGCGTCAGATCGTACTGCCGCCGCATAATCGGATCCATCAGCGTTTCGTACGCGTGTATCAGCGTCCGCATTTTATCCGCGGCGTTTTTATCGTGTGATCGTACGTCCGGGTGTAGTTCTTTGGCGCGACGACGAAATCCGCGTTTTATTTCTTCTCTGGTCGAGTCAACATCTACGCGCAGTAGAGAGTAATACGTTTCCACCGTATATTCCGATTCTGGTCTCACTTTTCGAGCGGTGTACCGACAACACGTTGTCGCTACGAAATTTTTAGCCGTTTACCAATTTCTTCGGCCTCGACTTCCGAACTCAGGATCTCCGAAAAGCGAAGGAACATCCCCTCCGCTTCCATCGTTTTCATCGTTCGACTCAAGGCTTTGTCGGTGCCAAGCCCTTTTTTTGTCGTGAACGCAAAACACTTTTTGCCGACGACCATCCCCGCGTTCTTCAGGAACATCGACAGGCGGTCAGGAACCTTACCCGTGAAGAATGTGATAGGCTGCGTCCCAACGGCAATATACTCAAAAATCGTGAGCTTTGTGTTAACGTCCCGGCCCGCGTCGACAAGGTCGACCCGATGACCGTTCGACTCGATGCCTTTTGCGAGTGCTTTCGAAATCGACAAAAGTTTGTCGCGGTTTTTGCCTGGGACGAAAACTACGGCGACTCTCATTCCTCGCTCTCGTCGACCGTAGGGGGATCCTGGAACAACTCGAACCCGTCATCTACGGGGTCTTCGTCGGCGGGGACAAGCCACCACTCGATCGGTTGAACCTCGCCTTCGAGCTCACGCGCAGCGCGTTCGATATCGCCTGTCTCGGGTGTGCGGTTCAACCACGCCAGACCGAACGAACTGAAGAGGAAAATCGCGCCGAGCACACCGGTCGTTTTTGTGAGGATGTTCCCCGAGCGGTTTCCGACCTGCTGGGATCCGCCCCCACCAAAAATGCCGCCGAGCCCTTCGCCGCCCTCATCCTGGATCAGGACAAGCGCGACGAGTAGCAGTGCGCTGATTATGAAAAGAACCATCAGTAGAATGCTTAATATTCCCATACCACGTACCAACCTATTTATGAATTGAAGCGAACGATCGGGCCGAACGAATCGGCCGAAAGCGATGCGCCACCGACGAGCGCGCCGTCGATGTTCGGCTTCGCCATGAGTTCGCGTACATTGTCGGGCTTGACCGAGCCGCCGTACTGAACAACGAGGTTCTCGGCAAGCTCCGAATTGTACATCGTCGCGACCGTTTTTCGAGCGGCCGCGTGAATCTCGTCGGCATCGTCGGGGGTTGCGGTCTTTCCCGTACCGATCGCCCAAACGGGTTCGTACGCGAGCGTCAAACGCGACAGCTGTGAGGCGTCGACGCCAACCAGGCCGTTCTTGAGTTGTTCCTCGACAACGGCGACCGCTCGTCCTGCCTCGCGCTCGTCGAGAGTCTCGCCGACGCAGAAAATCACCTCGAGCCCCGCAGCGAGGACGGTGTGAATTTTTTTGTTGATGAGCTCGTCGGTCTCAAAATAGATCTGCCGGCGTTCGGAATGACCGAGAATCACGACCGTGACGCCGAGATCCGCGAGCATAGTGACCGATATCTCGCCCGTGTGCGCCCCTGCGAGCTCGCAAGAGGCATTCTGCGCGCCGAGTTCGACGTTTGTTCCCGAGATTACCGGTAGGACCGCGTGCAACGCCGTGTACGGCGGCGCGATCAGGACGCGGTGCGAAACACCTTCGGCCGCCTTCACGACCGCCGCGGCGAGAGCCGCGGCCTCTTTCGTCACCGTGTTCATTTTCCAGTTACCCGCGATAAATTCTCGTCTCATTTTTCCTTCTTCTTGTATCTTCTTTACTTATATTTCCGTCACGTGCCTTTACGCGATTTTGCGTTCAGGCCTCAAGGGCTACTATCCCCGGAAGGGTTTTCCCTTCGAGGAACTCAAGCGACGCGCCGCCTCCTGTCGAGACGTGACTCATCTGATCGGCAAGCCCGAACTTATTCGCCGCCGCGACCGAATCTCCACCACCGACCACGGTCGTCCCGGGACATACTGCGATCGCCTCGGCGGTCTTGCGCGTCCCCTCGGCGAAAGTCTCGAACTCAAATACACCCATCGGGCCGTTCCAGACGACCGTCTTTGCATCCGCTATGCGCGAGACCACCGCCGCGACGGTCTTTGGACCGACGTCGAGCGCGAGCAGATTATCGGGTACATCGACCGCATCGACGCGTACCGGTTCGGCATTCTCGGAGAATTCGGTTGCGCAGACGTGGTCCGTCGGTAGCAAGACCTCGACGCCGGCCTTCCCGGCCGCGTCGAGCAGCTGTTGAGCCGTTTCGAGGTACTCGTCTTCAACGAGAGACTTTCCGATCGTATGCCCTTGGACCTTGAGGAACGTGTACGCCATCCCACCGCCGATCACGAGTGTCGTGCATTTTGTCAGCAACGTCTCGAGAACCGCGATCTTGGTCGAGACCTTTGCGCCACCGATGACCGCGACGAACGGTTTCTCGGGGTTTTCCAGAACTCCGCCGAGAAACGCGACTTCTTTTTCGATCAAAAAACCGCCCACCGACGGCAGATGCTTGGTGATGCCTTCGGTCGACGCGTGCGCGCGGTGTGCAGTCCCGAACGCGTCGTTTACGTAGACGTCCGCGAGCGCGGCGAGAGACTTCGCGAACTCCGGATCATTCTTCTCCTCTCCCTTATGGAACCGTAGGTTCTCGAGAAGAAGGACCGAACCCGGTTTGAGCGTCCCCGCGAGTTTTTCTACCTCCGCTCCGATACAGTCGTCGGCAAAAAGAACCGTTGCGGACGGAAGCCGCTTCTTGAGGTCCTCGAACACGGGTTTCAGGCTGAACTCGGTTTTTCGCTCACCCTTGGGGCGGCCAAGATGACTCATGAGAATCAGTGCGCCGCCTTTATCGAGGATGTACTCGATGCTCGGCATCGACGCTTCGATTCGAGTCGCGTCCGTGACCCGGCCCGCGTCGTCGAGAGGAACGTTAAAATCCACGCGCATTATCACGCGCTTTCCGGATAACTCTACGTCCTTTACGGTCTTGATCATACTACTCTCCAAAAAACGAACACCCGCCGCGGTCACGATCGTCCGCGCCGGGATGATTCCTGAGATCGAACAGATCTACTTCTTTGCCATGTACCGAAGAAGGTCGACAACGCGGCACGAGTAACCCCATTCGTTGTCGTACCACGACACGATCTTGAAGAAGCGTTTTTCCCCGGGAAGGTTGTTCTGCAAAGTCGCGAGTGAGTCGTAGATCGATGACCGTTCATCGTGGATAAAGTCGGTCGAGACCAACTCTTCGTCGCAGTAACCGAGGATGTCTTTCAGGTATGTCTCAGACGCCTTCTTCAGAAGTCCGTCGATTTCTTCGATCGACGTGTCTTTTTCCGTGCGAACCGTCAGGTCGACGACCGAAACGTCGGCGGTCGCGACGCGGAACGACATGCCGGTCAACTTACCTTTTGTGGCCGGGAGAACCAAACCGACGGCCTTTGCTGCGCCCGTGCTCGAAGGAATCGTGTTCAGCGCCGCAGCGCGTCCACCGCGCCAGTCCTTCTTTGACGGTCCGTCAACGGTTTTTTGTGTCGCGGTGTACGAGTGGATCGTCGTCATGAGCCCCGCCTCGATGCCGAGCCCTTCTTTGAGAAGAACGTGAACGACGGGTGCCAGACAGTTGGTCGTGCAACTCGCGTTCGAGACGACGTTATCCGCCGCGGGATCGTAGATCTCATGGTTGACACCCATCACGAGCGTCTTCATGTCGCCTTTGCCGGGTGCCGAGATAATGACCTTTTTTGCTCCGGCCGCAATATGGCCTTCCGCCTTTTCCTTCTCGACGAACAAGCCGGTCGACTCGATAACGTACTCGACTCCCAACTCTTTCCACGGGAGATCCGCGAGATTTTTTGTCGCACCGACACACTTGACTTTGTGACCGTTCACGACGAGAACATCGTCTTCCTGAAGCGACGAATCTGATTTCATCGATCCGACGTCGGCTTTCATCCGCCCATGGACGGAGTCGTACTTCAACTGATAGGCGAAGTACGCGGCGTCCGTCGAAATATCGACAACGGCAACGACGTCAACTTCTTTTCCCAGCAGTCCTTTTTCTACGATTGATTGAAACACAAGACGCCCGATGCGCCCAAAACCATTGATAGCTACCTTCATACTTTCCCCCTGATTCTTTGTCTCCGGTATTCCTTGTACTATAAATGGTTGGTTTGCACGTGTCAACGCACCGCGGAGACACGCCGGAACACCGGGGGACGGAAAACCGGCTCTTCGCGCACGACATTTTCGGCTTTGGCGGGGAAAATGATCGTGTCGCCGACGTTTATCAAGTCGAAGAACGCGGCGCGCCGAATCGTTCCGTGTGCGACAAGATCGTCGAGCTCGGTGATCCGAAACTCCCCGACCAAGTCGCCTTGACCGTACGTCAACCCGGGCGCGTCTGTTCGATACGATACCGTACCGGAACGCACAATCGCGCCGATCGCGTTGGGTTCGATGCCGTCCATCGAACCGACGTTTGCGATCCCGCGGTCGAGTTCTCTCGCGAGCAGCCGGCCCTTCACGGGCATTTCCGCGGTCAGGGTCTCCGCGACCCGGCTCGTCGCGTTGATCACCCTGTCGTTGCCGGATCGCGACGAAGAGTATCGCGCGATCCGAGCGCCCGTGCGCGCGTGATGTAGATCCGCGACGACGGAAAACGATCGGTCGAACTCGGAGAATCGAACCATGATGAAGTACGCGGCCCCGGCCGCGCGCGCACGGGCGAACGCCTCCGATGTCGCGTCCACGCTTTCGGCGCGTCCGAGCACCTCTACCCGTTCGCTTCCAAGCAAAACGTCACGGAAGTAAGACACCAAAAACCGCGATCCGTCCACGTGTTCGAGCGGATTTTCGGACGATATGGTGAAAACCGATACGGGAGTTCGGTCTCGCTCGACGAGAAATTGATCGACACCCCACCGCGCAGCCGGGGCGTCCGCGGCGACGCGTTCGAACGCCTCGATGCGGTCGCGAATGAACTGATCGTCGTGGCCGAGCGACTCGAGAACTCTCAACTGATCGACGTACTCGGCGATGTAGCCGCGGCTCATCGACAACTCGGCAAAACGGATACGTCCATTTCGATCGTACGGATTGAGAACGAGTCCCCGACGGTACTCGGCCGCCGCGCGCGCAAAGAGATTGTCGCGGTAAAACACATCGGCGCGGTTGAAGTGGTAATCCGCGTACTGCTCGCGCCGCGGGTCTTCAAGCTCCCACTCCGCGAGAACAACCGCCTCGAGCGCGATCCGCGCGATTTCAGCGTCGCTTCGGATGCGGAGCGCGCGGTCGAACGACTCGATCGCCGCTTCGGCGTCCCCTGCCTCGCTGTGCAACACACCCTTGGTGTACCAGGCACGATACGAGTCGGGTTCGCGCGCGATCACCGTCTCGACGACCGCGACGGCTTCGGAGATTGAACCGCGGCGATATACGATCTCGGCCAGAAGAAGATACGCGTCGGTACGCGCGCCGTCGAGCGCGATAGCGGTACGCGCGTGTCTCTCGGCTTCGGCGTACTGCGCTCGCGACGCATAATATTCGCCCGCGAGGACGCGAACCGTTGGGTCCTCGCGATGGTACTGAATCGCCAGCAGGAGGTACCGTTCCGCCGCGTCGCGATCACCGAGCGAGTCGTGTACGAGCGAAAGCGACAGGAGCGCCTTCCGATTATGCGGAGCAAAACGAACAACCTCTCGATACTCGCGGAGCGCGTCGCTGCTGCGGCCTTCGGCGAGAGCGAGCTCAGCGGTTCCGATCCGCGCGTCGATGTTGTTCGGCTCAAAACGCAGTACTTCGGCGAAAACCCGGCGAGCCTCGTCGGGGCGCCCCAGTCCTATAAGGATTCGTCCCTGAAGGTTGAAAACCGCCGCGTTGTTTCGGGTGTAGCGACGCGCGTCGGTGACGTAGCGATACGCCTCGTCGTACTCATCGAGCCGGAAGAACGACTCGGCGATGCCGACGAGTGACGGTACGTACGCCGGGTTAGCGGCGAGCGATAACGAGAACAGCTCGATCGCGCGGAACACATCATCGGCGTCGAGAGCCGTTCGCGCACGATCGTGTAGCCGAAGCGCGTTTTCCTGTGCGGGCGCCGCGAGCGGCACAAACAACAAGCCGCCGACAAACACGAGTAGAATTCGGTATCCGTTTTTACTCCGTTTCACCGTTCGTTTCCTTCGCGGTAACGATCTTCACTGTTTTGATCTTGTGGCCGTCCATGTCCTGGATGATGAAATCCATGTTGTCGTGCCGGACCTTCTCGTACTTGACGGGAATCTTCCCGAAAAGATCGAACACAAAACCTCCGAGCGTGTCGTAGTCGTCGTCCGGAATGGTCGTCTTGATCTCATCGTTCAGATCCTCGATATCGACGCGTGCGTCGCAGAGATACACGCCGTCACCGATCTCGAGGATGTCTTCCTTCTCGTTGTCGAACTCATCCTGGATGTCACCGACAATCTCTTCAAGGATGTCCTCGAGACACGCAATGCCCGAGACCCCACCGTACTCGTCCACGACGACCGTAATATGAACGCGCCTTCTCTTCATCTCGCGCAGAAGCGAGTCGAGCTTCTTGCTCTCGGGGACAAAAAACGGCTTGCGGCAGATCTTCTCGACCGCGATCTCCTCGTCGCTCACGATGTATCGTAACAGGTCTTTTGCGTACAACATACCGATGACGTTGTCGATTGTGTCGGTATACACGGGAAACCGGGAGTGACCGCACGTCGTGACTTTTTCGATGAGCTCGCGGCGCGAGAGGTCCGTCGAGACAAAAACGACGTCGATTCGTGGTACCATTACTTCCTTGACACTAGTATCGGAAAGCTCAACGATTCCGCGGATCATGTCGCGTTTTTCTATGCTCAACGCGATCAAGTCGTTCTCGACGCGTCCGGTACCGACAAACAAACGTTTGAGAAGCCCACTTGTTTTCACAATAACGACTCCTGGGACAGTTCATTCACGAGACGCTCCTGAAGCATCAGCATCTCCTGATCTTCGGCATCGCCGATATGATCGTGCCCTGCCACATGAAGAATACCGTGGATCAATACTCGTTTTAATTCTTGTTCGTACTCGACTCCGAAATCCTGCGCATTCCGTTGAACGGCGTTCAGTGAGACGACGATGTCACCGGCTGCGTGGATATCCGAGTCACTTTCCGGTACGCCCTCGCCCTCAAGCTGCGAGAACGAAAGCACGTCGGTAGGGGCGTCGATTCCTCGGTACTCGAGGTTCAATCGCGTCATTGCGGTGTCGTCGCAGAAGACGACCGACAGTTCCCAGCCGTCCAGGTGAAGCGTGTCGAGTACACCGAGACAGAATTTTTCTACGCGCGCAAACCACGAAGGAGGTTCTTCGGGTTCCGCGAACGAAACGTCAACTACGTTCATTCGCGTCGTACGCCTGGATGATTTTTTTCACAAGAGGATTTCGGACAACGTCCGTCGAGGTGAAGTACGTGAACCCGATGTCTTCAATACCGTGCAGAATTCCGACGGCGTGAAGCATTCCGGACTCTTTTTTTCGAGGTAGATCGATCTGCGTCACGTCGCCGGTAACAACGACGCGCGTATTCTCGCCGATCCGCGTGAGGAACATCTTCATCTGTTCGCGAGTCGTGTTCTGCGCCTCGTCGAGTATCACGTAACAGTCGCGCAGACTGCGCCCGCGCATATACGCGAGTGGCGCGACCTCGATCACGCGCGTATCCTCGAGTTTCTGTATCGTCTCTCCGGGAACCAGGCTTTCCATCGCGTCGTACAACGGCTTGAGGTACGGCTGAATTTTCTGCGAGAGGTCCCCCGGGAGAAATCCGAGGCTTTCCCCTGCCTCTACGACCGGTCGCGTGAGCACGAGTTTGCGTTTTCGGCGGCTTAGGACCTCTGCCAGCGCGTGCGCGACCGCGAGAAACGTCTTGCCGGTACCGGCCGGACCGACAGCGAACGAAAGATCGTGTTCCGTCATGCTTTGGATGAAAAGAGCTTGCGTTCTCGATTTCGGGAAGACTTTGCTTGAGTTCACCGATACCGCGTTTCGTTTTAGAAGCTCGGTGGAGTCGGTGCCGCCCGTATTCACACCCTCGAACACGGCCCTGATAAGATCCGGCCCGAGGTCTCGGCCGAGCGCGGCGTGTTCCCTGAGCTCGCCGACGATGGTAACGAGCACGCTCCGCTTTTCGGCGTCCTCGGTCTCGATGAAGAGTTCGTTGCCGCGAGACATGATTCGTGCATCGAGTAGCTGCTCGAGTACCCTGAGATTGCCGTCGTTGACCCCGCAGACATCGCTCACGAACGCCGGGTTATCGAGAATAACTGCCGCAGTCTGAACCAATACGTCTCCTCATCATGGGAAATTATAGAGTCCGCACCGCGTGACGGTCAAGTCCTCACGATCTCGTCGCGTCATGGTCGTTCGGTATCGAAATCGAATCCGTCCTCGTCATAACGCGCGCGCGTTCTGAGTTCGGGGATCGGACGCCAAATCAGAAATGCCGTGAACGTTCCGACCCACTTCAGGACCGGACGTTCGGGAACACCGTCCAACGCTTCGACGCGTCTCTGCGGCGAGCCACGGTACGCGATTGAAAGATCCCAATCGGCGAGATAATGCGTCGCCCGGACGGTTAAATCCTGTAAATTGAACGGCGAATCGATGCGGTCCTGCTCGGAGAAAAAGTTGAATGAACGCAAAAGGTCCCCGCCGATGTTTCTTTGCGGCACCCCGACGGTGTCCGCGAGTCTTGGGATGTACTGATACGTCACGGAGTTCCGCGAGCGCGACGAGAAAGTCAGATCGAGGAACTCGTGGATACCGAGAGTCAAGCCGAGCGAAAAATCGAACCGCGACTCGGTGAACCGTAGCAGGTTCATCTGGTAATCGGCGCCGGTCTCGAGTCGAAACGTCACCCTATCCTTCCAGAACGGATCGAATGTCCGACTGTACCGAACCGTTGCTCCGACTCCCGACGGCCGGAACGCCGTGTCGTCCGTCACGACCCAGCCGACTCCAGGCCCGCCGAACTCGTACCTCGGAGAGTTCTGCATATCGAACGTACTTGAAAACGGTCCCGCCGTGATACGAGTTCGGCTCGACCGAAACTCCCGGTCCGCCGTGTTGTACACGAGGTTCTCGTTGATACGGATCGTCGGTCCCAGTCGGATCTCCTGCGCGAGTGTCACCGGACCCGGGACCCACTCGAGGGCCTCTTCGTCGCGTGCAATCGAGGCTTGCACTGACGACGTGACGGGGCCGGTGATCCATCGGGTGTTGCCGGTGTACCGGGAGGACAGCGGAGGCAAGTTAGAACGGATCTGGAGCGTCTGTTCCGCGTCAAAAACTCGCGCGGAAAGGTTCAAGCCGAGTGTGTGTGAGCGGATGTACTCCGGCTCCCATTTGAAGAAGTCGTCGATGAACACCGGCTCACGGGCGAAACCGAACGAATCGAAAGCACGTTGATACAGGAGCGTATCGAGCCCGTACGATACGTTCGTACGGTCGAACCGCTCGGCGGTCACAAAAAACGAGGTCAACGAGAGATCGTTCCGGATGTTAGCCGAGGAAAAACGGTAGCTCTGTTCGGCGCGAGTCGCGCGTTCGGCTTCTTCGAGATCATCGTCGTTGATGAGCGTTCGGTACTGCGCGGCGATGTTCACGGTGTTTCGAACCGAAATGAGATTACCGCGGACGGCCCATTGAACGCCGATTCTTCCGGTGTTTCTCGACGTAAGCGTACCGTATAAAAAATTCAACGATATATCTTCAGGGTGGCGCCATTCGCTCGAGTCGGTAAGGTTCTCGACGACAACTCGCGGCGTCGCGTCGTAGGTGACGGAGTACGTGATGCCCGGAGCCGGGCTCGGGTCGGCGAGCCGGCCGAAAATGGGCGGAAGCCGAAAGGGTCGATCCGGTTGTTCATCGTCCACCTCGTCGTCAGGAGTGGACCATGGCGGCCGAAAGTCGTCGAGATTCGGTTGCTCATCGTCGGGCGGCCGCGCGGCCGCCGCCGGGCGTGTCGCCTGCTGAGATGAGATCGGCGTTCCCGCGATTCTCACCGCGATGTCGGGCGCAACGAGAATATCCGGGTAGAAGAACCGGGCCTCCGGGCTGCGGTCGGCTTGCAGGACGTTCGCGTCGAGGCGGTCGGCAGGAATCATACGTGAGCGGAACCTGAACGACGCGTCGAGCGTCGAGACGCCGAACGTTTGGACGTACGGTGACAGCCCGAGCGCGCGCGGCATGAACGACGAAGCGATGCTCCACGTCGCGGTCGTTTTCTCGGCCGCCGTCGTCTCCGCGGGCGAAAACACGCTCGTCCAGTCGATATCCTCGGCACGATCGGAGAAATCGCGTCGCATGTACGGATCGGAGAGCGCTTCGAACGTCCCCCGCACGCGCAACGCGTCGTACACGAGCTGGAACGTCAGATCGATATCGTATCTGAACGGAAGTTCGGTGCCGAGAAACCAGGCGGAGTTCCAGCTGCTCGGGTGGATAACACTCCCGTCTACCCGTCGCGTCGTGTATCCCGCCGCCGTTTCGTACACGTGACGCGTTGCGGCGAGACCCGACCGGAACCCAAGAGTCGCGAACGGCCCGACTCCCTCGAACGAACCTTCGATCGCCACGAACGCACCGAGGTTCGTGTAGATGTCCGCGAGGACCGTGAGTACGCCTTTCGGCTCTTCGGCGGGCTCGTCGGTCTCGCGTACGTACAACCCCACGATCTCACGCCTTCCACCGGCTCGTGCCTCTTCGGCAATCTGCAAGAACGAGAACGGCGAACGCGACTCGTCGGGCCGTCCAAGCAGGTACGTCGTCGTCTGAATGTAGTACCCGTCGCGGAGTCTATAACCGAGCGAGGGGTTGAAAAAAAGACGATCACCCGGACGGAAGAAAAACGGGAAGTACAGCACCGGAACGCGACCGACGTAAAGGATCGCGTTTTCCAACCCCCACTCCCCCGGTCCGAGAATCCATATTTTCCCCGCGCGGATCGAGTAGTACGGCGGCACCGCGCGTGACGACGTGATCGTCCCCGACTCGAGCACGATCACGTCCTCGCGGGATCGTGTGATGTACCGGCCGGAAAAAAGGAACGTGAGGTCTTCCTCCTCGATGCGCCGGTCTCTTTCCGATACGCCGTCGATGAATACCCCGTCCCACGTGTCGAGGCGAAACGCGAGCCCCTCGCCGTAGAAGTACTCGCTCCCGGTCTCACGTCTGATCGTGTACACGATATCGCCGTGCGCCACGAGCAGTTCCTCGGTCTGGTTGAACGTCACCTCGTCGGCTTCGATCGTGTGGACCGCGCCTGTCTCGGTGTCCTCCATCGTAATCCGTACGCCACCTCGAATCCGCACGTTTTGCTCGTCGAGTTCTTCGATCGTGAAGTACTCGGCCTCTTTTGCGGTATCGATCGTGATCCGGCGAGCCGGTTGGGTCGGCGCAGCTGTGTCGCGCGGGATGCCATAGTGCGCGAGCAGTCGCGAGACGAGGTCCGCTCGTGTGCCGCGTGTCGACAAGCCGAGTCGTTCGGCCCACGCGAGCAGCTCATAGTAGTCCGACGTCTCGACGTCGCGCCGAACGACATCACTTTCCGATAGAGCCGAGTTTTCGACCAACCCGTCCTGAGCACCGAGGTTCGCGGTGCTCACGCATAAGGCCGCGAGAGCGAACACAAGTCGTGCGGCGACTCGTGCGAGTATCCGACGGAGTTCGATCACCGAACACTCCGTGCGTGCAGTGCGTCCCGCACGTACCGGCCCGTGTACGACTCGCGACACTCCGCGAGCTGTTCGGGAGTTCCGCTCGCGACGATGCGGCCACCCGCGTCGCCACCCTCGGGGCCCAAGTCGATCAGGAAATCCGATTGAAGGATCACGTCAATGTTGTGTTCAATCAGGACGATCGTATTGCCACGATCGACGAGAAGATGCAGGACCTCCATGAGTTTTTTTACGTCGGCGAAGTGCAGGCCCGTTGTCGGTTCGTCGAGGATGTAGAACGTTCGGCCCGTACTCGTCTTTGAGAGCTCGAGTGAAAGCTTCACTCGCTGTGCCTCGCCTCCGGACAGTGTCAGCGCGGATTGACCGAGCTTGATGTACTCGAGACCGACCGAGTTGAGCGTTTCGAGTCGGCGCGCAATGTTCGGTATCGTCGAGAAAAAGACCGAGGCCTCTTCTACGGTCATCTCGAGCACATCGTGTATGTTTCGTCCTTTGTACCGTATGTCGAGCGTTTCGCGGTTGAACCGTTTTCCGTCGCACACCTCGCACGTGACGTAGACATCCGGAAGAAAGTGCATCTCGATCTTTTTTGTCCCGGCACCCTCGCAGTTCTCGCAGCGACCGCCTTTTACGTTGAAACTGAATCGGCCCGCCTTGTATCCGCGCGCTCGTGCCTCCGGAAGCGTCGCGAACACATCGCGGATCAACGAAAACACGCCGACGTACGTCGCCGGGTTCGAGCGCGGCGTTCGCCCGATCGGACTCTGGTCGATGGCGATTACCTTATCGATGAGCTCGACGCCCTCGATCCGATCGAATGCTCCTTCGCGTTTGCGCGCTCTCGTGACCCGGTTCACGAGAGCGGGGTACACGACGTCGGTTAACAACGAAGACTTGCCGGACCCCGAAACGCCGGTGATCGTCGTCATTTTACCGAGTGGAATGCGCGCGTCGATACCCTTGAGGTTGTTTTCGCGCACGCCGTACACCGAGATCGCATCGTCCGGGTTCGGTGTACGCGGCTCGCGCGGCGGCATAACGAGCCGTCCCGAGAGGTACCGGCCGGTCAGACTATCGTCGGTGGCCATTACTTCGTCCGGGGTACCCTCGGCAACGATGCGTCCTCCGTGGATTCCCGCGCCGGGGCCGAGATCGACGATGTAATCGGCCGACCGCAGCGTCTGTTCGTCGTGTTCGACGACTATCAACGTATTGCCGATGTCTCTAAGGTGCATAAGAGTCTTCAGAAGGCGCTCGTTATCGCGTTGATGAAGACCAATCGTCGGCTCGTCGAGGATGTAGAGAACTCCGACTAGCGACGACCCGATCTGCGTTGCGAGGCGGATTCGCTGCGCCTCGCCACCCGATAGCGTCGCCGCGTTCCGGTTGAGCGTCAGGTAGCCGAGCCCGACGTCGACAAGAAACCCGAGCCGCGAGCGGATTTCTTTCAGAATTTCGCGCGCGATCGTTCGATCCGAGTCGGAGAGTTCGAGGTTCTCGAAAAACTCGCGTGCGTCGGAAACCGATATCGCCGAAAGGTCATGGATGTTCTTTCCGGCGATAAGAACCCAGAGCGCTTCCGACCGAAGCCGTTTCCCGCCGCACTGCTCGCACGCGCGCTGCGACATAAAGCTCTCGAGCCACTCCTTCACGCCGTCGGACGTCGTTTCGGTGTACCGCCGTTTCAGATCGTCGAGGATGCCACGAAACGGCGCCGTGTACTCGAATCGACCCGTCTTGTTTTTGTTGACGTACGTGTGTTCGATCGCTTCGTCGGTCCCGTGAAACATCGCGTGCACCACGTCGTCCGGCAACTCACTAATCGGTGTGTCGAGTCCAAATCCGAGATGCGTCGCGAGCGACTCGAACCGACTCCGATA
Source organism: Spirochaetaceae bacterium (assembly GCA_007695285.1). Taxonomy (GTDB): domain Bacteria; phylum Spirochaetota; class Spirochaetia; order DSM-27196; family PXBQ01; genus PXBQ01. The sequence continues at coordinate 107,591 of REEC01000125.1, read as the reverse complement.
CCACGCCGCCGAAGGATTGTACGGAGCGATACCACCCTCGTTGAACGATTTCGAGGGGTCGGGTATCACGAGGTCGCGGTCGAATTCGAGCGAGACGCCGAGGCCCGAACACCCCGGGCACGCGCCGAACGGCGAGTTGAAGGAAAACAGACGTGGTTCGAGCTCGGGAAAAGCGACCGTTCCGTCCCGGTACGCAAACTTGTCCGAAAACGACTCCTCGACGGGAGGCGCGTCGTCTCCGTCCTGACGGACGGTCACGACCATACCACCCGACGTCGTGAGCGCGGTCTCGACCGAATCCGCGACGCGTTTTTTCATCGAAGGGCTCATTTTCAGCCGGTCGACGACGATCTCGATCGTGTGTCTTTTCTGCCGGTCGAGTTCAATCTCGTCTTCAAACTGCACGATGTTGCCGTTGATCCGTGCGCGCACAAAGCCGGCCTTCCGCGCGTCCTCGAGGACCTTTTCATGTCTGCCTTTTTTCCCGCGCACGACGGGGGAGAGAACCGAAACGCGTGCATCGTCTGGGTACGTCATGATTTGGTCGACGATCTGGTCGATCGTTTGCCGGACGATCGGATCACCGGTCGACGGATCGTGCGGTGTCCCGATTCGGGCGAACAGAAGTCGATAGTAGTCAAAAACCTCCGTCACGGTTCCGACGGTCGATCGTGGATTTCTGTTCGTCGTTTTCTGTTCGATCGATATCGCCGGAGAGAGTCCCTCGATGTAATCGACATCGGGCTTCTCGAGCCGACCGAGAAACTGTCGCGCGTACGCGGACAGCGACTCAACGTACCGCCTTTGGCCCTCGGCGAAAATCGTGTCGAACGCGAGCGAGGATTTTCCCGATCCGCTCAATCCCGACACAACGACGAATGAGTCTCGGGGCAACACAAGATCGATATTCTTGAGGTTGTGCTCGCGTGCGCCCTTGATGACGATGTTTTTCATCGACGGTTGTGCCCTGAGACCGGTCTTGAGAACGGAACGTAGCCCCGCTGTCTACCGAACTCCATCGATTCGAATCTCCAGCCGAGGGTCCCGGAGTTGTGCGGATGCACGGATCGCCCAAACCCCTGCGTCCGGAGCCGTCGAGACCGCGGTCCAGAGCGAGCGAATGTGGTCGCGCCACCCGATGACGCCGTACAAGCTGTCTGCGAGGTAGTATAGATTTTTATACAGTTCGCGCGTATCCGCGAAGCGAGAGAGCGCCGGAAACCGGTCGATATCGCGCAACAATGCGGACAATGTCGTGTACTCGTAATCGAGATCGACGCGTCGTATTTCCTCGACGACCGGGGTGATGATCATGAGCGCAGAAAAAATCAAGTGAGAGAGCGCCTGTTCGTACCGTCCCGTGTCGACGTAAAAAACGCCGAGTTCGCTGTGTGCACGCCATGAGAACCCGTCGTCGATCCGGTACAGTCGTGCGAGCTGATCGAAACCTCGCGTAGTAATCGTCGTGCGGTAATTCTCGCGCATCGCAGCCGCGGCCGGCCCGATAAACGCAGGGTCCAGATCCGTAATCGCCCGTAGGGTCGATTCGTACGCACGGAAATCCCGAACGGTTTCGTACACCTCCGCGAGCTTATACCGGACCGAAAAGTGGTCGTCCGGAACGGTGAAAGCCGATGCGTACTCGAGCGCGCGGTTATACTGGCGCACGGCAAGATCGAACGACGACTCGCCTCGGAAGACATCACCGATCGCTGCTTCGGCTTCCGGGAAAGGTCCCCGACGAGAAATCGCGACACGGAACAACACGAGGGCTTCGTCGGGACGGTTGTCGGCCGCGAGCCGCACACCTCTCTCGTACAACACCCACGCCGGCGAGTCGGCGAAGGTGTTGCTCGCAACCGAGATTAAAAGGAGTAGAAAAAAACGTTTAACCCAGCACAATCAACAAGAACACCATGACGAACAACGCCACCGTCTCGACGAGGCCGAGAACGAGGATGAAGTTCGCGAAACCTTTCCCAGTCTCCGCGAGAGCGTCCGACGCGACCGCGCCGGCCTTTCCCTGAAACATCGCCGAGAACCCCATCGCCGCTCCCCCGAGCACGCCTGCGCTGAGCAGAAGCATCGCGTCGGCGCCCGCTTCTGCTGCCGTCGCGATCGCGTTCATCAAAATAAACCCGTATATCGTCTGCGTCAGCGGCGCTCCGACGAACGCGATGAGCATAAACGGGGCTTTCTTGTTCTGGACAAAACACTTCTTCCACGCGCCGATCGCGGCCATGCCCGCGCTTCCCGCTCCGATCGCGGATCCAATAGCGCCGAAAGCGAGTGCCGCGCCTATACCGATCAACCCGAAATTCATTCTTGTGTCTCCTTGTTGGTGTGTTCTCTAAAAGGGCGGTACGCTTCACCGCTCCATTCCATTCCCAGATGACCGGAAAACTCCAGCATATTCAACCGAACTCCGTGGACGACGACCGAAAGCGCCGCCATCGCGAGGTTCAAACTGTGCCCGACAAACAAAATCACAACCGCGGCGGCGATCCCGAACAACCCGTCGCCGGTTCCGGCAGCCATCGCGTTGAAGCTTTTTGCGATCTCGACCGTCGCGAGGCCGACGGCGAACAGCCGAATGTACGAGATAATATCCGAAAACGCGCTTATACTGTTGAGCGCGTTCGGCATGAAGTTCGCAACTCCCGAGACCATCCCCTTCACGAACCCTTTCCCCGCCTCCTGCCCGGAGAAAAGAAGCACCGCGACAAAGCCGCCGATGATCATCGGTAACGCGTACTCGGGCATCGGAAACCGCTCGGTTCCCAGCACCAGGCTCAAGACCAGGTAGTACAGACCAAGCACCATCGAGAGCCAACCGAGTTGCTCGATAGCACGAAGCCGCGGCCGCGAACGAATCGCGCGCAGGAAGCTCCAGACGTGAGCAATTGTGAGGTGTACGGTGGCCAGGATAAAACAGAGCCACTGCACATTCGCCGCGCTTCGCGGTTCAAAACTCGCGATCTCGTCGATGATCGCCCACGAAACGACGGGTGAACGCGCGATACGCTCGGATCCGAACCACGTTCCGGTCACCGCGCCCCACACGATCGTCGCGATACTCAGGACCGACAGAAGAACGATCCCGATCGAAACCGGTTTCTTCGCCCTCTTTGCCTTGACGCCCGCGTAAATCGAGCCGGCGAGAATAATACCTCCGTACCCGGCATCACCGATGATCATCGCGAAGAACACCGTAAAAAAGATCAGAAACCAGAAGCTGATGTCGAGTTCCCGATACCCGGGCACGGTTCCCAAGAGATCGAAAACCGGCTGTATAATGCGGACCCACCGCGGATTTCTGATCAGGGTCGGCGGCTCATCCTCGGGGTCGGAATCCTGGATCAGAATCCCCCACCCGGCCTGTTTTGCGTACTCGCGTGTCGCTTCGAGCGAGTTCACCGGCACGAACCCCGTGATATACGACAATTGCTCGTCGCCCCGGAATTGCGACGAGACCGATCGAAGTTCGATTTCTTCATCAAGTTCCGCAATCGAGGTTTCGATCACCGCGCGGTTTTCGATCGTCTCACAGAGCTCGTTGTCGATCTCGCCGAGCCGTGAGGAGAGCTCTTCGATGCGCTTGCGAATCTCGCTCGGTCCGGCGGCCGGAACCGGAATGCTCTCGAAATTTGGCGTGTCCTCGTCGCGCAGCGTGATCGAAGCGCAGCAAGCCGTGTTCTTGTCGCCTCCGATTTCGAGATACCGTCCTTCGAACGATGCGAGCTCGCGTCGGGGAGCGGAAAACAGCGTGATCGTCACGCCGTTGTTGCGCAGGAACTCGATATCGGCCGGAACAAACTCGCCCCATGGTGCGAGTCGACTCTGTTCTCGCTTCAGCTGAGCAATCTGCTCGTGGATTTCGTGTCTTTCTTCACCGAGAGCGAGTATCGCGTCGACCATTTCGTCGGCGTCGCCGGCCTCGGCGTCTTCCTCCGGCCCTTCGCCTTCCGGTATGACCGCGAGCGCGCGTTCGAATCGGGCCTTCTTTCGGATGAGATCGTCGATGCCGGCCACGAACTCACGCGATGCGTTTATGTGAAGCACACCCAAACGGCGCATCTGTCGCACTGTGTCATCGCGGTCGGCGGCGGGCGAGACGACCGTTATTTTTTTCATCTCTACAATCATACGTTACGACGCCCTTACTACCTTGTTTTTTGCCATTTTCCCGCGAACTACCGCAGCCGTCTGTTGGTCCCCGAGGTAGATCCGGATCACCCTGATGTTCTCCTGGGTTTCGGGGATCTTCACTTTTTCAAAGAGATTCACGCGTTGCGTCGTGATGCGAAGCTCGTCCGCGAGTAACTCGCGTTGGCGTTCGAGTACCTCAAGTTCGGCGTCGATCGCCGCGAGTTCCTTGATCTTCTCGATGCCCGCGTCGACCCAGAGCGGCGTGCTGAAAAGATCGTACTCGGCGATATCAAACTCGATGCCGGCGAAAACCGGAATATCGATTCCCGCGATGTTGCCGCTCTCGATTTCGACGCGTCGCACCGACACGAAAGCCTCGATCCCGACGTCCTCGCCAAACACCGCGATCCACTCTCTGAGTTTTTCGTACGCGTCGTCACGAAGCGACTGCGTCTCGGCCTGTTTTGCCTCGACCTGACGGATCATCATCTGCAGCTGTTGTTTCTTCAACTGAAGAGTCGGGAGGTAGCGTTGAAACCGTTTTAACGAGTCTTTTTGTTTCTTGAGCTCGTTCTTCGTCAGCTTGACTGCAGCCACCCGTCACTCCTTCGTCGGCCAGAATTCCTTGATGAGTTCGGTGCGAAGCCCGGTCTCGGCGGGTTCGAAACACTCCGAGAGTATTTCCCATCCGCGATCGAGCGCGCGTTCCAGAGGTATATTCACCGACAAGTCCATCATCTCGCGCTCAAAAATCTCGCCGTACGCGAGCAGTTTGCTGTCCCACTCCGACATTCGGAAACCCATCGATTTCTTCTCGAGCGACTCCTTGTACGCGGCGTACAGCTTGATCATACCGTCCATAATCGCACGGTGATCCGATCTCGTCGAATCGTTGACGAGCTGTTTTAACCGCGACAGCGAGCCGAACGGTTCGATCCGTCCGTTGCGCAGATAGTACTGTCCTTCGGTGATGTAGCCGGTGTTGTCGGGAACCGGATGCGTCACGTCGTCGCCGGGCATCGTCGTCGCGCCGAGGATCGTGATCGATCCGGCGCCGTTGAAGTCGACGGCCTTTTCGTACCGCGATGCGAGCTGACTGTAAAGATCACCCGGGTACCCGCGGTTCGACGGGACTTGCTCCATCGTGATCGCGATCTCTTTCATCGCATCGGCGAAGTTCGTCATATCGGTCAACAGGACAAGCACTCGTTTTCCCTGCAGCGCAAACTTCTCGGCGACCGCGAGGCTGATATCCGGAACAAGCAAACTCTCGACGATCGGGTCCGAGGCGGTGTGAACGAAGAAGATCGTTCTCGAGAGCGCGCCTCCACTCTCGAGCGTTTCGCGGAAAAACAAATAGTCATCGTACTTCAATCCGATACCGCCAAGGACGATGATATCGACTTCCGCCTGCATCGCGATTCGCGCGAGAAGCGGATTATACGGCTCACCGGAAACCGAGAAGATCGGGAGTTTCTGGGACTCGACGAGCGTATTGAAGAGATCGATCATCGGGATTCCGGTTCTGATCATATTTCGCGGGATGATTCGCTTTGACGGGTTCACCGACGGTCCGCCGATCTCGATCAGGTCCTCGTGCAGTTCCGGACCACCGTCTCGTGGTCGACCACCACCGTCGAAGATACGCCCGAGCAGATTGTCGGAGAACGAAACCTGCATCGGGTGTCCGAGAAATCTGACCTCGTCACCCGTCGAGACGCCGCGGCCACCTGAAAACACCTGCAGCGAAACCTTTTCTCCCGATAGCCGGATAACTTCGGCGAGCGACTCGCCGTACCGCGAGGTCACGATCGCGAGATCGCCGTACCGGATCCCGTCGGCCGCGACCGTGATTACGTTGCCCGATATTTCCTCGATCTTGTTGTACACCTTTCGCATGCTGGTTACTCCGCTTTCCGGGTTTGCGCGACAAGGCTTTCCGCGTCGTGCTCGATGCCTTCGATCGACGCGTCGAGCGCCGCGTTGATATCGGTCTCGATTCTCGAGAAATCATCCGAGTTCCACTCCGCACCGTTCCAGTCGCGAAACTTCAACTGGAGTTCGTTGAATACGGTTCGCGCTTCGTCCTTGGTCGCGAGTTTGAAACGGCCGCTGAATACGCGGAAAATCAACTTGAAGACGTGCCGTTGCCGCTCGGTCGGGACCGCCGCGTCGACCGGATCGAACGAGTTCTGCTGCAGGTAGATCGCGTCGAGAAACTCGCTCTTGAGGTATCCGACGAAGTCGTCGAGACTCGTGCCTTCTTCGCCGACAACCTTCATCATCTGCCCGACTTCGTTTCCGTTGAACAGCACCTTCCGCGCGTACTCCGTGAGTGCGGGCTCAACCGCGCCGGGATACTTGCTCCACGAGTCCAGAGGATGGATCGCGGGGTACTTTCGCGCGTCGGAGCGCTCGCGTGACAAACCGTGGAACGCCCCGACGACTTTGAGCGTCGCTTGTGTGACCGGCTCCTCGAAGTTACCGCCGGCAGGACTCACGGTTCCGCCTATTGTGACCGAGCCGACCGAACCGTCGCGCAGTTCGACGACGCCCGCTCGTTCGTAGAAACCCGCGATGACCGACTCGAGATACGCGGGAAACGCTTCCTCACCCGGAATCTCCTCGAGACGCCCCGACATTTCCCGCATCGCCTGCGCCCAGCGCGATGTGGAGTCGGCGAGCAGCAGGACGTTCAACCCCATCTGCCGGTAGTACTCGGCGATCGTGACGGCGGTGTATACCGACGCTTCGCGTGCGGCGACCGGCATCGAGCTCGTGTTACAGATGATAACCGTGCGCTCCATGAGCGACCTGCCGGTCCTCGGGTCGGTCAACTCGGGAAACTCGACGAGAGTCTCGACGACCTCACCCGCGCGTTCGCCGCACGCAGCAACGATAACGATATCGACTTCTGCGTGGCGGCTCGTGATCTGTTGAAGCACGGTCTTTCCCGCGCCGAACGGACCGGGAATACAGTACGTTCCGCCGAGAGCGACCGGAAAGAACGTGTCGATCAATCGAACTTTTGTGATCATCGGCTCGGTCGGACGACGTCGATTCGTGTACGCGGTGATCGGGCGTTTTACGGGCCACTCAAAAACCATCGTGACGGGAATCGTCGTACCGTCGGGCGAAACAAGCTCGGCGACCGTATCGGTGATCGAGTACGCTCCCTTCTCGACGATCGAGGCAACGGTGTACTCGCCGGGTAGAAAAAACGGCACCATGATCCGGTGCTCAAAGATCCCTTCGGGCACGGTACCGATCGTGTCGCCGGCCGAAACCTTCGTGTTTTTTGCGGCCTTTGGGGTAAACTCCCACGTCTGCGCGCGCGGTAACGGATCGAGGTACACGCCGCGGTCGAGAAAGAACCCGCACTTCTCGGCGAGCTCCGGAAGTGGATTCTGGAGCCCGTCGTAGACCTTTCCGAGCAACCCGGGGCCCAACTGCACCGCGAGCAACTCGTGCGAGAACTCAACCTCGTCGCCTATCCCTATTCCGCGCGTCATTTCGAAAACCTGCAGCTCCGCGCGACTCCCCCTGATCCGGATAACCTCGGCCTTCAAGCGGCTCTCGCCGAGTCGAACGTATCCGACTTCGTTCAGTGCGATATTCCCGGCAACGTCGACGCTGATCATATTTCCGTTTACGCCGACAACCTTCCCTGTAGCTTCCGTCATTCTCTGCTCCACATATCTGATTCCGGTGTCGATTCGTGAGGTTCGTTACTCTCTATGGCTGCGCTTTGCGCGGCGGTGTTTTCTGATGATCGAACCGCGGCGTACGCCGCGTGAAACCGTTCGGTCCCCCGGTCGGTGTCGAACAAGGCTTTTCGTTCCAGAATCACTAACTTAACGGCGTACGCGATCGCGGCGGTGACGTCGAAGTAATGGCCGGTCGCGAGTTCCTCGATGAAAGCCCACCGGATTCTCAGGAGATCCAGTTCCGATCTGAACGGTGAGTCGTGGCCGGCTGCGGTCTTCACGAGTTCAACGATCGTGTGCTCGGGCAGGATCTGCTCGTCGGAGTCGTCACGACGGATATACCGCCATCCGTCTCTCGATACGTTTTCCGCGCGCGTCTGTACGAGAACGTTCCGAATGCCCGCTTCGAACCGATTCCACGAAGCGACAGCTCGGTTCTCGGCTTTTACGGATTGCTCGGCTTTTACGGATTGTTCGGCTTTTGCGGATTGCTCGTGCCGATCACCGATAACGACGGCTCGGACCGCCGCAAGATCGGAATCGGTCATCCACTCGGCGCACTGAGCGAGAAATGCGCGTGGTTCCGGGAATATCTCCGAATCGAACGAAATATACGGCTGCGAAGCCATCAAATAGTAGTACCCGCTCATCCGTTATCCGTCCTTAGTCGTCGATACGATCCGTGCCCGGAACGCGGGACGTTGAGTCATAATTTCCGAGTCGCCGAACGAAGAATCGCTTCAAGCTGCGGCGAAAGCCGTTCGGCAAGAACGTCCGCGATTCCGTCGGCCGTGTAGTCGTAGTACGCGGTGCCGCCGCGTTCGCTTACACGAAAGCCTGCGGTAATCCCCGGGAACGGGCGAATATCGATGCCGGTTTTGAGAGTCTCGCTCATCTTTTTCAACAAGCCTGCCTCGATCTTCTTCGCGTCAGCGTCGTTCAGAAGGATGGCGCCCTCGGCAACGTTCCAGCCCGAGACGACCGAGACGATCACGTCCTCTAGTCTTTCACCCGAAAGCCCGTCGCGCGCGGCGGAATCGATCAACGACCGGAACACGCCGTCGATCTCGGCGAGCACGCCGATGACAACGTCACGAGCCACCTGTTGGAGCGCGGCCTCCCCGGCCTCCCGCTTCTTCTCGGCCTCGGCCTTTGCTTCCTCTACGATTCGCGCGGCTTCGTCCTCGGCTGTCTTTCGTATGCGGCGCGCGTCCTCTTCGGCCGATTTCACGATTTCGTCGCGCCGCTCCTCCGCCGTCCGGATTCCTTCGGCTTTGATCTTGTCGATTACTTCCTGCAACTGGGCATCCATCGTGTTTTCCTTACTAAAAGAATCAATAGTCCACGGATCGTCGTATTGTACTAGACGTCCGTGTGCATTTCAAGGTCAGGTTACCCGAAACTCGAGGCGCATCGGCATAATGGTTGTCGAGAGCCGTCACCACGTCACTATCCAATCGACAGGCTCGGTCGTCTCGAGCAGCTCCTCGATCGAAAACCGGACAGACGCTGTTCGTCCCGAGTACTCGCCGTGATTGGTGGACACGACCGGTCCCGGAAGCCTCAAGGAATACGCGAGAGACTCGGCGGTCTGAGAGGCAAATTCTTGAAACGTTCGGTCGACGGGCTCGCCGAACCCGTCAAAAATGCGAAGCCTCGCGGACCCGCTCGATTCGGTTCCCTCGAGTATCAACGAGTCGCGGCCACGGTTGTACGCGGCGTTGAAACCATCGATAGACGTGAACGATAAATCCGCGACGACCCGAACGCGACCGTCGCGCTCACTCATCGCGTACGAGCGCAGCTCGAGGTCCTCCGATAGCCGCGCCATGGTTTCGAAGTCCGATCGATGGACCGGAATCGTGAGAATACTCGAATCGCGGTCGAACACCCCGAGGTACACCGCGTCGGCGGAAATGGTGTACTCGTACCGGATCTCGCCGGCTCCCGATGCGGAGACCGAGATGCTCGTCTCGGTCGAGAGGCACGACGAGAGAACGAGAACGAGACCCAGGAGGAATAAAAGTTTACCGAGCTTCACGCCGAGATGGTACCGATAAAATCCTTTGTCGGCAAGAGATGAACGGTGAAAATCGTTCACAACGTACGTGCGCCTTACGAGCCCAAACGTACGATCGTTTTTCCGTACCCTCCGTCCTCTGGAGGTGCGTACGAAAATGACTCGACGCTGCGCGATTCCTTGAGAAACTCGCGAATGCCCTTCTGGAGGACACCGTCTCCCTTTCCGTGAATCACACCGAAAAACGCGAGTCCACTCAAAATCGCCGAATCGAGTTGAGTCTGTAGTCTGTGGATAGCCTCGTCGAGACGCATGCCGCGAAGATCGAGTTCGCCGACCGCGGGCTGCGCGGGCGAGAATCCGGCGATTTGCACGTCGGGTTTATCGGGTTTTCGGGGAACCACCGTCTCAAGTTCGTCGGCGTGAAGCGTAACGCGCAGACTTCCGGTCTCGACCACCCATTTCCCGCCACGGTCGGCTCGGATCACCCTCCCTCGCCGTCCGGTCGAGGTGACGACAACCTCTACTCCGACGTCTATCTCGGTAGGTCGGGAGGGTTTCTTGATCTTGCGTCTTCGACGGGAGATTTCTATATCGCGCTTCTCGGTGTCTGTTACGGTAGAGAGTTCTTCGATGAACTGCTTGGCTTTGCGCATTTTTTCGCGGCTCAACTCGCCTTCGCGAATCTCGCGAACCAGGTTTTCGAGCGTCCTGCGTGCGTCTGCCGAAAACGCGTCGAACTCCGCGAGACGCTTCTCGCGCAACGCGAGCTCTCGAGACTCGATTTCGATCTCGCGTTCGGTCAATTGGTTCTCGCGGCGTTCGAGTTGTATCCTGAGGTTTTCGGTCTCTTTGAGGCGCTGTTCGCCGAGTCTCGTGAGCTCCGAGAGTTGTTCGATAATCTTCGCCGCGTCGCCCGCGCGGTTCTCCGCGTACGCGCGAGCAGTCTCGACAACCGACGGCTTCAAGCCGATTTTCTCGGCCGTCTCGATAGCGTACGACGAGCCCGGCAGTCCGAGAACGACTTCGAATGTCGGTGTGTGTCTCTCGGTGTCGAACCGCACCGAAGCGTTCATCGCTTCGTCGTGCGTGAACGCGTAGTTTTTTACCGCGCCGAGGTGAGTCGTGATTATCGTCGTGCACCGCGTTTTCACGAGTTCGTCAAGAACGGCGAACGCGAGCGCGCCGGCCTCGTCAGGATCGGTACCGGTCCCGAGCTCGTCGAGCAGAATCAACGATCGTTCGGTCGCCGTGTCGATCACGTCGGAAATCCGCCCGAGGTGAGCGGAGAACGTCGAGAGCGAACCTTCGATCGACTGCTCGTCGCCGATATCGACCATTATCCGGTCGAAAAGCGGCAGCCGCGAGTCGTCGTTCGCAGGGATTCCGAGACCGAACTGATTCATCAGCGCAAGAAGACCGACGGTCTTGAGCGTGACGGTTTTTCCTCCGGTGTTCGGCCCCGAGATCACGACCGCCCGGATACCGGACTCGATCGAGAGGGTAATCGGAACGGGATTCCGCAACAATGGGTGTCGCGCGCCGGGAAGGAAGACCGAGTCGGGGGTTATCTCGGCGAATACACACCCGTGCAACACCGAGTACCGCGCGCGCGCGCGCATCGCGTCGAGTTCGGTCACTAACTCGACCGTTTCGTCGAGTTCATCGGCGTGTTCGGCGACCAGTTCGGTCAACCGTCGCAAGATTCGGAAGACCTCTTGTCGATACCGGGTCTCGAACTCGAACAGCTCGTTGTTTTTTTCCAGTATCTCGACCGGCTCGATGAATAAGGTCGCGCCGCTCGCAGATATCTCATGCACAATTCCCGTGACGCGGCCCTTGAACGAAGAGTTCAACGGAAGCACGGTGCGGCCGTCGCGGTGCGTCGGGGTGTCGGAATTCCAGTACTTCTGCATCGCGGTATCCGACAGGTACCGCGCCGCAATCTTATCGATGTCGGACTTCACTCGTGTGATGCCGCGGCGGATATCACGGAGTTCCGGAATGTCGCGCTCGCGAACTCCCACGGTCGGATCAATGTACCGCGCGATCTCCTTACTCACCGAGAGACACTCAGGGATTGCCGCAGCGCGCTCGGCGAGGCGCGTCGACGGGACGCCCGTAGAGATCGCGCGTGCAAAAACACGTGCGGACGTCACGTACACGAGAACGCCCGCCAAATCCAGGATTTCGAGTACCGCTCCGGGCTTCCGAGCGCGTACAATCGCGTCGGCGACCGGAGGGAATTCAACCGACGGGAACTCGACGGTACCCGTGAGAAGCTCGACGAACGCGCCTACGTATTCGCGGCATACGGTTAGTTCACCCCGATCGGTCACAAAGTCGAACGTTCTCAGGCCCGAACGTGCCTCCTCCGTCAGGCAGTACTCGCCGACCGTTTCGCGGATACGCGCAAACTCGAGCAGTTCTATCGTGTGGGCGTCCATTGTGTCCTCCGGCTCAAACCCTGCGATTCTTCTCGCTCGACTAGAATCCTCAGGTAACTCTCGTATCGGTCGGGGTGAATTTCCCCGCGCGCGACTGCATCGCGAACACCGCATTCGGGTTCATGACGATGCGTGCACGGGGAAAACTCACATCGGGTCGCGGGCGCGAGAAACTCGCGAAACGCCGCACCGACAACCGAAGGCTCGAGGTGCGATATGTCGAGTTCGCGGACCCCCGGGGTGTCTATTACACACGATCCGTCGTCGCGCTCCCACATCGCCGAGACATTGGTCGTGTGACGCCCGCGTTCGTACTTTTCCGAGACTTCGCCGATCCGTGGCTCGGCACCCGCGACGAGCAGCCGAATCAAACTCGATTTACCCGCGCCGCTCTGGCCGAACATAGCCGTGACCCCGGTCGCGGTGGAGTCTCGAACGTGATCGATCCCTTCGCCCGTGAGACACGACGTCTCAAAAACAGCGTAACCGAGTTCCCGGTAGACGCGGATCCGCTGTTTGACATCGTCGCCGGTCGCGACGTCGACCTTGTTCACGACGATCGAGCACGGTATCGCCTCGGACTCCGCCGCGACGATCACACGATCGACGAATCTCGGCCGAAACGGCGGGACTCCGAGCGACGCGACGCACAGGACACGGTCAAGATTCGCCGCGACGATCTGGCGGCTGAGACGTTTTTTGTTCCACCTCATCAATGCGTTTTGCCTCGCTGACACCGCAAGAATCGACGCTTTTCGCGGATCATTCATGTCGGCCTGGATCTCAACGTGATCCCCCGCGGTGATCACGTTATAATCGTCCCGGTCGCGCAATTTTTTTCCTTTGATCCGGCACTCGAAGATGCGCCCTTCCGCGCGAACGGAAAAAATATTGTTGATCCCGTACAGAACGACGCCCGTCATTACAGAGCACCCGAGAAATGCAGTGAAAAGGCCGAGGAAAACCCGCGATACAGCCGTTCGGTCCGGTCGTCGACTCCCGTAATAAAAAGAGAGTCCACCGAAAGCGTCTGCACGTTCGCCGGATTCGGAGGTGAGACGTTTTCGAGAACTCGGCGCGTCTGGCGAACGACTCCATCGACCGAGTCGACGACACGAATCCCATCACCGAGCGCACGCGAGATCGCCGCCTCGATATGCACAAAATGCGTGCATCCGAGAACGACGGTATCTACGCGCGCAGCGTGCAGGGACCGCACGGGTTGCTCGAGAATACCGTCGAGACCGGATCCGTCGATCGTACCGCTTTCGATTCGATCGATGAGGTCAGGAGCCGGCACAAGCTGAACATGGCACCCGTCGGCAAATCGGCGTATCAGGTCGGCAACGTACGGATCGTCGACGGTTCGCTGCGTTGCGAGCACGCCGATCCGTCGATTTCTGGTCACGAGCGCGGCGGGTTTCACGGCCGGGACGACGCCGATAAAAGGAATGTCGAAGCGTGCGCGCAGATGCCCGAGAGCTGTTACCGACGCGGTGTTGCACGCAATGACGATCACCGCGGGGCCGATACGAGAGATCACACGCGACACGACGCCGGCTATGCGCTGCGACACCTCATCCGCGGACTTCTCGCCGTACGGAAAATTCGCACGATCGGCGACGTACACAAGACGCGATGAACGACTCGCGGCGCGATACGCCGCCATGTACGGAAGCCCCCCGACGCCCGAGTCGAGGAACACAACGGTCGCCGCGGGCGTGAGCTCCGCGGCAGTCTCACTCATCGCCGAACAACCCTTTGAACGCGTCGCGAGCCGCGTTCTTTTTTTCCGTCTCCCGCGAGTCGGGCCCACCGCCGCGACCGAGCACGAAAAAATCGCAGAAGTTTGCGCGGTCCTTGTCCTTGACTTCGTCGTCGACGGTTTCCGAACAGTCCCAGTGCGCACCGGGTGAGTAGAAGCGGCAGTTAAGACATACCTTTGCATCCGCGTCGCAGACCGGACAATGGGTATTCCGGTACACCCGGAACCCGTACGGGAACTCCTTCCCGCATGAAAAACACGTGGCCATACCCGATAGTAGCCTCACCGCCGCGTATTACGCAAGCTTTCGCAGTGGGTCTCAAACATGCGCCGGCGTACGCCGACGATGCACGAAGTCAATTTGACGACAAGCGTGACTGATGAGCTTGCTTTGTCCGCGCCGATACGATACCGTTGGCCTATGTTTCCGTTGGTTGCGTGTTTCACCCCCGGGTGCCCGAGCACACGCGTGAGCGGCGCGCAGACATGCTTTGAACACATCGAGGGCAAGAGCGCGTACGTCGCGGCTGTCAAGGCCCAACTTTCGAGCGTATCCGAACACGTCTCGACGAACTGGAGTGGAGTGCGATTCCAGACGGTTTCGTTCGACGGCCTCAGGATAGACCGGTGCGCGTTTTCGCGCGCATCGTTCGTCGGATGCCGGTTTACCGATCTTGAGGTGAGTCTCTGTTTCTTCGACTTCGTGGAGTTTATCGATTGTGCGTTTTCGGCGTCGTTTTTTTCGGCGTGCGTTTTTGGCGGCGCGGTACTTCGCGACTGTGTATTCTACAACGTCGAACTCCCGCTCTGTAATTTTGTCGGATCTCGGTGTAACCAGGTGTCGGTCGTCGACTCGGATCTTGAAAGAACGCGTTTCGTCGGCGCGTCGCTCGACGGGGTTCGATTTGCCAACTGTAACGTGCGCGATACGACTTTCAAGAACGCGAAGTTCGGCGATGTGACGTTTCGCAACTCGAATCAGGAAGAAGCGGTTTTCCCGTCGGCGCAGGAGCCGAGATGAAGGTCTTCGTTCGTACATCCGGCGGCAGAAACTCGTACCTCATCGCACCCGACACGCCTGGTGACGCGGTACTGATCGATCCCTTTGTACTCGACGTACCTTTTCTCGAGTTGATAGAGAAAAACGGCCTATACGTGCGTTCTGTACTGCTCACGCATCCTGACGAGGTCTTTGCCCGCAGTATCTCGACGATCGCAAAGGTATACGATATCGAGCTGTACGCGGCTGTCGCATCGTTTCACGGTGTTCGGTGTGAATCCGTGGTTCCGGGTGCCGAACTTACGCTTGGCGATATCAGCGTTGGCGTACTCGGCGTAAACGAGATCGCCTCGAGTTCGGTTATTTACCGGATAGGTCCGTGGCTGTTTACCGGCGATCTGTTGGAGGCCGGCGTGGTCGGCGAGGAAATAGACTCGTTCGTGCACGCACTCGTGGTGCCGGGGTTAAGCGAGAAGCTCGCCAAGTTTCCGGGGTACACGCCGATCTTCCCGCACCGCGGGCCGCCGTCAACGGCGGAGATAGAGCGCACGTTCAACCCTTTGCTCGCCGGCCCGGGCGACGGTTGAGTTCATCGATCACTCGACGAAAACGCCCCGGGAAACGCGTCCGGAACAAAGTCGGAGTCTTTTCCCCCGGGAGCGTTATCCCGAGCATGTACGCGTGTAGTGCGAGTCCGATTTCCGGGAGGTTGTCGGCTTTCCGCCCGTACACCGTGTCACCGACAACCGGGCAGCCGATCGAAAGAAGGTGAACCCGGATCTGGTGAGTACGACCGGTGATTGGAGACGCCGCGATCAACGAGTAATCGCCCCAGCTCCGCACGACGTGGTACTTCGTCTTTGATCGTTTTCCGCCTTCGGAAACAACCGTGAAGCGTTGGCGGTGTTTCGGGTCGCGCCCGATACGTGCGTCGATCACTCCTGTTCTTTTCCTCGGCCGACCGTGTACGATCGTGAGGTACGTTTTTTTCGTTTCGCGTTTCTGGAACTGATCGGCGAGCTGTGCGAGCGCGTCGGGAGTCTTGGCAACGATGATCACGCCCGAGGTCTCTTTGTCGAGTCGGTGCACAACGCCGGGGCGAGTGCCGTCCTCGAAAGCCCCGGCCATCTCGAGTCGGCGAAACATCACACCCTGAATCAGCGTTTGATCGTGATGCCCGGCGCCGGGATGAACAACCACGCCCGCCTCTTTCTCCACGACGAGCACCGAGTGATCCTCGTACATTACCGTGAGGTCCATCTCTTTCGGCGCGTAGACGGGGGGCTGAGGATCGCGTATGGTTGCATTGATCGTGTCCCCGTGGACAAGAATACGGCTGAGTTTTGCGTCGGTCCCGTTGACCGAGAGCGCGGTGATGCGCGCCTTGATCTGGCTCCTTGATCCGATCCCGAGCCCCTCGGCAAGGTAGCGGTCGATCCGCTCTCCTACCCATGTCTCGTCGTCGAGGATGACCGAAAAAGTCCGTTCCGTCGGCATTACTTGTCTCGACCGTCGGCGCCGGCCGTCTCTCGACGGCCGAGCAGATAGTCGGCGACCGCGACTCCGACCGAAAGCGAGACGCCGATCGAAAACACGACCTTCTTCTCATCCGGCGACAGCGGTGGTTTACTCGGCGGTCCGAAGAACCAAGGAGCGTATTGAGAATCGAGCCGACGGGCTTCGACGCTCTTCACGACAAACCGTCCGAGATCGTACAGCAAGTTGGACACCAATAGCGCGACCGGCAGCGCGCCGAAAGCGATTATCTCGCCACGGCGGACGTTGAGCGCCCACTCGGGAAACTCGTCCCTGGTATATGGTTCCGGTTCGGCTGCCGGGGTAACCGCAGCGGTCAAGATGAAGAGCAAAAACAATCCGAGGATCCGTTTCATCGTGCGCGCCTGCCGAGTATCGCCGAGCCGATCCGGACGAAGGTCGAGCCTTCTTCGATCGCGAGTTCAAAGTCGTCGCTCATTCCGATCGACAAACGGCAAAATTGATCCGTTACGCGCGACTCACGAACAGTCGAAAAACAGGCAAACGCGGCACGAAACGCCGCTCTGATCGCGCTCTCGTCATCGGTGAACGGTCCAATCGCCATCAAGCCGGTCGCTCGAACGTGTTTGAGAGTCAAGATCGTATCGAGAGCCCGCCGCAGCTCGGACTCATCGGTGAATCCGAACTTGGTCGATTCGTGGGATACATTGAGTTGTAGCATGATCTCGATCGATTCCGCGACGCGCGACTCATCCGACGCGATTGCTTGGTCGAGAGCGCGCGCGATACGCACCGAGTCGATTGACTGAACGCACGAGAACACCCCGGGGACGCGCCGCGCCTTGTTCGATTGAAGGTGTCCGATCAAGTGGAGATGAAAAGGCCGATCGGGATTCGTGTATTTATCTTCCGCCTCTTGCACCCGATTCTCCCCAACGTATTCGACTCCGGCGTCGACCGCGCGCGCGATGTCACAAAACGGAAACGTCTTTCCGACGACCATCAGCGTGACCTCATCGGGTGAACGTCCGGCGCGCCGAGCGGCCTCGCCTATCCGGTGCCGAACGTGTGCGACCCTCGCAGGAATATCGTTGGTTGTCTCGTCGTCGCGTCTTTTCACCAGTATATTCTACCACGGTGCGGTACGTGCGAGACAAGCCGGTCGTATAGGGCTGTCCACGGGTGGTAGCGAACTCGTGTTGACTACGCGATCATTCTCACATACTGTAGCGATGCCGTCCGTCGGAAAACTTCCGGTGTCGTGGCGGTACCACCAACAAACGAAAGGGTCCCGGAGGAAACGATATGAGCGAAGACACTCAGAGAAATGGCGACGAGACACAAAAGAATAGTCACGGCAGTTGGTCGGCACGACAAAAGGCGACATGGCGAACCAAGGTCGGCTTGGCCGAGATGTTGAAAGGTGGCGTCATCATGGATGTCACAAACGTCGAACAAGCCCGGATTGCCGCGGAGGCCGGAGCTCAAGCTGTAATGGCACTCGAGCGTGTCCCTGCCGACATTCGCGCGCACGGCGGCGTGGCGCGCATGTCGGATCCCGCAATGATACGGGAGATTCAAAAGGCCGTGACCATTCCCGTGATGGCGAAGTGCCGGATTGGACATTTCGTCGAAGCGCGAATTCTCGAGGCTCTCGGAGTCGACTTCATCGACGAAAGCGAAGTCCTGACTCCGGCCGACGAGATGTACCACGTTGAAAAACACGAGTTCGTGGTTCCTTTCGTGTGCGGCTGCCGGGATCTCGGCGAGGCGCTCCGCCGAATCGGCGAAGGGGCCGCGATGATCCGGACCAAAGGCGAAGCGGGTACCGGCGACATCGTCGAAGCGGTTCGGCATATGCGCACATTGACCGACGAGATCCGGCGGCTCACGACGCTTCGTCGCGAAGAACTCATGACCGCGGCGAAGGACCTCGGCGCTCCGTACGAACTCGTGTGCGAGGTCGCTGAGACCGGTCGTCTACCGGTACCGAACTTCTCGGCGGGCGGCGTCGCGACCCCGGCCGACGCCGCGCTCATGATCCAGTTAGGCGCCGAGGCGGTCTTTGTCGGTTCGGGCATTTTCAAGTCGTCGGACCCGGCCGGCCGCGCGCGTGCGATCGTCGACGCGGTTGCCAACTACGACGACCCAGCGAAACTAGCGGACATTTCCGCGGGCCTCGGCGAACCGATGATGGGCGTAAGTGTCGCATCGATGGACGCAACCACAAAAATCGCGGGTCGTGGCTGGTAAGAACGTGGTATCGATCGGAATTCTCTCGTTTCAGGGCGACTACGCGCGCCACGACGCGATGTTTCGCGCGATCGGCGCGCGGACGGTCGCCGTACGATCTGTCGCGAATATTGCGTGCCTCGACGGTCTCGTGATTCCGGGCGGCGAGAGCACGACGATCGGGATGTTGATCGAGAGGTTTGGCCTGCTCGAACCGATTCGGGCCGCGGAAATTCCGGTCTTTGGAACGTGCGCGGGTGCCATTCTTTGCGCGCGCACAATACGCGAGAGCGAACAGTTAACCTTGGGATTGATCGACGTCACGATCGAGAGGAATGCGTACGGCCGCCAGGTCGATAGCTTTGAAGCGGACATCGCATCTCACGAACTCGGTTCCCCTGCGGTCCGGGGGGTGTTTATCCGCGCACCGATTATCCGCGCGACGGGGTCCGACGTTGAAGTGCTCGCGCATTACGAAGACCATCCGGTGCTCGTGCGATCGTCGCGTTGCCTTTGCGCGACGTTTCATCCCGAACTAACCGACGATACGCGCGTGCACGAGCTGTTTTTGTCGATGGTCACGCAGAGGTGTGCCTGTTACACAAACGCGTCGATTGGGGCCTCGAGTAGCGAATCCACGACCCAGTGAGCACGTTTGAGTTTCTCGCGTGGATAACTCGTCGTCACCGCGAGACACCGTGCCCCCGCAGAGATCGCAGCCTCGACGCCGCTGATGGCATCCTCCACGACGATGCACCGCCGCGGATCAACTCCAATTCTCTCGGCCGCGAGAAGATAAATGTCGGGATACGGTTTTTTTCGTTCGACGTCTTCTCCCGTGATGATCGTATCAAACCGGTCGCGCGAGACGCCGATCGCGTCAAGACTCGGGAGTACCTTTTCGGCGTCCGCGCTCGACGCGAGTGCCGTCTTGAGCCCGTTTAACCGGCAGAACTCGATCAACTCTTCAGCGCCGGGTAGCGCGGTGAGCCGTCCCGCGACGCGCCGGCGGTACAGCTCGTACGTCCGCGCTTTTGCAGCACTTATATCGAGGTCCGCCGAATGCTGTTCTGCGACCCCGCCGAGATACGCGTTTTCTCCCATTCCCCGAAACGGATGAAAATCGTCGGCCTCGACACAAACGCCGTGTTCGGCAAACATCTCGATCGCGGCTTCCGCGAGAATGTCTTCCGAATCGACGATTACGCCGTCCATATCGAACAACACCGCCATCGGCCGCTCGTCGAGTGTTTCTTCTTCGGGCCTCATACTCGCCTCGTGACCGCGTAACGGATGACTTCGTTCAACGTCTCGCGGAGCTCAGGGTTTGGGACCACAAGATCGCGGACGAGAGCCTCGGCCGCGGCGACGTGTTCATTCGCCGTCCGAGCCGCACGATCGAGGGCACCGGTCGAACGAACTGCGTCGCGCACCAGCTCGATCTCGTCGTGCGACACCCGAGCACCGCCGAACACGGCGCGTATTCTATCGTGTTGCGGCGTGTTATCGAGCGCAGAGAAAAGACAGGATCTCAGCAACGTTTTTTTGTTCTCTACGATGTCGGTTCCCACGGGTTTTCCTATCTCATCGGCGGTCCCCATCATTCCGAGTTCATCGTCTCGGATTTGAAACGCGATACCGACGTGTTCCCCAAGCGTCCCGAGCGACTCGACCGTCTCAGTGTCACAACCCGCGATCGTCGCGCCGGTCATCAACGGAAGCGAGAACGTGTAACGGGCGGTCTTGTACCGGTAAACGTCAAGGATCTCAGCTTCCGACGGCTCGTACCCGGACGCACCGAAGTATACGTCGCCCATCTGGGCGAGCCCGACGGTTGCTATTTCGCGTGCGATCGTACCGATTACCGCACGAACGACCCCATCTGGGATCGCGAGTCGCGACACCAGATCGAACGCGCGAAGAACCGCGACGTCTCCTGCACAGATCGCCATCGAGACGCCGAAGTGCGCGCGATCTGGAATGTCATGCTCGTCCGAGTACAGCTCGTACTGGCGATGAACCGACGGATTGCCGCGACGCACCGTGTCACGGTCCATTATGTCGTCATGGATCAAAAGAAACGCCTGGATAAGCTCCATCGAAACCGCCGCGTCGAGCGCCGGCGCGTAATCACCCGAGTACATCTGCGTCGAGAGCACCGTCAACGCTCCGCGAATCATCTTGCCCGGCCTCATGTACGCCACGAGTCTGCGCGAGACGTCGGTGCCCCAACCGTTCACGTCCAAAAAGACATCGGCATCGGCGGAAAGCACGTCGTCGAGGCGCGCAATAATCGCGCCGCGCGCTCTTTCGAGATAAGTAGCCATGTCACCTCCGGGTTAACGTGTTCGCAAGAACGCGGCTGAAGATACGCAGACGCGAGGGTTTGACTTTTTTTCGATACACGACAAAAGGATCACGCCGGATCTTTTCGGCGGTCCAGTCGTACATCTCCGCCGCTGTCTTGATCGGCACCCTGTACCGGCGAGGAATCGCCGAGAACGCACCGTTCGCGCTACGGCGCCACTCCGCGTATCGCGCGAGTTGTCGCGTGATGAAATGGCGGTACTCATCGGGATCGGCCGAAGCAGATGCCTCGTTCAGGTCCGGGAGTCGCGTTTCGTCGATCGGCAGGTACGTGCGGTCGAACTCATTGTCCTCGGCGATATCTCGTACAAAGTTGATAATCTGCATCGAGCGGCCGAGCAGTTTTGCCTGATCGTGAAGTCGTTCCGGGAGTCCAAGAATCGCGCACATGAACAGGCCGACGACCTCCGCGCTGCCGTACATGTACGCGATGGTCTCGTCGATCGTCGCGTAACGGTTTTTTTTGAGATCCGCGGCCATCGCGTCGAGAAAGGCATCGACCCAGACGCGTTCGATCGACGTACGCCTCATCAACTCGACAAACGAATCGACGATGATGTCGCCGCTCTTCTGTCCACGAACCGCACGGTCATACCGCTCCCGGAATGACCGAAATCCGGCCGCGTCCTGTGGAACGGCGTCGACGTAGTTGTCCGCGGTGCGAACAAAACCATACAAAACAAATACATCGTCGCGCACCGACCGCGGAAAAAACAAACTCGAGTTGAAGTACGTCCGACTCCCACGCTTGAACGCCGTTTTGTGCACCGATTGCGCGCGAGGTTTCATCGCTGATCCTTATCGATCAAATTCGACACGACCTGTGACGCGATAAACGTCATCGGTACCCCGACGCCCGGATGCGTGTACTGGCCTGAGTAATACAGATTACCGACCCGCTTGCTGCGGTGCCCAGGCCGGAACACGGCAGTTTGATTGAGAGTATGCGCAAGCCCAAGCGCAGACCCTTTGAACGCGTTGTAATCCTCCGCAAAATCCCGGTGCGAATATATTCGGCGGATGATGATCGAATCTCGAATCGTTTCTCCGGTAAGCCTCTCAAAATGATCGAGGATTTTCTCCGCGTACTTCTCCCGAATCTCGTCGGTGTCCTCGAGCCCCGGCGCTACGGGGACCAAAAAGAACACGTTCTCGTGGCCTTCGGGCGCGACCGTGGAATCGTCGTACGATGCGCAACTTACGTAGTACGACGGGTTTTCGGGCCACGCCGGGTTTTTGAAAATGGTGTCGAAATGATCGTCCCATGGAGTCGAAAAATACAGATTGTGGTGGACCGTTTTCGCGAGTTTCTTCGAGAGCCCGAGGTACAGTATGAACATCGACGGCGCCCACGTCCGCTTGTTCCAGTACTTTTCCGAGTACGTCCGATACTCCGGAGGCAAGAGGCGCGACTCGGCGAACGCGTAGTCGGCGTTCACGACGGCCAGGTCGCACGGAATCGTGTCGTTCTCGGTCTCGACCGCGTCTACTCGTCCACCCGTGACCGCGAGACGCGTGACCGGGCTTGATGTTCTGATCTCGACTCCGAGTGACTCGGCGAGTCGAGAAAGCCCCGAGACGACCGACGTCATACCGCCTTGTGGGAAGAACACTCCAAGATCGAGATCGACGTGTGACATAATGGAGTACAACGCGGGGGCGTTTTTCGGACTGCTCCCGAGGAAAACCATCGCGTACTCGAGAATCTGTGCCGCGCGGTTACTCGTGAAGTATCGACGCACGAACGAGTCGAGCCCCGAAAAAATGTTCATCTTCGTCCCTTCGAGCAGAATTCTTTTGTTCAAGAACTGAAAGACGTTTTTGTAGTCGCGGTACAGAAATTCCTTCATCGCGATGTCGTACTTGTACTTCGCGCCCGCCATGTAACGCGTGAGCTTTTCGTCGCCGTTCGGCTCAAACGTCGCGAAAGTCGCTCGCGTTTTCTCGATATCCGGAGTGATGTCTACCGATCCGTCGTCCCAAAAAACCCGATAGTACGGGTCCAATCGGTTCAGCGCGTAAAAATTCTCACGTTTTTCGCCGAAGTACGCGAAGAACTGCTCGAACACCTCCGGCATGAGATACCACGATGGGCCCATGTCGAACACGAAGCCTTTTTCGTGCCACGCCCGCGCGCGACCACCAAGCTCGGCGTTCTTTTCGACCAATGTCACTTTCCAGCCGGATCGCGCCAGAAGGGCCGCGGTTGTCAACCCGCCGAATCCACCGCCGATGACACACGCACGTCGCTTTTCCTGCATTTTCTTTGTTCTCCAGTTTTTGGTTCCTGATGACGCCACCAATATACTACGGAGAGTTGGTTTAGGTCAGCACAAAAATACCTATCCACAGCGATCGAAACTGCCCCTACATAGCTGAACAAGCTGTTTTCTATCATGAACGTATCTTTATCGATAATGACCGCGCTCGTGGCGGTGGTTTTTTACTTTTTAATCGGGAAATTTTTATCTGTTCAGGAAATAAGTCGTAATTAGAATCAAATTATTCTATGTAGTTTTTCAGAGAGAAACTTTCAGCCTTTTTCGCGTTTTTTATTGACACAAATACCGAAGTTACGTATTATTACGACCACTCTAAAGGAGGGAATCGCAGAATGGCAAAACAAAAAAAGACTGGGGCAGAGATTATAGTTGATGTGATACAGAAGGAAGGGGTTGAGTACATCTTTGGTCTCCCAGGTGGAGCCGCGATCCCTATTTTTGACGCGCTTGTTGATTCGTCGGTCAAATTAATACTTACTCGACACGAACAAGGCGCCGCCCACATGGCGGACGGTTATGCGCGCGCGACCGGCAAGCCTGCGGTTGTCCTCGTCACATCGGGGCCGGGCGCGACCAATACTATTACCGGTGTCTTGACCGCTCAAATGGATTCGGTACCGATGGTCGTGATCTGCGGACAGCAGTTGACGAGTAATCTTGGGCTCGATGCTTTCCAGGAGGCCGACGTTTCGGGGATTTCGTATCCAGTAGTGAAACATTCCTTCTTGATCAAAGACGCCAAGGATGTGCCGCGCATCATGAGAGAAGCGTTTCACCTGTGCCAGACCGGTCGTCCGGGACCTGTGCTCGTCGATGTCCCGAAAGACGTTTCGAGCGCGCTCGTAGACGCGGATTTTTCCGACGAGCTGCAACTGCCGGGATATCACATTCCCGAGGAAGGAGATCCCGAAGCGATCGATCGTGCGGCGCAACTGATTGCCGAGGCGCGTCGACCGGTCCTGCTCGTCGGACACGGCGCGGTGATATCCGGCGCCGAGCGGGCCGTGAAGTACCTCGCCGAGAAGTTACAGATACCGGTCACGAACACGTTGCTCGGAAAAGGGTGTTTCCCTGAGTCTCACGCGTTGAGTCTCGGGATGCTCGGCATGCACGGAACGGCGTACGCGAACAAGGCAGTCGATGCGTGCGATCTGATCATCTCGATCGGTTCGCGCTGGGACGACCGAATAGCGGGAAACCCGGCAAAGTTTTGCGTAAACGCCAAAAAAATCCACATTGATATCGACCCCGCGGAGTTCAACAAGATTATCGAGGTCGACGTTGCGATTCTCGGTGACGCACGAACGGTCCTCGAGCAGTTGAACTCGGTCGTGGAGAAAATTGATACGACCGACTGGTTGCGGCAGATCGATAAGTGGAAAAAATTATTCCCGTTGCGCTTCCGGAAAAGCGGCAAACTGCGCGCTCAGCACGTCATCGACGAGTACTACCGCCAGACCACCGGGAAAGCGTTCGTGACGACCGACGTCGGGCAGCACCAGATGTGGGCCGCGCAGTTCTACTTGACCGATGACCGTTTCAAGTGGATTTCATCCGGAGGAGCGGGGTCTATGGGCTTCGGGTTCCCCGCCGCGATCGGCGCACAGTTTGCCCACCCCGAAGAAACGGTGATAGCAATCGTCGGGGACGGCGGTTTCCAGATGACGCTGTGTGAATTGGCGACCGCGGTGATCCACAAACTCCCGCTCAAGATCGTGATCATTAACAACGCGTACTTGGGCATGGTACGGCAGTGGCAGAGTCTGTTCTACGACAATCGGTTGTCGGGCGTCGACCTCATTGGAAACCCGAATTTTGTGAAACTCGCCGAAAGCTACGGGTGTAAGGCGTTCCGTGTGAAACGCAGCGCGGATGTGAAACGTGTCGTCGCCGCGACCCTCGAGTACAATGACGGCCCGTGCCTACTCGACGTTGAAGTTGAAAAAGAGGACAACGTATTTCCGATGATCCCGTCGGGCGCGTCGATGTCGGAGATGATTATTGAAGCACCGAAGGAAAAAATGGCTGCGCCGGTGGGGAGTACGTGATGACATCTGAATCAAAACCAAAGAAACACACAATCAGTCTTTTCGTGTGCAACAAACCGGGCGTTCTGATCCGGATCGCGCTCGTTTTCGCCCGACGTGGTTACAACATCGACAGTCTTGTCGTCTCGGCGTCGAACGACCCGCGGTACTCCACGATGAACATCTGCGCGACGGGAAAAGAAGTCGTCCTCGATCAAATCCTCAAGCAACTCAACAAACTGGTCGACGTCGTTCACGCGACCGACCGTACCGACGACGACATCATCCAACGCGAACTCGCGTTGATCAAGGTCCATTGTGAGCCGTCCGAACGCGCCGAAGTGATTCAGCTCGCGCACGCGATGGAGTGCGCGACCGTCGACGTGAGCGAAATCAGCCTGACCTTCCAGATCGTCGGGCGGTCTGAACAGCTTGACTCGGTCAACAAGGTGCTTGAGAAGTACGGTGTTCAAGAGATCGTGCGCACCGGCAAGGTTCTCATGGCGCGTGGAGAAGAGATCACCGCGTAAACGGTCTACGGGTGAAGATCGTTATGAAGCTGGTCGCGTAGGACGGCGAGCATCTCACGCAGATGGCTGTTTTCGGAGCGGAGTTGCCGCAGCTCTGCGATGAGCCACTCGACGTCTTCGCGCGCGTCGACTAGATCGAACGCGTACTCAGCACTGCGGTTATACTTGATCCAGTACAACTGGGTTCCGTGTTTTTTCTTTCTTTCGAAGTTTTTCTCAAGGTCGGATAGACGGTCGTACGGCGGCTGGGAATTCAAAACTGTCCCTTCGGCCCACGTTGCTTTCGGCCTCGTGCATACAACGACAAACCGACGCGCGTACATTCACCATGCACGTTCACAACGAACCAAGTTTCTGACAATGGGCGATAGTGGATTCGAACCACCGACCCCGTGCGTGTCGAGCACGTGCTCTAACCAACTGAGCTAACCGCCCTGGATTCGGCTCACTGTAGCCGAAAACCGCTTCTATTTCAAGGCCAACAGAACTCTTTCGAGTACTTTTTTCCGGTCAAGAGGCTTAACGATGTAGTTCTTCGCGCCGATCAAGAGCGACTTTTTCACAAGGTCCTGTTTGCCGAGGGCGCTAATCATAACGACACGCGCATTCTTGTCGAACTCGATTATTTTTTCGAGCGCGCTCACACCGTCCATTTTCGGCATGGTGATGTCCATCGTCACCAAGTCAACGTTCGGAAAAAGCTCTTTGTATTTTTCGAGCCCTTCGAGACCGTTGCCCGCGACGCCGACAACGTCAAAGCCTTCCGAAGTCAGGATCTGGCTAATCTGCTTTGTTACAAACATCGAGTCGTCGACGACCAGTACCCGATACGGTCGCCCCTCCGGGTTTACTCCGATCGCCTGTCGTTCGTTTATGCTTGGGAAATCTTGTTTTGTCCGCACATCCTACCCCTTTTCGCTAAGTTCGCTCGCGCACCGCGACGTTGATTTCGATTTTTCCCTGCGGGACTTCCATCGGAACGATCAAGGCTTCAACGTCGGCATTCGAAACCTCCATGTTATCGCCCGTAAAAATCGCAGGTGGTGTCAAGTCAAACTTGAAACCGAGATTATGGAGTTTTGTCACCGCCTGCCCCGTGATCATGTTTGCAAGTTCGGTCACGGTCGCCTTACCGAGATCGTTGAGCTCGGTAATAGGCTCCATGTCCATACCCTCGAGCATCGCCGATGCGATTTTGATCGCGGTCGGTTTGTCCATGTCGATCAGAACCCGGCCTTCGACATCCCCCGCGAGACCGATAATCGCCGCGACCCCCAGAACCGGCATCGAGGTCGATTTGAGGTAGAGCTCACCGCGATTGACCTCGACGTTGAGAACTTCTTT
Source organism: Spirochaetaceae bacterium (assembly GCA_007695285.1). Taxonomy (GTDB): domain Bacteria; phylum Spirochaetota; class Spirochaetia; order DSM-27196; family PXBQ01; genus PXBQ01. The sequence goes on along the minus strand of REEC01000125.1, from coordinate 80,224 downwards.
GAGGATATTATACGCTGCCTCGACAAACGGGTTTATATACTCAACTCTCATACCGTGTTTCTCCTGTACCTAGTTTATCTTGGGATCTGAACGCCGTTACTTCGTGTACGCACAAATCTCACCGTCGAGTCTCTTCCATCCTTCGTCGAACGGGAGTCTTTCGTGTGCGCCCGGAATAACGACTCCTCCGGGTTTCAGTTTCTCGAACCAATCGGCGAGCACGCGCTTCTGATCGGTCGGCGCAAGAAACGACAACACATCGCGCGCTACAATGAGGTCCGGCGGCGGGAGCGTCTGTTCGTTCACAATATCGTGGTACTCAAAAAGAACCGCGTCCCGGACCGTATCATCAAAACTACAACCGTTATTGCTTTCGTGAACGTACGGATCGAAATAATCGGGGGCCGCCGCGCTCGCGAAAACGAGGTTGGGCGCTGTCGAGATACTCAGGAGATCGATATCGCAAGCCCAGATTTTGATTTGTTTGTTTGGGAGCTTTTCGCGGAGGAGGCACACGAGCGAGTACGTCTCGTACCCTTTTCCGCAGCCGGGGTTCCACACGGTAACGGTTCCACCGGTCGTCTCAGGGATTATCGACGAGAATTCCGACGCGTACGACTCGGACCAGAACTCACCCGTGTGCGGCGAGAAGAACGGTGCGAGAAATTTCTCGGCTTCGACCGCGTTTTTCAGCTGCGACGCTTCACCTACGCGGTTCGTCCGCCAGTCCCGAAACCGTTCCTCGACCCATGCAGAGTTCATCTCGGAGACGTAGAATCGGAGAAACGTCGCGAGCGTCTCGTGCGCGAACCCAAGTTCGACGGCCGTGTCGGAAACGCGCGTATCTGTTGGCCCGCGTGCAGGGCCCGGTACGTCGCCCGGCGGCGGGCCGGTTTCTGTTCTCTCTCGCGTCGCGATTGGCTCCGGCGGCGTCTCCTTGCTGAACACCTTGTCGACGTCAAGGATGATATAGAGCCGGGAATCGTGCTCGACGACTCCGCTTATGTACTTGATGTTTATGTCGCCGAAAATGGGATGCGGGGGTTGAATGTCTGTCGACGAAATGCCGACCACCTTATCGATTGAGTCGACGACGACTCCGATCATCGACTCTCCGACACGAACAATCAAACCGCTGTGCGTTTGTTCCGACTCGGTGTCGGGGACCGGAAGATGGAACATGCCGCGAAGATCGATAATCGAGATAATGTCGCCGCGAAGGTTGTACACGCCTTTCACGTACGATGGAACGTTCGGAACGTACGTGAAGCCGCCGAATTTTGCGATTTCCGCGATTTTCATGATGTCGATTCCGAAGTCTTTCCCGCCGAGCGAGAATGTAACCATCTTGTAGTCGATATGCTCGACGTCTTTCTCGGCAGACTCGCGTGTTTTTCCCATGATTGTCGTGTTAACCGTACTCACACTCAACCCCTATGAAACCATAGTCTCACGCCGGCGACGTTCTTCCAACTCGTTGCGCAAGCCAAGCTCGAGCAGCTGAGCGACGTCGATGATAAGCGACACCGTACCGTCGCCGGTGATGTTCGCACCAGCGATGCCGGGTGTTGCCACGTAGTGGTCTTTGAGAGGTTTGATCACAACGTCTTCTTCGCCGATAAGCGAGTCGACGATCAACCCCATTTTTTTCTCACCCGTGCCGACAACGACGACGAAGTGGTACTCGGGGTTTTCATTCGTCTCTATCTTGAAGAGTCGGTTGAGCCGAAGAATCGAAACGACGTCGTCGCGAACGTTGAAAACCTCGTAGTTATCGATCCGTTTCACCTCGGCGGGCTTAATCCGGTGGCTTTCGATCACCGACGTAATCGGGATCGCGTAGATCTCGCGACCGACACGTACCAGAAGGCCCTGGATAATCGCGAGCGTCAATGGAATTTTTACTGTGAAGCGCGTTCCGATTCCTTTCTCAGACCATACCGTCACCGAACCGTTGAGTTTCTCGATCTGGCGTTTCACGACGTCAAGCCCCACGCCACGCCCCGAAACGTTGGTTATCTTCGCAGCGGTCGAGAAACCCGGATCAAAAATCAGATTGAACGCTTCGATATCCGAAAGCGTTTTTGACGGGTGTATAACTCCGCGTTCATGCGCCTTTGCGCGGACCGCATCGATGTCGATGCCACGACCATCGTCGGAAATCTCGATGATGATCATGTTTCCTTCACTCGACGCCTTGAGTCGGAGAAGCCCTTCGCTTGGTTTCCCGTTCTCGTTCCGCAGTTCGGACGATTCGATACCGTGATCGATGGAATTCCTGACACAGTGAATCAACGGATCGAGCAGGTCTTCGATTACCGACTTGTCAAGCTCGGTATCCTCACCTTCGATCACAAGGTTCACGTCTTTGTTGAGACTACGCGAGAGATCACGAACGAGGCGTGGGAAGCGGTTAAAAATTTGCGAAATCGGAACCATGCGGATACGCATGACTCCTTCTTGCAGCTCGCCCGCGATACGACCAAGATTCTGCGCGGTATTCCTGAAACGCGCGACCGTCGTCTTGTGCGCGGCAAAAAAACCATCAAAAACCCCGGGCAGGTCCCCGAAACGTTCGATAATCTCCTTCTTGACAGCCTTGATCGAGGCTCCTCTTTGAATACTTTCAAGAAACTCGGGCATCGAGTTGAATAGCTCTTTCAGGGTTTCTCGGAATCGGGTTTCGCTCGACTGCAGGAGCGTGTCGTTCTCGGCAAAGCCGTTCGAGACCTGGTTGAAGCTCGCCTTGTTGATAACCGTTTCGCTCACGAGGTTGAGAAGATTATCGATTCTCCTGCTTTCGACGCGAAGAATCGACCCCGAGCCTCCGGACCTTTTTAAGTCGCGCGCGCGCACGTCGTCGACCGCAGCGGCCGTCACGGCATCAGGAATCTCGTCGGCTTCGCCCGACTCGGCCGGTTGCGCGGCCCCATTGGAAGCGGTCTCACGCCGTGATGCGCGGGCTTCGGGCTCGATATCCGAGCGCGATTTCGGGCTCTCGGTCGCCGTTTGAGCAACGGGTTGTGGCGCTCCCGTAAAATGGACATCGACCGCGTCGGTGACGTCGGGAATCGTAGCGGCTTGTTCAACTTCCTCCGCCGTCGACGAACTCTCAACGTAATACTCGACCTGGGAAAAAAACTTGTCTTCGTACAGCGCGTCGAACTCGGGTCGCGTTCGTACAATCCGACCGATCTGTTTTAGCGCGGCATAGACCTGAATTCCACCGACAGAGTTCATCGGATTCGACTCGTCGAACCCGACGGTTACGCGGTAGACCGGCGTATCGCCGGCTTGCGTCTCACGCTGCTCGAGCTCTCCGTACACTTGCGGTAGTTCGTCTTGAGGAGCGTCCGACGCGTCGGCCGTCCGGCCGCCCGGCGATCCGCTCTGTGCCTCCGCAACAAATACCTTAAGGGCTTCGGTGAGCTCGCTCGTGTCGTGGGTATACGTCGTTCCGTTTGAACGCGCGTCGAGCATCTCTTTTACAACATCGACCGCCGAGAGAAGGGTGTCGACGAGAGTCTCATTAACCGAAACATGCCCTGAACGGATCTCATCGAGGGTATCCTCGACGACGTGCGTGAACTCGGCCAGCTCGGTCATCTGAACCGTTGCCGCAGCGCCTTTCAGCGTGTGCGCGGCACGGAAAATCTCGTCGACGGCATCGGGGTTATTTGGGTTGTTCTCGAGCACGAGAATGTTACTTTCGAGCGCTTCTACCTGCGTTTCCGCTTCGACAAAAAAATCCTTAATCAGTTCTTCGTTGTCGGGATCAAGGTAGTCGCTCATGTGAGGTAATCTTATACATATCCCTTTTTAAGTCAAGACGAGGAAAATGCCGATAACTCAAAGGGAAAAGGACCATTTTTCGGAGTATACTTTGCCCGAGAGGAGCCATACATGAAGTTTTTTCGACGGTGCGGTGTTTGTTTGATGTACGTTTCCTTCGTCGCATCGTCTCTCTCAGCCGCAAATCTCTGGGTTCCCCGGTTTCACCTGACAACCCGAGGTTACGGTGAGGAAGGAGTCTTGGTCCTCACTACGCGCGCCGATATCGACCTTCAGATCGAAGGCGGTCTGAAGTTCGGCGGTCGTCTCGCATTTTCGTTCTCGAATCCGGATATTACGCGTCCGGCGGTGATTCCTGACGCGTACGATCAAAATGCGATCGAGAACGCGTTCGCGCGGACGATTTCGATCAAATCCGCCGGCGTCGTCGCCCGAAACGTTTTTGGCCTTCCGATCGATTTCTCGTACTACACCGGGGAAACCGCGGTGATCGGTTCCGGGGATGACTTTCCGTTGCTTTTCGGAACAACCGAGTTCGCCACAACTTTTCGTGGCGTATACTACTTTCCCGAAAACCCCGTATACGACGGCATCCACTCGGTCACCGGTACCGGTTTCGGCCTCGGATACTTTGGCGCCGACTCACTCGGTGTCGAACTCTTCTTGTACCAGGACGAAATACTAGGCGCGGGAACGTACTCCTCGGACCTGCGGGCCTTGTTCGCCTCCGAACTTGTGAAACTCGAAGGTTTCCTCGGTGTGACGTTTCCCTCGGGGCCGTACGGAACGTATCGCGCAGGGTTGATGATGTACTACGACACCGGCGCGGGGGGTGAGTTTTTCTCCCAACTCGGAGTGACACACTGGACGCCCGTGCAGGAAGATCTTACGATCGAGAATTTCTTCCTGCTCTTTGAGCCGCGGGTACGCATCGGTCCGGTCCACACGATTTTGACGTTTTTCTGGCATCCGTCGATCTATCGTCAAAAGCCGACCGATAGCGACGGCGCGATCGACATCAACCTGAAATTCCAGTATACGGACGTCGGAACCTTCACGTCGGTTGTTGGAGTCGAGAACCTGTTCGCGTTACGTCCGTCGCAAGCCGAACAGTTCGCCATCAGCGTCGCGCCGTTCCTGAGTGTCGCGACGACCGGTGCAATTTGGGACTTCAAGCTCAAGACGCGTGTTTTTCCATTTGATCTCGCCGGGATGTTCGAAGGTCTCATCGGCGTAAGGACGGCGTTCTGACATGAATAGTTACTCAAAATCGATTCTGTGCGCGGTGATCGTCGCTATCTTGGCGCCTCAAGCCCATGGCCTGAACATTGAGGCTTTTTTCACCGCGAGCAACGCGGACTTCACCGATGAGCGAACTGAGGAGACACGAATTCTCGATCCGATGGATTTCCAGCTTGGTTTTCGGGCTAAAGCTGCCCTCCCCGTCTCCGACGCGTTCTTTGTCGAGATCGAAGCCGCGCGCGATTCGGTATTGCGGAACATCCTTTTTATCGATTTTGTGCACCGCGATGAAAGGATCACAACGAGCGTCGGCCCGTACTTCGGCGTACTAAACGTCCTCGAGTCACCGCGGCAGTACTTCCGCCCGGGCCTCTCCGCGATGGTGCAAGTTCGTTTTGTTCATCGCGTCTCACTCAGTTTCCGGTCGCTCTACCCTTTTTCCCGACGGCTTACCTCTGTCGGCGACTACGTGCAGGAGTCGGCCGAGATCGCCGCCGCCGTGTATCTCTCAAATGCCGTGTTGTCGGCAGAGTACAGAGACACCGCGTACACGTCCCTCGAATCGACCGGGACCCGAATCAGCGAGAGACAAGAGTACGCGTTTGTCGCGGATCTGCATCAAAAAAACACGCCCTACCGAATCAGGCTTACGTTTGCGTACCATGACCGCACCTTGACGTTCGCTTCCTCCCCGCCCGACACCCGTGCGGTGCATTCGACCGGATCGTTAGTACTCGGCACACGCTTTGAACTTGATTTCGCGCACTTCACGTACGTCCTCGATCTGAACAACTCGGTGTATACCTTCGGAAAGAAAGACTTGATCGGCGTTTTCAACAACGAAGCGTACTTTTTCTCAGGATCTACCGGGCTCCGACTGCGTCTTCACTAGCAGCCTCGCAGACGCGTCAACAGCTTCCGGATCCCAACGCGCGTCCGTATCAAAAAAGGTGACGACCCTGGTTCGTATCGGTGTCATCGAGCCCGCTAAAAAAAAGCCCGTCGTTTTGACGGGCTTTCTCCAAGTACTACGTTTGCGGATATTCTCTATATCACCGGCTTCGGATCACCGGCTCCGGAACAAAACTCCGGAGTCGCTTCAATCGCGTCCGGGGGCGAGCACCGCCCGGTGCGACGCCCGTTATGTCGGGCGTCGCCGCGCGACGGCGCGTTCACCGAGAAAAACGCGGTCTTAGTTGTTGTTCTCACGCGGAGGCGCGAGCCGCTGCTCCTCGAGGAACCGGAGAATCTGGACATCCCCGACACGGCGCAGTTCCGCTTCACGGCGTGCGCGTTCGCGATCCTGAAGAATACCCCAGACTTCCTCGTCGTCGATGTCGCGTTCGATATCGAGCCGCGCGCGGTCGTACGAGATGTTCACGTCTTTGATGTACGTTATAAAGTCGCCGCCCTGCATCGCCGCGTCCCGATAGACTCGGAAGCCGACAAGCTTGACCATCGGTTGCATCGCCGGATACAGCGGGAACGTGCGGAGTTCACGGTTGCGGACGTCCGCGATGTAGTTCGGATTCCTCCATTCAAGTGCACGCCAGCCGTCGAACCGAAGGTTCCCGAGGAAGATCTCGTGTTCCACGTTATTCTCATCCTGCAGAATTACACTCAATCCGTGCGGAAAGTTGGACCCGTACACGTTAACGGTAAGATCCCGAAGCACGCCCACGTTCTTCACGACTCCGAACCCGTCGAATTTTGCCCCTCGTCCCTCTTCCTGTTGCGGAACGATCAGGTCGTCACCGTCGAGAACGTCGATATCCGCATAGGCGGGAATCTCGAACGGAGGTCGGATCATCGCCCACGAGTTGTACGCCGCGGTCGGGAAATTCACCCGAATACCCATGACCGCTTCGTTCTCAAACTGTGCGGCTCCCTCGCGGACGCGCGCTTGCCGCACGTATGAGTTGCCGACGGTCTGGACAAACCGTGACGACGACGCGAGCTCGATGTCCCAACTCTCGATCCCGAGCGATGTCTTCATCTGAGCGCGTTGTTCCGCAGTGAAACTGGCCCCCGCGACGCTACCGAAATCAACAAGCGTGCGTTCGTTCTCACGCGGTTCGTCGGCGGGCCAGTCGGCTGCGAGCTCGGAGAAATCAATCAGAACAGATTGTTGGGCCGAGAGCCCAAAGCTCAGAGCCACGAGCATTATCGTGACGAGAAGGAAAAAACGTTTCATCCAAAGCTCCTTTTGCACACGGCATTTTGGCTATGCTGGTTATGCGTACTCATTTCTACACCAAATTATACGGATACCGATTCGTTTGTCAACGTTTTTTGGATGTTTGCTTCGCATCCGGTTCCGTGTCGACGGTCTTAACTCTCACAGAGGTGAGGCCGGGAAGTACGGCGGCTCGAAAGGCTTTTGCCCCGCGACCGTGACGACGATCGAGTTGATCGACCGAAAGTTAAAAAAAATATTATGTCTGACGATATCGATCGTTTCCTCGATTCCGAGCGGCGACTCGATCGTCACGGCGTGGTGAGAAAGATCGAGGTATACTTTGCCCTCGCGGGCGATCGCGATACGGACGGTTGTATCGCGCGGCAATACTCGACCGCTTTGAAGAATCGTCGGTCCCAGGATAATCTCGCGGACGTACTCAGCAATATCGTCTTGGATGCCTTTGCCGCTCGGAACGGGACGCCGTTCGCTCCGCAGTTCCTGCGTGACCGAGTCCGGGAAAAAAAACGTACGGGTAATCCGGCCGTCAAAAAAAACGATCGAGAAGACGATGCTGATACAAAGCGAGAGCCCGAACAACACGATCGGGACGATCCACGGCTTACTGTTGAGCACTCGAACGATTTTGCGCGAAAACATAACACCCCGGAATCGAGCTATTGTGGAGCCTCGAAATACCGAATGAACTCCACGATGCCATTATAGAGTCCGAGCGCGAGGTTGTGCAAGTGATCGGGTTCGGCCATCCTCAAAGCCTCCTCTTTGTTGGTAACGAACCCGAGCTCAACGAGAACCGACGGCATGCGCGCGTTGCGGACGACGGACCACGAAGCGGTCTTCATACCGCGATTCGGCGCGACGTCGCCGACGGAGCCTTCGAGTCCTGTGAGCAGGCTCCGCGAGAGTAATACGCTTTCAATCGTGAGCTCTTCTTCGCGGATTGTATTCAGTATAGACAATACTCCCGGATCGCTCACTCCTGTCGTTCGCGAGTCGACGAGACCGCCCCGCCGTTCCTCGGGCGGCAAAACCCAGACCTCAAAACCTTTGGCGCGAGTGTTGAACGTCGCATTTGCGTGGATCGAGAGGAAAATTATGGTTTCGTTCTCGGCGAGCTCGACAGAGTTCGCCGCTTCGGTCCGTTCTTCAAGCCGCAGATACGTGTCGTCTTCTCGTGACATCACGATATCACGTTCCGGAAAACCACGACGTAACATATCGCGCAATCGCATCGAGACGTCGAGCACTATGTCTTTTTCCTTGATCTCCCATCGTTCGCCGTTAATCGTATGAATACCCACGGCTCCCGGATCCCGGCCTCCGTGACCGGCGTCGATAAAAATCGTACTGATGTATCTGTCGGTCGACGTTTGCCTGGCGGGTTTGAGGATCGAGAGCACCGTTTCGGCGGCTTCGGCGGAAAAGATTATGTTCCCGTCGACACGCCGAATCTCGCCGAGTTCGCGCTGATTCGCGTAGTTGACGAGGCCCCAACGGGATCCGGGGCGGAACGAGACGTACGTGTTTGCGTTGCGGAGCACCCCGATTCCGCGATCGGCGTCCCATTGAAGGCGCGCCCCGGTGGTCTCGAGGATTTCGTGAATCGTGTGTTCACGGGTTTCCGCGGCGAGCACGACCATCGAGATACAAAGCAGAAGCACGACAAAAAAGGCTCGTCTTACCATGTGATACTACCCAAACCTCGCAAAAGCTCTCGGCCCTTCCCCACGTTTACAGTATCGATCAAATACAACGCCGCCTGTAGACCGCCCTTCACCACCGCGAGCCAGAATTCACGCCCGGTTTTTTCGTTCCGCGAAAACGTGACGCCCGTTAGCTCTTGCGCCCGGTCGGCGACACTCGAGAACGTACGAAACGCCCAGTCGCGCGCGGGGTCGGTGCGCAGCGCATCAGGAAAACCGATAGCACGGATACGGTTTGCCACAATTGAGTCGAGCGATGTGATCGCGGTCGCTGTTTCGGGTAACAGCGATTCGTACGCGAAAAAATTCAGGAATTCATCGGCTCCGAGCAGGAACGCATCGGTCCGCTCATCGCCCGGGCACAGTCGATACACCACTCGCGATACGCCGGACTCGGCCGCGTCGATCGTTTCACTACGGTTTTCCGCGGCCGATATCACATTGCCGCATTTTTCGACGTTGTTTCTCGGAAAAGCCACTACGTCGTCGACCTCCGATCGGGCAAAAACGGCGTGCACGTGAGGGACGTCGCGCGCTTCGTCCCACCCGTCGACGTCCTTCACGGTTCCGGGGATCGAAATTACGGCGCGTTCGGCCGAACACCACGCTCTACTCTCGCGAACCTCTCCGGCCGGCAAGCCCAGAGCGATCCGCATCGCGTGCTCGGTGACGTTGACACCGCTCGCAAACGGATACGTCCAGCCCGACATATAACCACCCGAGAGACGCGCGGCAATCTCACCGACAACCGCGCCGTTGGGTCCCAAAAAAACGTCACCTTTGGCGGCGCCGTTTGTAATCCCTAGCGCGGCGACACCGGCGGAAAACACCGAAACGAGTTCATCGCGTTCGCTCGAGTCGAGATCGGCCGGCAACGTGTGCCCGACCTCGATGAAAAAAGGATCGAACCGTATGTGTCGGTCGGCGATCCCGCACACGGTAAGCCGGCCTTTTTCTAGAATCGCATCGATACTGTACTCTCGTCCTTCGATGAACTCTTCGATAACGACCGTTCGCGAACGCGAGAACGCGACCGAGGTTCGGCACGCCTCGATCAGCGGGCCGGAAGAGTCTGCGCCGTCGGGCTCGAAGTCGATTCGTTTCACGCCTCGCGCGCCCATATTGTCGGCGGGCTTCACGACGAGCGGAAACCTGACACTGCTTGCGCGGATTTTGTCCGACGCGAGTTCGAGTGCGTCCTCGTGCAGCGCAAAGAACCGCGGTGCAGGTACTTTTTTTTCGTGAAAACGCGCGCGCATTCGCGCCTTGTCCGAGGCGTCAAGCGCCGTCTCGTAAGGAATACCCGGTAACCCCAGATTCTCGGCGACGTACGCGACCGAACTCGAAAAGTCGGTCGCGGCCGTAAACACTCCGTCAAGCCCCTCGGCTTTCCGTAAATCTCGTGCCGCGTTGAGAATTGCGGCGGCGTCTTTCAGATCGATATGGATGAAACGGTCTGCGGCACGCTGCCCCGGCGCGTTCGGATTTCCATCGACGCACACGGTACGCCAGCCGTTGCGGCGCGCCGTCTCGATCGCGGGAAGCTGCATCGGTCCGCCACCAAGGATCATGAGTGTCGTCATGGGTTTTCCTTCGTTCTGACTGCGTATACTTCGAACGTATCGCCGCGGCCAAACACGCGACTGACGATACCAAGCAAATACTGAACCGGTTTTCTCGCACCCAACCGGGTTGAACTCACGGCGAAACGTTCGGGATGGTGACCGGTCACTCGGATTTTTTTTACTGCAAATCCGTACTCTCGAAGGACGCGCGCCGCGCTGCGCGGACTCCAGACCGTGAAGTGATCCGCGGGGCTAATCTCCAGAAATCGTTCGAGGTCGCGCCGACCGGAGACTCCCGTCGCACTCGGCGTCGAAAACGCGAAAACACCGCCGGGGGCGACGAGTCGTGCGACCCTACGAAGAATCTCGTCTATCTCGGCGAAATGCTCGATGACGTACCACATCGTTACGCGGTCGAACGCAGAGATCCCAAAGACGACCGGATCAAACGCACGCACGTCGCACGAAAGCGCGCGCAGACCGAGCGTGTTCTTCACATACTCTACCGGTTCGTGCGCGACGTCGATTCCAAAAACGCGATAGCCGCGTTCGTGCGCGGAAGCCAAGAACGGGCCGTACGCGCAGCCTATGTCGAGCAATGTCGTCGAGGAGCCGGTGGGAGCGACTTGTTCGATCGTATCGATTCTCTCGTGCGCAACCGCCGCGATGTTCTCGAAGTCGTCGAGGTACGTCCGCCCGTACTGTTTTTTGTACTCGTCCGAGAAATACGACTCGGCGTACTGAATCCCCGACGGTGAGTACCTCTGCATCACGATCAACCCCGACGGCGCGCGTCGATACGTCCTATCGCGGAATCTTGCGATTACCGGATACGTCGAGGTACCGCCAACCCCTTCCGGCGCGAGAGCGTTCAGCGCATCGCTCAACGCGATCGGTTTCGGCGGCGCGAGCGACCGCGACGCGGTGACAATCTCACCGAACTTTTTCTCCGCACCCGCGACCCGTCGCGCCGCGCGGCGACCTACTCCAAAGGTCGGAAATCCCGCCTCGCGCGAAAGCGCGTCATGATACGCAGTCGGGTTCACGAGCGCGACCGGCACGTTCGCGGATAATGCCTCGTACGCCGTTAATCCGAAAGACGTTACGACAAGGTCGAACATGTGCAGCTGTTCGCGGAGATCTTTTGGTGCATCGAGAACCTGAACACCCACGGGCAGCGACTCGCGCGGGGCAATCGGCCCCCAAACCGCTGTAACCGATGCCGAACGCCCGACGGATGACTCGACGATGCTCTTGACGGTCGGCACGGTGAGACCGGCTGGGTCCGACCCGCCAAAACTTACGAGAACGGAGGACAGGAAGTCGGGGAACCCGGACCGTTTTGTTTTCGCGGGCGTGAGAAAACGGGTCGACGCGGTGTTCGCGGGTGTCCGCTCGAGATTTGGAAGCGTATCGATGAGGTAGGATAGAAACCGTCGTGCCTCGCCTCCCGCGTCGATCCCGACGGTGACCGCATCCTCGCACTTCCGGAGATCCGATAAAGACGGGCGCATCTGGTCGAAAACAATGAAATCGTACCCCGCTTCGATCGCCTCCACGATCTCACACGCGATTGGGTCGACGAGCAGTGTATTTAGAAGCTCAGCACGCGTCCTTTTACTGGTGTCGGGCCGTTCGGGAAGAACGATCGCAACTTCGCCGTCGAGTTCGGATGCAAGCGCGAAGGAACGCACGATGTGCCCGAGGCCACGCGATCTACCTAGTTCGGGTACGAGCAGAAACCGACGCGCGCTCACGCGTATCCCGCTACGTCCGAGCCGTGCCGACGGAGCCACTCTACGACCGCCGGTGTATCGATCGGTTTCCCGTCGTACAGATTCTCGAATATGCGAACAAGGCGCGCGTAGTCGTCCGCCGTGTCAAGCGTCACGCTCTCATACTCGCAGTCGTAGAGACGCTCGACGCGCGGCCGAACGATCCGGAACCGTTCGGGTCTCCGGTACAGGAAGGGTGAGACGTGTTCTCTCTCGTACGCGTCCTGCGCCTCCACACCGGCGGCGATCAACGCCGAGGCACGCAAAACCTCCACCCCCAACCCGATCGGCATACCAAGAAGTCCGGTGTAGTCCGCCCCTGTCGCGCGGTGGTACACGACGGCCTTCCTCGCGAGTTCAGGACTCACGAGAGGGTTGTCGCCCGTCGCGCGGATAACCGTTGTCGGCTCGTACGCGTGGATTGCCGAGCAGTACCGGTCGAGAACGTCGTCGGGGGAGCCGGCGAAGAGGTCAAAGCCGCACGTCCGTGCGATGCCTCTAAAACACTCCGCGCCGGCCGCGTCGGTTAGGAGCACATACCTTTGCGCGGGTACGAGCCGCATCGCCTCCATCGCGTGTTCGAGCACCGTACGCCCCGCGAGCTCGAGCAACGCTTTTCTTGGCAATCGAGTCGAGTCGAGCCTCGCCTGCAAGAAAACACAAATCACTGCTCGACCTCCCATAACTCGGTAACTCTGCGAGCATCCTGGCGAAACCGATACCGGTTTGCCTCGACCCAGGCGCGAATGTCCGCAAACACTCGGTACCCGCGGAGCAATCCGTGACCCGACCGAAACACGAACCGTACGACGCGCGAAGCCGGCAGAATCGCGCGATCACCTGAGAACCGTACCGAAAGACTCTTCGCGTGAAACCGGGCGTAACTCGCATCGTTCGTCGTATCTTCAGGCGACGGGAGCCCGGAATACGCGACGCGAAGATGTGGATCGCACACAATCGATTCACCCCACATAAACGCGCGGAACCCAAAATCGACCTTCTGCCAATACGAGTTGGTTATCAACGGGTCATAACCGCCGATTCCGATGAATTTTTCCTTGTTGTACAACCCAACGTAGTCGTACGGAAAGAGACTCGGCGCCCCGTCATCGCGCGGGGCAACCGCGACGAGCCGAAGGAAGTTCTTAAAGAACGCCGGGGCGTACACGGTTGGGATAATCTCGGATTTTTCGTTTCGTGCAAAAGGCACGACACAGAGAACGCCCCGCGAGGCGGCTTTTTCGATCGGTTTCGCCGAAGTCGGCACGAGCGTTACGTCGTTCCATATCACCATGACCGAGTTCGAGCCGGACTCCTTGATCGTGAGGTTGATCGTTTCACCGGTCGTTAGCTTTTTGTGAAGAAGCACGAATCGTACGCGCGGCATTCGACGCGAGAGCGATTCGACCTCGTACGCCGATTCACCCGGCTCGACACACAGAACTTCGGTCGCACCGAGTCGCTCGAGTTCGCCGAGTGTCGCGCTTCTATTGAATCTCCCACCTCGATTCAACAGTACGATCGTGAAACCATGAGTGCGCGCGCGTGGCCGGTCGTGGTGTCGCCCTCCGACTACCGTGTACGTTCCGTCGTCGCACTCAAAAATTGAAGGTGTAGTACTCATCGCACTTCTCGCATAGTCGCGGGTACGCACCGCGTACGTGCATCTCGTGATACGTCGCGCCGCCGGACCACGCCGCTTCGATTCCATCTCGGAAAATGTTGCCGAGAACGTGTTCACGGTCGAGATCCTCACGACACAAAACAACAGTCCCGTCGAGAAGAATGTTCACGTCTCGTTTTACGTGCCAACACGGATACCGTTTTACCGGAGACAGGTCGCACACCCGCCGGTCGGGCAATCTGCCGCAGTAATGATCGTGCTTTTGAATGATCACGTGCGAAGGCGTCCCGATCGCCGACGGATCGAGTCCGACGCGTTTGCGATACCGTTCGCTCCACCGGCGAAAGAATCCGTCGAGATGCTCTTCGTTGAGTTTCATGCGAGTCGCCTGAACCCACGTGTGTTCGGGGGCGATGTCCATGAAAGTCTCGGCAAATCCGATCGCGTCGTCGTAGCCGTCGCCACGAATCGCTCTGTAAAGCTCGGGATCATCCGCGTCGAGCGCAACGATCCATGAGATATTCTCAGCCGACGCCTTCGCAACGCGATCCGGGTTCTCCCAACCGACACCGGCGGTCTCGAAGATAAACGATGCATTCGGGCGGGCCGCGCACACCGCAATCAACTCCTCAATCGCGGTATACCGCACGACGTCACCGTATAACGACATCGCGATCACGCACTCGGGCGACATCGTCAATACTTCGTCGATCACCCGCTCAACGCGATCAACGGGCATCGTCGTGCTCGTTTCCGCGTCGCGACCGTCGTTCGCAAACGGATCGTACACCGTCGGGATGAAACCGTCGGCGATCTGAATCGCCGCGTACGTCGGCACGCCGCGTAATGCCGCGCCGTTTTTTTCGATCGTTTCGATTATCGATGCGGTCGATGAAAGCATGCCATGATCGTGCAGGTTTTTACACACGACGAAGTTGTTTCGCGTGTTGCACGCGAGAGTGATCCGAAGCATGCGCAGATCGACCGCGGAAATCTCCGTTTCTACGTCGAACGCATTAATATCCTTCTGCACGACCGAAAAAATCGCATCGCGTCCGACCGCTCTTGTATCGCCGGTCGCCAGATCCGCCAATCGTGCGAGGATGCGCGTACTGAGGATTTCGGGAGAAACCGCCGCGGGAAACCCGTCCGCAAATGAGTACTCGACAAAGTACTTCTCGTGTTTTTCGATCATCGTGCGGCACAACTCGGGGTCGAGAAACGGGGCATCGCCGGGCACGACAAAGATCGCGTCGTATCCGGAGCCCGCTTGCCGTAACGCATCGAACAGACCGGCGATGTTCCACGACTCACGAACGTCCGAGCTCCAGGCGTCCGGATACAGAGCTCGTGCAGCGGGTTTGCAGATGACGTGCGCCGGCGCCGAAAGCGCGTCGACGTACCGCCGAACCCGATCGCACGCCGATTCGCCGTCGAACGCGCCGAGTTGAGCGTACTCCGATACTTCGGTACCATTGACAATACAAAGTGTGTTCATACTACCCTACTCTTCCTTATCGACACGGCTCCCGACGTTGTGAAGACGGATTGAGCTTATCACGGGAAAAAGGGTAATCTCAATTCGATGCCCGACTCCCAGCACGTTTTCACCGTTACCGAGATCACGCACACGATAAAGGGTCTTCTCGAAGAGTCACTGCCGAATGTTGTCGTCGAAGGTGAAATATCCAACTTTCGTCCGTCCGGAGCCGGTCACCTTTACTTCACGCTGAAAGACGACGATGCGATGATCTCGGTCGTGATGTTTCGCGGCAGAGCGCAATCGCTCACGTTCGAACCGCAAGACGGCGGGCTCGTCCGTGTGACGGGTTCGGTCTCGGTCTACGCGAAGCGTGGTGCGTACCAGATTATCGCGGACGCTCTTGAACCGGCCGGCACGGGTCGGATTCTTGCTCTGCTCGAGGAGAGAAAACAACGACTCGCTGCCGAGGGGCTGTTTGCACCCGAACGGAAATCCCCACTACCGCTCCTCCCGGAATGCGTTGCGGTCGTGACCTCGCCGACGGGCGCCGCGATTCGGGACATCATCACGGTCGTGAACCGGCGTAACGCCGGTTTGCGTGTCGTCGTTTTTCCGACGGCCGTGCAGGGCGACGACGCCGCACCGCAGATAGCCGACCAAATTTCCCGGGCGGATCGCATGAAAATCGCCGACGTGATCGTCGTCGCGCGCGGTGGTGGATCGATCGAGGACCTTCTTCCGTTCTCGGAAGAAGTTGTCGTCCGGGCGGTCGCCGAGTGCTCGACGCCGGTTATCTCGGCCGTCGGACACGAAATCGATTTTGCGTTGAGCGACTTTGCGGCAGACCTCAGGGCCGCGACACCGTCGGCCGCCGCTGAGATTGTGACAGCGAACCGGGACGAGATCAAACGGCGTATTCACGACGTCGGACGATCGGTCATCCACTCGTTTGCGGGTATTCTGGGACGCGCCCGCATGATCCAAGCACAGTTCACACCACAGAATCTCGAGCGTACGTACCGCGCGATCGTGCAGCCGTATCTACAGCGTCTCGATGACGCAACCGAGGGCATCACCGACGGAATGCGCCGGGTCGTCACGACGGCGCGTCACCGCGTGAGTCTCGCGGGAGCGAGACTCGAGGCGTGCTCGCCGTACGAGATCTTGAAGCGGGGATACGCGGTGGTGTACAACGATAAAGGTTTGGTTGTGAACAGAAGCCGTGAGCTCAGGAAAGATGAAAACGTCACGATGCGTTTTGTCGACGGTACCGCCGGTGCGCTAATTCAGGATGTGCAAAACGATGAAAAACTTTGAGGAACGTCTGGCCCGACTCGAGGAACTCGCCGAGAAGCTTCGAGACGGCGAGATACCGCTTCACGAGGCGACGGCAAGTTTTGAGGAAGGCGTGAAACTCGCGCGTGACCTCGAAAAAGATCTCGGGAAGATCGAGAAAAGAATAGAGATCCTGATAAACAAGCCCGATACACCGGAAGAACCGCCGATTCTAGAACTCTTCCCCGAACTCAACGATCTTCGACCGAACGGCACGTAATACGAGCAATACTCGACGCGCGTCTCAAAATTCTTCGGGGATCTGAACCCGATCGCCGGGCCGAATTCCGAGGTTACCGAACGTCCCCTTGTTCACCTCGAGCGCGTAACGCGCCGGAAACCGCGACTCTATCGTTTCGAGCGAGAACGGTTCCATGTCGTACATCTCCATGATTAAACCGTCGTCGCGGATGAACGCGATGCTCAACGGGATGCGAGTGTCTTTCATCCAGAACGACAACCGACGTTCGGACTCGAACACAAAAAGCATTCCTCCGGTTTCAGGAATCGAGTCGCGGTGCATAAGTCCACGCGCGCGTTCCTCGTCGGTCATCGCCACTTCAACGTCAAACGTATGCGAGTTGACGCGTAGCTGTACCGTTTCCGGGCGGTCATCGGCGCAGCCCACGATCACGCCGGACACCAGAACGTTAAAACTGATCAAGAAAAATGCTACGCGATAATGTGCTGAAAGCTTGCTCACGTCCTGCCTCTTCCTTAAGCTGCTCAAAAACCGTGCGGTCTATGTACTTTACCACCACGGGCTTCTCGAGCACAAGCCGAACTTCTTCGTCTTGCCACGTGATTCGCTGAGGCGTGATGTCGGACGGCGGGCCGTACTGATCGCTGAGTCGCTGGAACATCGTGTAGTGATCTATCTGCGCGGCGTTCAACCGCAACGTTATGATGTAGAGAGAGTCGTCGTGAAACTGAAAAAAACCACGGTCGATGAAGCGAAACCCGGCGGTTTCGATCACGGGTTGCAGGGAAGAAGGCGTGAGTGACACATCGGGGTCACCCCGGTAGTCGAAATTCATGTCGCGTTCCAATGCCGTCTTGACGTCGGACAGGTTCATCCCGAGTCGAACATCCGAGAAACCCCGCGGCAGCGAGACGTCTTCGGGCTGCTGAGCAAAACCCGCCGTCGCCGCGCGGATAATCAACACGAAAAATACTATCCGTGCGTCGCTCCCGAACCGAACCTGCATTGCCATTCGTGAACTCCTTGTAGATCGGCGACGACTATCGGCGCATCCCGGCGCCCTCTTGTTAACTATCGACGCGCGACGCTCTATTCCTTTAAGATAAAAAAATGAAGTCGATCGGCGCCGGTTTAGTTACGATTTTGGTTATTTTCGCGACGGCGTGCGCCACGGGCACGGGGACACTCCGTCTCGGCGTTACCGTGGACGGCGGAAGCGCCGAATCGGTCGTCGTATCGCACGAGTCGATTTCGGATGACGACTTATCCGAAGATCCCGTTCTGATCGTTAAATCTGAGCCGTCCGGAGCTCGTGTGATGCTTGACTCACGGTTTGTCGGACGCACTCCTCTCGTTGTCGACAACGTGAAACCGGGAGAGTACACCATCACCGTATCGGGTCCGGGGTACCGTCCGTATAGGCACGTCGTAAGGCTTCGGTCCGGGTCGCGTACGACATTAGACGTGACTCTGCGGCTCATTACGGGTTACCTCGCGATCGCTCCTTTCGAGCGCGACGTCGAGTACGCAATCGCGGGCACAGCCGTCGAGGAGCCGATCGTCGAACTGTCGGTCGGGTCGTATTTTTTCCGCGCCCGGAAGTTCGGGTATCGCGACTTCACACGGCTCGTCGACGTGAACGACAGTGCTACAACGTACGTCTCGCCGGTGTTCGAGCCCGCACCGCTCGCGGTGACATCGTTTCGTGTCTCGCGCCGCATTCTGAACCCGGCTAATCCCGGGTTGACCGGCACGCTCGGTATATCGTTCGAGGTGACCGCCCCCGGCACCGCCGAAGTCGAAATCCATGACGCCGGCGGCACGAAGATTTGGAGCACCCATGTTCCTCGATTCACGACGTGGGCACAATCGACGTCCTGGCGCGGCGCCGATGACGCCGGCGCTGCGGTTCCCGACGGGCCGTATACGGTGGTTTTGACCGTCCGCGACGACGACACCGTACTTTCGCGCACCCTATCGTTTCACGTCGACCGGTCCGCGGTCATCGCGGCACGGTCGCTCTGGAGTGTCGGCGCCGGATCGATGTACGCGCCGACGACCGATACCCTCCCGCGTTTTGGAACACAGCTTAGCTTCTCGGCGGGGCGGCGAGCCAGGTCGGCGCTCGCGCCGGCTTTTGTTCCGATTACGGCCGCGGCACGGTTCGGTCTCGGCAGCGGCCTTGAACTGGGAGTTCTCGGGCGGATCGAGGCTGCCGAGGCCGACGGAACCGACCGATACGGTATTTTTGGATACGGGTCGTTCGGTTTCTACGATAAGGGGCATCGTGTTCGCGTATCCGCGTCGGCAATTATGGCGGCAGGGTACCAATCGGCACCGGTCTCGGGGCCGGAATCGCGGGACAGGTTCTCCTCACCTTTCGGTGTCTCCGCACTTCTGCCCGTCCAGCTCGGAATAGGCGCGTTGAGGATTACGGTCGGCCCAGAACTCGCGATCGCGCCGTACGATCGAGTCGGAGGTACGCCAGACGGGTTTTCTCCGACGTATTCGGCGCGAGTTCGCGCGGGGACGCTGCTCGATTTCGGCCGGATAGTCACCGCGGCCTCGGCCACGTTTCCCGTTCCACTTCCCGGCGACTCGACACCGTCTCGGACTATCCATTCGGGCGCGGAGCTTCATTGGTTGATTCCCGGGACGTATCTCGTCGTCTCCGGGTTAGTTTTCTCGGCGCTCGAGCCCGCCGAGCGGATCTCGTGGGGCGGGGCCGCGGGGTTTGGAGTACTGTATTGACGACTCATGGTCGCGACTTATAAATTTGAGTACAGTACGAGAAGGACGATAAACGCGAGTCCGAGAAACGCCATCGCAAGCCAAAAAAGGAAAACCGGCCATACCAAACGTCGACGACCGCTTCGAGTCGAACGCCCGTTGAGTTCCGCGAGTTCGTACATCTCGAATCGGCCGTGGTCACCGATCGCGCCGTCGTACCCACAGTTCGGGCACCCGAACACGAACAAGTCGGCTTCACCGCTGAACGAACACCGCGGACAGCGCACCGATGAGAAAAACCGCCCGCAACCGGGACAAACCTTCGCGTCGTGTTTGACTTCACGCCCGCAGTTTTCGCAAAAAAAACGGCTCGTTTTCACCGACGTCTGATTCACCGAAACCCGACTATATCCCGGGCAAAAACCGTGCCGCCGAAAAATTCTTCGTACACCCCTGACCCCGGCACGACCACGGCAAAATCAAACGACAATCTCGCAAGGATATCCGGATCGAGCTCGTCAATAGGGCCGAAAACCGTTTCAAGCGCGTGCAACTCGATCTCGGCTTCAAGATGGAATCTGTCGTACACGAACCTGCCGATCGCCGCCGGTTTCTCGGCTGTCGACCACCAAAGGAAAACGATCCCCGGCCGTGTTACCGGAAGCTCGATCGAGAAAACCGCGGGTTCTCTTCGGTCGAGGTACGCGTACGCTACTACCAAACTCTGTTCGGCAAATGCACTGTACGCGGAAACCATGGTATACACCATACCGGAGTTTACGGCTAGTTTTATCCCTTCGAGGTTGCTTCCGGCGCGAGCCCAGAAAAGCGATGAATCGATCGGAACCGTCGTACGACTTCGTCCGTCATCGCGCACGAAGGTCTCCGGCCGTGCACGCTGGTCAAAATACACGTGGTACGGAATATGTTCCCAATCGAGATAACGGTTGTCGATTACGATGCTCGTCGCGAGAGGCGGGACGGTCCATCCGGCCGTCGTGACGGGCTGCGAGTCTCGGACGATGATGTCGTTCGCGCTCAACCGAATCGGACGCGTCCAGACCGGAACGTACCGCGCGAGGACGTGCCATCGAATATCTCCCGCGTACGCGTACACGCCGTAAATGGCCGCACCGTCGGCCGGTTGCGACGGCAGAACGTCGAGCCCCGCGGGTGGGACATACCGGAGATCCGTTTGTGCCGCGATTA
Source organism: Spirochaetaceae bacterium (assembly GCA_007695285.1). Taxonomy (GTDB): domain Bacteria; phylum Spirochaetota; class Spirochaetia; order DSM-27196; family PXBQ01; genus PXBQ01. The sequence goes on along the minus strand of REEC01000125.1, from coordinate 59,364 downwards.
TCTCTACAATTCTCGCCGGATCGGCGATGTTTCTGTCGTGCGTCGCTTGATCGGTCGGAACGACGACGTAGCGAAGCACCGCGTCGTGCGCATTGACGATCTCACGCGCGCTTCCGGCGCCGGCGACGCCCGCGAGCACGGCCACGACCATCATCACAAACCTCAGTCGAATCGCGTTCATACTCCCCCTATCGGCACACCGTATTTTCCTCTTCACTTTTTCCGAATCGCGAGAATAGTCAAGTCATCGTACTGATCGTCCTCTTTGATGTGTGAATACTCGCGATAATCGGACTCAGGATCTTCCGGCAACGGTTTCCCAAAGTACTTGTCGTACGCGAGAAATGTCTTCTTCAGAAATGAATCAACGACCTTGTCGACGTGGATCCTATCGTTCTCTCCGGCGCGTGGGTCCGGATATACACGGAACACTTTCTCGACGGCCGTCATCGCGAGAACTAAATTATCGGCGGTCGGTTCGCAGGCCGTGAAGTCAAATTCGAGGACATCGTCGAATGGATCGACGATTTTCTCAAGGCGATACGTGCGCCGGCTCATCAACGCATTAATAACCGCGTGAATGCGTGGTATCCCGAGTTCCTCGTCTCCGGTTCCGACGATCACACCGTCGGGGAATCGTTTCTGTTGCACGTCTTCCTCGGTAACTTGATACGGTCGGAGCGCCGAGTCGAGGAACACGCGCTTTGCCTCCTCGATTCCGTCGGTGAACAGAACCATTACGTCGCCGGGATCGATCGTCATCGAGACTTGTTGAAAACCGTCCCGCATCATGTCCGACGAGAATACACCCGCCGCGGGGGCCGGCGGCAACGATGTCTGCACGACCTTTCGCTCGGCGGCTCGGTAGATGTGAAGCTCTTTGTCACCGGCGTTGCACAACTGCGCGACGCCGGTTCGTTCGTTGACGAGCGCGAGCGTGAACGCGGCGAAGCGGCCCTTGAAACCACGCTCCTCAACGAGATCGTTTATCGTCGTCACGAGCGGGGTAAGGTCGAATCCGACCGTCTTCGCGTTCCACGCGCGGAAGTAGTTCAGAAACAATGTAGCGACCTCGACCATGATCAACGCCGCTGCGACACCCTTGCCCGCGACGTCGCACTTGATGATCGCGTAATGCTCCTCGTCGAGTCTCCGGTAGTCAAAGTAATCCCCCGATACGCCCTTGGCGCCTTCGTAGTACCCAAAAAACTCTATTCGTTCGTTGTCGAGTCGGCCGAATGTACTCTTATCACCCACCTTGTTGAGCTCGAGTGGGATGAACATCTTCTGGACCTCTTTTCCAACGGTAAGGTCCTTGCTCGCTATCGCCGCGCGGACGAGCCCCTGCGTCATCGTGTTGACGGTGTCCGCGAGAACCGAGAGCTCGTCGCGGCTTTTGATCCGGATTACATGCTCGGCGAGCTGCTCCTTGTCGTCGGTGTCGCGAATCAGCTCGACGCCGCGAACCAGGCGGTTTATCGGAATGACGACGATCGTCGCAAGAATCAACGCTCCGATCACACCGAGCACGACCGCGACGATCGCGACGCCGGCGGTCGAAACGATGAGGTTCTGCGTCGTCGCGGCGATCTCCTCGAGAATCAGTTGCGTTGTGACTCCCATCCGGATCATTCCGCGGTAGTACCGTGCGTCCTCGGCGGGTTCACCGGGAACACGGAACAGGATCGGTTTGTAGAAGACGTACTGCGTGACGTCGCGATCGATCTCAAGCGGATCGAACTCAGGGTAACTCATAACGGTTGCGCTGAGCTCGGACAGAATCATCGTGATCTCGTTCTCGAGTTGGCGACGCGTCGTATCGTACTGTTCGAGCTCCTGCTCGAGCTCGGCGAGGCGCTCCTGATCGGTCGTGAAAATCAGAGCTTCGCGGAGATTCACGATGTTCCGGTTCAACTCGTCGATGTCCGACGCCCGGGCACCGATCAACTCGCGCGCGCGTGTATTGAGTTCATCCTCGAGATCAGGGATCAATTCACTGATCGGATCGGTCAGGCGGGTACGACCGGCCGGTTGGTACCGTTCGGTATCTATCTCGCGTGGAAAATCGTCGTCGGGCAGCTCATCCGGCGTTCCGATAGACCGTAGAACCGGGTCGTTTGTGCCCCAGATGAACGAAAAATCCGCGTCTCCGGGACGCGCTCCGGTTATCGTGATATACGTTGCCTCGGCCATCGCGTCGCTCTGCGCGGGAATCACCGAAAGTTCGATCGCGTTTTGATCTGCTGTCGGTAGAAACTGCCGCGCGCTCGACGCCACGCTCTCCATCAAGACTTCGATTCTCTGCACGAGCGCGAGTCCCAGCGTATCTTCTTGCCGCTCGAGCGCGGTGTTTCCGAGGATCACCGCGACGAACACGACGATCGAGATCACCAGAACGACGACAAAGAACGTGAACTTGAGGCGTAGCCCGATACCTTTTATACGCATACGTCGAATCCTTTCCTTTTGCCTTTCGGCCGTTTCGCCGCGACCGGTGATGAGCTCACGCGCCTCGGTCTTGAGCACCGTAGCCTCACCGACGATCGCGACGATTCTTGTGCTCGAGAACACGACCGTGACGCCGAGTAGAATCAGAACAAGCCACATCGCGGCACCGCCGGTCGGCAGAATAAGGAACCGAGGCGGTGAGGTCACAAACGTCGGCGCGTGCCGCAACGTGAAGTCTCCGAACGTGATCGTGCCGGAGGCGCGGAACGAGAGTCTGGATTGTGTGAAGAATATTCCTCTTTCGGGATGGTCGAGCCCGACTCGATACTCGCCGGTCCGGATCAGATCGATGACAGGTCCTTCAAGGCGTCGGTCGTTTCGAACCATAAAATCCCCGTCGGCAGCGAGGAACTCGTAGTCGTACGGCGGAACGCCGTCGCGGTCGAGTAGAACGCGCCGTATGCGACCGTTCGCAGTGTACCCGCGTCCAAGGACAGTCAATGAGTACCTACCGAGGATGTCCTGCTGAACCTCGATCGACTGCACCTGCGTGATAGGCACGTACTTGTTGGTGCGGTAGATGAGCGTCGTCGGCTCTCCGACGTTCCCGACCGTATCGATCGGCGCGACCGAGATAGCCCAGACGCCGTCGTCGACGTTCTGACGCGATATCGCGGGTTCGGTCGTGATGATCGTCCGCGGCGGTGCCGGCATCGAGATATCGTCGGCCGAGACCTCCTCACCCGGGTCACCAACAAGCCTCACCGTATAGCTATACCCGGCGACATCGTCGTCATCGGGCGGTGCCCACTCGATTCTGAACGTGTTCGACGCGAGGTATCCGAGCTCGTCGAGTCGAGGACGTCGGAATACGACAGGTTCGGGAGGCGTCGTATCGCGGTAGAATTCGATCGTGCTGGGATCCGACCAGTTTCCGGCAAGGTCTGTCGCGATGATACGAAGATACCACGGGCCGTCGGTGTCCGCGTCGAAGCTCCGAGAACGCACGTCGGCGCCGACGAGCAGCTCTTCAACGGGCTCGGCTTCCGGGTCGCGGCTCCAGACGTACGAGTATCCGCGGATTCCACTCGGGTCCGGGGGCGGGTCCCACGCGATCACCGCCGTGTCTTCACCCGATCGCCGACCACGCGCGAAATTGACGGGCCGAACCGTCGGAGGCAGAACTCGCTGGTCGGGTTCGAGATATACGAGTTCGGCCCGAGTCTCGGCAAGCCGGTTCTGCCACAGAACGTGTAATCGACCGCGGTGCGCAAGCACATGAGTGAAGGTTGCGCGACCCGAGACCGGAGAAAGAAACCGGGAAGACCAAAACCCGCGTTCTCTCCGCGCTATCGCGACGCGTGAGTTTCCCGCGGGATTTGTGAACCAAAGGACGTACGGCTCACCATCGAGCGACGTGAAACTCGGCGACGCGACGGTACCCGTACGCTCGGTCACAGGCTCGCCCTCGACGATCCGCCCATCCGCATCGATCTCGGCGATGTAAACCTGGTTGAATGCCGAGATCTGAAATCGACGCTCCCAGACGACCGTAAGCCGCCCGCCCACGACCGAGATAAACGGCCTCTGATTGTCGTACATGAACCCCGACTGAGCTTCATTCGGGTTGAATAACGTCTCGGTAAGTGGAATCGCGTCGCTCCACGTTGCACCGGCGTCTGCACTGAATTTCAGGTAGAGCTGGAACGAAAGCACATCGTCGCGCGAAACCAGGCTCTGGAACACGACGTACTCGCGACCTTCGTGCGACGTATGGTGCGGCAAGAAATTCAACGACAATACTTCGTCATCCTCGAGCCGCTCGAACTCGGTCCAGACGGCGCCGTCGTCGGACCGCGCGAGTAAAATCCTCTGTGCGATCCCGATGCTCTGATTCACGAACAGGAAAAGGCCGCCGTCGCCGCGGACAAAAAGTCGAGGCGCAACCGTAGTCACGTCGGTCTGAATCCGTGCGGTCTCGATGAACGACTCCCCGCCGTCGTCCGACCGAAGAATCCGCGTCTCTTCTCCGGTCGCAGCGTACGCGACAAAAAACGTGCCGTCGTTTCTCACTCGTGCCGAGTAGATGAACGGTACGTTCTCGCCGCTGTACTCGATCGGACCGACAAATCGGGAGTTTTCCGTCCACTCTCTTCCGTCGGTCGACGTCGCTACCGAAAGGAATATCTCGCCCGATTCGTCGCTGCGACGATCGACCTCCTGAAAAACGACCCCGATCGTCCGGCCGTCGCTCACGGCGGTTGGAAACCGTATGTTGTCGGCGGTCAGGTTCCGCGGAGGTTCAAAGAAAAGGTCTATCGCGGCTGCAAAGCCCGACGCGAGTACCACGAGAAACGTGGCAATCACGGCAACCCGCCGGCTCATCAAATCCCGAGTCGTGTCGATATTCGCCTCCGCAAATCGATGAGTGGTGGGTACGCACGGTTGTTCTCGTCGAGAAACAAACGCTCGACAATGACGAACGCTTGCGCGATGTTGCCCTCGATGAACTGTGCTTCTGCCCTCCGATACTGTTGTTCATCGGCGGATGATAACGCGACGGTTGCCCGACCGCCGAGCGTCACACGCACGGTGTCGAGTAGATTTCGCGCGGCAGTGTTCTCGGGATTTGCCTCGAGGGCTTGTTCGAGCAAACTTGCCGCTACAGTCAAAGCGTTTCGGTCGGTCGTGTCGGCGATCCCGCGCGCCTGGTTCAAGAGACGGTTCGACTCGGCGATTCGCGCTTGTGTTATCGGGTCGGGACGCAGCCCAAGCTCGATTTCGAGTTCGACGATCAGCGCCTCGATGTCCCGATATCCGGGTTGAATCTCGCGAAGCGCCTGCAGATCGGTCAGCGCGGCGACCGCGTCGTCCGAACGCCGTGAGACGGCTTCCTCGTACCGTGCCTGAAAAATCTCCCCGAAGTTATCGGGTTCACGCAGCCGCGTAATCTGCAGCTCGAGCAGTTTAGCTGTCCAGTTATTCGCCTGGATGTCTCGTACGGCGCGAAGGTTTTCGAGCGCCCGACGCAACAGGATATCACCTTCAGCCACATTGTTTGAGTTATACAGATTTCGACCGCGTTCAAAATCGGACCGCGCAAGACTCAGGTAGTTTCCGACGATCGGGAAAAGCGGATGTGTCTCCGTTACGTCGCGTTCATCGGCAAACGCGATCGCCGCGCTGACGAGCCGCAACAGACTCTCGACCTCGCTGTTCGGGTCGGTCGGGTTCGTCTGGGCCCAGAGTTCGCGCGCGGTCAGGAGATACTCCCTTGCCGAATAGTAGTCGTCGCGACCGTACAAAGCCCGGGCTTCCGTCACGAGTTCACGGACCTCCTGAACGACCAATCGGTTGCGCAGATCCTGAAGCTCGAGACCGACGTCCCGGATCAACGCGTCGGTTTCAGACCGTGTATTCGGGTCCTCCCGCAGTTCCAGTGCTTCAAAAAAACGGTCACGCGCGTTCGACCACGCGGTCTCGGCCGGGTTCAGCTGGGCCGCGGCGATCGCGCTCCGTGCCTGCATAACCAACTCACGCCCTTCGGCGATCAAAGCGACAGCTTCGTCGATCGCGGATTCCGCTCGCGCGATTCCATCATCGATCCTCGCGAGAGCCTCGCTCACGCGCTCAAACTGCGAATCGACGACCGACAACACCTCGGCAAACCGATCGTCCCCCAAGACGTAGGGCTTCTCCTCGGCGTATGTCTCGACAATCGCCCGGTGTGCATCGCGCACTTCGACTGCCTCTACGCGGAGTTCTTCGTACTCTTCGAGTGCGCGATCGGGATAGCGAAACACAACAACCGACTCAGGGTCGTCCGACTCGTCGACGCCTTCGAGTAGCGTATCGATATCCGTAATTCGTTCCGCTATCGGATCGACGGTTCCTTCGATTCGTTCCGCTTCGATCTCGATCGCGCGCACGACCGCGCGGATTTCTCCATCGCGTGCACGGATAAATTCGTCTCCGAGGCGCGTCGTCGTAAACTCGATTACCGAGGAAATTCGGGTCGCGTCTTCGGTCTGTATCGCGTCCGAAACGAAGTCGCGATACAGATTCGCCGAGTCGGTCCAGCCGGCGAACAGAATATCGAGTTCGTCGTGAAGCGACTCGAATACACGGCGACGAATCCTTAAGTCTTCAAGATCCTCGGTTTCCAGCGATTCGGCCTCGTCCGTCTGCACGACGATCGCGGACAGATCGGCAAACACGCGCGCCGACTCGGCGCCGACATCGTACCGTGCGAACGCGACGGTTGCCGCATCGGTTAGCTCGAGTTCCCGGATCTCGGTAATCGTCATCTCGGGCACATCGACCCGTCGCTCGGCGAGCAACAACGCTCGTTGTGCGAGTTTGTTCAGTTGAACAATCGATTCCGTTTCGGCTGTGACTCGTGACCACTCGGCCTGTTCGATGAACCGCTCATACTCTTGCGTCTTCTCAGCGAGTCGTGTAGCGATCGTATCGGAAAGTTCGGTAGCTACGGTGTCCCACGCCGTGTCGATGATCGAAACGATTCCCTCTCGTGCTTCGATATCCTGGCGACCGGTCGTCAGCGTATTAAGGAAAACTAGGTGCCAATCTACCGGGCTGTCGGGAAATTGAAGCCCCACTTGGGAGCGCTGTCGCACGAGAACTGCGTGAGCCGCGACGACGGCGCTCCGCGCTTCGTCGAGAGCGACAATATCTTCCATCAGAGCGGCGAAACCCGCGTCGGCTCGCTCCAACTCTCCCTCGCGGATATCGGTCGCGAGCCGACGCGCGGTTAGGACCACGTCGTCGGCTCGCGAGGCAAAGTCCGTCGCCTGTGCCACGATCTCCGCGCGAGCAGACTCGACCGCATTCTGGAAAATTTCGCCGTATCCACGTTCCTCGAACTCCCGTCTCTGAAGCGAAAAACCGGTCAGGTACGTCCTGACCGCCTCTGCATGCCGGCCGGCCGCGAGCGATTCTCGTGCAGTCTCGAGAATACCCGTGAGCACCGTACGGTCGTACGCGAGCTGCGCGGTGACTCGCGCCTCGTCGATCTGGCGCCTCACGCGTGGGTTCGGAAACTCGTCGAGGGCTTCCATCTCGGCGATGATCTCGAGCGTTCTCTCGAGATCGTCCGGATTGTTGATTATGTGTTCTATCAGCTCTTCAAAAAGGAGATTGTACTCCCCACGGATTCGCCGAATAGTTCTGAGCAGGTTTTCCGCTTCGCGAATCCGTTCCGGGTCGTTTCGAATGACGTTCTCGAGCACCAAAATCGCCTCATTGAGTTGATTCCGTGCGATGAGAGAACGGGCAGTCTCGACCGGGTCTTCGCGCCTACCCGCACCAAAGGCCATAACGCCGACGGCGAAAAAAAAGAGAAGAAAAACTAACCGTTTTTTGCTTGCAGAACAGGTCGTCTCCACCTGATCCGAACCCCCCAGTGACGCTACAGGAATAGTACTATAATGATCGGCAAAAAAACACCCGTCATCGCACACTGCGAAAAAAACACGCCGAACCCCTTGCGACGTGCGGCGTTTCGGTGAACGAACGATCGCTTTAGGTCGATACTGTAATCGATTCCGCGTTTCTTGTGCCGGCCGACGCAAGAAACGCGAGAAACGCGTGGCCGATAGTAAAACCATGCGATGCGTAGTATATTTGGTGGTGAAATGAAAAAGTGGCGCGTTTTTCTTGTCGTTTTTGCGCTTGTTCTCGCTGCTCCGCGCGCGCCTGCGGACCAGGTGTTTGAGTTCCTACACCGGATCTCGAACGGCCTCGGCCTCGATGAAGCCACCGGTCTACGCACGTTCCCGACTCTCCTTATATCGATGGGGGGGGAAGCCGAAGCGATGGGAACCGCGTACACGGCTGTCGGGCGGGACTTGAGCTTCCTCGACGGCAATCCGGCCGCCAGCGCATCGCTCGTGAACACCGAGGCGGCGTTTTACCACACCAATTTGATCGCCGATACGAGTATGGAAGGGTTCGCGTACACCATACGGCAGGACGACCTCGGGCTCGGATTTGCGGCCAAAATGCTCCACGTGCCGTTTACGCATTACGACGCGTACGGCTACAACATCGGGTCTTTTCGGTACTCCGAGTCGGTCGTCGGGGTGAACGCGGCGTACAACTTCCTGCGCGGGTTTTATTTTTCCGGCGTGAGTATCGGGGCCAACGCCAAGCTCGCGTATCGCTACATCCCCGACTCGATCTATCCTGACCAAAGCGCCGTTGCGGTAATGGCCGATATCGGCGCGTTGACGCGATTCGACTTCCTCAAGTTGTACTCCGCGCGCGAACGAAACACCGCGGTCGGTGTCACGGTTCGAAACGTGGGGCCGCCGGTGGGCGGGGACCCCGTTCCGACGATGCTTTCGGTGGGCCTCGCGTACTCGCCGTTCCGACCCGTTCTTGTCGCGTTCGACTACAACGTACCACTCTCGCTCTTCACCGACCACGAGCGCGAGATGCCGGGATTCGCGATCGGTACACGCGTACGGGTGACCGACTTCATCACGAGCCAGGCTGGATTCCTCTGGCGAGGGAACAACCCGAGGTTTTCCCTCGGAACGGTCATCGACCTCCAACCGGTACGGCTCGCGGTCAACTACACGCTCGACATGACGACGCAGCTTGATCGGTTCGACAGATTCAGCGTACAAGCCGGATTCGCGTTCGGCGATCGCGGGCGCCGCGCGGTTGAGCAGCAGGTCGAAGAGCTCTATCTCGATGCGCTTGTCGCGTTCGCCGAAGGCAACATCGAACTCACGATCGACCTCGCCGAAAAGGCGCTCGAACTCGACCCACGGTTTCAACCCGCGGCCGAGACCCGAGATACGGCCAAAACGATGCTTTCGCTGCAGGAGAGGATGGATACGCTCCGGTTCGACGAATCCATCGCCCCGGAGGATGAGCTTTGACGAGCCACCCGCGACAGAACGCAATTCAAGATTATCGCCGTTCGGTGACCGTCGTTTTGAGTTTCAGGTAAGATAGGAATAGCGGGACGTCGCCCGTCGCGTTCATGACCTTTTTCTTGATTGCGCTCACGTCCTTGACCGAATCCTTCCGCCGTGCGCGCGCCATTCTTCTCTCGGCGCGTCGTAGCTCTCTTTTTGCGAACATCGCGTGAAGGTACGAAACCGCTTCTCGCGCGATCGGAATCTCATCATCGCGGAAAACCGGTACATCGGTAGAGTCCATCGACGACAAAACCGCCGCCGGTCCGATATCCTCCATCTCATCCAGGATCGCCTCGATCTGGTGGACCGCGCTGTCCTCCTCGAATACGACTCGGTCGAGTTTCGAGCGCAACGCAACCCGTCGCGACAACACCAGCTCCGACTTCATATCGCGTCGCCCAAGGGCGACATAAACCGCACCGGCGGCGACCAGCGAGAAGATGAGTTCATCGAGTATCGGGATAGGCGTCGGGACCGCGAACGAGAGAACGAGAAACGACACGAGAAAGATCGCCGCCGAGATCACAAAGCGAGTCAGGAAGTTCTTCTCGCCGATCCACCTGCGAATCTCGGACTCGATGATCCCGTATAGCCGCGTTCGCAACTCCGTGAGAGACTCCACCTTCGGTTCGCGCCCGTACACACCGCGTACGGTCCCGGCCTCGAGCGCTTGAACGAGGTGCGAACCGTCGGAGGTATGGAGGAAAAGCACTTTGTCGTCTTTACGTGCAAGATGAAAGATATGGATCGTGGCGCTCTCGGGCATATACGCGACGATACCGTCGTACGATTCACCCTGTCAAGCCGCGTCCGTGACGGTGCTATCTGTGTGATTCCAGGGCCTCACGGATTCGTTCGTGTCGAAACAGCGCAGCGTACTTCATCGCGGTCATACCGAGTTGATCGACGACCGTGACATCGGCCCCGTGCGTGAGCAGCAGTTCTACCGCCTCGGTGCATCCCTCTCCGACCGCCACCATGAGCGCTGTCTGGCCGGTGTTATTCCGGTCGTCGAGCCGTGCTCCTTCGGCGAGCAGGCGAGCCATGATCGACACCTCGCAGCGAGCTGCGGCTTCGATCAACGGTGTGTTCTTCCGTGCATCGCTCGAGGCGTTCACGTCCGCGCCGTGAGCGAGAAGCAGCTCGACTATCGAAGTGTGACGATTCTGAATCGCGAGCGAGATAATCGGTACGTCGCGATCGTCCTTGGTATCCGGACTGAACCCGGCGCGCAGAAAATTTTTAACCGCGTTGATATCGCCGTCGACAGCACACTGCGCGTACGACTCGTCGGTCACCAAAACCCCCGATTCGCGAAGAGCCTTCCGTGCACTCGAAACTATCTCCGCAGCCTCAAACGTCTTTCGCTCGGACGTGAAAACCGCGGTGAGATCCGCGACACGTTCGAATCCCACGATGTGTTGTGCGTACCGCGGCACAGCATGCTCTGATTTCAGAAAGAAATAGACCGGCATCGAACGGCCGAAGGCAATGCCAAGCGAAAACGGCAACCATCGCGAACGAGCCGCATCGCTATCGACGATAAGCACGAAATGCGTCGCGTGATCGAAACGTGAACACAGTTGTGCTCCGTCGTGTTTCTCCCACGTACGACCGAATCGATACGCGGTCGCGGGAAACTTTAGATTCTTAAGCGCGAGAAGAACGTTTTCCGCGATCTGCTCGCTGTCTGCTCCGAAAAAAACCGCTGCCATCACCCGGCTCACCGTACCTTTTTGATCCACCGCGAGCCGTGCACGTGTGGCTCACCGTGAATCCTGAAGAGTTTTACTGTTATTGAGTATCGGCGCGCTTAGCGCGGGAGATGAGAACGCAACGCTTCGTCGAGCACGGCGTCGATTCGGTGTTTGACATCCTGAACAAAACCGGTCATCGAGTCGTACTTCTCGTACACCTGCCAGTCGTCCTGCTCGGCGAAAAGCTGATACGGACGTAAACCGAGCGCGTTTGTTATTTTTTGCAGCGTGTGTGCCGACGGGAACTTGCGTTCGCTCTCGATCTCGCCGATGAAGCTTGTCGAGACATCGCACAGCTCGGCGAGTTTCATCTGCGACAGTTCCCGTTTCTGCCGGGCACGTTTCATATTCAGCGCGAGAAGGTGTTGAATTTCCGTCATTTCAAACTCAAGTCAGAAGAATGGTACGATGTCTTGTCGTCGACAACCCTCTGAGGGTGTGTACCGGCGCCCACTCAAAGGCGTATTCAGGAATCTTCCGAACTGCGCCGCGGAACCGCAGAGAGGCGCTTGAACGTGAACGAGGCAGACACTATAATCGCCCCATATGGCGTTATTCCTGATAAAAAAATGGTTCTTCGATCTCTGGGATAATTTTCTCGCGATCATTCTCTTGAATCTCGGCTTCATCGTGATTCTTGCGTTTCCGGTTTTCATCCCGGAACTCCTGATCGAGGCGAGTCCTGCGTTGTCGCTGTTCTCGTTGATACTCGGCGTTTTTCTGTTTTTTATCTACGCGGGCGCGGCATCGCTCAGCGCGCGTGACATCGCCGATTACAAAGCTCCGGAAATAAAAGAATTTTTCGGGTATATCCGCGAGTCATGGGTGTCGAGTGCAATTCTCGCCGCAATCTTCCTTCTGCACTTCTTCATCTTGAACGTCGCGTTCCCGGTGTACAGCTCGATGCAGAACCTCATGGGACTCGCGGCGATGGTGTTCCTGTTCTGGGCCAGCGTCGTATGGCTTCTCTCGTCGCAGTTTTTCTTTCCAATTCGCGCCCGCCTCGACACAAAAATCGGAAAAGTCCTTCGAAAATGTTTCGTGATTTTTTTTGACAACACGATGTTCGCGCTCTTCGCGGCGATCGCGGCGATCGCAATCGTCGTGATCTCCGCGGCAACGGCATTTCTGATTCCGGGTATTGGTGGGTTTTTGTTGTGGTATCAGGCGGGATTCAAATTACGGATGTACAAGTACGACTATCTGGAAGAAAACCCCGACGCAAATAGACGCAAGATCCCGTGGGACGCCTTGTTGATCGACGACAAAGAACGCGTCGGAAAACGAACGCTCCGCGGAATGATATTCCCGTGGAAAGAGTGATCGGCCGGTGAAATGAACGCCGAAGCCGACGGGTTCCGCGTAATCGCAACCGTTACTGTCGGGCCCTCAGGTCCGTAGGTACCGCAGCTCAGGCGGGAGCGGCAGGTTATTCCCAAAATCGTCTTCACCGTAACCGTTCTCCGCGAGTAACCGAATGTCATCAAGGACGCGCATATCACCGCGAAAAGTAACCGTGGAGTTGAGTTCAACGTCGATCTTCCCCATCGTGAAGAGACGGTAAAACGCACGCACCGCAAACTGGATCGGTGTCTCTTCCTCGGCCGGGACGATGTCGGAGTCGACGATCGGCGCTCGCTCGTACAGAACGATCTTTTTGTTCTCGAACAATAGCCGCGCGACGTTGCGGATGAACTCATGGTAATCGTCTAGATCAGCGGCAACGTTCTCGGTCAGAATCGCGCCGATGTCGGCCGCGAGAACCCGCCTTTTTCTAGCGTTGAGTTTTTCGTTTGCCCGGAAGAGCTCGAGCGCGACCGACGCGTCGTAGGCGTCACCGTTGAGTTCCATCTCGACGTCGCTCCCGTAGTGGTTCGCGATCTTTGCGATCATGGTGGACGGTCGCACGTGAAAACCACGGTATCGCGGCGCCGGGACTTTGATCTCTCCACGCACGGCGTATTTTTTCAACATTTCGCGACAGAGCTCTCGCGCGAGCGCGATGTACCTCACGACGAAATTTATGGAGTATTCGCCGAGAGCAGCGAGTAATTCTTTTTCATTCAGACATTTTTGCGCTTCAGGAAACGGCTCGGAGTCGCTGTAGTATATGTGTCGCTCTATATAGTGCGTAAACGCCGTCGCGGTTTGCAGCAAGTGGTAGATAACCGAGATATGGCCCCGAAGCACCGGCAGGTTCTCATCGAGCAGCTCCAGGTTGGTATCGGAGACGTACGTGTCGTAGCGCGCCTGAAGATTATGAAATTTCTCTTCGGTATTTCTGAGGCGCTCTTCGTTGATCGGCTCGGGGATGAACCGACCGAAATCCTCGTTGAGCCCGGGTGTTACGCGCAGAAACTTCGAATCTTCGGCGAGGTTCAGAAACGCCGTTGCAAGGTACACAACTGTTTTTTCGGCCGACGCCTCTTTGGTGCTCGGTTTGTTCGCGGGAAGCGCACCGGTAGGAACTTCATCCTCCGGTACGCAACACGACGAGTCGAGTTCGGGTAGCGTCATCCCGAGGTCGGTCGCCTCGGACAGGATGCAGCCGGCGATTCCTGTCAGCGTTCTGCGTGTGAACGCAAAAACTTCATCGGTCGCAGACTCAAAATCGTCGCCGATCGGAAGCAGCTTGTAACTAGGATAAAACAATTTGATGTGAAGCAGAACGTACGCGACGTGCGAAAAGAGTTTGGTCGCGGCGACCGCCTGACGGAACGGTCCCCATTTCAGGTTTCGGCGCGCTCCACACGCGTCGAGTAACTCCTCTACGCTCGATGCCTCGTACAACATCTCGCCGAGAAGAGAACGCGTGAAACATGCACTCGGGTCGTCACACCGGTCGACGGAGGTCGCGATGCGAAGGAGTCCCGCGCACCGATGCGAAAGGACCTCGATGAAATCTTTACCCGGCATGTGTTACGGTTACCATATACCTCTCGTTCGGCCGCACCGACAGCCACGCATCGACGCAGAACATAGTGCGTCCGAATTTAGAACTGCGGACGCAAACTGTCAAGCCGTCGATACCGGATGTCAATGCTGGACAGGTTGGGCGTCGTTCTGTAATTATTACCCCGAAACATGAGTTTTGCCCAAAGGAATGAACATGGATGAAACACTTTACACGAACGCGACGGTTCTTACGATGGACGCGGAGAATCCACGCGTGAGTTCGGTATACGTCGCGGACGGAAAGGTCGTTGCGATTGGAGAGGATGCGTCCAGACACGCCGCCGGTGGACGGAAACACGAGGTACTCGACCTTCACGGCGCAACGTTGATTCCCGGCTTTCACGACAATCACATTCATGTCGTTCACATGGGGGACCAGGAAAACAGAGTACGCCTTGTCGGACTCGACACGCCGGAGATCATCGCTGCCCTACGCGAGTTTTACGGAGACCAGCGACCGAACGAATGGGTGTACGGCTCGATGTGGGACTACACTTCCTGTCCTCATCCCCATCGCCGCTTTCTCGATGAAGCATACCCGGACACGCCGGTTCTGCTTACTCAATTCTCAGGACACGCCGCGTGGCTGAACTCTCGCGCGCTCGAGTTTTTTCGCATAGACCGCACAACACCCGACTGGCCTGGGGGCACTGTTGTGAAAGATCCGGACGGAGAACCGACCGGCGTCTTGCGCGAACCCGCGGCACATCCCCGGATCCGAAAGTTCTACTTCAAACGCCTCACGGACCCGCGATTCAACACTACGGCGTTGCGCGCGGCGCTCGCGGCGTTGCGCGCGGCGGGAGTGACATCGGTTCAGGACAATACGTGGCTCCCGCAAACACTCGCGGCGATCCGTCGTATGCACGCCGCGGGTGAACTGACATGCCGGTTATCGTGTTGGTCGTACGGTGAGTCGTTCGTGATGAACGAGTTGTTCCGGATGAAGAAATTCAACTCGGAATGGTACCGTCGCGGTCCCGTCAAGTTCTTCGCCGACGGCGCTTTCTCGAGTCGTTCTGCCTGGCTCATCGAACCGTACGCCGATGAGAATGGAAATTCGGGAAGCGGGAAGTCGGCGACTCAGATCGCCAAGAAAATCAAACCCCACCTCCGGCTCGGCCGGTCGTGTGCGATTCATGCGATAGGAGACCGAGCGGTCCGAGAGATATGCGATGCCGCCGAGATGCTCACACAAAAAGGCATACGCGTTCGGCGATCGGTTCGAGTCGAGCACGCCCAACTGATCTCGCCGTCCGACATCGCGCGCATACGCGACCTCGGGCTCCTGATCTCGGCGCAGCCGGCGGCTTTGACCGACCCGGACAAGGACATCGGGTTACTAGGAACCGAGAGGGCTCGATCGGCGTACCCGTATCGGTCTTTGATCGACGCGGGTGTCCGTCTTTCGTTCGGCTCCGATTACCCCGGCGAACGCGTCTACAAGCCGATCGAGATAATCCATATGGCCGTGAATCGGACGAGCCCCGAACGCATTACCGCCGATGAGGCATTACGGTGTTACACGATCGAGAGCGCGTACGCGGAGGGAACCGACGAGATCAAAGGCTCGATTACGCCCGGCAAGGTCGCGGATTTCACGGTCTTAAGCCACGACATAACCTCGATCGATCCCGCAAAGATCCGTGATACCGAGGTACTCTATACGGTGGTCGGCGGCAAGGTCGTGTACGCGCGAGAACTGAACGTCACACGCTGAAGCGAACGTGAAGGATGTCCCCGTCGTGGACGACGTACGACTTACCTTCGAGACGGAACTTCCCTTTTTCCTTGACCGCTTTCTCGGATCCTAAGTTGATCACGTCTTCGTACGAAAAAACCTCGGCGCGGATGAAACCGCGCGCAAGGTCGGAGTGGATCGTTCCTGCCGCGTCGAGTGCGGTCTCGCCGACACGAATCGTCCACGCGCGCACTTCGTCCGATCCGACGGTGAAAAAACTGATATACCCGAGTTTCTCGTACGCAAACGTCGTGAGCCGCGATATCGCCGATTCGGTAATCCCGATATCGTCCATGAAGACCTGGCGTTCGTCTGCGTCGTCGATGTTCGTGAGCTCCATCTCGAACTTCCCGGCAAACTCGACGACGTCGTGCTTTCCTGAAAGCGACTCGATGAACTCGGCCGACTTGCCGTATCGGTCTTCGCTCGAGTTGAGCACGACAAAAACGGGTTTTGCCGAGACGAACTGGAATCCCGAAATCAGACGGTTCTCTTCTTCGGTAAGCTCGATGCCGGCGACAGGCAGTCCGTCGTTGAGCCGCGCGACGAGGCGTTCGATCGTTTTCTCTTCAGCCGCGAGCGTCGGCGTTTTTTTGCCCCGCTTCAAATCCGACCGAATTCGCTCGAGACGACGCTCGGCGACGATCTGGTCGGCGAGAATCAGCTCGGTCGTGATACTCTCGATATCCGCCGCCGGATTCGGCGTTCCGTACGTCTCGTCGACGACGGGATCGGTGTAGTTTCGCAACACGATCGCGAGAGCGTCCGTGGTCTTCACTCGCGCCATCGCTTCACCGGAGAATACACCGTGTTCGGCTGCTCCCGCTGAAAGCCCGGCGAAATCGACAACCTCGATGTTCGCGTACACGGTCTTCTTCGGTTGATACATCGCCGAAAGTTCGGTAACGCGAGGATCGAGCACGTCGACAACGGCCATGTTCGGCTCCATTTTCTGAGTAACGTACTCCGAGACTTCCTCGGCACGCCCCGTCAATGCGTTGAAGATAGTTGTTTTCCCCGATTTCCGGAGACCGATGAGTCCAATGTTCATATCAACGCATCATCGCAGAAACATCCGCGTTGGACAATCCGGCAGTTAAGGCGCGTGTACGGACGGAAGCGCGCTCACGCGTTCTATGAACGACAGAATTTCGCGGTACGCCTCGTCCTTCACGGTATCGTTGTGCAGTTCATGGTACGCGCCGTCAAACTCACGGTACGTACACCGATCACCGAGCGATGCCGCAAACTCGCGCGAACCGCCGACCGACGTGATCCTGTCTGCGTTGCCGTGCATCAAGAGAAGCGGGTATCGTAACTCCGCGGCGTGTGAGAGCGCGAAGGCTGCCGCCTTCTGCGCCGTGACGAACCATCGCGCGGAAACGAAACCGTGCGTGAGTGGGTCTGCCCGGTACGCCTCGCCGACGCCGGGAACACGCGAAAGCGCATCCGTATCGAGCGCCGTCTCGATACTGTACCTCGGGGCGATCACGTTCATGAATCGCGCGAGCAAAGTATCGAGTTTCGACGGTTCAAATCCGAGCCGGAGGTACGGCGCCGTCACGACCAAGCCCGCGATCGGCGGGTTGCGGAGCAGCGCGTGGTTGAGCGCGATGTTCCCACCCATGCTGTGGCCCCACACAAAGACAGGACACGTTTCGCCTTCCGCTCCGCGAGCCTTCTCGATGATCCGGGCGAGATCGTCGAGAAGGCTTGCGTACGACGGCGTATGGCCGCGTCTTCCACCCGACTCGCCGTGGCCACGCAGATCAAACGAGTATACCGAGATCCCGGCCGCGTTGAATTTGCCGACAACTTCTTCGTACCGTCCGGAGTGCTCTCCTATCCCATGAACAAGACAGAGTGCTGCTCGTGCACGATGCTCGGCGCCGCGATGCCACGCGAACACGGTCTCACCGTCGCGCGTTCTCCATGTCAGGACATCATCGCATCTCATAACGGATCAGCCTCCCTGACTGTCGCGACCTACAGATCGATACCATTCGCATCGGCGACGCGACGGACATACTCCGCCGCCGCGTCGTACTCGGTCTCGGTTTGGAGATGTTCGAGGATCAAGGGAACATCACGACCGAGCCGCGTGAGCTCCGACAGATACACATCGTATCGAAGGTGTCCGAGACCGGGGGCGCACTCGTCAAGGTGAACCGTGAGTTCCGGACCGAGAATGATGTCTTTTGCGTGGCACGACACGATCCGGGCGCCGAGAACCGAGAAACAACCTTTGAGAAACGCGGCGTTGTTGAAGTAACGCGACGGAGAGTTGATCATGTTTACCGGATCGAGATGAACTCCCGATGCCTCGCGGTCGATCGCCTTAAGCAGCGAATCGTAACACTCCGGCGAGTCGGGATACATCCACGGCATCGCCTCGATCGCGTACCGGGTCCGTTTCGGCTTGACCGCGTCGATAATCGATCGCACGGTCTCGACGATCATCTCGAACGTTTCTTCGAGCATGTCCAACTCCGACGGCCCGTCCCATTTGTCCCCGCGCGAACCCGCGATATTCACGCAACACAGAGCGCCGATCTCATCGGCGAGTCGAAGGCTCTCGGTGCATTTTTCGATCGCTGCGCGGCGCGTCGCGATGTCAGGGCTCAATGGATTGCTCCAGGCACCGACCTCGGCGATCACAATTCTTTCCCGCCGGGCAGTCTCGGCGAATCGCGCGACGATCGAGTCGTCCGCGGTCGTATCGACCGGACAGACCGCGGCGGTGTATTTCTTTGCCTTAACCGCGGACGCCCATTTGTCGGGATCACCGTCGTAGCCGTATACCGGTCCACCGAGTCGTATCATCACGATAGCCCCGTGACTCGGCCGGTTTTCACGTCGACGTCGATTCGGCGGTACGAAGGATCGGATCCGGTGCCGGGCATGAGCTTAATCTCACCCGCGACGGGGACGATAAGCTCGGCGCCGTTATACACAAAAATGTCGCGAACAGGAAGAGTCCATCCGACCGGCCGCCCTTTCGCGGTCGGGTCGGCTGAGAGGCTCAAGTGTGTCTTTACGATGCACACTCCGTACGCGTTCGTGGTCGGATCTGCCGAGACGGCTTTTATGCGCTGTTCGGCCGGTGCCGAGTACTCGACGCCGGACGCCCCGTACACCTCACGAGCTATCGTCTCGATTCGCTGCTTTATACTCGAGTCCGATGAGTATAAGTACGAGAACTTCGTGTTCTCCTGCGTTGCGTCGATGACCGCTTCGGCGAGCTCGCGGGCTCCTTCACCACCGCTCTGCCAGTGCCGTCCGACGGCCATGCGTGCGCCGCCGGACGACGCGGCCTCTCGAACGACCCGAATCTCGTCATCGTCGTCGGTCACGAAATGGTTCAGACACACGACCGGCGTAATCCCGCTCTTCTTGACCGTTTCGATGTGCGCGAGCAGATTTTCGACCCCTCGCTCGACGAGCTCGACGTTTTTTTCACGATACACCCGGTCGAGCTTCTTTCCGGGTTGCGCATCCGGTCCGCCACCGTGCAGTTTCAGCGCACGAATAGTGCACACGATGACCGCAGCATCGGGAGCGAGCCCGCTCATGCGGCATTTGAGGTTCCAGAACTTTTCAAATCCGATGTCCGCACCGAACCCGCTTTCGGTCACGTGGTAATCCGAAAGCGCAAGACCGAGTCGGTCGGCGACGATCGAAGACTGCCCGATCGATATGTTCGCAAAAGGGCCGGCGTGCACGAACACCGGCTGCCCCTCGGCCGTCTGCATGAGGTTCGGGTTGATGGCGCGCGCCATGATCGCGGTCATCGCGCCGTCGACTTCGAGGTCGGCCGCGGAGACCGCATTGCCGCGCTTATCGTACGCGACCGTCATCTTTGCGATACGCGATCGGAAATCGGCGAGATCACTCGCAACCGCGAGAATCGCCATGATTTCCGATGAGACCGTGATCTGGAAACCACTCCTCATCATGAATCCGTCCGTCGAGCCTCCGTTGCCTATCACGATGTCGCGCAGTGCCTGCGCGCATAGGTCTATAGCCCAACCGATTGCCGGGTTACGCGGATCGATGTCGAGCCGTTTTAGCCCCCTGCGTTCGAGCCGTTTATCGGAGTAGTTGAACTCGTGTTGAAGACGGCTCGTAACGGCGACCATCGCGAGGTTATGCGCGTTCGTGACCGCGTCGATATCACCGGTGAGCCCGAGGCTCAGGTCGGTCAACGGGATACATTGCGCGATTCCGCCTCCGGCGCCGGATCCCTTGATGTTAAACGTCGGCCCTCCCGACGGCTGACGAATCGCGCCGGTTACTCTCTTGCCGAGCGCTCCGAGTCCTTCGACGAGCCCGATCGTCGTCGTAGTTTTTCCTTCGCCGAGCGGAGTCGGGGTAATCGCGGTGACGTCGATATACTTTCCCCGGTTCGAACTCCCGACCCGATCGAGAATTGTCCGGTAATCGAGTTTACCGTACATCGGACCGTACGGAATAACTTCCTCAGGCTGGACACCGAGACTCTCGGCTAACTCGTGTACCGTTTTCGCGTCTTGTGACGCGGCTTCCGAGATCTCCCAATCGGACATCTTTCCTGGATCGAGTTTCATGGTGATCCTCCTCGACGATGTTTGTTCGGAATTTCGGCCCATTGTACACCGGTTTCGGTCGTTCGGAAATGCGCCCGATCGCGTTTTGGACAAGAACGGCAACATTTCCGTCGAGTCCTCGTAGCCCAATCGTCTGCCTTCCCTACACGAAGTATTTTCTTTACAATTTCCGCGCCAGACACATGTACTCACAGGAGGCCTTCATGAAGTACAGATATCTCGGAAAATCCGGACTGTTGGTATCGCGCGTTTGCCTTGGGACGATGACGTTCGGGAACAAGGAGTGGGGTTGCGATCAGGACGCGGCAACCAAAATCACGCGCCGATTCGTCGAGGCGGGTGGAAATTTCATCGATACCGCCGATCTTTACAGCGCGGGCGTCTCGGAGGAGATGCTCAAAAACGCGATCGAAGGGATGAGCCGCGACAATCTCGTGCTCGCGACCAAGTGCTGGTTCCCAACCGGCACCGGGGTCAACGCGCGTGGCTTGTCCCGGAAACATATCATCGAGGCGTGTGAGGCGAGTCTGAAACGGCTCAACCTCGATTATATCGATCTGTACCAGATTCACGGTCCTGACCCCACAACTCCGATCGAAGAGACGATGCGGGCGCTCGACGACCTCGTGAGAGCCGGAAAGGTCCGATACGTCGGATGCAGCAATTTGTACGGGTGGCAGATCGTCAAGGCGAACGCCGCCGCCGATTCGATGGGTTCAACACGATTTATCTCCGCGCAACACCTCTACAACCTTGTCCGGCGCGACATCGAACGCGAGATTCTGCCGGCGTGCGACGATCAGGGCATGGGCATGATCTGCTGGAGCCCACTCGCGAGTGGACTGCTCACGGGTAAGTATCGCGGCCAGGAGACACCGGCCGGTGACACGCGTTTCGGCGTTCAGGCCAAACTGTACCTGCCGCGGTACTGGTGGGATGAGTCTCTCGCGCTCGTTGAACGCGTCGTCGAGACCGCCGAGAAACACGGCAAGACGCCCGCGCAGGTCGCGCTCGCGTGGCTGCTCGCGGACGATCGTGTCACGGCCCCGATCGTCGGCGCGCGGAGCGTGAAACAAATCGAGGACAACCTTGTCGCGGGCGACTGGGACTTACCGGCCGACGACGTCGAGAAACTTACCGAAGCGATGCCGATCAAACACGGATACCCGAAAGAGTGGATGGACGGCACGTTCCCGGGCACGTTCGGCACAGCCGAGATGATGCCGCGACACGAGGTCCGGTTACCGTAACCGGAGGGGGAAACCATGAAAAAAAGAAAACTGGGATCAACCGAACTGGAGTTTACAACGATCGGATTCGGATCGTGGGCGATCGGCGGCGGAGGATGGAAGGCGGGATGGGGCCCGCAGGACGATAACGACTCGATCGCGGCGATCCGCGAGGCCGTCTCGGCCGGGATCAACTGGATCGACACGGCTGCGGTGTACGGCCTCGGGCACTCCGAAGAAGTCGTCGCGCGGGCGCTTCGCGACGTCCCGCGCAGCGAAAGGCCGTACGTCGCGACCAAGTGCGGCCGCAACTGGAGCTCGGACGGCAGCCTTCGTGGTGATCCTTCGGCGGGCCGGATCGAACAGGAGATCACCGACAGCCTCAAGCGACTCGACGTCGAGACGATCGATCTCTACCAGATTCACTGGCCCGACCCCGACGAGCAGATCGAAGAAGGCTGGGAAGTGATCGCAAAGCACGTTCGCGCCGGCACGATCCGGTACGCCGGTGTTTGTAACTTCTCGGTCGCACAGCTCGACCGCATCCACGCGATCCACCCCGTCGCTTCGCTTCAACCGCCGTACAGTATGTTGCGCCGAGAGTTCGAGAGTGAGTTGCTGCCGTACTGCCGAACCAACAGCATCGGTGTCGTCGCGTACAGCCCGATGCAGAAAGGACTGCTCACGGGAGCGATTACGAAGGAACGCGTCGCCAACTTCCCCGAAAGCGATCACCGACGGCGAGATCCGATGTTCAACGAGCCGAAGTTCAGCGCGATATCGGCTTTCGTCGAGAAGCTCGGCGCAATCGCGGCCGAGTACGACCGGACCGCCGCTCAGCTCGCGCTCGCGTGGGTGCTCCGGCTCCCCGAAGTCACCTCGGCTATTGCCGGAGCACGACGCGCGGGGCAGATCACCGAGACAGCGCAGGCCGGCGACTGGACGGTTCCCGACGACGCTCTTCAGCGCATCGAACCGCTTCTCGAGCAGCTCGCGAAAGACCTCGCGTAAAGCCGACATCGGCCGGCGGGGCGTAAAAGGTGAATAAGTCATGAGTAAACATGTTCCCGGCGTCGAGCGTGAAACGGCCGCGGCCTCTACTCCCGGAATCCACCATATTACCGCGGTCTCGGGCGATCCACAGAAAACGGTTGAGTTCTACGTCGGGGTCCTTGGCATGCGACTCGTAAAGAAGTCGGTGAACCAGGACTCCCCCGACACGTATCACCTTTTCTTCGCAGACGGCGTGGGCAACCCCGGTACCGATCTGACGTTTTTCCCATGGCCGAACCTGCCGCCGGTTCGAGCGGGCGCCGGCCAATGGGGCGAGATCGCGCTCGGAGTTCCCGCCGGCTCGCTCGGGTTCTGGCTGGAAAGACTGTCACAATCACGGTTCGGAGCGGAAAATCTCGCGATCTCCACCGAAGAACGATTCGGCGAACCGACGCTGAGCTTCGTTGATCCGAACGGTATGCGGGTTGCGCTCGTCGAGTCGGAGTCTTACGACGGTTTGCCGTTCGCCCCATGGACCGGATCGCCGGTGGCGGCCGAAAACCAGGTACGATCGCTCGCGGGAATCCGGATCACCGTCGGTGATATCGAACCGGTTTCCCGCTTCTTGTCGGCGGCTCTCGGCTTTCGTGAAACGAGCGAACACGATGGTTTCAGGCGGTTTGTCGTCGGCGACGGCGCGGCGGGGCAACGCATCGACATCACGGTAGATCCCGACGCACCGCGCGGCACTCAAGGCGTCGGCACCGTGCATCACGTCGCGTGGCGTACGCGCGACTCCGACTCACAACTCGCGCTGCGCGAGCGAATCACATCGGCAGGTGCACGACCGACCGATGTGATCGACCGTTTCTGGTTCAAGTCGATTTACTTCACCGAACCGAGCGGAGCCTTGCTCGAAGTCGCGACCGACGGCCCCGGGTTTTCGATCGACGAACCCGTCGAGACGCTCGGTGAAAAATTGATCCTTCCTCCGCGGTTTGAGCCGTACCGAGACCGAATCGAGGCTGCGTTACCGCCGGTGTCGACGCGGGGGCTAGTGTAGTCGGACCGGAACTCCCGCGGCGTCGAGGTAGGACTTGAGCGCGGAAATATCGATTACGTGGTAGTGGAAGACCGAAGCCGCGAGAAGAACCGTCGCACCGGCCCGCGCGGCTTCGAGAAAATGCTCCATCGTTCCGGCTCCGCCCGATGCGACAACCTCCGCCGATACCGCGTCCTTCAACAAGCGGATCAACGGAAGATCGTACCCCGTTCGTGCCCCGTCGGTCGCGCGGCTCGTCGGGAGAATCAGGTTCACGCCGAAACTCTCGACGGTTTTTGCCCACTCGACCGCGTCGACGCCGGTTGCGGTTCGGCCTCCGTCGATGAAAACCTCATACCCCGACGGGAGCTTGGGGTTGACGTCCGCGTCGATCGCGACGGTGACCGCGTCCGATCCGAGTTCGTGGACGAGCTCGCGGATCAGCTCGGGTTTCCGAAACGCGGCGCTCGACGTCGAGACTCGGTTTGCTCCCGCCTCGATCACCGCCGCGGCCGCCCCGACATCGGAAATACCTCCGCCGACGGTAAACGGGACCGTCGTGACTCGAGCCACACGGGAGACAACATCGAGCATCGTCGAGCGCCCTTCAACCGTCGCCGTGATGTCCAAAAGAGCGATTTCATCGGCGCCCGCCTCGCAGTACGCGCGTGCGCACGCGACCGGGTCACCCGCGTCGGCGATATCGACGAACCGAATGCCCTTTACGACGCGCCCGTTCTGCATATCGAGGCACGGCATGATCCGTACGGTTTTTTCCACGCTCGGCTCCTTGTTGGAAGAGTATCGACACGACCGGATAATGGCAAGCAATCACGCGGCCCGATACGCGGGCGGCTTGTGCTTGCGTTGTGACCGCCGTCACGGTATTATTCGCGCATGGATAAGAACTCAAACACGTCGTCACCCGTGCGCGTCGCGGTTGAACGTATCGACGGTAAACACCGCCTCGCCGTCGACGGCGAACCGTTTTTTGTGAAAGGTGCCGGGGGCGGCTTCGGGCATACAGAGACTCTCGCACGCCGCGGCGGCAACTCGATCCGGACGTGGAGCACAAAAAACGCGATGAGGGTTCTTGACGAGGCGCACGCGGTCGGTCTCAAAGTCCTGATGGGTCTGGACGTCGCGCGGGAGCGTCACGGTTTTGATTACGATGATCGGGACGCGGTCAAACAGCAACTCGACACGCTCGCCGCACAGGTTCGCGAGTTCAAGAACCATCCCGCGCTGCTCGCGTGGGGCATCGGCAACGAGCTGAATCTTGGCGCTAAGAACCCCGCGGTCTGGAACGCAGTGAACGAAATCGCCACGATGATCCACGGACTCGACGGTAACCACCCCGCGACGACGATGCTTGCCGGAGCGAACAAGACCGTGGTCGACGAGTTCAACGCACGGTGCAAAGACGTCGATTTCTTGTCGGTTCAGATGTACGGCGACGTCGGACACGCGAAAGAGAAAATATCGGCTGCGGGGTACACCGGACCGTACCTGATTACCGAGTGGGGAGCGACCGGCCATTGGGAAGTACCGCTCACGCCGTGGAACGCGCCGATCGAACAGACTTCGAGCGAGAAGGCCGACGCGATCCTCGAAAGGTACACCGCGGCAGTACTCGGTGATCCCGATAACTGCATGGGCTCGTACGTCTTTCTGTGGGGACAAAAACAAGAACGGACGCCGACCTGGTACGGTTTATTCACCGAAGCCGGCGAACAGACCGAGGCGATCGACGTAATGCAGTACGTCTGGACCGGCTCGTGGCCCGAGCAGCGCGCACCACGTCTGACGGAAATCGCGATCGACGGCAAGACGCGGTACGACGGCGTTAAGTTGACGGCCGGTGCATCGGCGCGAGCGGAGGTAACGACGACGTCCCCTACTTCCTCACCGATTTTCATCCGGGCCGAAGTTCTACCCGAAGCGACGGTCGTCGGCGAAGGCGGAGATTTTGAACCGCGCCCTGAAGCGGTTCAAAATGCGATCAAGAGAACACACGGCGACGGTATCGAGTTTGAGGCGCCCGTGAAACCCGGAGCGTACCGGCTGTTCGCGTACGTGACCGACGATTCCCAACGCGTCGCGACCGCGAATCTACCGTTCCTTGTCGAGTAACGCGACGGCGTACCGGAGAAAACGATGATTCGACGTACCACGACGTGTGTTTTTATCTGCCTCGGTATCGTGATCGGTACTCCCGCGTTCGCCGCGGGGGTGCAAGCGCGTACCGAAGCGCGCGTCGCCGCGCCGGCCGAGCCTGCCGGACGCGAAGCGACGGTCCGGCCGGTTCTGCTTGCGTACGGTCTCGCGTACCAGAACGTCGATTTCCTGATGGGTTCATTGCGCGAGATCCAGGAGGATCTGCTGCTCATAGACGTTCCGTCGATCATCACGGCAAAAGAGGCGTTCGCGACGATCGAGGACAACGCCCGCGTCATGCGCGATGAGATCCTCGCGTATCTGTCCGAGAACCCCGAGCACAAAAAAATCGATATCATCGCGCACTCGAAAGGTGGTCTCGAGGCGCGATACATGATAACGCACCTCGGCATGGCCGAGCACGTCGCGAGCCTCACGACTCTCTCGACACCGCACAGGGGGTCTCCCGTTGCCGAGTTTCTGATCGACGACTCGGGAGACGGCGGGCGCATAATCGCCGCGGCGGTCGCGAACGCGGTCGGTACGCTACTCGGCGACGTCGATCCCGACTCGGAGGCCGCGGTGTCCCAACTCACCCCTAAGTATCTAGAACAGTTTAACGCCGACACACCGGATCATCCGGACGTCTTTTACCTGAGCTACGCCGCCGATCTCGGCGAAGACTATCCGAATTTCTTGTATAGAACGATCGGGAAAGCGGTATACGACGAAGCCGGGCCAAACGACGGCCTTGTGCCGGTCGAGTCCGCGAAATGGGGCGAGTTCGGTGGTCTGGTGAACGAAATCTACGGGCTCGACGGATTGAGCCACAACGACTTGATCGGGGGAAATCCGCTCAACAGGAACGTGGATTTCGACTTTGTCGGCTTCTTTCGTGATATCATCGAGAAAGTGCAGGCCGCCCGGTAGTCCGGTCGGACGTTCGGAATAATCAACTTGACTCCGGACACTGAGTCGTCTTAAATTCGGCACAGTCCGACCGATCGAATGGGAGAAACATACTATGGCGAAAACACGAGACTCGCGAAAAGAAGAGAAGAAAAAACCTGCGAAGACTCAAAAAGAGAAAAAGGCCGAGAAGCGCGAGAAAAAACAAAACCGCGCGTAACCGACCTGCGAGTCGTCCCGGAAATGGGTAGAGTGGATCAACCGCCGACACCACGGTCTACGTTTTGACGAACACGGTGTCGGCGGTCATGAGCCGGCTTTCCCGGACCGCCAGAGCATCGCTATCCCCGGGATCACCACGACCGCTGCAGCGAGAACGATCCAGCTCGTCGCGTACCGGCCCGTGATATCGGCGATGTACCCGAATATCGGCGGCGCAAGAACGACGCCGATTCGGGAAAAGACGAGCGCGACTCCGGTCGCGATACCGGCGCTCCCGATCGGCGCGATCTCGGTCACGGTTGTGAAGTACAGGCTCGGCGTACCGAGCACAAAGAACCCCATCAGAGACGAGAGTCCGACGATTAACGGAAACCCGACGCCGCCGCGCGCGACGACGAGACCGAACACAAGAGCCGTGATGCCGGTTAAGACCGCCAACGTGAAGAGGCCCGCGTGCCGCCTGCCACGGTACATTTTGTCGTTCACGACGCCCCATGTCGGTTGGCCGAGCATCCCGCCGATGTGAAACGCCCCGAGACCGATCCCCGCGAGCGCGGGAGAGTACCCGAGGTCCTGGTTCATGAAAAGCGCAAAGTGTCCGGTCACCGACGCGATGCTTATTCCGAACGATAGCCCCATGATGCACGCGCAGAGAAATGCGCGTCGTGACAGAAGCGCGCCGATGCTTCCGGTAAACGAACCGGTTGTCTCGGCGTCGCTCGCGTTCTCGGTGGTTCTCGTCGTCGCCGAAAAACGCCCGAACGTCACATGAATGAACACCCCGATCGCTATCGCGAGCAGCCCTGCCCCGAGCATCACCGGTCGCCACCCGACTCTCTCGCCGAGCGCCGGCAACACCATCGTCCCGATCAGAGCTCCACTGCCTCCGACTCCGTGCGCTATCCCCATCGAACCCGCGCGTTTTGTCGGAGCAACGTTGCGGATCACGGCGCTGTTGACCGCGGGCGTAATCAGACTGAACCCGATTCCGGTTACGAACGCGAAGCCGAGGATCACGGTGAAGGTCGGCGCGACTCCGTGCAGAACCATCATCGCACCGATCGAAGAACATCCTATCAGCATGCCCGCCTTCGATCCTATACGGTCAACGATCCGCCCGGCGAATATCGCGATGATCGTTGCGCTCAAAAAATAAAAGCTCGAGTACAACCCTGCCTGCGCGCGTGTTATGCCGAACTCCGCCTGCACGAGCGGCATCATCGCGACAAAGCCTTGAATGTTCAGAAGCGCGGCGATGTACGCGGTCGCAATGATAAGAAGCAGCGGAAGCCCGTTCCGATTGCTTTCAGTCGTATTTTTCGTGTCGGTAGAACTCATCGAGTCACTATGCACGATGGATTCCCGAGGTTCAAGGCCGGCCTGACTTGGACGCCTTGCCGGAAGACTCGGATAGACACCAGCGTTTTCCCCTGGTTTTCCGGCGGTGGACCGCGAATCGTGTCCCACGGGCTTTTTTTGGCCCGGAGGACTGGGCTTCAGGATGGAATCGAATATTCACGAGGAAAAACGGCGGGCCACTGATTCCTTCACGGCCTCGAGTGGGACTGACTCAATCCGTCCTTCGTGCTGATCGTGCCGTCGCCTTTCGGCAATCTTCACCCACGCCGAGTCGGAATCAGCATAAGGTGCGTTCAGGCTCTTCAGGACTGATTCCGCGACTGCGATCCTTTCGTCCACCGGTCGCGTCACGATCTCTTCTATCAGTCGTTTAGAGGTCATCGCCGCTCCTCATCATTCACGATTTACCGATATCGACCTGGTTTTCACCGAACAGACCGAACACACACGACATCGCCGGTCCGCGTCGGTATTTCCAGCGCGCCTGTCCGCAAGTTTTCCTTCGCCGAGCCGTTCACCGTGACCGAGTAGCGGTCGGCGACTGGGGCGAGCGAGAGGTTTCCGTCACGCGTCGCGGTGATCTCGACGGTTCGGCCTTCGGGGCGGTGCCAGGCGGAGACGAGGAAACCACCCGGAGCGCGCATGCGCTCGAACGAGGCGGATTCGGCGTGGGTCGGAAGGCCCGCGAAGACGTGCAAGACACCGCGGCGCGAGTGTAGGAGCATCTCTTGAACCGCGGCGACGCCGCCCATTCTGCCGTCCATCTGCATTCGCTCGGCTTGGGCGAGAATCGGTGTTCCGGTTGCCGCGCGCGCGCGCGACGTCGATACCGTGTTCGTGGAGTCACGGAGAATCGGCGACGCGCCCATCAGAGTGAAGCCGTTCATCACGACGTCGTGCATCGAACCGCGGCCCTCGTTCGTGAAGACACGCTGCCAGATCTCGAGCAGTAACTCCGCGCCGTCGCCGTTGTCGACGCGCGAGTGGAGCTGCGACGCCCACGACATGCACCATCCCGACCAGAGCCCCATGCCCTGCCCGATCCAGTGACGCAGCGAGTTTTCTACGATCGGTCGCCACGCGGGATCCGCGGTGTCGATCGTGTCGAACGGAGCGATTCCCCCGAGGTGCGAGTGGTGACGGTGGCTCTCTTCGAGGTCGACGCCTTCCCAGAGCATGATCCGCTCGCGGCGTGCACCGTCCGGCCCGATCGACTGCACGCACGCTTTCGGGAGGCGGTCGATCGTGTCGCGCCACTCGTGTTCGGGTTTTTCGCCGAGAAGTTCGGCAGCGGAGAGAAGGTTTTCGGCGAGCCGATGAAGCGCGGCCAACTGAAAACTCGCGTTTGCTCCCCACGCGTTCATCGCCGAGCCCCGATACTCGGGTGAAACGCTCACAGGAAGGCGTAATCCGTCGGTTTTTGGATCCCGCTCGAGCATCGCGAGATACACGGCGAACGTGCCATGCATGAACGGGTACGCGACGTCGCGCAGAAACTCCACGTCGCCCGAGTAATCGGCGTAGTCGTACATCATCTGCGCGACCCACGCGGTGCACGCGTGATCGATCGTGCCGGTCCAGAACGACCCCATGCACGTACACCGGTCGTCGACCGCGTGGGGAAGCATGTAGCCGTCGTCGATGCCGATGAAGTTCCGCGCGTTCTCGCGGAGCCGGTCGCGCCACGACCACACGAGATCGAACAACGGTTTCAAGTGATCGAAAAGCCCGGACCGAAACGCGGGCGAGTAACACATCTGAACGTTGATGTTGAAGTGGTAGTCGCTCGACCACGGTGGAAACGCGTACTCCTCAATCCACGGCCCCTGTAAAGTCGCGGCGACGCCTGCGGGATTCGTCAGTCCCGCGAAACAGTACATGCCGTAGTCGTAGATCTCCTGTACCACGGGGTTCGGGAGATCTACCGGAGGAACGGTCTTCCAGTACGCGTACCACCACGCGACCGTTTCAGACTCATCGCGCGACGGAGCGGCCGCCGCAAGAAGCGTACGAGCGACTGTACTCGGGTCTTCGTTCGTGAAGCGCTCGACGACGATCGGCACCACGTCGGAACTCTCGTCGCGATGCCACGCGACAAAAACACCGGGGTCAGTCGGCAGAGACCAGCTCCATCCCTCGACACCGTCGGAACTGATCGCGGACGGCTCTTCGAAGCTCAGCGCCGCGAGGTTATCACGCATGATCTGCCACGACGGAACCGCATTGATCTCCGCGACGTCGTGAGTGCCGCGGATCCACGCACGATCCGCCGAAGGATGAAGCCCGACATGAATCGTTTTTTCCGCGTCGCCGTCGTCGTACTCGACCGCGACGAGCCCCTTCCCCATCACGAGTTTTGCGCGTTTGAGCCGGCATCCTGTCTTCAGTTTGACGTCGATCCGCCCGAGCGGGAGAACACTCGGGCGGGCAGGCACGCCGGGCCGGCCTTCGGTATCGGGTCGGAAGATCGCGGCGATTCCGGCTGCGTCGTCGTTCTCGAGGCACGCGCGTATATCGCGGTAGTTCTGCTTCGCGGTCCACGCCATACCGCCGCGGTGATCCCAGAGATCAGCGCGGCCGATCGTGAGCCGCAGATTCTCGTTTTCACCCCAGATCAACAACCCGGTCCGGCCGTTCCCGACCGGAACACCCGCGTGCGTTCGGCGCAGCGGGAAATTCCACGTAAGTGTCTTGTTCATATCACGCCTTTTATTCCGATTTTCCGTGTTACGTCGTCTCTTCGGACATCGTCTCGCCGAGCAATCGTGCCGAACCCGTTATCGCCGCGAGCTTGGCTTCGCGGGTCCACCGGGTCACACCGATCAGGTCGAACCGTTTCATGCCGAGGTGCGACACAAGCCTCTCGATCTGCTCGAGGCACGTCACGATTCCGCCGCCACCGCCACCGGCCGCCGCGACCGCGAGCACTTTGCGCCCCGTGAGTACGCGGTCGACGCTCCGAGTCGCCTCGCACCGCCGCAGCCGGTCGGTGAACGCCTTCATCGACTCCGACATCTCACCCCAGTATACCGGCGTCACGAACACGATCGTTTCGGCGGAACAGAAGCGCTCGTGCAGGCTCTGAAAGTCGTCGATGACCTGGCACCGGTGCTGCCCGAGGCACGTCCCCCACCCGTTCGCGCATTGAAGGCATACGCCGATGGTATACTCGGTCAGCCGGATCTCATCCGACCGAACCCCCGCGGCGGTCAAGCCGTCGGCGGCTGCACGCGCGCACGCGGCGGTCAAACCGTCGGTGTTTGGACTCGAGCTTACGATCAGCGCGTTCTTCACACCAACGACTCCCCTGTCATCTCCATGGGCTTCGCGAGACCCATCAGCTTCAGCACCGTCGGGAAGACGTCGGCTAATCGGCCGCCGCTTCGGAGTTTCTCCGATGGTCGGTCGCGGCTTCCGGTCGCGGCGTCGGTGAGGTCCGGGTCGACGATGATACAATCGACGTCGTACGTCGTGTGCGCGGTGTGTGCGCTCTTGTTTTTTTCCTCGTACATCTGCTCGGAGTTTCCGTGATCCGCCGTCACGATCAGCTTGCCGCCGCGCGCGAGCGTCGCGTTCACGACCGCTTCGACGCACGAGTCGACCGTCTCGCACGCTTTGATCGCCGCGTCGAGTTTGCCGGTATGCCCGACCATGTCGCCGTTCGCGAAGTTCACGAGGATGAAGTCCTCGCAGTCGGCGGCCTCGATTCGCTTCAGCACGACGTCACGGACCTCGTAGGCGCTCATCTCGGGTTTCAGGTCGTACGTACCGACTTGCGGCGACTGCGGCATCTCCCGGCCTTCTCCGTCGAACGGCTCGTCGCGGTAGTCGTTGAAGAAGAACGTGACGTGCGGGAATTTCTCGGTCTCGGCGCACCGGAACTGCGTCAAGCCTTTTTCCGCGAGGTATTCGCCGCCGATGTTCGTCATCTTCGGCGGTTTTGGGAACGCGACGTTCACGTATTGGTTCAGGTCGGTCTCGTACGCGGTCATCGTGACCCAGAAGACGTCGAGTTTTTTTCCGCGGTCGAAGCCTTTCTCTCCGGTGTCCGGGGACGCCTTCACCGCACCGAGGAATGGATCCATCACAAACGACCGGATGATCTCGCGCGGGCGGTCGCCGCGGTAGTTGTAAAACACGACCGTGTCGCCGTCGGTTATACGCGTCTCTTTCCAGTCGTCGCCGACGTACCGTGGCGTGATGAACTCATCGCCGTTCTGGCTGTCGTTTGTCGGGTTGTCGTAGTAGTTCTGCATCGCCTCGTTCGCGCTTTTGAACGCATCGAGCTCGGCCGCACGGCCGGTCAGCATGTCGTACGCGCGTTTGACGCGTTCCCAGCGGTTGTCGCGGTCCATCGCGTAGTAACGACCGGAAATCGAGACTACTTTTCCAACGCCGATCCGCGCCAGTTCCTGCTCGATCTGCCGGATGTACTCGATGCCGGTGTACGGGCCGGTGTCGCGACCGTCGGTGAACATGTGCAGCGCCACTTTTTCGTGATCGCGTTTTTTGCAGAACTCAACACACGCGTACAGGTGATCCATGAGCCCGTGTACGCCCGCGTCGGACGCAATCCCCATGATGTGAACCCAGCGGCCGTTTTTTTTCGCGCGCTCGATGCCCGCGACAAGGTTTTTGTTCTCGAAAAACTCGCCGGTGCGAATCGCCTTTGTGATGCGGACCGACTCCTGATCGACGACGCGTCCGGCGCCGAGATTCTGGTGGCCAACCTCGGAGTTGCCCATCGTTCCGTCGGGAAGGCCGACGTCTTCACCCGAGGTATGGATCGTCGTCCACGGGTACTTTTCGAGCAATCGATCGTTACACGGAGTCTTCGCGAGTTTCACCGCGTTGTACTCGTCGTGTTCGGGGTTCGGGTTGCGTCCCCATCCGTCCCGCACAATCAGGACTACGGGTTTCGGCGTGTCAGCCATACTGCCTCCAGGTCGTTTCAATTAGGAATAACACGATGATAAAGCACTCGGCGCTCCGTCGCAAGAGCCGCGCGCGCAGACCTATACCGACGAGAGTGCGCGGTCGAGGTCCGTAAGGATGTCCTCGAGCGTTTCGATCCCGACCGACAGGCGGACCGTACCGGGCGTGATGTTCACAGCCAGGCGCTCTTGTTCGGTGAGTTTCGAGTGAGTCGTCGAAGCCGGATGCGTCGCGATGCTGCGCGTGTCGCCAAGATTCGCCGTGAGCGAAAACAACCGAAGCGCGTCGAGGAAACGTTTGCCGCCGTCTATTCCGCCGGACAGTTCAAACGTCACGAGCGCGCCGCCGAGCCGCATCTGTTTCCGCGCAAGCTCGTATTGCGGATGAGAGGCGAGAAACGGATACCGAACCCACGTGACCTTCGGGTGAGACTCGAGGAACTCGGCGACCGCGGCCGCGTTCGCGCAGTGCCGGTCGAGCCGCACACCCAGAGTCTCGAGGCTCTTCGACAACAACCACGCGTTGAACGGAGAGAGCGCCGGGCCGGTCTGTCGCGCGAAAAACCGGGC
Source organism: Spirochaetaceae bacterium (assembly GCA_007695285.1). Lineage (GTDB taxonomy): Bacteria > Spirochaetota > Spirochaetia > DSM-27196 > PXBQ01 > PXBQ01. The sequence goes on along the minus strand of REEC01000125.1, from coordinate 25,512 downwards.
CTCGACCATAGCTTTTTCGGTCCCGAGAACCGCGCCTCCGAGCACGCGCCCCTGGCCGTCGATGAGTTTTGTCGCCGAGTGTGCGACGATGTCGGCTCCGAATGCGCGTGGCGTCTGGATGTACGGCGTCGCAAAGCAGTTGTCGACCGCGAACAGGGCCTTGTTCTCGGCGGCGAGTACACCGACCTGCTCGAGGTCCACGAGCTCGAGTCCCGGGTTCGACGGCGTCTCGGCGAAAAACATCTTTGTGTTCGGCTTCACCGCGCGCTTCCATTCACGGGGATCGGTCGGATCCACGTACGTGTGCTCGATCCCCCACCTCGGCAGGATCCGCGTCAGGATCTGCCGGCTCGATCCAAACACCGCGCGCGAGGCGACGACGTGGTCACCGGCGTTCAGGAACGACGCAAACGTCGCGAACATCGCCGCCATGCCGGTCGCGGTCGCGACACCGTCGTCGCAGTTCTCCATGACGCAGAGCTTCCGGACAAATTCGTCGACGTTCGGATTGCTGTACCGCGAGTAAATCGCGCCGTCGGCTTCCTCGGCGAAAAGCGCTCTCCCGTGCTCGGCGTCGTCGAACAGAAAACTCGACGTCAGGTACACCGGAACGCTGTGTTCACGGTGCACGCTCCGCTCGGCCTGAATCCGGATCGCGTCGGTCTCAAAACCGCGCCGCTCGTGGCCGGAGCTTTCGTTCATGTCGCCGCTCCGTCGTTCCGCGGCAGTACCGTGCACGTGTGTTTCACCTTTACACCGGGCCGGAGCATCTCGGCGACCGAACAGTACTTATCGACGCCGAGCTCGACGGCCTTCCGCGCCTTTTCCGGATCGACGTCACCGACCACATGGTAATCGAGTTGAATCTCGAGGAACGGCGCCGGGTAGACGCCTTCCGCGCGGGCACCGGTCGCTTCGATCCGGACGTCGTCGACACGCTGGCGCTGTTTCTTCAGGATCGTGACGACGTCCATCGCCGAGCACGACGCGACCGCCGCGAGCACAAGCTGCATCGGCCGGAATCCGGCGTCGGTTCCACCGATCTCCGGCGACCCATCGATATCAAACAAAACGCCCTGCTCGTTCGTCGCGCGGAAATGCACCGCGTCGTTTACTCTTTCCAAAGTAACCCGCATCGCACGCTCCCAATCTTGAGTATTTCAATTGATCAAATTACAATCATCGCATGAATGTCAAGACGATAGAACAGTGCATCGGAAGTACTCCTCTGGTCGAACTCCGCCGGCTCGCGCCGGACGGTGTCACGGTGCTGTGCAAACTCGAAGGGAACAACCCGGCGGGTTCCGTGAAAGACCGGCCCGCGTGCTGGATGATCCGCTCCGCACAGCGTTCGGGCCGGATCAAACCCGGCGATACATTGATCGAAGCGACGAGCGGAAACACCGGGATCGCTCTCGCGATGGCCGCCGCGGTGCTCGGGTACCGAATGATCATCGTGATGCCGGAACACATGAGCATCGAACGCCGCGCGGCGATGAAAGCGTACGGCGCCGAGTTGATCCTTACGCCGCGCGACGGCAGCATGGAAGCCGCGATCGACACCGCGCGCAAGCTCGAGGCCGACGGCAAGGGCGTGATTCTCGACCAGTTCGGGAATCCCGACAATCCGCTCTCGCACTACGAATCGACCGGTCCCGAGATCTGGGACGACACCGACGGGACGATCACGCACTTCGTCGCGTCGACCGGCACGACCGGGACCTTGATGGGCTGTTCGCGGTATCTCAAGGAAAAGAATCCCGCGGTCCGGATTATCGGCGTCGCGCCTGACGCCGCGGGAGGCATACCGGGGATACGCGACTGGCCGATCGAGTACCGGCCCGCGATCTACGACGAGACGCGAATCGACGAACGTCGCGTCGTGTCGCAGGCCGACGCCGAGAACACGACGCGCGAGCTCGCAGCAGTCGAGGGCATTTTTGCGGGTATCTCGTCAGGGGGCAATGTTCACGTCGCGGTCGGCCTCGCGCGCGAGCTCGCGGCCGCAAATACACGAAACGCGGTCATCGTTACGATCATCTGCGATCGCGGCGACCGGTATCTCTCGACCGGCGTGTTTCCGGCGTAGGTTTTTTTTCAGTCGTGTCGGTGGGAAAGTGTTTCTACGGGTCGATTCGAACGTCCGACGAGTAAAAGCCGACGAGAGCGCGGATCATGAAATCGATGTCGTCGTACCCCGCAGTCTCGCGGATCGAGTGCATCGCGATGATCGGAATTCCGACGTCGACGGTCGGGATACCGGTCCACGCGGCGGTCATCGGCCCGATCGTACTGCCGCTCGGGATGTCCGAACGCGGAACGATCACCTGCACCGGTACACCCGCGGCGCGGCACGCGTCGGCAAAAAAGCCGTGCGTCGCGCCGGTCGTCGCGTAGCGGTGCTGCGCGCTGAGTTTCACGACCGGACCACGATTCGCGACCGGGCGGTACGACGAGTCGTGTTTCTCGGCGAAGTTCGGGTGCACCGCGTTTGTCGCGTCGTTCGAAACGACGATCGAGCGCGCGCGGGCGCGAAACGCTTCTTCCGGCCCACCGGCGCCCGCGAGCGCGACGATCCGGTCGAGGGTATCGCGAAGGAAAGGCGAGTCCGCGCCGGTAGCCGTCTTGCTTCCGACCTCCTCGGTGTCGGCAAAAAACGCGACGGCCGTCGAATCGCCGCGTGGTGAACGAAGGAACGCTTCAAGCGTCGTGAAACAGCCCGCGGCGTTATCGATTCGCCCGGAGACGAGAAACTCCGAAGCGAGCCCCGTTCGTGCCGCGGGTTGCCCGTCGGTGAGGAATACATCGGCGCCGCGAACGGAATCGACCGGGACCCCAATCCCGGAAGCGAGTGCTTCTACGAGCCGGCTCGAGTTATCGGCTTTTCCGCTCTCGGTGTTTTCGCCGCTCGCGGCAGCACCGATGATCGCTCGAAGGTGATCCTGGTTGTTGTACTTGAAGCCGTCGTTCACGTTCCGGTTCAGGTGAATCGCGAGATTCGGCACGCGGGCGGGCGTGCCCGGCAGGCGCGCGAGTACCGACTGCAGCGCCCCGTCGCGTTCGGTCACGAGTCGTCCCGCGACGACGAGATCCCGGTCGAGCCACGTCGAGACGATCGGCGAACCGTACACCTCGACCGGAACCACGCGGTACCCGTGCGCGTCGGACTCGGCCGAGGTTTTGAGCTTCAGCGCCGGGCTGTCGGTGTGCGCTCCGACGATCCGGAAGCCCACTTCGGCCGGCGACTTGGCCCCCGGCACGAACGCGAGCACCGCCGAGCCGTTCCGCCGCACAAAGTACCCGGCGCCGGGGGTGACGTCCCAGCGCTCGCGCTCGTCGAGTTCCGTGAAACCCGCGTCTTTCAGCCGGTCGACGATCGCCGCGGCGGTGTGGTACGGCGTGACCGACGCGTCGAGAAATCCCGTAATCGGGCTCGGGGAAGAATCGTTTTTCATTGGTCCTCCGTCGAATCGGCGCCGGTCCCCTCGTACAGCTCGTACTTGAGGAATCGGCAATCGATCCCGCCGTTCATGATCGGGTGCCTCCGCGAGGCGCGCAGCCCGATCGACTTCACGCCTTCCTTGGAGCCGGTCAGAATCCACGCGGTGAACCCCGCGCCGTGTCGTTTCAACGTGTCGCCGATCGCGGTATACGTCGACGTTATCTCGTTCTCGGTCATCCTCTCGCCGTACGGCGGGTTCATCACGATGACCGGATTTTTTCCGAGGTGATCTCGATGCCTCTCACGCGCTCCGGCGACCGACCACGAGAGGTCCTCTTTGCGGAACTCGATCAACTCACCGACTCCGGCTCGTGATGCATTTCGTTTCGCGACCGAAAGAACGGCCGAGTCACGGTCGGCGGCGATGATCGGTGCGACCGGCAGCGACCGAGATTCGGCCATCACGTCTTCCATCTCGCGCCGGACCGAGCTCCACACGACCGGATCAAAGTCCTTCCACCGCATGAACGCCCATGATCTACGCAGGATGCCGGGCGGAACCGAACGCGCGATCAAAGCGGCCTCGATCGCGATCGTACCGGAGCCGCACATCGGATCGATCAGGACCGAGTCGCGCGAGTACTCCGAGAGCCGCACAAGCCCCGCCGCGATGTTCTCGCGCAACGGTGCCTCGCCCGTCTCGTTCCGGTACCCGCGGACGTGCAGACCCGCGCCGGTCGAGTCGCGCGAGATCGTAACCATTGTGTCTTCGGCGTGAACCTCGATGTGCAAGTCCGGCGACGTCGAGTTGACCGACGGCCGTCGGCCGCGTACTTCGCGCACGCGGTCGACGAGCGCGTCTTTGACTTTGAGCGCGAGAAATCTCGTGTCGCGCCACACGTCGGACCGTGCCCACGAGTCGACGCTGAACGTCATGTCGGGGTCGATAAAAGTATGCCAGGGAATCTCGCGAGCCGCTTCGTACAACTCGTCGCGGCTCGTCGCCTTGAATCGTGCTATCGGAACGAGAAACCGCGACGCGACGCGGCTCATCGCGTTCGCGCGGTACAGCTCGCGCGTTCCGCCTTCGAATCGGACCGTACGTCCGCGAATCGTGATTCCGGACATTCCGAGTTCTGCGAGTTCCGCTTTTAAAGCTTCTTCAAGACCGCCGGACGCGGTCGCGACAATGCTCAAGACGTGATCCTTATGACCGGCAAGTGGACGACGAAAGATGATTTGGGCGTTGACGGATTTGAACCGCCGACATCCTGCTTGTAAGGCAGGCGCTCTCCCACTGAGCTAAACGCCCGTGCGCGTCACGCTATCACGCACGGTACTCGATGTCAATATCGACGCTCGCGTGTTCAAACGCCGGACTTTTTGTGGTACTATTCGCGCCACGTTATTCGAGATAAAGGACACGGAGCAAACATGACGGGACGGATGCGCAACATCGGGATAATGGCACACATCGATGCCGGTAAAACTACCACGACCGAGAGAATTCTCTTTTACACCGGGAAGAGCCACCGGATTGGAGAGGTCGACGACGGTGAGGCGACGATGGACTGGATGACGCAGGAGCAGAACCGCGGCATCACGATCACGTCGGCCGCGACGACGTGCTTCTGGAAGGATCATCAGATAAACATCATCGACACGCCGGGACACGTCGACTTCACGGCCGAGGTTGAGCGTTCGCTCCGCGTGCTCGACGGAGCCGTCGGGATTTTCTGCGCGGTCGGAGGTGTCGAACCGCAGTCGGAAACCGTGTGGCGACAAGCGAACAGCTACCGCGTCCCGCGGATTTGTTACGTGAACAAGATGGACCGCGTCGGCGCGGATTTTTTTGCGGTGCTCGATGAGATGAAGGAAAAACTCGTGGCCGCGCCGCTTGTCGTCCAGATCCCGATCGGACGCGAGAGCGAGTTCGAGGGGATCATCGACCTTCGCACGATGGAAGAGTTCCACTGGAGAAGCGAAAAAAAAGGCGCCGAGTACGATGCCCGTCCGATCCGCGACGAGCTCCGGCCGATCGCCGAACAGTGGCGCGAAACGATGCTCGATCAGCTCACCGCGCTGTCCGACGAACTGACCGACAAGTACCTCTCAGGCGAAGAACTGCCGCTTCAGCTGATCGACGAGACGATCCGCCGGGGCACGATCGATCGTGTCCACCAGCCGGTCTTCTGCGGTGCGAGTCTCAAGAACATCGGTGTGCAGCCGCTCATCGACGCGATAATCCGATATCTGCCCGCGCCGGGTGATCTTCCCCCGATTATCGCGCATCATCAGAAGAAAGACGCCGACGTCGAGGTCCCGCACGACCCCGACGGTCAGCCGCTTGCGCTCGTGTTCAAAATCCAAACCGACCGCGAGGCCGGATCGCTTTGTTTCATCCGCTGTTACTCGGGGACGATCAAGGCCGGGGTCGCGATCTTCAATATCAATAAAAAAAAGCGCGAACGTATCAACCGTCTGCTCCGGATGCACGCGAATCGCCCCGAGCAGATCGACAAAATCACCGCGGGTGACATCGCGGTCGTCGTCGGTTTCAAACTCGCGCAGACCGGCGACACGATCGGAAGCGAGGGCGTGCCGATTCTTCTCGAGAGGATGCACTTCCCGGAACCCGTCATTTCGGTCGCGATCGAACCACAGACGCTCTCGGAGCGACAGAAGCTCAAAGACGTGCTCTCGATTCTCTCGCGAGAAGACCCGACTTTCATCACGAAAGAGGACACCGACACCGGACAGCTGATCATCTCCGGCATGGGGGAGTTACATCTCGACGTGCTCGTAACGCGGATCATCGACGACTTCAAGGTCTCGGCGCGCGTCGGCCGACCGCAGGTAACGTACCGAGAATCGGTCGGCGCCACGGCGACGCACACCGAGAAGTTCCAGCGCGTCATCGCGAATAAAGAGAACGCCGCCGAGATTACGCTCGAGGTCGCACCGCGTCCACGCGGGACGGGAAATGAGTTCGCGTCGAAGGTAAAACCTTCGCTGCTTCCCGAGCAGTTCATCGAAGCCGTACGACGCGGTGTCGAAGGCGCATTCGGTTCCGGAATCGTGTACGGATACCCGACGACCGATATCGGCGTGATACTCGTCGACGCACGGTACAACGAGCTTACCGCGACCGAATTCGCGTTCGAGGCCGCGGGGTCTCTGGGGTTCGACAACGCGTGCCGCGCTGCCGATCCAATTCTGCTCGAACCGATCATGCGGCTTGACGTCATGTGTCCAAAGGAGTTTCTCGGTGACGTTATCTCGGCGATTACGATGCGCGGAGGATTGATCCACGGTATCGAATCGCGGCCGGGTGTCGAACACATCAGAGGAGAAGCACCGATGGAGAAAATGTTCGGGTACTCGACGTCGCTTCGCAGCCAAACGCAAGGCCGTGGCACATACGCGATGGAGTTTTCGCACTTTGCCCGCTGCACGCCGAAGACATAGAGCCAAATTCACATTAATTTCTTGACACAGCAAATCGGCGACCGTATAGTGGAGGATCGAACCCAAATACACCACAGCAGCTTCATCCGCAGCATCGGTTGAGACTGTAAAACGAGGAGACAGAGAATGAGCACTCAGACTGCACAAATTCGCAACATCGCAATTGCCGGTCACGGCGGAACCGGCAAAACCTCTTTCGTTGAGCAGATTCTCTTTTGCGCAGGCGTCATCAAGAAGGCCGAACTCGTCGAGTCCGGAAAAACGGTAAGCGACTTCACAGAAGAGGAGATCGCGCACAAGATCTCGATCCGGACGAGTCTCTCCCACGTTTCGTGGAGTGACGCAAAAATAAACATTCTCGACACGCCGGGCTCTCCTGACTTCATTGGTGAAGTCGTCGCCGCGTTCCGCGCAACCGAGTCTGCGGTTCTGCTCGTCGCGGCGCGATCTGGTGTCCAGATCGAGACTTTGAAACTCTGGCGCCGTTTGAATACCCGGGAAATGCCGCGGATGATCTTCGTGAACAAGCTTGAGGAAGAACGGGCCGATTTCCAGACCGCGCTCGAGGATATCAGGGAGAAGTTCAAGGTCCCGGCGTTTCCTGTAACGATACCGATGGGCGATAGCGCCGACTTCAAAGGGATCATCGATCTTGTGACGATGAAAGCGTACATGATTCCCGACGCCGGCGCCTCCGAAACTCCCACGGAAATTCCGGAAGAGTACAAGACGGCCGCCGACGAAGCTCGCGCCGCGCTGATCGAAGCGGCTGCCGAAGGTGACGACGAGCTCATGGAGAAGTTCCTCGAGGACGAGAACCTGTCCCCCGCGGAGATGAAACGAGGTCTCGCTCAAGCACTTCGCGAGAACAAAATCGTTCCAGTTATGTGCGGCTCCGCGCTGCAGAACTCGGGCGTCGCGTCTTTCCTCGAGTTCGTCGCGCTCGCGGCCCCGTCACCCAACGGCACGAATGAGATTACCGTCAACGACGCCGGCGAGGAAGAAAAAGTCGCGATCAACGCCGACGCTCCGTTCTCGGGTTTTGCTTTCAAGACGACGATCGATCAGTTTTCCGGCAAGCTCACGTACGTGAAGGTTGTGACGGGTATCCTCAACGGAGAAACTGACTTCTACAACGTTCGCGAGCAGAAAAAAGACAAAATCGGCAAGATCTACTCGGCAACCGGAAAGAAACTCGACGAACAGCCGGAACTCGTCGCCGGTGACATCGGAATTCTCTCAAAAATGACCTTGGCGCACACGAATGACTCGTTCTCGACGTCGGACGCGCCCAGACGATTCAGACCACTGCAGTTACCGCAACCCGTGCACTCGGTCGCGATCGAAGCGGTGAACAAAAAAGACGAAGACAAACTCGCGCAGTTGCTGCACCGTGCGATGGAAGAAGACCCGACGTTCATGATCCGTTTCAACCCTGAGACCAAAGAGACGGTCATATCGTCCATGGGAGAGGTTCACCTGAACATGATCCTCGACAAGGTTCGCGAGGCGCAAAAAATCGAGATCGAGACGAAAATCCCAAAAGTTGCATACCGGGAAACGATAACGAAACCAGCGAACGCCGAGTATACGCATAAGAAACAGACCGGCGGACACGGGCAGTACGGGCGCGTCGTGATCGACGTCAAACCGATCGAACGCGGTAAACACTACGAGTTCACGAACGCGATCAAAGGGGGATCGGTCTCGCGGGGCTTCATTCCCGGAATCGAGAAAGGATTCCACGAAGCGATGGAATCGGGAATCCTCGCGGGTTATCCGGTGGTCGACGTCTCGATCGCTCTGCTCGACGGGAAGGAACACCCGGTAGACTCGTCGGAAATGGCGTTCAAACTCGCCGCTCGAGGCGCTCTGCGCGACGCGATGGGACGCGCGGGGGCCACATTACTCGAACCGATCGTGCACCTGAGCGTATTCATCGAGGAGCAGTACGTCGGAGATATTCTCTCGGACCTAAGCGCACGGCGAGGTCGTGTGCTTGGACAGGAACCGGTCGGTGGTGGGATTGTCGAAATCAAAGCGCAGGTTCCACAAGCCGAGCTTCTGCGGTACTCGATCGACCTCAAGTCGATAACGTCGGGAACCGGCGGTTTCGAGATGGATTTTGACCATTACAGCCCGATCTCGGGCAAGATCGCCGAGGACGTGATTAAGGCATCGCAGGAGGCCGCTGAGGCCGCTCACGCGTAGGTTCTCTCGACGAACAGTTCGTACACCGACCGGCCGGCCGCGCGCGCCTTACGCTCGAATGCAGTTTCGGGGCGCCACGGCCGCGGCGGTGCAAATCCCCCAAACTCATTCGCGAAAGACTCGCTGCCCGTGAACACGGCGAGGATCTGCTCGGCGTACTCGGCCCAATCGGTGACGATGTACACGTATCCGTGCGGCTTCACGATCGGCGCTATGAACTCCGGGAACCCGTCCTGAACCATCCTGCGTTTATGGTGCCGTTTTTTCGGCCATGGGTCGGGGAAAAAAATGTGAACACCCGCGAACACCCGCGGCGCAAACATCGCGCCGACCGTCTCGATCGCGTCGTGCCACACGATCCGAACGTTTTTGATCTCCCTCTTTTCGAGTTCTCCGAGTACCCGACCGACGCCCGGTTTGTGGACTTCGATTCCGACATAGTTTGTTCCCGGGTTGGCTTCGGCAAGCGCGACGAACGACTCCCCCATTCCGAAGCCGATCTCGAGCACAAACTCCGCGTCTTCGACGGGCGGGTCCACCGGATCGTGTCCAAACGCTTCGGCAGGATGGTACGGCCTCGGCCGAAACGCGACACAGTACCGCTCGCTGAGCTCCGCGAGCGACCTTTTCTGAAACTCGCTCATTCTCATCGTCCGCAACGCGTACGTCCGGATACCCCTATTCAATGACTGCATGGTCCGCCTTCCGTGGTGAGTCGCTCGATTTTGAGTCGCTCGGTCAAATATTCAGGTATGTCTCGATCTCGCGGATTGTCGTGAACGACAGCAATTTTTCTGCCGTCTTGGATGCTTCTCGGGTGTCGATCTTGAGAACCTCACGTTTTAAGACAGGAACATTACGCGGCTCGACGCTGAACTTACGCAGCCCAATCCCGACGAGAAACGGGAAAAGGCTCTCGTCGGATGCCGCGTCACCGCAGATCGAGACGTCTTTGTCATTCGCACGCGCCGCAGCGACGATTCGTTTGAGCGCGTGAAGGACCGACGGGTGATGATGCTTGTACATCTTCCCGACGTGCTCGTTCGTGCGATCGACCGCAAGCAGGTACATCACGAGATCGTTCGTACCGATGCTCAGAAAATCAGAAGTCGCGGCGAGCGTCTCGGCGGCTTCGACGGCCGCGGGAAGCTCGATCATGGTGCCGAGCTCCGGTGATGTGTTGTGAGCAACGCCGTCGCTCGAGAGCTGTTCGGAACACTCGCGAATCAACTCCCGTGTCGCGAGGAACTCGTCCTTCGAGGAAACCATCGGTAGCATGATGCGCAGTCGAGTTCCGGCACCGGCGCGCAACATCGCACGGAGTTGATCGCGGAAGATGTCAGGATGCGAGAGCGAAAACCTGATGCCACGGAGTCCAAGAAATGGATTCGACTCGTTGTTCGAGTCGTTCGGCAGGAGTTTGTCGCCACCGACGTCAAGAGTCCGAAGAGTAACCTCTTTCCCGTTCATCTCTTTCACGATCCGACGATAGATCCGGTACTGTTCCTCTTCGCTCGGAAAATCGTTTCGCACGATGAACGGGAACTCGCTGCGGTAAAGCCCTATTCCCTCCGCTTTTACGTGAATCGCGTGTTCGACGTCGCGGAGAATGTTGATATTCGCGTGAACTTCGATCGGGACTGCGTCTGCGGTCGCCGTCCGGTCGGGAATGGCGGCCGGTGTGGCCAACACGCGTGTTCGTGTTGCCAGAATTTCGCTATATCGTTCGATGAGCTCTTCCGACGGATGCACGAACACCATTCCGTGTTCTCCGTCGAGAACCAAAAGTGTTCCGTCCGGAATTTCCGAGAGATTTGATTCCCCGACCAGAATAAGCGGAACCTCGAGCGAACGTGCGAGAATCGAAATATGCGCAGTGACCCCGCCCTCGTTCAACACGACGCCCTCGACGTGCTGAAGCGCGATCTTCAGGAGTTCCGATGGAAAGATGTTTCTCGCGACGACGATCTGTCCACGATAATCGCCGTCGGCATCGGCGGCGCCCTCGAGATTCCGCAATATGCGGTGGCCGAGGTCCTCCACGTCCTGGGTCTTCTCCCGGACGCGAGGGTTCGTGCTGCGCGAGAACAACGTGACGTACTCGTGAACGACAGCTCGAACGGCTTGGCCCGGCGACACGCCGTCGTCGATTTTCGACTGCATCTTGCCGGTAAAAGAACCGTCTTTCAGCATCAACAAGTGCGAACTGAAAATCAGCGACGCAACGTCGGCGAGCCGATCGCCCGCTTCGTTTTGAAGTCTCTCGAGTTGCGAACGGGTCTTTCCTAACGCCGACTCGTACGCTTCACGAGCCTCGGAAGTCGTGTCGTAGCCGACCGACTCACCGCCCTCTCCGACCGTCCGAATTCCGACGGCCGTTCCGATCGCGATTCCCGCGGAACTGACTGTTCCGTGAATAGGTTCGACTGCGCCGCGCTCCTTTTCGGGACCGTAGTCAACACGATGGAGCTCCATTAGGATCTCGGCGTTCTCCAGGGTAGCCGCGAGATGCGACGCGATCGCCTGGATCGCTCGTGTATCTTCGATCGTAAAATAATCGGCGCGTCTATGTTGCAGGACCATTACGCCGATGCGAGAGAGACCACGTTTGATCGGAACTGCAAGGAACGAACGGTATTTCTCTTCATCGATTCCGGGAATCGACTTAAAGTGAGGGTTTTTCTCCGCGTGCGCTTCACGGATCGGTCTGAGTTCCTTGAGTGCACTGCCGGTGATGCCTTCTCCGAGAGATAGACGGACTTTTCCGACCGAATCCGGCTTGAGGCCGCGCGTCGCGCGCAGGACAAGCTGATCGTCCTTCTCATCGAATAGATAGATCGAGCAGACGTCGGACTCCATGTGTCGCGCGATACGATCGACAACGTCCTGAAGGAAACCCCCAACGTTCGTACTATGCTCGAAAAGTGACGAGAGTTCTCCGATGCTCCAAATTAAATCTACTGTGTTTTTCCGCACGGTTGATGATTTTACCACAAGACTCACAGAAGTGTCGAAAGCTTTCCGCGGAGAAATTCCGATTTTTCTTTCAACCCGACCGTCCCGGTGTCCATCGTGAGTACGTTCGGGCTCTTCGGATCGAGTCGAACCTTTCCGCCGCTCGTCTCGATCAACCGGAGTATCTTTTGAACCGAGACTTTCGCGACTCGCCCGAACTCGACGGTTGTCCGTCCGGCGCGCTCGCGTACGGTAGAAATGTACAATTTTCGTGCGATAATCCGAATCTCAGCGAGTGACAACAGGCTCAATACCTCGTCGGGTAACGGACCGTACCGGTCGACGACTTCGGCGTACACGGCTTCGAGTTCCTCCTCGTTTCCGATCGAAGCGATCTTTTTGTACACTTCCATTTTTTCGGACGGCGTGTCGATGTACGAATCTGGGATGAACCCGGAATACTCGAGTTCGAGATACACTTCAGGAGGTTCGTCCGCGTCGGCGCTATCCGCATCGCGCTTGCGCATCGCTTCATCGAGCAACCGCAGGTACATGTCGAAACCGACCGAGAGGATGTCGCCGCTTTGTTCGGCGCCGAGCAGGTTCCCGGCACCGCGTACTTCCATGTCTTTCAGCGCTATCTTGAACCCGGATCCAAGCTCGGTGTAGTCGGAGATGATCTGCAGACGTTTCATCGCAAGTTCCGAGAGAGCCCGGCGTTCCGGGTAAAAGAGATACGCGTACGCCGGCCGGTCGGACCGTCCGACGCGCCCCCGGAGCTGGTAGAGCTGCGATATTCCGTACATGTCCGCCCGGTCGATCACAATTGTGTTGACGTTCGGAATATCGATCCCGTTCTCGATTATGGTCGTCGCGACGAGAACGTGAAACCCACCATGGATGAACCTATGCATAATGTTCTCGAGCTCGTGCGCGGCCATTTTCCCGTGAGCGGTTTCGACCATGACTTCGGGCAGCATTTTCTCGAGGAAAGAGCGGATTTCGTCGAGCGACTCGATGCGATTGTGGAGATAATACACCTGCCCACCACGCGCGACTTCTTTCCGAACCGCGTCGGCGACAAGTTCCTCCGAGAACTCCTGGATGAACGTCTCGATCGGAAGCCGGTTGTGCGGCGGTGTCTTCAACACGGACATGTCACGGATTTTCAACAGTGCCATGTGTAGAGTACGGGGGATCGGTGTCGCGGTTAACGTGAGACAGTCGACCGACGCTTTGAGTTCTTTCAGCCGTTCCTTGTCTTTCACTCCGAATCGTTGTTCTTCATCGACGACGATCAGGCCGAGGTCCCGGAAATCCACGTCCTTCTGGAGAATACGGTGCGTACCGACGACAACTTCCACCGATCCGTCGGCGAGCCCGGTCAGGGTTGCTTTCTGTTCGGGCTTGGCGACGAATCGCGACAACATTCCGACGCGAACAGGAAACCGCTGAACACGTTCGATAAACGTCTCGTAGTGCTGTTCGGCGAGAATCGTCGTAGGAGCGAGAATCGCCACTTGCTTCCCTGACGTGACCGCTTTGAACGCGGCGCGCAGGGCTACCTCCGTTTTGCCGTATCCGACGTCGCCGCAGATGAGCCGATCCATCGGCATCGGAGCCTCCATATCGTGCTTCACGTCGGCGATACATTGAAGCTGGTCCTCGGTCTCTTCGTACGGGAAAGTCGCCTCGAAGTCGTACTGCCACTCTGCGTCGGCGGGAAACGCGTGCCCTTGCGCGCGTTTCCTCCTCGAGTACAGCGCGATCAACCGGTCCGCGAGATCCTCGACGTTCTTCTTGACCTTGCTCTTTCGGTTCTCCCAGCTCTTTCCGCCGATCGTATCGAGCCGCGGGGCGTTTCCGCTCTGGCCGATGTACCGCTGTATCAGGTTCACCTGCTCGATCGGAATGTAGATGAACTCTTCACCGGCGTACTCGAGCTGAATGTAATCGCGTTCGTTGCCGGCCGCGGCGATCCGCTTTATGCCGCAGTATCGCCCGATTCCGTAACTGACGTGAACGACGTAATCTCCCTCGTCGAGCTCGACAAACGTATCGATCGCGGCACTTTCGGTCTTGTGAACCGAACGAGGAACGTGTCTGCGACGGCCAAAAATCTCGTTCTCCGCGATTACCCGGATCTTCAACTCGGGGATCGCAAAACCACTTGAGATTCCGTCCGCGACGACGATCACCGAGAAATCGTTCAGAAGATGCGCGACGCGCATGCGCTGACTCTCCGACTCGGCGTACACTGCGACGGTATAACCGGCTTTCTCGAGAGCACCGAGCTCTTCTTTCAGAAATGTCACGTTTCCGAAGTATGACTGCGCGGGTTCGTACGAGAAAACGACCGATTTGACGTTCTGTTCGGGAACCAGTGAGTGGAACCGGATCGCCCGACTCTCGACGCTCGTTACGTCGTCAACCGGAAGTATTAAACGCTCCGGACGCGGATACCTTTTCTCGACGCGAACGGTACGATACGCGGCCGAGAATTCCTTTTCGACCGTCACGGCGGTATTGACAAGTTTTTCGAACCCGACGTACACAACGACACCCTGCTCGGGCAGGTACTCGTGTATCGACGCCGAACGCGTCCCGACGAGAGGATAATAGACTTCCTCACCGTCGAACGTTCCTCGCGTCGTGAGACTTTCAAGCACTTCCGAACGGACCGCCGCGTCGATCTCGTGAGCACTCGCGATATTCTCCTGGAACGAGGCAATCGTTTCCGGGTCCCATACCACTTCACGGCACGGAACGATCGTCGCGTTCCGGTACTTTTGCACCGACGACTGCGAGCCCGTCTCGAAACTCCGAATCTCCTCGACCGTATCGAACTCGAAAACGGTCCGAATCGGATGATCGTCGCCCGGACAGAAAACATCGAGAACCTCACCGCGCAGCGCGAACTCACCACGAACCGAGACGCGGGGAACACGCGTGTATCCGAAAGTAGTGAGCCGATCCGCAACGGCAATTGGATCGAGCGTCCCACCGACGACAAGGTCGATCGTTCGGGCTCGAAGATACTCCGGCGGCGGCACAGGTGAGATCGCGGCGCGCAACGGAGCGACCACAATCTCCACCCGACCGGCCGCGAGATCGTTTAGTACGCGGCATCGGCGCCCAAAGGCGGTCGAGTTTCGCGGTGGAGGTGCGTACGGAGCGGTCCCGGACCACGGGAAAAAAGCCGGTGACGCACCGAATGTCTCGAGATCGGTGAGAAGCTGCTCAGCTTCGACGTCGGTCGGGACGATAATCAAGAAGGGCCGGTTTGCACGCGCTTGGAACAGCGAAGTGAGAACCGAAACCAAGCCCCCGCGGGGTCCGACGATGTCGAGCGGAAAGTCACGTGCGATAATACGTGCGAGACAGCGCTTGAACGGATCGTAAAGCTTCAAGCGTCGCCCGAGTTCGGTGTAGAATTGTTCGTTCATGCGAATTTCGCCGGCGCGCAGCGCGTGACATCTCCTCGGGGAGTCAGTATCTTAGGGGTTGATATGGCAGGTTCTCGCCGAATAACACTCATAGTTTTTTTTGTCGGTGTCGTGACCGCTTTATCTGCCGTCGCCATCGACGGCGTGGACGTATCGATTCGTCTATACGACACGACGATTTATTACCCCGAAAGCGACATAATGATTCTGGTCACGATCATGAACGATTCTGCGCAAACCTTCCGGTTCCGGCTCGCGGAGAACCGTGTCTTCAACGTGGAATTCGATGTGCGAACGCTGACCAACATGCGCCTCGCGCCCGCGGAGCACTTTATCACACAGAGAAACAGCAATCAACCTGTGTATTTTCGCGAGGTCGCTATCGAACCCGGCGAACGTTTCTCCTTTGTCGAAAATCTCTCGCGTTATGTCTCGATCGATGAGTCGGGTATGTTCGTCGTATCGGCGGTCTTCTACCCGGACCTCGTCTCGCGGGACCGCTCAGCGACGATCCTCTCCGATCGTTTGATGGTGTCGGTACGACCGGCAATCGATCGAACCGAAGAGATTGCGACGCGCATCGATCACGAGACCGGAGAGATTCTGCGAGCCGTCGCGCGCCCTCCCGACGAAGTCGTCGCCTACACCATCGACGCGCGGCGTGCGGAGAGATGGGAGCGGTTTTTTCTGTACCTCGATATCGAAGCGCTTTATCGGAGCGCGCCTCAGCGCGAGCGCGAGTACTTACGGCTCTCCGACGAGAACCGCCGCGCGGCGCTCGAACGTTTCAGGACGCGCCTTCGCGAGGGGACCGAAGATCCGGAAATCACGTTCACTCCGTCGGCGTACGAGATCATACGGACGACGTATGGGCGTGACGAAGGCACCGTCATTGTCGACAAACGCTTCACGTACCCAACGTACACCGAACTGAAACGGTACACGTATACGCTACACCGCCGCGCCGGAATATGGTACATTACCGGATACACCGTACGGAATATGGGCACGGAGTGATTGGCGGCAATGAAGATCATCCTTATCTCGGAGCGCGACGACATGAAGCGTGTACTCCAGCGGCACCTCGAACCGCTTGGGGCCGAGATCGTTCAGTACTGGGACCCGATCAAAGCGATGGACAACATCGACGAGATCGAACCCGATGCGATCTTCGTTAACGCCCAAGATTTTCCTCGCCATTGGAAGTCGTTAATCGCGTTCGTGCGCGGGTCGTATCCTATGACTCGTGTCGTTTTTATTGTTTTCACGGGACCCAACTTTTCCCATGACGACGCGGCAAAAGCCGAGTACCTCGGCGTGAACGCGATTCTTTCCGACGATATCACGGGTTCCCAACAGATCGCCCGCCTGACGGCGATCCTGTCGCGGTACAAAACCGTCCACGACTCCCGAGCAGAAAAACGGCAGAAACCCGAGACCGAGGATAGAGTAGAGTTTATCTTTCATCACCCGGTTTCTCTCGCTCTGGTGAAGGGACGCGTGCGAAATATCTCCGCGTCGGGGCTGGCATTTGTGCCGGATACACCGTCGCTCCTGTCGGGAATTGACCCCCAGCAGAGCATCGACGGGTCGCTCCGAGTCGGCCGGACCGTAATTACCGTTCACGCTGACATCGTCGACGTCGCCGATACCGTTCGCCTTTCATTTGCGCCCGATCCCGCGCTGCTGCAAACCGTCAAGACCTACATCGCCGAGAAACCTTCACGCGATCTGCGACGGGCCTCGCGCGCATCCGCCTGATCCCGGGTTTTTGCCTGTCCGTGTCGTCGACGCCCTTCAAAAAGTGCCTGCCCCGTGCTATAATGACTGTACAGAGGATGGCGGTATGAATACGATAAACTTTCTGGAAGCTGTTCCGCTTTTTGAGGTTACTCGTTACGCCGGAGACCGCAGGCGCAGTACGGACGCCTCGCGCATCGCGGGAACTCCGCGAAGACACCCGTACGACTCCGACAAGATCCTTTTCCTGCCCGATCCACTCGAGCAACCACGTTTTTTTTACGAGATCCGACTCGCGGATATCGTCTACGCCGAAGAGATCAATCGAGTCGCCACCGTCGACGGCGAGAGTCTCGAAATCATCGGTCTTTGGATCGCACACGGAAGTGTCTGCCTCGCAATGCAACCCTTCGAGGTTACTGCCGGCGCGAGTTTCCCACTCTCCGTGACTCTAGAGTATTGAGTCGCTACTGCAACGGTTTCACACGGATCAGCGACACATTCGACACCGGCACTTGACACCCTGAGACCAATTGTCTAAATTATGGAACGAAAATTGCTTTCCCCTGTAGCTCAGTCGGTAGAGCGGATGGCTGTTAACCATTAGGTCGTTGGTTCGAGTCCAGCCGGGGGAGAAACGTGACGCGTCGATCGGGTTTGCCCTCGGCGCGTTTTTTTGTGCACCGCGTGGCTCGCGTGGCGTCTGTCGCGCGTTCTATTCCATGAACCTCAATGAACGCGACACGACGACTCGGGCTCGATAAAAAATTCGAGTCCGAAAATGGAGTACTTATCCATGTAGTCGGAAGAGGAATTTTCCAGTTCGCCGAGTGCTTTTCGGTATTCCTGAATCGCATCGTACGCGTCGGGGGCGATCACGACGCCGCGGGGAGACTTGCCGGCCTGAACGGCTTCCTGTTTTTGCTTGTAAATCTCGGCGATCAGTTCCGCCGCCTTCCTCAAAGTAGGGTCAAGATCCGCCATTACGCCTCACAAAAATACAGGGGACGCTCCAAAGAGCCGCCCCCGGTACCTTTCAAAACATCAATCCTGCTGCCTTTCCGACGCGACGTACCGCGTAGGTCTCGGTGAGATCACTGGAACAACGACAACAAGTTATAACGCTGGAAGATCGAAACCATGATCAGCGACACAACCGCCATGATCTTGATCAAAATATCCAAGGATGGCCCGACGGTATCCTTCAGCGGATCGCCGACGGTGTCGCCGATGACACCCGCCGCGTGCGCCTCCGAGCCTTTGCCCCCGTGATGACCTTCCTCGATGTACTTCTTCGCATTGTCCCACGCACCACCCGAGTTGGCCGTAAACAGAGCGAGCATAATCGCCGAAAGCGTCGTCCCGATCAAAAGCCCACCGACAAAAGCCGGTCCAAAAACGAAACCACTCACGATCGGCGAAAGCACCGCGATCAACGCAGGTTTTTTCATCTCGGCGAGAGCCCCCGCCGACGAGATTTCTATGCACAACCGGTAGTCCGGGCGGCTTTCTCCGGTAAGGATTTTTGGGTCTGCCTTGAACTGGCGCCTGACTTCCTGCACCATTTTCCGTGCGGCTTTCGCGACCGCTTCGATCAAAATTCCCGAGAAAAGGTACGGAAGCGCAGCGCCGACCAGCGCGCCGGCCAACGTCATAGTATCGATCATGTTCAGTACCAGCTCGAAAAGCCCTTCGACGTTTTCCGGCCCGGCCTGAGAGTACAAGTACGACGCAAAGAGGGACAAAGCGGCAAGCGCTGCCGATCCGATCGCGAACCCTTTTCCGATCGCAGCGGTGGTATTGCCGACCGAGTCGAGCTTGTCCGTGATCTCACGAACCCGAGGGTCAAGCTTTGACATCTCGCTGATTCCACCCGCGTTGTCTGCGATAGGACCGTACGTATCGACCGAGACGGTAGCGACGACAAAAGACAACATACCGACCGCGGCCATCGCGACGCCGTACAACCCTGCGATCGCGTTTGCACCGATGACTGCGCTCGCGAGCACGATCAACGGAAAAAACGTCGATTGCATGCCGACCGCCAATCCCTCGGTAATCGTCAAGGCCGTACCTTCCCGTGAGGCTGCGGAGATTTTTTGCGTTGGAGCGTAGTCGTAACTGGTGAAGTACTCGGCAAGCTGACCGATCAAGATCCCCGCGATGATGCCGAGAACGGCGGCCAACCACGGAGAGAACACGCCCAGGTTGAATCCGACCGGCGCGATGTTTTCACCCCGGAAGAAGAAGTACGTCACAAAGCCCGAACCGATCAACGTAAGCGCCGCCGAACTCCACGTCGCGAAGTTAAGCTCGCGATGCGGCCGATCGGATACTCTCTTGACGGTGAGGAAAATTATCCCAAAGATGCACGACACAACTCCGACCCCTGCAAACATGATCGGGTAGTTGATCAGTTTCCCGGTCAACCCTGGAGATATCGGGTTCGGCGATTGCGAGTTTGTGTAGTACAGATACGCTGCGAGAACGACCGCCGAAATCAAGGCTCCGACGTAACTCTCGAGCAGGTCGGCGCCGAGTCCGGCGACGTCGCCCACGTTATCCCCGACATTATCCGCGATCGTCGCGGGGTTTCGTGGATCGTCTTCCGGGATGTGCGCTTCAGTTTTTCCGACGAGGTCCGCACCCATATCGGCCGCTTTTGTGTAAATGCCGCCGCCGACGCGGTCGAACATCGCTATAATCGAACACCCCAACGCGTAACCGGAAACGGTCATCGTAAACGGGATGAAATTGACTCCCATCCAGTTCGTGATGATCACCAGGTTTTCGATCCTGAGCTGCCCAAGGATGTGACCGAACACAACGTACACGATTACAAGTCCCAATAGCGCAAAGCCGCCGACGCTCAGTCCCATCACGCTTCCGCCTTGAAATGCTACCTTGAGCGTGCTCCCAAGGCTGTACGTCTCGCGGGCACGGTTGGACACACGTACGTTCGCGATCGTCGCAATCTTCATTCCGATCCATCCGGCGGTCGCGCTCATCGTTGCGCCGAGAATAAACGCAACGCCCGTGTACCAGGCGACTATGGCGCCGAGTAAAATCGCAATGAAAAACGCGAGAGAAAAAATAACCTTATACTCGTGACGAATAAACGCGTCCGAACCTTCCTGGATAGCCCCGGCGATCTCTTGCATCAGAGCGGTACCGGTACCAAGGCGTTTGACTGCGTAGAAGTTCACCGCAGCGAGCGATAACGCTCCGGCGACCGCGATAACGACGAAACCCAGCATGTGTCGTCCCCTTGTTTTGTCAGTTTTCCTGTGCCGGTACCGACGCCCTTCGCCGAATCCAATGAACCAACGTTCGATCGCGGTCGCCAGGATTGACGGCATAGTATCACTATTGCTAATCTACGTTCAAGATCGAAGTTTATGCGTCAATGCTTACCCGAACCCACATTTGTTAAAACATATCCGTGGAACACGTGGACCCCGGTTGACACCGCTGTACTCTGTTTTGTCCGTTCGCGAACGCATATCTGGCTTATTCACAAAAAACGTGGCCTCGGACACGGAAAGGTCAACGGTCCGGGCGGTCGCATCCATCGAGGTGAACGTGCCGTTGACGCTGCGATTCGGGAAACGATAGAAGAGACCGGAATCGCTCCGATCGATCCGGTCGAACACGGTCGACTCGACTTCGTGTTTACCGACGGATACTCGCTATCGGCGACAGTGTACGTCGCGTTTCGATGGTCAGGTTTGCCGATCGAAACCGATGAAGCCCGCCCTTTCTCGTGCGCGCTCCGGTCGATCCCGTACCGCCGGATGTGGGCCGACGATGAGTTCTGGCTTCCGGCGGTCCTCGCAGGCAAAAAGGTTCACGGTCGCTTCATTTTTTCGGGCGACAAAATGCTCGATTATCAGGTTCGCGATCGCGCCGCTTCCTACAGCCCCTCGGTGTCTGCGTAGAACGAATAGCCGTTCTTTTCGCGCTGTTTTACTCGATACATCGCGTCGTCCGCACGCGTGATTAAGGTCTCGACTTGGTCTGCGTCGTGCGGGAATACGGCGACCCCGAGACTAGCGTGTACAGGGTACTTCACGTCGTCGAGTTCGATCGGTGCAGATAGCACAGCGAGGATCTTTTTCACGACTGTCTCGACCGCGTCCCGACTCTCGACATCTCGTACGACTGCAATAAACTCATCACCACCGACACGCGCGATGATATCCGACTGTCGCAGAGCATCGGACACGCGTTTCGCCACCTGCGCAAGCACACCGTCGCCTACGGTGTGGCCGTACGTGTCGTTTATCGGTTTGAAGTTATCCAGATCGAGGAATACGACTCCGACCAAGTTCCCACGCCGTCGAGCCATTTCGAGCGAATCGGACAGCAACTCCATCACGAGCCGTCGATTCGGAAGCCCAGTCAAGTTGTCGTGGTTCGCCATGTGCTTGATCTCTCGATTCGCGCGTTGTAAGTCGTTTTTTTCGCTCTGTAACGCGCTGTTGAGCTGGTTTATCCTCTCGACGAAAAGAGAGTTCTCGATCGCGATCGTGACGTACGACGCGAGAGCTCGGATTATCTCAACGTGATGGTCCGCATACGCACTAACCTGCTCGCTTTGTACCGTGACGACACCGATCGTCGTGTTGCCGGTGTTCAGCGGCATATACAACCCGGACCGTACTCTGCCGGATCTTCCCGTGTTCCAGTTCTTCACGAAGCGGTCGGCTTCGACGTCCGAGTCGGAGAACACGACCTCCGAGTTTGTTCGCACGACGTACGCGCCGAAACTCGTTTCGGAATCGAGCGGAATCGAAACCGGCTCGACCGGCCGTTCGTTCTCGATCCCGTACTTATACACGAGCACACCGCTATCGGAATCGACGAGTCCAATCGCAAAGGTCCGTGCGTCGAGAACCTCGCGTATTCCCGCATACAAAGTCGCGACCACACGACCGATCTCGAGACTCGCAGTTATCTCCCGTCCGATACGAACGATCGTAGACAACCTCGCGTGCGCTTCCGCAAGCTCGACGTTTCTAAGGCGATAGATCTCCGACTGCCGATCGACAGAGTCTTTCTCATGCTGAAGCACCAGCGTCTTGACTTTGCTCGTCGTCTCGGAGGTAATGACCGCGTGCTGCGCGTCGGCAAAGCGCCGCGAATACTCGAGCGCGTGTGGGTAATCGCCGCGTCTCTCGTAAATCTCGCTGATCTCGTAGAGACAGTCGCAAACGTTCGAGAGTGTGCCGATCGATGTCGCTGTCTCGATAGCGTACTCGTAACACCCGAGCGACTCACCGTCTTCGCCTCGGTCACGGTGGAGCGCCCCGAGATGTTTCAAACACGCCACAAGACCGAGTTTATTTCCGTTTTCTTCGCACACACCTACGCACGCACGATACGTGTCGTATGCTTCGTCCCACCGTTGCTGCGCATGAAAAAAACGTCCCAATTCAACGAGGCTTCTCGCTTCACCGACCCGATTCCCGAGCGTCCGCGCCGAGGCGAGCGCTCGGCTCAGTTCGCCTTCGGCGTCTACCGAACGTCCGAGCGAGTGAAGCGCGGTTGCGCGGTTGATCATGACCGACGCACGAAACCCCGCGTTGTCGGGCGAAGCGATAGCGATTGCGCTCTCAAACGCCTCGAGCGCCTTCTCCGTCTCGCCGCCGGAGAGCCGGATCTCGCCGATGCTGTTGATCGCGGCGGCTTCGCGGTCGCGGTCGTGAATTTCTTGCGCGATTTTCAAGCTTTTCTCGTAATGACGGCGAGCGGTTTTCAGCTGCCCGATCGTGTGATGAACAACCCCTATCGCGAGAGTCGCAAAGGTCTCACCGCGTCTGTCGCGTGCACCCCGGAATACATCGAGCGCGTCAAGAAACGAAGTCAAGGCGTTCTCGTACTGTGCGGTGTAACAGTGTCCCCACCCGATATTCAATAGTGCCGCGGCTTGGCCTTTGTTGTAACCGGTCTCCAACGCGCGACGATACGCGTCTTTCGACAGCGCAATCCCTTCGTGCGGATCGGAAACCGTCCGGATCCACGCGCGTTCATTTGTCAGATCGATCTCTTGTTCCGACGAAATCTCTTCGGCCATGTGTTCAGTCGTACGTTTGTTGAAACTCTTGAATAACCGTGATCTGCCTGAGTTTCTCGAGCGCCTTTTCCTGTATCTGTCGCACGCGTTCGCGCGTAATCCCGAGGAATTTTCCGGTCTCCTCGAGCGTGTACGGACCATCGCCGTCGAGTCCAAATCTGAGCTGTATTATCCGCATCTCCCGATCGGTTAGTTGCTTCAAGACCTCGGAAAGTGTGTCTTGCAGCGTCAAGTGAAACGCGACATCGAACGGCTGCTCCGATCGGTCGTCCTCGATCAAATCCGAAAGTTTCGTGAAGTTGTCCGTATCGACCGTAATATCGAGCGAAGTGGTTTCCTGCGACAAACTCATGATCTCACGCAAACGCGACACCGACATCGCAAGGTACTCGGAGATCTCGATGCCCGTCGGATCGCGTCCGAGCTCCTGCGTTAGCTCCTTCGCGATGAAGAAGCACTTCTTCATCGTATTGAGCATGTGCACCGGGATCCGAATCACGCGGCCTTTGTCGGCGAGCGACTTGATAATCGATTGCCGAATCCACCATGTTCCGTACGTCGAGAACCTGCAGCCGCGTGTGTAGTCAAATCTCTGAACGGCTTCGATCAGACCGATATTGCCTTCGTCGATCAGATCGAGTAAACCGAGGCCCCGATTTTGGTATTTTTTTGCGATCGACACGACGAGCCGCAGATTTGCATTTATGAGCCGGTTTTTCTCCGCGCGCAACCTTTCTTCGGCCTGATGTTGGGCACGGATGAACTCGTCGTCGGTTATTTCTGACTCGGCCCGCTTTTTTGACAGTTCCGCGATCGATTGGCGAATTTCGAGGATCGATTCGCCGATCGCCTGCTCTTCCGTTGCGGAGAGCAAAGCGTGAACCGAGATCTGGCGCAGGTACAGCGCCAAAGGATCGGGCTCGTCGAACTCCGCGTACGTTTTGATTGAGTGAGTCATCCGTTTTTCACCAAGAGTCTCTGTGTGCCGTTTCATGTACACCGTCCGTTGACCGGCTCGTACCGGCCCGTAGATTCGGATAAATTCGTTCGCTTTCAGCCACGTGGCGCCGTTTCCGGATTGATGTACGCGTCGTCCTTCCAGACGCTGAAGTAGACACGCGACGCGATTTCCCCATTGGATCCAAGTTTGCCGATCACCGTTCCCGGGCGGACGAGATCGCCGACTTTGACGCTGACTTCGTGCGTTCCTCCGTACACGTAAATGAACCCGTCGACGGACTGCACAAACACGACCCGGCCGAACGTCGAGTACGTCCCGGCGTAAATAACTCTACCCGAAGAAACGCTCAATATCTCATCACCACCGGTTCCTCGGATCGCAATACCGGGAAATTTCCCGTCCATGCGTTCACGTGGGCCCGGATGCGGCCACGGGCCGGCGTCCGCCGGAGCGGCTCCGTTCGTGTCGGTCGGCACCTGCGGTTCGCGCACCGGTGGAAGCTCGGGTGTGACTTCCGTGGTGCGCGGTACCACGAGCAACTCGCCGACGCGCAGGACATCGGACTCGCGTTTGTTGTTCATGCGACGCAGCTCGTCAACCGTGATGCCGTATCGCCGAGCGATGCTCCACAGCGTATCGTTCTTTTCCACCCGATACGACTCGGGAATCACGAGGCGCGTGCCGACCGAGAGCCGTGTCGGATCGGAGATCCCGTTCGCTTCGAGCAACCTTTCGATCGGGACGTTGTACCGCCGTGCCACCGAGTACGCCGTCTCGCCGCGCTGGAGTACGTGCGTCGCTTCGGCGAACACGACCGCAGCCGTCAAACACTGGAGTGTTATGCACAGGAGAATGGAAAAATACCGCCGTATCATAGCTTCACATCCGGGCCCACCATACTTGTATAATCATCGGAAAACCTGAGAAAAACATGAATCCCTCAGACTCATGAACGCATACGATTGCGTCCTCGTCGGAGCGCAGACACGCGTCTGCAAAACAAACGTCCGGGTTCTTGACACTCGCACCGGATACCCGCTATAGTACCCGCGTTCGGTTGGGGGCGTGGTGGAGCTGGTTACCACGCCGGCCTGTCAAGCCGGAGGTCGCGGGTTCGAGCCCCGTCGCTCCCGTTCTGATCCCCGCAATCGCGGGGATGTTTTTTTCGGGCTGTAGCGCAGGGGCTAGCGCGCTCGGTTCGGGACCGAGAGGT
>REEC01000051.1 GCA_007695285.1 Spirochaetaceae bacterium | reverse complement strand
ACGGCGCCCCGATGGCAGTTGTCGCCGCCGGCCATGGTATTGGCGATGAGCGCCTGCTCGGGATCATCGGCGTAGCGGAGCGCCAAGTAAAACGTTGCCGGCAGCGCCTCGTCCAGATAACAAGCGGTACTGTACAGCCGCCCCAGGACCTGCTCCGGCGGTAGCGCTGCGTGCCGAATTATCGGACCCTGAAGGTACGGCAGATCCTGTCGATTCAGATGAACCGTCAGCGACTGCTCCAGGGGGACGCCGTGCCGGAGCTCAGACGCAACGGTAAGCAGCGTCTCGGCGGCGTCGGCAACCTGCCGACCGGCGTGGGTCACCGCAACATGAGAGAGCACCGCTTGTCGGGCCTCCGCATCGGAGTATTCATGACGCCGCAGCGCCGCGTACAGCGGTACGACCGCCACCATGCCGCCGATATGCTTCTCTTTGACCGCCGCCTTTTCGGGTTTGCGTCCGGCTCGAAGGTTTTCAAAGAAGCCGCGGTGACACTCTTCCACATACGTGTCGCGGTGCCCGTCCGGATTGAGCATGAACTGCTGATAAGCAGACAAAAACCGCGCCTTATCGTATGCCCGATCGGCGTCGACCTGACTGAGTGCCAGACGAAGAAGTTTCAAATTGAGCGTATTCTCGCCAGGACCAAGGAATTGATGATAATGAACGCCCTCCTTTCCCCAGTATTTCCGCTGGTCTCCCAAAATGTCGAACTCCGGCTCACGAGGCGCGTACGCGCTCCGCCACAGTATACTGCCGGGATGCTCGGGCGGCGGCGCGAGGTAGCGGTCGATCCGGCCGAACCGTCTCTTCAAGTCATCGGTGTCGTAGAACCAGTGTGCGGGCATCGCAAGCGCATCGCCGATATACGCCCCAAGAGCCGCACCCAGATACCTGGAGTGTGGAGTCTGTGTCATGGAAGAGAAGATACTTGCACCGCCACGCGGCGGCTATCGTGGTTGATAAAAAAAAGCGAACCCGATCCGAGCAGGCGTAATCGGCTCTGCAGAAGCCGCCGCGCGCGAAAAATTTCGATCGACGGCGGAACTATGGGCGTCGACACCCCCCCTTTCCGGACGGCCGGACGGCCGTCCGGGTTAACCGCAGAGGTAGTCGGGTTACATCGCCGTCAGAACCTGCGGGAGGAAAAGCGATACGGCGAAGAAGTAGATCAACAATCCGGTGATATCCTTGATCGTCGTGATGATCGGATCGGCACCGGCCGCTTGATCGAAGCCGAGCTTGATCAACACGAACGGCACCAGAAAGCCGAGCGCCACCCCGAGCGTGATGACAAGCGTCAGCGAGACACCAACCGCGAGGCCGAGCATCGGAATGCCCTGCCACAGCGCCGCTACCACCCCGCCGATCGCGCCGAGCGCGACCGCCATCCCGAACCCCTTCAGAACCTCGGTTGCCCAGTGCGCGATGAAGCGCCGAAGGTTGATCTGCCCCAGGACCATCGCCCGCGTGAAGATCGTCGACGATTGGGTCCCTACGTTGCCGCCCATGTCCATGATGACCGGGATGAAGAACGCCGTTGCGACGACCGCCGTGAGAATATCCTCGAACGCGTCGATGACGACGCCGGCCGCGATACCACCGGCCAACGTTATCAGAAGGAACGGAATGCGAACCTTGAACGCGTGCCAAAACCCGCCGCTGATCAGTCTGTCGCTCCGGTCGGACTCGCGCGTCGACAGATCGAGCAACCCAACCTTGTCGAACATGTCGTCGGTTACCTCCTCGCGGAGCACGTCCATCGCGTCGTCGACGGTCAGGGCTCCCACGAGGCGATTCTCGCGATCCAGAACGGGCAGCTCGGTCACGTCGAGCTGCTGGAGCAGCCGCGCCGCGTGCTCCTGGTCATCGAAGGTTCGGACTGTTGCAGCGGCGTATTCATCATTCGACACCAACTCCTTGATCGACGTCTGCGCGTCGGCGGTGACGAGCACTCCTAACGGGAGCGTTCCGTCGAGCTGCCGGCTCTCGTTCGTGACGTACACTGTCGTGATCTCGCGGGCGTTGCCGTTCGCTTTTACCCGGATCCGTTCGATCGCCTGGCCTACGGTCATGTCGCTCTTCACGTCGACCCGTATCGGTGACATGATGCGTCCGACCGTTCCGTCCTCGTAGCCCATCAACCGCGCCGTTGCCTCGCGCGTCTCTCTTGGTAACTGCTCAAGCAGCCTCTTGGCGACCTTGGCCGGAAGCTCGTCCAGCAGATGGACACGATCGTCCGGGTCGAGCCCGGCGAGAAGAGCTACGGCTTCGTCGCTCGTAAACGACTGCACCATATCTCGCTGCCACGCTACGTCCATCAGATCGAACACTGTCGCTGCCAGGTCCTTCGGCAGCAACCGGAACACCACCGGTCGGTCGGCCTCGCGCGCGTTCCGCAACCCGACGATGACCTCGCCGGCCGTCATCGACCGTAGACGGGCCTTGAGCGGTTCCAGATTCCGCTCCCTGATCTGCTTCTCCGCGTACTCTGCAAATGTAATTACGTTGCTCATTTGGGTTCTCCTTCCTTCGCCGTGCGGTGGACGAGCGACCCGATGACGCTACTGTGAGACGTTCAGACGGGGGAGCGCTTCGGACCGACGCCGGCGGAGCATTGTTGGTTGACGATACGGGTCAGGGTCTGCGTCCATTCGTCCTCCCTTGCCACGGCATCGCGTGGATTCGGCGTGCAACGCACGCCGTAGATGCCGGCGTCTGACGTTCGCGACCGTTTCGCGGATGACCGCGGACACGATCGAAAAAAAAAGCCTTCCTCGGCCTGGCCGAAGAAGGCTCTTTCCTGCGAAGCGACGGTTGCGCACCCGGTCCTTGCTTCACAGTGCGTGAAGAGCGCCTTCCTCGTCTCAGCTTTGGCACTGTACGGCGTACCGTGAGCCGCGTTATGCAGGTCCTTAACCCGAACCTGCCTGTTCAACCCTTTGGCGTCTGTCGACGTTTCAGGGCAGCGGCGTATTTCCGTACAGGAGCCTCACCTAACAAAGGCGATGATCAAGTGGGAATGTATCGATCGAGGTTGATTCTGTCAAGTTTTTTTTGCAGGGTTTTTTTGCGGCGGCGTGGCCTTGACGGCGGAAAGGCGAAGTCACGTAGATCGTGCTCGAAAGAACCGTATTCCCGCGAACGCGATCAGCAATACGCCGTAGAGAGCGAGAAGCGCGATGTAGAACGGAGCGCCGCCGACCGGCTCGCGCCACGGGGAGGCGATGACGGCGGCGAGGCAGATCAGGAAGGTCAAGCCGGTGAAGCTCTTCACGCTCGCCTCGAATGGACGACGAGTTACGACGTGCACGGTACCGGAAGTCAGCTCGGCGAGCAGTGCCTTCCTGGTCGTCAGGGTGCTCGCAAAGAAACTGAAAAACCTTCGGAGCCCTCTCACGGTTTCCTTGGCCATCGCGATCGTGATCGCGCCGGTGACGATCGCGATCCTGACGAGCATGTGCTGATACGCGAACAGCCCCTCCTTCGGTGCGTCGATGCCCGTGAGCATCATGATGTTGTTAATGACGGTGATCACGGTGAAGACGATGGCGATACCCGTGAGCACGCCGCACTCTCGAGACCGGCGTATGAAGCCGTGCAGCGTCATCGAGCGGTTCCCACGGCTCACCCGTCTGACGAGGGCGTAGAGTCCGCCCACAAGGAGTACGACGGGGTAGACATAGACGATGCTGAGAAGACCGTCGCGGTAGGCGTCGGGGTGCAGCTCGACGAATCGGCCGGAAACAAAGACGATCACCGTCACCAGCACCAACAGAGCAGAAAAGACGACGAGATGCCTAACGATGGTTTTGAGAAACGGATGCGTACGCCCGCCTTCCTGCCCGCGTGATCCGGATGCCGGCCTCCTCCTGTTAATCGCTGTCTCGCCGCAAGCTGAGAATCTCCTGCTCAGAAAGTCCGGTGATGTCGGCGATGTCGGCAACGGAGAATCCGCGTTTCAGCATCTTGCGTGCATCTTCCCGGCGGGCTTGCTGCATTCCTTGCTGCATTCCCTGTTGTATTCCCTGTTGTATGCCTTGCTGTTTACCGCGGTCTTCTCCGCGCTTTTCGATCTTTTCGACTACTTCGGCCAACATCGTTTTCACCTCCGTTAATTGGCTGACTTTCTCAATATCGCTCGACTCAAGCGAGCCACGGAACATGTGGTTGATCCAGTGGCTGAACT
>REEC01000061.1 GCA_007695285.1 Spirochaetaceae bacterium | reverse complement strand
GTGATCGTCGGGGGTGCGGTCTTCGACCGTGACCCCGGCGAGCATCGGCGGATCGGCGCCGACGGATACGCCGCATCGGCGCGCGAAGCGGCCGAGTTCGCGGTGAGTTTCTGCGAGTGAACGTGAGTTTTTTTGTCGTTTTTCCTTGCCGATAACACGCTACGTGTTATATTAAAGAAATGAAAAAGAACGCGGTTGGAATCAGCGACATTTTCTTGTACGTGCCCGAGGCGAGAATTGGGATCGACGAATTAGTCGAGCGCAGGGTAGGCGATGACCCTCGGCTCGAACGGCATCTCGAGCGTGCATGCCGAGTGACCGGTCAGCGTGCGATCCGGTTCCCTGCCCCTTCCGAGGACACACCGAGCATGGCCGCGACCGCCGCGTACGGCTTGATTCGCAACTCCGCAGGGTTTGAGCCGAAATCGCTGCGGTATCTCGTTGTCGGAACCGAAAGTGGGGTGGACCACTCCAAGCCGATCTCGGCGTACGTGCAGGGAATGTTGACCGACGCGGGGGTGCCGATCCCTCGTTCGCTCTCGAGTTTTCAGGTCCAGCACGCGTGCGCCGCCGGGACTCTCGGAGTGCTGAACGTCGCGGCGCTGCTGTCCGCGGCCGGGCGCAATGACGAGACCGGGATCGTCGTGACGTCGGACGTCGCGCGATATCAAACTCATTCGACCGCCGAGGTCACGCAAGGTGCCGGTGCGGTTGCCCTGCTCGTCTCGTCCGACCCGGATCTGCTCGAACTCGATCTCACGACGCTCGGATACTGCTCCCGGAACGAGGACGACTTCTTCCGGCCTCTCGGCTCGACGACCGCGATGGTGAAGGGCAGCTACTCGATGAAGGTGTACAAGGAGTCGATGGAAGAGGCGTTTCTCGATCACTGCCGAAGGATCGGCGAGAGTCCGACCGAAGTGTTACGAGCAGCCGACATCATCGCGTTGCACACCCCGTTCCGTAACCTCGCGGAGATCGTGATGGTCGATCTGCTCGGAAAGTATCTCGGCCTCGACGAGGAAGAAGCCGCCGCCTTTCTCGTCGAGCGGGGGTTTCACCACGGTCTCGATGCGGTTGCAGAAATCGGCAATATCTACACCGGTTCGCTCTTCCTCACGACCGCGTTCACGCTCGGTGGGCTGTACCGTGAGATCGGCGAGCAAATAGAGGGTAAGTCCGTGTTGTTCGCGTCGTACGGTTCCGGCAGCACGATGACTGTGATGTCCGGACGCGTCGCGGAGAACGCATCCGACGTGATCGCGCGCTGGGATCTCGACGCGGTCATGCGGTCCGCGCGCGAGGCGGACTGGACTGAGTACGAAGCGTGGACCGAAAACGAGAAAGACGTTGCGAGCGACGACGACACGACTGAGCGCCGCGGCAGCATACCGGCTTTCAGGCTCTCGGCTATCCGCGAAGACGGGTACCGCACGTACGCGTACACCGACTCGGCCGCGGAGCCGGACTCGGCTGAATCGCTCGTGACCTCGGCGTTTCCGGAACGTCAGCGCGACTCACGCCGGCTCGTCGAGCAGTACGTCGAGTACGCGAGGTAGAGCGCCTGCCGCGCGCTGCACACCGTGAGGCGTCGCGCGGCTCACTACTCGGCGGCCGATCCGGCGCCGCCTTCGGCGAGGCACCACCTCTTCACTTCGCGCGCGAGTTCTCTGCCGCGTTCGCGGATCAGATCGAGGTCGGCATCGGTCGGTCGGCCTTTGAACTCGACGGGCTCGATGAAGTCCCACTTGCCGCGCAGGCGCGCCATCGTCTCGTCGAGTTCCTTCTGAGCTCCGCCCGACCAGCCGTACGATCCGAACCGAAACGCCTTGCGCCGCACGATCCGTTTCTTGAACATCTCATCGATCACCGCGAACATCGGCGGGAAGATTTTATACTCGTACGTCGGCATCGCGAGCACGACGCCCGAGCACTTCCAGACCGCGTCGAGCACGAAGCTCATCTCGGTTTCGGGAACGCGGTAGACGTGCGTCGGAACACCTTCGGCCTCGATCGCCTCGACGACCGGAGCTATGCCCAGTTCGGTCATGCCGTACATCGACGCCCAGATCACCGCCACTTCGGGTTTCGCGGGACCGTTTCCGTACTCCGCGAGGCGAACGTAGTCGCGGATCACGCGGCCCGGGTCCTTCCTCCAGACGATGCCGTGCCCGGGCGCGATCGTCTTGATCTCGATGCCGCCGAGTTTCGCGATCGCCTGTTTCGTCGGGTGAGAGAACGCCGCGACGATGTTCGCGTAGTACCGCTCCATCTCGCGCTCGAAGAACTGGATCTGCTCTTCGGTCAACGTGTCGTCGTACGGGGCGTCGTCGGAAACGCTACCGAACGAACCGAACGCGTCGCACGGGAAAAGGGTCTTGCTCAACGTGTCGTACGTGGCCATCGTCTCGGGCCAGTGCACGTTTGGGATATCCTGGAACACGAGTACACGCCCCGCGCCGAGATCGAGCGTATCGCCCGACTTCACGACGTGCACGTCGTCGTGGATCCCGTAAAACGCCTCGAGCAGCGGCTTTGCCTTCTCGCTACAGTAAATCGTGAACGTGCCGCGGATTTCCTTGAACGCGCGGAGCCACCCCGAGTGGTCCGGTTCCATGTGATTCACGATCACGTAATCGATATCGGTGAGTTTGACGTTCATCTCGTCGAGCTGCGCGAAGAGCGTCTCGGGCACGCCGTCCCAGTCGCACACGCCGTCGATTATCGCGCACTTCTTGCCCTTGACGACGTACGAGTTCATCGCGACGCCGTTCGGGATCGGCCAGATTCCTTCGAAAAGAATGTCCTTAACGTTCGCCGAGAGGCGGAAGATGCCTTCGGATACTTCGGTTGTTCTCATGCTTCACGACGATATCACACGACCTGCTCGTCGGCAAGCGACGCGCCTGCTACGCTCTATACGCAGAAACACCGCCTAGTTCATCGACGGCGTATAACCGGTATCGGCGACTATTCGGTAGAACTCGCCTTTCTTACGGAGCGCGTCGCGCCAGCCTTGTTCGGAGTTCTGGTGGAACACGATCTCCGCGGCCGCATCGTGGGTGAACCATGAGCCGGATTCGAGCTCGTCCTCGAGTTGCCCCGGCGCCCAACCGGAGTATCCGGCGAAAAACCTCACCTCGGGCCGATCACCTTCAGGCAGAGCGAGCCAGTTTGTCGAGAGGTACTCGATCAACGGGTCGGTCGCGGGCTCGAAAAAAATGCCGGGAGCCGGGTTGATACTCTGTTCGCGCGGATACGGATCGGTCAGGCCGGAGTGCAGAACGAACAGGTACTGTTGCTCGACCGGGCCGCCGACAAACACGGGGATCTCGGCGACCGGGCCGCCTGAGATCTCGATGATCGAACCGAGCTCGACGTCCGCGGGTCGGTTCACGACGAGCCCCATCGCGCCGTCGGCGGCGTGTTGAATCAAGAGCACTACGGTGCGGAAGAAGTTCGGGTCGACGAGTTCCGTTCCTGAGATCAGGAACTGTCCCGTCATGTCTCCGGCTTTGCGCTCGCGCGATTCATCCATTCCTATACCTCTCCGCGCACAGTATACGACCGCTCGGACGAGGTTTCAAGGCGATGTGCAGACCGATTCGCGCTTCCGCTCGAGTCAGAATGTAAACAACACTCCGCCGTTCAGGTGAAACACACGGACGTTCCGCTCATCGGCGAACAGGTTCTTGTACTTGAGCTGCGCGAACGCGCCGAGATTGCTGATCAGATCGAACGACACCCCGCCGAGCACACCAACGTGTGCATTTGTCGTGGTACCCGATGCCGTAAGGCCCGGGACAAAACCCGCGTAGACCGCGAGGTTGTTGAGCGGCACCATGAACTTGAACGCGAGCGCAATATCGGTCGCGTACGCCCCGTCGAGCTTGTACAACTCCGCCGACGGCGAGAGGTGGAACGTCGCGAGCAGCGGGATGTTGACGTAGAAGCCCCAGTTGAACGCAGCGTCCCACTCCTGGGCTCCGCTTTCGCGCGTCGGTAGCGTCATGCCGGCGCCGACGCCGAGTCCGACGTCCTGCGCCGAGACGGTAGCGACTGCCACAGCCGTCATGATTCCAAAACAAACGAGCAGACCGATTTTTCTCATACCGATACGATACCCCGCTTCGCGCCCAATATCAACCGGCGCGCTCTTTGTGCTCGTTCTTCGTGGGTGCGGGGGAGGTTGCCACGAGT
>REEC01000052.1 GCA_007695285.1 Spirochaetaceae bacterium | reverse complement strand
AGAAGTCGTGCGACGACCGGCGTGTCTATGCCTACCCAGAACTCGTCGTCGGCGTCCATGTCGATCACGACGAGCATGTCACGCGGCGTCTCCATCGATCGTTGGTATTGCCTGATCCGCTTGAGCCACCTCTTGAGCGAGAGGTAGTTGTCGGCGATGTCACCGTGGTTGTAACACGGAATCAACGTCATCGAACCGGACGTCGAGCGGCTACGGAGCGTGACCGGATTGTACCGGTGTTCGGGCGCGAGCGGCTCGACGAACGTGCTGAACGCGTTGAACGGCACCGCGCTGTAGTACAGGCTGATCGCGGTGATCCCGTGTTCGGGATAGAGGTCGAGAAACGACGGCGTGTACATGCACTCCTGCGGCCGCACGACCGGTGCCCATCGCGAAAACAGATCGTCGAGGCCGGACCGCTCGGTATTGCTGCGGAGCAGCTTCATCTGAAGCGCGAACTCCTCGCGCGTGCACGCCGAGACGATCCCGTTGTTGTACGACATCGGCTCGATCTCATCCGCCGGCCGCTGCCGGTCGCCGGGGTCGGCGCGCCGTTGGATCCGTTCGATCAGCTCGGGCGCTGACTCACGCATCATTCGCTCGAGGCTGAAGAAGTTTTCGATGTCCCACGTCCCGCGTACGGGAAAACCTTCGGCGTTCAGGCGGTCGAGGTCGTCGAGGATTCCGCGGATTATCCGAATGTCCTTCCCGATCCCGCGCTCATCGAGCGAGTCGCCGCGGTACGAGTGGTAGAAGTTCACGTGAAACCGGAAAGCGACGTGTATTTTCCGGTCGGTTGTACCTTTCACGCGTTAACTATGATCGATGGTGTATCGGAAGTCAAATGCGTTGCAGGCCGAGGCAGGTTTGAGCTATCATCCGAAAATCAACGTCGGCAGAGGAGCGACCGAGCTGCGCGAACACGAACAAAACAACGCCCGGGATGGGGACGTCGTACACCTCACGACGCACAAGACGGTCAAAACCCGTTTCATGGGGCGCGAGCTTTCGTTTCGTCTGAGCCACGCGCTCTTCTCGAGTAACTCGATCGACGAAGGCACGGAATTTCTCCTGAAAACGATCGCGCAGCGCATCCTGAGCGCGTCGGAGGCGGGGCCGGACGCGTCGGTCGCGACGGTAATGGACATCGGGTGCGGAACGGGCGTGCTCGGGATCAGCGTCGCGAGCCGGATACCGAACGCGCACTTGTTCGCCCGGGACCGCGACGCTCTCGCGCTCGCTTTCACGCGGCGGAACGCGATGGAAAACGGCATACTCGCCGACGCGGTCGATACGGGGCCGGCGCTTCTGCTCGATCGTGAAGACCGGCGCGCGGATCTTGTTCTTTGCAACTACCCTGCCAAGACCGGTATGCCCGTGATGACCGCGGCGATCCCGTGGCTAGCGGCTCTCTGCACGCCGACCGGAGTTGTCGCGCTCGTAATCGTGCAGACGCTCGCCGACGACGTAAGGCAGTTGCTCGGCGAGAATCAGCTTGAGATCACGTACGAGGAACACCGCGCGCGGTACAGCGTGTACCATTTCCGCCGCAGCGCGCACGCGGTCGCCGACGCCGGGACACCGACCGATGAAGAGGCGCGCTCCGAACTGCCGCCGCCGTACGTCCGCAACCGGAAACCGACGTTCTCGACCGTATGGGGCCTCCCGAACTTCGATCAGCCCGAGTTCGGGTTGAGTCTCGCGCTGAAGGCGGTGTCCTCGGTGAAGCTGCGCGAGCCGTGTCTGTTCTGGGAGCCCGGACAGGGACACGCGGCGCGCGAGTTTATTCTGTCGCACCGGCCCGAAAAAGGTCCGCTGCTCGCCGGGCGTGACGTGCTCGCGCTCCGCGTCACCGCGCAGAACTGCCGTGCCGTTCGCCGTGAACCCCGCGACGTCGTGTGTCTCGCGTCGATCGTGAGCCTCACCGGACACGTGCCCGAAGGTTCCCTGCAGAGCCTCGTCGTTCACTGGGACCCGGTCCCGCAGTGCCCGATGGAGGCCGAGTTCTGGTCGGCCGCGTCGACGCTGCTGCAACGCGGAGGGACGGTCGTCGTGTGGTCGGCGTCGACGCACATCCACCGACTGCTCGAGCGAAACTCGGGCTTTTCTCTCGTGAACTCGCGGAAGGCGCGCGGAACCCGCTGCGTCGTTCTGAAGAAGGGCTGACGCGCCGCTCTCTTACGGTATAGTATCGCCGATATGAGCGACGAAGCGAACACCGAGTCATGGCGGATCGAGCAGATCGCGTCCGATCCGGCCGAGATAAAGCGACGACACGACGCAAACCGGCAGGCGTGGAACGAAGGCGCGCGCCACTACACGAGCGAAATCGAGACATCCGCCGAGTTCCTGCGAGAGGCGCGCAGCAACGTCCATCCGATCGAACGGAAAAACCTCGAAGCCTACGGGCCGCTTTCCGCGTGGTGCGACACGGCGATCCACCTGCAGTGCGCGGGTGGACGTGACACGCTCTCGCTCGCGGTCGAGGGCGCGCGGCGCGTGATCGGCGTCGATATCTCGGACGTGATGATCGAGAACGCGCGCGAGCTCTCGCGACGCTCCGGAATTTCGGCACGATGGTACCGCTGCGACATCATAGAGACGCCGCACACGCTCGACGCGACCGCGGACCTCGTGTACACCGGGCGCGGCGCGGTGTGCTGGATTCACGATATCGACGCGTGGGCTTCGGTCGTCGCACGACTTCTCAAACCCGGCGGCGTTTTCTCGCTGTACGACGGACACCCGTTCCAGAACATGATCCGCGAAGGCTGCAGCTCACTCGAGTTTGCGTCCGGCGCGCGGTACTTCCGGTCCGCCGGGTCGGGCATCGGCTGGTCCGAGCAGTACATCGGCCGACTCGACGGCATCGACCCTGCCGAAGAATCGCGAAAGTACGAGCGGAGCTGGACAATCGCGGAGATCGTGAACGCGGTGATCGGAGCGGGCCTCGTGATCGACCGGATCGGCGAGCACCCCGAAGACTTCTGGGAGCCGTTTCCGGAGTTGCCGCTCGAACAGCGCGAGAGGATCCCGAACACGTTCTCGCTCTGCGCCCGAAAACCGGGCTGAGCGGGCTCGGCTTAGCCCGTGAAGCCGTGCGCCGCGGCGACCATCGCGTGCACGTTCTCCGGCGGCGTGCCCATCACGACTTCACAGCCCGAGCCCAGGATGAAACCGCCGTCGAGCGCATGACACGCGCGCATACACAGATCGGCTTCCGCGCGTACGTGGTCGGGCGTGCCTTCGAATAAAACACCGGTCGGATCGAGGTTTCCCATCAACGCGACTCGGCCGCCGGTCAACTCGCCGGCTTCGGCGAGATCGACCTTCGAGTCGATCTCGAGCACGTCGGCGCCGGTCTCTGCCATGAGCGGGAGAATCTTCCGCGTGTCGCCGCATATATGCAGGATCGTGACCGCGCCGCGCGTATGCGCGATCGGGTTGATCGTCTCGAAAAACTTCCGCTCGAACGGATAGACGTACTTCTCGTAGATCGCGGGGCTGATCATGCTGAGCGACGCGAGCGAGTCGCCGGCCTGAGCCGTGTCGGACCCGGCCGCAAGAAGCGCACGGGAGAACTCGATCAACGCGGCCGTCGCGAGCTCCATCAACTCGAATAGCCGGCGCTCTTTATCGCGGTCTTCGTTCATATCGGCGTCCGCGATCTCCATCAGAAACTGCTCGGTTCCTCCCACGAGGTAACTCGCGAGTGAGAACGGGCCGGTCCCGGGGCCGCGCACCGCCGCGTCGTCGCCGACGTGATCGCGCAGCGCATGCACCGCGTCGAGGTAGACGTGCATTCGGCCGTCGGTGTACGGATTTGGAACCTTCAGCCGTCCGATCTCGGACATGCTCTCAACCGCCGGGCGGATAAGGTTCGGCGTCGTGTCATGGGGTTGGTTGATCTCGCACCCGAAGCCTTCGGCGATGTAGTAGTTATCCGACTGCGCGACGACGACGTCGGTCCGAAAGGCCTCCCACGTCTGCGTCTGCGCGTCGGCCATCCGTTTCCCGTCGGTGTTGTACAACGAGATCGGAACTCCCGCGTACGCGGCGCCGAAGTTTCCGTTGTACGGTGCGGCGGGCACCAGGTCGGGTCTCTCGCGGCGCGCCGCGGCGAGGAATCGTTCGCGAGGGCTCATCGTTCTTCCGTCGTGTGTGGCATACGGCGAGTGTACCACATCGTCTCAATACGATGGTAGCCGGCAGGTGCGTGGCG
>REEC01000053.1 GCA_007695285.1 Spirochaetaceae bacterium | reverse complement strand
CCGAGGTCCCACCCGAGAACATCGTCGCGATGTACCGGACGGCGCGCGAGTACCGATACGCGGAGGCACGCTGACCGTCACCGCTCTACCGTCATCGCTCCACCGTACGTGTCGCGGCGATCCGGGCGTAGAGTCGACCGCTCTCCCGGACCGTTCGGTTCTGCGTGGTGAAATCGACCGCGACAAGGCCGAACCGGGCGCTCTCGCCTTCGACCCACTCGAAGTTGTCGAGCAGAGACCAGTGATAGTATCGGCGAATATCAAATCCTTCGGCGATCAAGGTGTGCAGTTCGGCGAGGTGGTCGGTGATGTATTCAGTCCGGAACGTATCGGCGCGATCGCACGTCCCGTTCTCAGTAATGTAGATCGGTAGTTTATACCGTGCGGCGTACATCCGGACGATGCGAGAGAGGCCCTCGGGGTAGACCTCCCATCCCAGATCGTTGACCGGAGCGCCCGCGGTGACCTCCCGGCGACCGAACATCAACCGGGGCGAGAACACGAACCGGATCATGTCGCGCGTGTAGTAGTTGACCCCGAGGAAGTCCGAGAAGTAGCCGTGGTCGGGAAGGTACTGCTCGCGCTCCGGCAGTTCCTCGCCCGAGAGCGGGAAGACGAATCGGCCGGTCGTCGTCGCCTCGACAAACATATTCTGCGTGAGATGATAGTACAGTTTTGCCACCCACCGCGAGAGAACTCCACCCGCGCTGTCGTAGATCCGGAGGTGGTGCGCGAGGCCGACCATCGTATCGGTGAAGCCGGAACGTGAGCGGATCTCGTGGATCGCACGGTACGCGAGGATATGCGCGCGCGCCATGATCCGTGCGCCGCGCAGGACCTTCGGGATGCTCGTCTCACCCGGCGGCCAGTCGCCGAAGACATAACCCTGAATGAGGTACACGCTCGGCTCGTTGATCGTCACCCAGTCGGAGACGATGTCGCCGAGCGCCTCGACGACGCGCCGCGTGTACCGGAGAAAATCCTGCGCCGCGTCCGGTACCGTCCA
Organism: Spirochaetaceae bacterium; assembly: GCA_007695285.1. Lineage (GTDB taxonomy): Bacteria > Spirochaetota > Spirochaetia > DSM-27196 > PXBQ01 > PXBQ01. The sequence goes on along the minus strand of REEC01000053.1, from coordinate 3,238 downwards.
ACCGCCTGAGTCCTCGAACCAGAGCGGATTCGAGAAGTGATGCAGCGTCACCAGCGGCACGATCCCGGCCGCGATTATCTTCTCGATCTCCGAGCGGTACCGTGACAGAACCGCGTCGTCGAAAATCCCGCGCGACGGCTCGATACGGCTCCACTCGAGGCTCATGCGGTACGTCTGTTGATTCAGCTCGCGCATGAGCGCTATGTCCTGTTCGACGCGGTTCCAGTGATCGCACGCGCGGATGCAGTGGGAGCCGTCCTTGATGCGGCCGGATTCGCACCACCGGTACCAGCTGTTGTTCTTGTCACCGCCCTCGATCTGTAGCGACGCGGTCGCGGTGCCGAAGAGAAATCCGTCGGGAAATCGTATCGAATCGGCCATGACGAATCATAGACCGCGCGGGTAACCGAGACAAGAGCGGCCGCGTCTGCACACCGCGGGGCGACTGTGGCATAATGGCGGGCGATGATACCGTCACACCACGATGTCGATAAGCGACCGGTCGTGTTGATCGGGCTCGCGGTTGGTCTCTCGCTGCTCGGCGACGTCTCGATCTACGCGATCCTCCCGGTTTACCACGAAGTCCTCGGCTTTGGTCCGATCGAGGTCGGAATTCTGCTCTCGGCGAACCGTTGGGTTCGGCTTGTGACGAACCATCTCGCGCGTCGCCTCTCGGAGAGGTTTCGCCCGCGTGATCTCTTCGCGATCGCGTTGTTCTTCGGATCGGTCATCACGCTCGTGTACGCGACCGCGCCGCCGTTCTGGATTTTTCTGATCGCGAGGATGGCGTGGGGGCTGTGCTGGTCGTTCATCCGGCACACGGGCGTGATGACGTCGATCTCCGTCGGCACGACCGAGAACGCGACCGGCGTTCTCGGCGTGTACAACGGCACCGTTCAGTTCGGGTACATCGCGGGTACACTCGCGGGTGCGGCGCTGTTCGACGTATTCGGTTTTTCGTACGCGTTCGTGACGATGGCGATCATCTCGGTCGCCGCCGTCGCGTTCGATTACGCGGGGTTTCGCCTGATTCCGGCACAGAAACAGGTTCCGCGAAGATCCGAACCTATCGGGCCGGCTCGTGATCTGCCGATGTTGATCCGCAGTTTCATCACGACGTGCGTCGGCGTCGGGCTGTTGATCTCGACGCTCGGCTTTGCACTACAGGAGCGGTTCGGCGACTCGATCGAGATCGGCGCGATCGTGATCGGGATCGCGACCGTGAACGGGATTTTGATAGCTTTGCATTATGGAATCAACAGCGTCGGGTCACCGTTTCTCGGCGCGGGCATCGACCGAATCGGGCGGCGCGCCGCCGAGATCGCGTCGTTCACGGTCGGTTCGGCCGCGCTGATCGGCGCCGCGGTGTTCACGCGGTCTCCGATTCTCGTTCCGGTAATCGTCGTGTTTTTCGTCGCGAACGTCGCGTCGCGGCTCTCTCTGATGTCGCGCGCGGGACTCGCGGGTTCGGCGAGCTTTTCGCGTTTGATTTCAGCCGCGGACTTCGGCGCCGCGACCGGCCCGCTGATCGGGTGGTTTGCGATCGAACGCGTCGGCTCACCCGACGTGGTGTTCGCGATCGGCGCCGCGTTGTACGCGATCGCCGCGATCTCGGCGATGCTCTCGCGCCGCGAGAACGAAGGTTCTGTCGAGACCGCAGGGCCGCCGACGCCGCGATAGCGGCGCGGGCGACGCCGAGATAGGGGTGCGGGCTGCTCGCCTTTTTTACCGGTAGAACTCGGGCCGTCGGCCGGCGAGCAGATCGTTAAACTCGTTGATTTGCTTCGACCGTGCGACCGTTGGATCGATCTCCACAGTGCGCACCTCTTCGGAATCGATCGGTAGAGTCACGAGGTACTCACCCGACGGCGAGACGAGCTGCGACGCACCGGTAAACGTGAGATCGTCACCGTGAGTGTTCGTCTCGCGACCGACCCGGTTGACGGTCGCGATAAAGACGCGGTTCTCGACCGCGCGAGCGTACATCGCCTTCTGACAGTACGGCAGCACGAGGTTCGACGGGTGCAGAATCACGTCCGCCCCCGCAAGCGCGAGCGCCCGCGCGGCTTCCGGGTAGAACCAATCGAAGCAGATCATCACCCCGAGCCGGACGTCCCGCCACTCGACGACCGAAAAACCGGTATCCCCCGCCGTAAAAAACTGCGTCTCGCGGAAAAACAGATGCGTCTTCCGGTAGTTCACCAAGAGCTCGCCGTCGGCGATCAGGAACGCGGAGTTGAAGAACGTCGGCCCGGCGTCGCCGCGCGCCGACTCGGCGTACCCACCGCAGATCGCGATGCCTTTTTCCATCGAGATCGCGAGTAACTCGTCGAAATACCGATTCTCCGCCGGAAGCGCCGTTCGCGCGAGCTCGTCGAGATTCGAGAATGCGTATCCGTTGAGATAGAGTTCCGGAAGGACGTAGACGTCGGCGTCGGTCGAGTCGATCAACTCGACCGCGTGGGCATGATTCTTTTCGAGCGCGAGAAAACGCGGATGAGTTTGAACGAGGGCCAGCGTGATCGTCACGCCGTGAGTGTACTCACCCGCCGATATACGCGCAACAGGTTAATTGAGTGGTGCGTAGTGATCGACTTGCCGCGGTATCATGTAGATCCGGTTCTGATCGGTCGCTCCGACGTACACGAGATCACCGTGTACCGCGACGCCACGCGGAAAGCTTCCCCAGTCTTGCCCTGCGGTGTGAGACGCGTCGTATCGGTAGACCTCGGTGAAATCGTACAGGTGGTAATTCCAGTCTCCAGTAACCGCCCACTCCGGTCTGTAGACGTGTATCTGTTGGTTGTGAGCCGCCATTACGTACACGTGACCGTCTTCATGCACTGCAACTCCGCGAGGTAGGCTCGTCGAGTGACCGCCGGTCGCCGGAATCTGTACTTCGGCCCGGACTTCGCCGGACTTGTCGAGGACGAACAGCCTATGAAGTCGCGTCGCGAGCGCGAAGACGTACTCGTGATCCTCTTGCGCGGTTCCGACATCGTACGTGTGCACCGCGAGCGCAAACGGCCCGGGTTCGGCCTGAGCCCATTGGTCGCCGATTGACGGATCGAATACAGAGCCATCCGCGAAGACGGTGACGGCGCCGGACGAGTCGATCTTCAGAATCCGACCTCCGGCCGCTTCGGCGATGTACCTGTTACCGTCCGAGTCGACCACAACGTCGCGCGGACCGTTCAGCGTGTAGTTGCCGGTGTCGACCGGCCCCGCATTCGAGTAG
>REEC01000054.1 GCA_007695285.1 Spirochaetaceae bacterium | reverse complement strand
GGGGCGTCGGGCGGCGTCACGTGGTTTCTGAACGAGAATGATTTCTTCCTGACGTACGCTCACTCCGAGTTCGTGACCGAGTGCGCGCGCCGCGGCGATACGATCGGCGTGCACGATCACATCGATTTTCTGAACGGCAGATGGGAGTACGAAGCGATCAGGGAGTTCTGCGCGCGGTCGCACGCCCGGGTGGCCGATGCCCTCTCGCGAATCGCGTACGCCCGCCCGCTCACGGCGCATCGTTTCGGGTGTTTTTTCCAACACGCGACAGCGTACCGTGTCGTCGCGGAACTGGGGTACACGATCTGCTCGGAACTCGTCCCCGGCGTGTACCACACGAATCACACCGATCTCACGTCGTTCGATAACCGCGAGATACCCGTCGGGATCCGACCGTTCCGCCACGACGCATCAAACTTCACCGAGTACTCGTCACGCCACGGTGTGTTCTTCCACGCACCGATGGTACACTCGCACCTACTCGCCGATTACTGGCCCCAGTTCTCTTTCTCAATTCTCGACGACTGGATCGAGCAGGCCCAAAAAACATCCGAACACCCTATCGTCGTGACGCTGTGTTTCCATCCGTACGAGATTCTCGATATCGGGTCGCTATCGGTAGACCCAAAGCGGCTTGACCACTTGGGCGAGATCTGCTCTCGGCTCAGCTCAGAGTACTCGGTTGAGTACGTGAACATCGACGACTGCCAAGATCGGTACGAACATTTCTTCGAAGGAGGTGCCACATGAGCACACCGGCTTTGTTGGGCGGCAAGCCCGTCCGGGAGAAACCGTTTCCCGCATATCCGCAGTACGGGGAGGAGGAGCGGAGTGCCGTTCTTCGCGTCATCGAGTCGAATGTTCTGTGCTCCGAGGTCGGGAAGGAAGTCGCGGCGTTCGAACACGCGTTCGCCGAGTATCTCGGGGTCAAACACGCGGTCGCGGTGGTGAACGGCACGACCGCGCTTCACGTCGCGCTAGCCGCGTGCCTCGTCGGCGTCGCCGACGAGGTGATCGTTCCACCGTACACGTTCATCGCGACCGCCTCCGCGGTCGTGAACCAGAGCGCGGTTCCAATCTTTGCCGATATCGAACCAAAGAGCCTGGGGCTGGATCCACTCGAGGTCGAGAAAAAGATCACCGACCGCACGAAGGCAATGATCCCCGTACACATGAACGGGTACCCGTGCGACATGGATTCGCTTCTCGCGGTCGCCGAGAAGCACGGAATCACGGTGATCGAGGACTGTTCACACGCGCACGGGGCGTGGCACCGCGGCCGACGGTGCGGAGCGATGGGACGAATCGGTACGTTCAGTTTTCAACACAAGAAGAACATGTCGCTCGGCGAGGGCGGCATCGCGGTAACAGACGACGATGAGCTCGCCGAAAGGATGCGCGGGTTCCGTAGCTTCGGTGGGACCGAGATGGTCTACAACTACCGAATGTCCGAGTTTCACGCCGCGATCGGCGTCGAAAGACTGAAAAAGCTCGACACGATGAACGACGTCCGACGCGCAAACGCGGCGTTCCTCGACAAAAGTTTTGACGGATATCCGTTCGCGCAGGCTCTTTCGTTGAGACCCGAATGCGTCGGTGTGTACTACAACTACGTTCTTCGGTACGACGAAGAGGCGGCGCGGCTCCCTCGATCGGAGTTCATCCGCGCGGTCGAGGCTGAGGGAGTTCCGCTCCCGCTCGTGTACAGCCCGGTTCACCTGAAGCAGGTTTTTGTGCGGCAGAACGCGTACGGACACGGACACCCGTTCTCCCACCCCGCGTACGGCGGGAAAGTCTCGTACGCAGACGAATCGCACCCTGTTTCCGAGGCGACGTGCGGCCGTGTGAACCTCGAGATGAAGGTCCACCCACCGTCGGGTGAAGCCGAAATGGCCGATATCGTGCGCGCGTTCGAGAAGATAGCCGACAACATCGACGCGGTGCGCAACCACCTCGGGAGGAGTTGAGATGCTTAACTGGGGCATTATCGGGGCGGGCGACGTAGTTCGTCACAAAAGTGGGCCGTCGCTCGCGACGTTGAAACGGAGCGTCGTCCGGCACGTCGCGTCACGACGCGCCGAGAGTGCCCGGGCGTACGCGGAGGCCGCCGGAGTACCGTCGCACGGCGACGATGTCGGTACGATTCTCAGCGACGCCGAGATCGATATCGTGTACATCGCGACACCACCGGAATCGCACGCAGAGTACGCGACCGCGGCGGCCGCTGCGGGGAAGCACGTCATGCTCGAGAAGCCGATGTGCCTCACGGCCTCCGACGCCCGGGTGGTCATCGACGCGTGCGCCAAAAACCACGTGCAGTGCTTCGTCGCGTACTACCGGAGACTTCACCCGCACATGGTCGCGATCAAGTCCCTGCTCGACTCCGGTAGCATCGGGCGGCCGCGGCTCGTCTCGTTCCGCGTCGCGATGGCGACCGATTACGCCGATAGATCGAACTGGAAGATAGATCGTCGTATCAACGGCGGTGGGCTCTTCGTCGATATAGCGACGCACCGACTCGACCTCGCGTTCTTCCTCTGCGGCGCTCCGGCCGCTGTGTGCGGTCACGCGGCGACCGTTTCGCCGGAGCTCGACGTCGAACAACTCGCGGTCGTCGCGGTGAAACACGAAGGAGGCACGGTCTCGACGGTAACGGGCGAGTTCTTCACAGGGCGATTCGAGGACCGGTTCGAGATCGTGTGCGACAACGGAAGAATCAGCTCGGACCGCCTCGACTCACAGGAGTACACCGTCGAGACCGGCGAAAGTAGTACCGTGTACCGGCCCGAGAAGCCGGAGTACCCGCACATTCCGCTTTTTTCGCACGTCGAGGATGTTCTGCTCGACGGAGCAGAGTCGCTATCCGACGCGGAGACCGCGTACTTCACCGAACAGGCACTCGACACGGTCGTCCGGAACGGCTGACCCGAACAGCCGGCGGCGAGTTCGTCTCGAAACGGACTCCTACGGCAGCGCGCGTTCGTACGGGCGAGACCTGCTGTGAATCGCGTACATCACGACGTCGAAAATCAACAGGAAGCCACCCTGCAGCATCAGAGAGCGGCCCCACCCCGTGTAGTTCTCAGCCATCGGGCCGGTCTCGAGCTGCGTCAGGAAGAACCCGGTCGCGATGTACGCGACGTCGAGCCCCGCGTTCACGAGCAGGACCTTCTCGATTCCGTGCTGCGCGCGAATCTCGTCGGCGAACGTCACCGGCTGTGGCCCGCGATACGCCTGGTACAGTCCGAACCCGGCAAGACCGAGGTTCACGGTGTTCCAGAGCGCGTTCATCTGATGGAACGCCGGGTCGCCGAACTCGGTGAACGAGAGCGCCGTTCCTCCGACGATGTTCGCGACCGCCCATCCGCCGAGAACACTCATCCCGACGCGGTTGATCCGCGTTCGGCGGAGAAACGATTCACGAAGCGCGTCGGGCGCGTCTCCGGCAAAAGCCGGCCCGGCCGCGATCGCGCAGATCGCGAGGCCGATTATTATTCTACTTGTCATTGCGCAAAGATACGATTGCGCGGGCACACGCGACAACTCACGGTGAACGCTACGACGTCGTCATGTACCAGTCGTACAGCTGCTCGAACGACTCGAATCGCTCGACTTCTCTACCGACGCGGCTGTACTCGTTCAGGTACTCGTCCATCGCAGAGAGGAATACTTCCCTGAACGCGGCGAGGTCGTCGGGGTTGAAATGACTCATCAGCTCGATCTTCGGTGTGCCGTTGAGGTCGGCCATCAGATCCAGATAATCCTGCGCGTCCATCGCGGCGTGAAACGCGTACGAGACGTCGTTGTTCTGCGTCGCGGTAACGACCTTGTTACGGTAGTTGCACCAGAGTTCCTCGTACGTTCCCCGGAGGTTCTCAAAGGTCGGGACGGGTTTCTCGACGAACTGTTCGGACAGGTGATCACAAAACTTTGTCATCATCGCGAGCATCTCAAACGCCGCGGCGCGCGCGTCGGCGATCGTCGTGGCGTGAGCGACAGCCATGTATTTCTGTTCAAAATCTTCCGGTTTATGCGCGAACGTGGCGATCTCTTCGAGGTACCGTTTCACGCCCCGAGTGAAGTACGTGTTGTTCAGGTGCACCAGAGCGTTGGTCAGATTGCACAGCACCTGAGCCGCTGCAAACCTCACGGTGTTGAGGTCGTCGGACAACACGCTATCGGCGTAGTGCTGTTTAGCTGTCGCGATCAATTTCCGCGCGCGCTCGATGCAGTCCTTTCCGATCGGCTTCGCGA
>REEC01000114.1 GCA_007695285.1 Spirochaetaceae bacterium | reverse complement strand
TCTTCGCGATCGACTCGGTCTGCGCCGCGTTGTCGGCGTTCTGCCTGATGTTCGAGCCCATCTCCTCCATCGAAGACGAGACTTCCTCGGCCGCCGCGGCCTGCTCGGTCGCACCCTGCGACATCTGTTGCGCGGTCGAACTCATCTGCTGCGACCCCGCGGCGACGTTGTCCGAAGCGCCGCGTACGCTGATGACGGTTCGCTTCAGGTTCTCGGCCATCTCGCGCAGAGCCTCGGCGAGCACGCCGATCTCGTCTTTTTGGTTGACGTCGAGTGTACCGGTCATGTCGCCACCGGCGAGCCGACGAGCGAACACGACCCCCGCGGAGACCGGTTTCGTGATTCCACGCGTGAGCGTAATTCCGAGCGCCAGCGCAAGAACGACACCGAGAATGATACCGACGAGCGCGATGAACTGAACCTGCGCGCCGTCGGCGTTCGCCTCCGCAACCGCCTCGCGCGCTACCTGCTCGTTAATAAGGATGATCTGGTCGAGCAGGTCGACCGCGGCGGTCTGACGCTGAACCGCGACGCCCATCGCGTGGACGTGAGCCGTCTCGAGCACGCCGACTATGCGGTCGGCTTCGTCGAGCAGCTGATCAAAGATCGCGAACGTCTCTTCGGCCGCCGGCCGCATCACCTGCGTGTACTCCTGGACCGCCGCCTGCGTATTGCCCGCCTGCATGAAGTTCTGGATCCGGCCGACGCTCTGGTGGAACGGATTGTGGTGCGCGTGGACCTCCTGCAACAACCGCTCTATCTGTGGGTTCGTCGTACGGTACTGCCTCATCCACTGTCCGAAGTTACACGCGGTCGGGTCGTCACCGCCGGTGAAGCTTGCACCGGTCAGCAGATAGTTTGTGACATTGCTCATTAACTCGTGGTGATCGACGATAAACCCGGCGATCATCGCCTCGTACGCGTCCGGGTTCAGAACGTCTGTCCGCTCCACCTCGCGCGAGTACTCGATAAACTCGTTGTTGACCTCGGCCCACGCGTTCCACGCCGGGACGAACTCGCGCCAGAGCGCGGCTTCCTCGGGCGTCTGGGGCAGAGGCTCGTACGCGGCCCACGCCGCCTGCCAGTTTTCACGCGAGCGCGCGATGTTCGCGTACTGCCTCTCGCGCTCCTCCATCGTCATCCGTGGATTCAAGAGCGACCGCAGCGAGATTCTGATCGCGTTGCTCTCGGTCTTGATGATGAGCAGGCTCTCGATGCTCGGTAGCCGAACCTCTCCGATTTCGCTGACGTGATCGTTCATCTGAACGGCGCCTTGCCATCCGAAAAACCCGACCACGGCCACGATGAGCGCGACGGCGATGAAACCGCCGATCATCTTTACACCTAACTTGATGTTCTTCATACCTCACCTCTTTCGGTTTCAGTTTCCCTCGTGACCGTGTACCGGACTCGATCCGGAACGGGCCGCTATCTGGAGAACGTCGAACAGACGTTCAAAATCGAATGATTTATCAAAAAAATCGGCGGCGCCGAGTTGCGCGCACCGGACTCGGTTTGCCTCGTCGGGATGGTTCGTGAAGACGTACGTTACGGGTTGCTTTTGCCTGGATTCGGGCCGGTCGGCAGTGCCGTTGCGGGCGTTCAACCACTCGAGAACTGAGAGCCCCGTGCCGTCGGGGAACGACAAATCGAGTACGACGACGTCGGGGTCGATCGACTGAAGAGCGCGAACGGTGGCACCGACCGTCGTGGTCTCGTGGATAGCGCACCCGGGGCACGCTCGCTTCGCGAGAAGAGTGATTTGTTTGCGGACAATGTCCGAGTCGTCGGCGATCAGTATCGTCACGGGTATCCTCACCGTGAGAGTACTTCACCGCCGGTGAGAAATATGCCGCAGATTTTTGCAATCTTTTGCCACAGATTTTGTGGCACGGTTACGCGATCGCGGGCTCCCGGTCAGCCGTCGATCAGGTTGTGCCGCAGGACGTAGTGGACGAGATCCGCGTTCGACGCAAGCCTCATTTTGGCGAGCAGGCGCGAGCGGTACGAGTTCACGGTGTTCACGCTCAAGTTCATCCGCTCGGCCGCGTCGCGGATCGTGCCGCCGGCACCGATGAACACGAGCAGCTCGTACTCGCGTCGCGAAAGCGCCTCGTGCGGCGCGACCGATGTCTCGCCTCGACGTTCGACGGTCCGCGCGAGTTCCTCGGCGACGATTGCGGTGAGGTATCGCTCACCCATTGCGATGCGTCGAATCGCCTCGATTATCTGATCTGACGAACCACCTTTGCAGAGGTATCCGCTAGCACCCGCCTGGATCGCGCGGACCGCAAAGCGGTCCTCGGCGTGCATACTCAGGACAAGGACCCCGATCCCGGGACGGAGCGCGCGCACATCGTCGAGCAGCGACAGGCCAACCGAGTCGGGAAGCGAGACATCGAGCACGAGCACGTTCGCGGTCGTCTTGGGAAGAAGCGCCCGCAGCGAGGCCGCCGAATCGGCCTCATCGACGACGGTGATGTCGGGCTCGGCTTCGACGAGGCGGCGTAGTCCGTCGCGAATCAACGAGTGGTCGTCGACCAGTACGACGCTGATCATTGTGCGTCCTCCCGAGGGATCACCACGCGGACCAAAGTGCCTTTGCCGGGTGAACTCTGCACCGACATTTCTCCGCCGACATGCTCGACACGCTCTCGCATCCCGACGATTCCAAACCGTTTTTCGGGTCGCGGCGCGGCGGGGTCAAATCCGCGCCCGTCGTCTTCGATCACGGCAACAAAAGCGTCGTCGGTAACGTCGACGGTGACGGCGATCGAACGCGGTTCCGCGTGGCGGGCACAGTTTGTCAGCGCTTCTTGAACAACACGATACAAGACAAGAGATCGCGTTCCGTCGAGCACGAGCGGATCTGACGGCACGTGGAGCCGAACGGGTATTCGCAGCTCGCGTTCGACGCTCGAAACAAGAACATGAAGAGCGTCGACGATCCCGGTCGTATCGAGCAACGGCGGCCGCAAGACCTCGATCATCGACCGGACTTTCCGAACCGTCGTATTCAGAATCGACTCCATGTCCTCGAACACTGCCGGTAGATCGGAGCTTTCACCGGCGGCGACTGTTTCGGTCGTACGTCGTCGGACGAGATTGAGATTCATCTTGAGCGCGGTCAACGACTGGCCGAGGTCGTCGTGAATCTCGCGCGCAATGATCGCGTTTTGGTCCTCGCGAACGCTCTGGAGGTGGCTCGAGAGATCACGGTACATCCGCTCGCGCTCGCGCAGACGCTTTTCGGTCCCGTGCAGTTTGAGCGCCATCTTGATCGTCGCGACGATGAACTCGACGTTTCCCGGCACCTTGTGAACGTACCCGTACCGCAACATCTCATGAGTGCTCTGTAGCGTCTCGGAGTCCGTATACGCGGTGTGCAGCACCACCGGCACGTCGCACACTTCCTGAATCGCGCGCGTCGCGGCCGGACCGTCGAACCGCCCCGTACCGAGGTTGAGATCCATCAGGATGAGGTCCGGGACATCGCCTTTTCCGATCAACTCGATGCAGGCCTCGCCGGACCGTACGGCACGCGCCTCAAAACCGCGTTGCTTGAGATCGAGCGCAAGGCTCTGTGCGATAATCGCTTCGTCGTCGACAATGAAGATCTTCACGGGTCCGTCTTGCTCTTCACGGGTCTGACTCACTTTTTTGGAAATGCGACTCTTCCTACTTGATATCTTAAACGACAAAAACTGCGCCGATCAATAGTTTTTTTTTTCGTCTCGGCATTGCCGTTCGTCGAGTCATCCAATACAGTTGTATACTGTTAAGGAGGCCCTCATGTTCCGGCAACTCGGCCGTGAGACGACGAGCGAAGAGAAACCTCTACACACCTCGCAGACATTCGAGACATTGTCGAAGCCCGACCAACAGACGCTTGTGTCGTGTGGAATCAGTCCGTCCGAGATCGAGGAGATCATCGTATCGGATATCACACCGACCGGCGAGTACGGGAAGAGCTACGTTATCCGTTGTGGCACACGGATCGTCGTAATCGCCGACGGCGTCGTCACGACGAGTACGGCGATCTCGGACATCGCGGAGATATTCAACCGTGACTTCGTCGGGAACGGCGTCATCGAGTTTCGGATGAACGATCGGAGAAAAATCGAGATCGCACGGTACTCGCGAACGCTCTCGGACGCGGTCGATGACTTCATCCGTACGACAAACGCCGCGATCGCGGGCGTCGATCCGGCCGGAGCGGCGACACTCGACGATGCCGAGGCGATCGAGAAGACGTCCGGGGTCCGGGAGTCGGACACGACGTA
>REEC01000265.1 GCA_007695285.1 Spirochaetaceae bacterium | reverse complement strand
GTCACGGCGACCGATCGAGTCGGTTCGTTCGACAGCGCGGAGATCACGATCCATGAACGACTAACGGTGGCCCCACGCACGGTGTCGGTTCCGACGAGCAACGACCGGGTTGAACTCGCCGTCGAGATTACCGGCGGAATCGGCGACGTGACCGTACTCTCAAACACGCTTGAAGCGAACACCGCGGTAATCCACGATCGAGTTCTTTTCTACACGCCGGCGGAAATCGGTAAGGACCATATTGAGCTCAGCGACGAGTATGGAAGTATCAGTGTCGTCACGGTGACAGTGTACGAGCCGGGCACGATATCGATCGATCCGACGAGCGCGATCGTGGTCGCGGGAGACGCGGTCGATTTTACGGTCCATTTCTCGGCCGGTGAACTCTCGGTTTCGCTCGATGACGACAGTGCCGGCTCGATTGAAACCGCCGGCACGACCGTTACGTTTACCGCCTCCGGACACCTGTCCGAGATCACCGAAGTTACGATCACCGCGACCACGAATGATGAAGCGTCTTCGGCGACCGTGTACGTCGTGATCGGCGAATACCCGGGGCCTCTGACCGTGACGCCGTCCAATGCGGAACTGAATACGGAGGGACGCGTCACGCTGACCGTCTCCGGCGGCATCGTTCCGTACTCTTTTGAGCTTGCCTCGGGCGGTGGCGAACTCATCGAAGATCCCGATGGTATTACCGCCGTATTCACGGCCGCCGGGCAGCCGGGAACAACGCGCGTTCGCGTGTACGACAGAACCCGAAATTATGTCGTCGCGCAGATCAAAGTCAAAAGGAACTAGAAGTACGCGGAAGCGAGAATTTGAGGAATTAAAAAGAAGGTGAAAGGTCATGTGTCTTAAATCGTCTTTTTTCGGATATCTGTCGGGTACGGGTGCCGTGCAACCGGTTCGAGTTACGGTTTTCGTGTTACTCGTCACGCTGCTTTTTTTCTCGTGCGGTGAACTCTCGATGTTCGAGGTATTGGAGTCGGAGGAACCGGGATCTCTCACGGTCGCGCAGTCGAACGTGACGTTGCCCCCGCGCGCGCAGTTCCAGGTCTCGGCAACCGGGGGATTCACGCCGTACACGTATGAACTCGCCGAGGGGATGTCGGCCGGGACGATCGACCCAACAACGGGGTTGTACTCGGCTCCCGGCGCGGCGACGACCGATGAAGTCGTCGTGATAGACCGGTACGGTGCGCACGTGACGACGTTCATGCACGTCTACGATCAGTTGCGCGTGGTGCCGTCGTCGTTTTCCATTTCGGTGGGGGAGACGCGGATGATCTCGGTGCACGGTGGCCGCGGTGCGCTCGCTCTGGTCACCGAGGAAACTCGCGGCGATGCCGAGTGGTATCCGGGGCCGGGGGATCCGATCGGTTCGCCGGCAGAGGTTCTCTACACAGCGCCGACCGACCCGGGCGACAACGGCGACGTATTCGGCGTTCAAGACGGCGCCGGAAACCTCGCGACGGTCACGGTGAATGTGTACTCCGCCGAAACCTTACGGTTCGCGTCGGCGGTCGAGGTGATACAAGCCGGCGACAGTATCGAGCTCACCGTGCACGGTGGCAAGGTTCCGTTCGAATTTGATATTGCGCCACCGTACAACAAAACGGATCACCTCGACCCCGGTGCAACCTCGGTCGTTTTTAATCACCCCGGGACGCCGCTCGACGCCGCCGTGCTAACTGTCACCGATGATGGTGCCGAAGCGTCGGTGACGGTTTACGTCGTCGAGGCCGAGCTTCTCCCACTCGCGATCTCGCCGAGTTCTTTGCAGGTCACCGACGGCACGACAATCGAGTTCACCGCTTCCGGCGGCGTGAGACCGTACACGTTCGAACGCGTCGGCCCCGGATCCGGGCAACCCGTTAAAATCGACGAGGTCACCGCGCGGTACACCGTTTCGTTTCCTCCCGGAACTGCCCAAATCCGATTGACCGACGCGACCGGCGAAAGCGTGACCGCAAAGATTGACGTTACACGATAATGTGCGCGGCTCGAGCCGGTGACGTTGTCACGGGGTTTTGCGTCCGACAGTATCCGGTTATAGTACACGAATGAGAATGGGAATGGCGACCGGCACATGAGAGTGTACCAGAAACAGTTCGCGCTCCCGCAGCATCGGCGCGGGTTTCACCTGATCACGCGCGCGGTCGAAGACCAGGTTCCCGAGCTTCGTGAGTTCGCCGCCGGGGTCGCTCATCTGCACATTCTTCACACCTCGGCGGGGCTCACGTTGAACGAGAACGCCGACCCCGACGTGCGGCGCGACATGGAGTCGGTGTTTAACCACATCGTGCCGGAGAACGAACCGTACTACGTGCATACGATCGAAGGTCCCGACGACATGCCCGCGCACGTGAAGAGCTCGCTTCTCGGACACTCGGTCACGATCCCGGTGAGTAACGGTCGTTTCCTTCTCGGCACGTGGCAAGGCATCTACCTCTGCGAGCACCGGAACAACGGCGGCGCGCGCCGTTTCGTCGTGACGATTATCGGCGAGTGACGGCCGTCGGCGAGTTCCGGTCAGCTTCCCGTACGGAAGAAATCGCTCACCGAGTCGAGCGTACGACGTACGGTGTACGCGTCGACACGGTCCCAACCGTGGCGTCGCGCGGCCGTCTCGGCCGACTCGAGCCGCTTGTACCTGATCTCGACGTCGATCGGCGACTCAAATCCGAACGGTCTCATCTGCTCGCGTTGCGCGACCGCGCGACGGACGCCCTCGTAGATCTCGCCGAGCACCCGCTTCGGGTGTTTGCTGACCGCGCAGTTCCAGCCGAGCGCTTCTTTGGTCGTGACCGTCTCGATCGGGCCGAAGAAAGCCTTCGCCTCGGCGACCGCTTTGTCGTCGCTCGAGACAAAGATCGGCGGGACACCGTACAATCCCGCGCACGCGGCGTCGATCGCGAGCTCGCCCACGACACGCCCGTTTACGCCAATCGACTGGTACGTCGCCGACGAGTACGTGTGGCACATCACACCGTCGACCGTCGAGTCGCACGCGTGGTACCCGACAAACACGATCCCCGCGTACGACGCATCGAGTGCCGGGATTCTCGACGCAAAGCCGACACCGAGCGCGATATCGCATCGGGGATCGAGCGCATCGTACTCGAGGTTGAGCGACCCGTTGTGGTTATCCCACACGACCACGCGCGTCGCGCCCTCGTCGAAAAGCGCGCGCGCTGCCGCGTCCGCTTCGCGCGTCGCCTGTCTCTGCGCGAACTCGAGATTTCGCGAACCGTTGAGCGACGCACCGGGCGAGCCGACCGCGCACGCGACACCCTCACAATCGACCGCTACGATGTACTTCATCTTGCCTCCGGGAAAAGAGCGGGATTGCCAAAACGGTACCAGAACTCGGGCCCGTCCACAACCGACCACGGTGCGGTGCTGTTTCGGTCACGCGTCGTTTATGATACGATCGTGACACGGAGGACACATGCCAAGCTCCCAGTCCGGTGACATTTGTGGCGTTCCCTGGATTCGCCGCCACGAGCAGAATCCCGTTCTGACCCCGGCCGCCGTTCCGTATCCGAGTTCGCTCACGTTCAACGCGGGTGTCGCGCGGTTCGAGGGGCGGTACGTCATGGTTTTTCGCAACGACTACTTTCCGGACGACGACGTCCGGAATCCCGGAACGACGAGCCTCGGTTTTGCCGAGAGCGCCGACGGTATCGCGTGGACCGTGCGACCCGTGCCGTTTCTCTCGGCCGAGAGAGCGCGCGAGAAAGGAGGCGCTCTCTACACGAACCGGCGCGGAAACGCCGGCATCGACGTCGTGAGCCGGATTTACGATCCGCGCATCACGGTCGTCGACGGGAAACCGTACATCTGCTTCGCGATGGATACCCGGCACGGTGTGCGATCGGGCGTCGCGACGACCGATGATTTTGAGTCGTTCGATATTGTTTCGGTCTCCGCGCCTGAGAATCGGAACACCGTGTTGTTCCCGGAACGAGTCGGCGGTGAGTTCGTTCGGCTCGAACGGCCGTTCCCCGTGTACTCGCGGCCGGAAGCCGAGGCGTTCGATGTCTGGATCGCCCGGTCGCCGGACCTGCGGTACTGGGGCGGGCACGATCTCGTGCTCGGTGTCGAGGACGTTCCGTTCTCGAACCGAAAGATCGGTCCCGGTGCGCCGCCGATCAAGACCGAGAAAGGGTGGCTCACGACGTTTCACGCGGTCGATTACGACGAGCAGCGCGGAAAGAACGGGTGGGAAGAGTCGTGGAAGAAACGCTACACGATCGGCCTGATGCTGCTCGACCTCGAGAATCCCGCGCGTGTCGT
>REEC01000057.1 GCA_007695285.1 Spirochaetaceae bacterium | reverse complement strand
TCGGAGTCGTAGAACTGATGAGGTTCCCAATCGGCGCCGGGTTTCCACTCGAGCCGGAGCGACCGCGTCCGGTCGTGTTCATCGCAGCGGTCGAGCACGTACGGGATCGTGACCTCGCGGTTGGTTTTCTGCCACGCAGCCCAGAAGCCGTCTGTCACACACACTCGGCGCAGATCGGCCGGGTCCAAGGCGAGTTGCGACGCGCACGCGTCGTTCGTGTCGATTTGCATACACCCTCCGGACGGTTTTGCGGCTTGATGCCACGGACACACGATCGCGTTATTCTACCAGATAATGACGGCTGCGCCGATACGACCGCGCGCGCGCCTGAAATCGATCGCCTGCGCGGCCGAACTCGGCACGAGATATTGAAAACTGAGTCCTGCGGAAATACGACCGAGAAGCACGTCGAAATCGATTTTCGCGTTGAGCCAGTCGATCGAGAGATCGTCGATCGGGTCGCGACCATCACCGAACGGAAATCGCAGAGCCGGCCCGATGCCGCCGGATACGCGGAACAGCAGAAACTGCAAGGAGAGCTGCGCGGTGAGGTAAAGGTCAATGCTTTCTTCCGCCTGCATGTACAAGCCGAGAGCGTCAAGGTTCAGCGAGTTGAAGCGGATACGTCCGTTTGCCCCAAAACTGAACGTCCCTTCGAGGAGTTCACGATTGACGTCTTCTGAGCTTAAAACCGGTGTGTCCGAGAAAGCAGCGACTCCGATACCGACCCCGCCGAACACCTGTGCCGGGACAAATAGACAGATCGACACAACAACGATCAACAACATCCGTTTCATACATCCTCCTCTTTCATGCCGAAGGACGGCACGACCCACCCTGAGGAACGATCGAAACGCGTCTTCCCCAACCGATAAGTCATGCCGTTCTTGTGTTTGCCAATAGTGTATCGCGCGATTAAAACCGTTACAACATCGCGATGCCGGATGGCCAAAGGGGTTCCGGCCGCCGACCCGTTGGTTGACGCGTACGGTTTCGCCGTGGTCAAATCTTTCCTGTCCGCGACGAATCTCTGCACACGACCCCCGGTCAAGAGATCGGGTTGGTTGGGACACTGCCACCATGGAGGCAAAATGTTACTCGGCGTGCTCGTCATCATCGCGCTCGGCTTTGCATCGGGTGAAGTCGCGTCGCGGCTTCGGTTGCCCCGACTCATCGGAATGGTCGCGGCCGGCATTCTTGCCGGTCCTGATGCACTCGACATTCTGCCGGGCGAGATTCTCGCGGTATCGGGTGATATCAGACTTTTTGCGCTCGTCGTTATCCTGCTCAAGGCGGGCCTCGGACTCGATAAAGAGAAAATCCGTGCCCACGGATCGGTTTCGGTCAGGCTTGGGTTCGTACCGGCGACCGCCGAGGCCGCGGTCGTCGCGGTCGCCGTCCGAGTTCTGCTCGGTTGGGACTGGCTCAGCGCGTGGCTCTTGGGTTGGATCGTCTGTGCCGAGTCACCGGCCGTGATCGTTCCGGCAATGCTTCGATTGAAAGCCGAGGGGTTGGGAGTCAAGAAAGGAATTCCGGACTTAATTCTTGCCGGCGGAACCGTGAGCGACGCGGTCGCGGTCACGATGTTCGGCATCCTCGCGGCGGTAGCCGTCGGCGGTACCTCCGACGGAATCTGGGCGCTGATCGCGCGCGCACCGGTTCAAATCGTTCTCGGCATCGTCGCCGGAATTGTGGCCGGTGCAATCGTGGCGTGGACTCTATCGAGCCTCAGAATCGCGACGAACACGGCGCACGAGACGATCATCATCCTCGGTGCGGCGATTGCGCTGGTCGTCGGTGAACGGTTTTTGCCGTACTCCCCGTATCTCGCCGTAATGGTCGCGGGGTTCGTCGTTCTCGAAACGCGTCCCGTGATCGCTCGACGTATTCGGAACAGTATGGACCGCGTCTGGATCGTCGCCGAGATCTTCCTCTTTGTGATGATCGGCGCCGCGGTGAATTTGTCGGTCGCCGCCGAGGCCGGACTGTTTGGGCTCGCGATCGTCGCAATCGGCTTGCTCGTCGGTCGTACGGGCGGAATCCTGATCTCGACGGCGCACTCGGGCTTTTCGATTCGGGAGCGCTTTTTCATGTTTTTTGCGTATACGCCGAAGGCGACGGTTCAGGCGGCGATCGGCGGTATTCCACTCGCGCTCGGGCTCCCGTACGGTGAAGTTATCCTCGCTATCGCGGTCGTCTCGATCATCGCGAGTGCACCACTCGGATCGATCCTCACACGATTTTTTGCCCCGCGTCTGCTCGAGAAGGGTGACGTCGACGCGACGCGTGTAACGGTCGCCGAAGATTTCAAGATCCTCGTCGTGATCACCGGAGACGCGCCTCCGCGCAGTCTGATCCGTGAGACCGCGCGAATCGCACGACGGGCCGACGCGGAACTGCTGATTCTCAACGTAAACCCCGACCCGGAAAAACTCGTCGACGCGAGTCGGTTGCGAGAGGAACTCCGGCTCGCGAGGGATGTAGCTCACGAAGTGATTCTCATCGACGGCAACATCGTCGAGACGATCGTCGAAATCGCACGGGAACACTCGGTCGACTACATCTACCTTTCACGCAGCGCCGCGACGGTCGGATCGCACGATATCGCGGTCGACGTGATCGCAAATACGGACATCCCGGTCGTCGTCGTCGATGACCTCGGCTCCGAGTAACGATCATCGCTCAAAGGACGGAGAACTTGGAGAATCAGAAAAAGGCGTATCTGTTTGCGGGACTCACCGTCGCGATCTGGTCAACCGTCGCGTCGGCGTTCAAGATAACGCTCCGATACACGGATCCCGTTCAGATGCTGTTCTACTCATCGGTGACGTCGACCGTGGTTCTCGGTGCGCTCTGCGTGATATTTCACGGTCCGCGCTTCCTCGGAGCGGTCACTAAAAAAACGGCCGTCTCATCGATGATCCTGGGTCTCTTGAACCCGTTCCTGTACTACCTCATTCTGTTCCGCGCGTACGACCTGCTTCCCGCGCAGGAGGCGCAACCGCTCAACTACACGTGGGGTATCACACTCGCGCTTCTCTCGATTCCTCTCTTGAAGCAGAAAATCTCGAAGCTGCAGATCCTTGCGATCGTGATCAGCTACAGCGGAACTCTCGTGATCTCAACGCGCGGGAACATACTTGGTTTGGAGTTCTCGAATCCGCTCGGTGTTGGACTCGCGCTCGCGAGTACGATCGTCTGGGCGTTGTACTGGATCTACAACACAAAAGACACGATCGACCCAATCGTGAAGCTTTTCCTGAACTTCGCGGCGGGAACCGTATACATCACGATATTCCTTCCGTTCGTCACGACGTTCGCAGTCGCCGACGTTCGCGGCGTCGCCGGGACAATCTACATCGGCGTGTTCGAGATGGGAGTGACGTTCGTGTTCTGGCTGACCGCGCTTCGGCTCTCGCGCACGACCGCGCAGGTCGGTAACATGATCTACCTCTCGCCGTTTCTCTCGTTGATCTTCATCCGCATTTTTGTCGGTGAGGAAATCTTCCTCTCGACCGTGATCGGGTTGGTGCTGATTATGGTCGGCGTCATAATTCAAAGCAGACACGCGGATCGGCGAGAAACCTAGCCGATCACCGAATAAGAACAGCGATTCCGCCGCCGGAGATGATATACCACCCTTCGATCGGGTGCCGACGGAGCGCACCGGCGGCTGAAAGCGAGAGGAACGAGTTCGGGACCGTGACGTGCAGCTCCGCACCCGCGTTAACCGGCCACTCAACCACGATTCCGGACGGCAGAACGCGGTTTCTGAGCGCGCCGGAGAGCGCAAAACTGAGCGGCCCCAGATCGAGAACCGCCGCGGCTCGTGCGTACGCCGTCACCCGGAAAAAACCGCTTTCGCCGAATGTTCCTCCGGCACCGCCGAGGTCACCCGCCCCGATCACGAGTTCAGGCGTCGCGACGATCGACAGTGGTCCGATCGACGCCGCGGCCGAAAACGCGCCGCTGAGTCCGGTCGTGTTCGATATCGGGTCGACCGTGCGCGAGTCGACGTACGATGCTTTGACGATCGCGGAGCTCGCCGCGTGATCCGTATGGAACACCGGCATCGACCACGACGCCGAACCGAATACGATCGAGTCGCCGGCGTACTCTGACGGGCCCCGCACGATCGCGCCGCCCGAAACGACAACTTCCTCACGGTCGGCCACCCCGAGGCGGAGAGATCCGACGACCGGGATTATGTACCCGGGCGCGCCTGCGCGCCCGAGCGCGATCACCGCGGGTTGGATCATACCTTTCGGGAACGAAGCCGGCAGCGGCGAGTATAGTGTCCCGGCCGCGCCGCCGAACACCG
>REEC01000283.1 GCA_007695285.1 Spirochaetaceae bacterium | reverse complement strand
ATTCGCCGAAAATCGCGTTGGTGTTTTGAAGCGGAAACGAATGAGTCAGGCAGATTCTTGCGGGCTCATCGTAGCCGAGGTCCGTGAGATATCGATAACCGTCGATGATATGTCTCATCTTTGTCTTTCCGCAACGGCGGCCGATGTCGTGCATCAAACCGCAGATATACATCCGGTCCGGATCCATGTCACCAAGCGCGATCGCCAAGCTCCGAGCGGCCTCGGCCACATGCCGCGAATGGTCCACCCACGGTCCGGGGTTCATCCGTCCCGATTCGCTTAGGATTACCTCGGCGGAAGACCTGTCCGGGCAAAGCGGAGAGTAGTTGGACCTGTCCCTTACGGCAACGGCAGGTTTTTCGCGCGAAATCCGGGACTCCCCCGACCATTCATCACTTTTCACTACTAACCATCCGATACTTTTTTGTTTCCCGGCATCGATTGCGTGATTCGACTGTAGGCCACGTTTTTTCCGCTGTCAAGATTCGCGAGATCCCATCGTAGCGAAAAGGCGAGCAAATTCGCGGTGGCGAATTCGACTGACTTCGTGTATACTGAACCTTCTCCATTCTTCTCGGCGTCCCAGTTGGACCCACGTATTCACCGAACGGAGGTGTCACGATGGTCGAGTCGATCATACGCGATCTCGAAGCTCACGCGGATTCAGCGAACCGCGAACGGATCGGTGAGCATTTCCAAATGGACGTGAGTCGGTATCTTGGCGTGAAGACGCCGACCGTCCGGAAAACTGCCGCCGAACGATACAAGTGCGTCAGACACGCCGAACTCGCGGAGCTCTTCAAGTACTGCGATGCTCTGCTTCAAACCAGGATTTACGAGTGCAAAGTGATTGCGTTTGATTGGTGTTTCCGGCGCCGTCGCGCACTCAGGTCTGATACGTTTCCGGTTCTCGAGTCATGGTTAGTCTCGTACGTCGACGATTGGGGTGATTGCGACGATCTCTGCACGCACGCGCTTGGATATCTCATCGCGACGTACCCGGCGCTTTCGGCTCGGGCCGCACGATGGACTCAGTCCGGGAAGTGGTGGGTGCGCCGCGGCGCCGCGGTGAGTCTCATCTACGGGCTCCGCCGGGGACTCTTTCTCGATGAAGCATTCACCGTCGCGAATAAGCTGTTTTCCGATGAACACGATCTCGTCCGCAAAGGGTACGGTTGGATGCTGAAGGAGGCCGGGAAAACCTATCCGAACGAGGTTCACGAGTTTCTGTGCGCACGGCGCGCCGTGATTCCGCGTGTCGCGTTGCGTTACGCGGTCGAGAAACTGCCCGCCGATCTCAGGCGGAGCGCGTTACAGCGCACGACGTCGAAGGCGTAACGAGGACCGCGTCTCGCTTCCGTTTATCGCGACTCCACCGAAATCGCACGTCCGTCGATCGAGGCGCTCCGGACAGTCACCCCGAACGCACCCTCGCCGCGTCCACGCCGCAGCAGAAGCGCCCGGCCGTCGAACTCGATCTCACCGACCGTGACCTTTCCCGCATCGTCTTCGCACACGATGAACGTGTCGTCGATATCGCCGCACCAAACGCGGAGCGCGGTCGTTCTTGCGTCGACGTGGAGCCGTTCGACCTCCGGGACGGTGATCGTGCCCGCGGGGCTCGGCCACAGGACCGCGTCCATCCGAGCCGGCAGCGTGCGCTCCGCGGAGAACGAGGCTTCCCACGACGGGAGCTCGCCCCCCATGCTGTACCACCCGCGCGCGGGCGACGTCTCGCCCCGGAACGCGTCGGCGTTGAGACCGTCGCGGTCGACCGGTACGATCGCGATGTTCGCGCGTCCGGCGTCGTTCGACAGGATCGCGTCTGGTGCCGCGCTGACGTCACCCGGAACGATACTGCCTGAGCCGTCGGCGAACGGCGGGACGTGGAACAGCTGCTCCAGGGCGTGTACCCCGTCGCCGGTGATCAGATCGAACACGACCCAGTAATCGCTCTTCACGAACCACACCGCGCGTCGGTGCGTAAAAGCGTTGTCCACGGAGGTGTCGGGGCGGCCCGCGGCCCAGTCGGCGAACGTGTCGGGAGCCCAGCCTTCGAGGTACTCGCCCGAGACAAAGTCGAACGCATCGCACGACGCCCACTCGACGCGGCCTTCGGTCGAGAACATCGACTCCGGACGCGCGCGGCGTGCCTGTCCCATGCCGTCGATCATTACGACGTTGTGAGACCGCGACGAGCGGAAGTAGTGCGTGAGCTCGGTCTTTGCGTACGAGTAGATGCTCGGGTCGCCGAGAAGCGTTCGGCCGTACGCGTGCAGCACGAACGTGAGTTTGTCCTCGTGTTGATGCGACGCACCCCACGGCGCGGCGTCGAAGAAGAGATACCGCGCTCTCTCGTCCCACCCGGACCGTTGGCAGTAGTAGCCCGCGCTCGGCCACGCGTGCGACGCGTGATCGGGTTCTCGGCCCGCACTCCCGTGTGTGCCTCCCCACAACAGATCGTCGCGACCGAACATCTCGCCGGCGTCGCGCAGGTGCGCGGTTCCGTCGACGATGCCCGGGCCGTTGTCGTTCAGCCGCGGCAGCGTCCGGTCGGGCTGCGCCGCGTAGAGGTACATCTCGTGCGCCTTCTCCATCAGCCGGACGAACTCCTCCGGAAGCGCAACTCCGCGTGCGCGCGCGACGCGGACCACGTTGAACATCGAGTACGTCGGGTACATGTGGTAGCCGGGCGTGAGCTCGAACTGGAAACCGTCGTCGTAGTACGCGAACCGGTTGATCCACTCGAGACGGCGCATTGCGATCGAGAGATACGTCTCCCAGTTTTTGAGTTCGGGCGAGAGAAGCGCGGCGACCGCGATGCCCGACGACTCGACCTGGTACCAGTTGTTCGGCCCGCCGCAGTACGCGGTCAGGTACCGCATGTGATCGTACCGCGAGCGCGCGTACAGCGCGTGTAACTCGGCGTTGAACGGCTCGGTTTGGCCGAACCAGCCGAACACGTCGAGCCACTGATTGCACATCCGGTTGCCGGTCTCGAGCGTGCGCCACGGGCCCGAAGGTTGTTTATGGTTCGGCATCGGGCACGCGTTGTACCACGACCGGATGTGGCGCGCCGCGGCCTCGGGAAGTCGCGTGTCGCTCGACGCGACCCACGCGCCCGCCATGTCGCGGATCCACCGGTGGCTGTTCAACCCGACGGTCGACTCGATGTCGTCGAAGAGCCGCATGTGCCACTCGACGTCGCGGCCGAACTGGTGCCGGACGTGCATGTGCGCGCGGAGCGCGACGAGGTTGTCGCACGCCGCGAGCGCTTCGTCGAGATCGTTGTTCAAGAGGTACTCGGGGTTCCGCGCGGCGCTCTGCCACGCGCGGGCGCGCATGTGCGCTCCAACCTCGGCCGGCGTGAGCATCACGCTCAGGTGGCCCGGGTACTCCGCCTCGGTGACCTCGAGCCTCTCGGCGCGCGATTGATCGATGAGCCGGCCGTTCATCCGCTCGTCGAGCGTCAGAAGATCCGCGAGGATCGGCGCGTCGGCGGCCGACGCCGCGCCGGTCACCGCGGCGATGCACGCCGTCAACACGCGGTCCTGGATGTCCGCACGGCGACGGTGCGCCTCGGTCGCGAGCCGCGCGCACCCGACGACGCGCCAGATCGCGGCGTCCGGATGCCCGTCCCCGGCGAGGTATCCCATCACCGCGAGCGCGGTACCGTTCAGGATCAGCGCGTCCGGTCCGGCCGGGTGATTGCGCTCGGGCGTGATGAACGTGATCAGGTACTCGGCGTACGGTGTCAGCTCGCCATGCCACTCGCCGGCCTCGAGCACCGCGCCGAGCGCGACGCGCGCCGCATTCTCGATTCCCCACCGGCCCGATTGGTCCTGCGGCATCACGCGCGGCGGCTGCTCGGCCGGCGGCGTAGCGGCGTACGGTTTCAGAATTTCCAGATACGATTTCATCGGTTTCCTCCTCATCGACTGAATCGGTGGCCATAATCGTACCACGCGTCCGGCGATGAGGCCAGGCGTGCAGGATCTCGATGAAGCCCGATATTTGTGCTAAACTGAGGTTACTATGAAGCGGGATACCGAGTACGAACGCGCACAAGAGCGATTCCTGAGCAAGCCAGGCCGACGTTTGCGGTCGAGCGACACTCCGTACCCACGGCGGGACTCCTTGTATGATTGGAGCGCAAAAAATATTCGCGACCCGGGCTGTTGCCCGGCCGACAGCGGGAGAGCGAAAAGCACTTAGTGAAGATGGCCGGATTCTATGGCAGTGAGCAACGATCGCTATAACGTATTCCCGAGCGCGTCGCTGAAGTCCCGCGTGTTCATATCACGATCGCTTCAGCGTCCGCTCGACGGGCCACGCCCGGTTTCAGGTCTTCGTTCAGAATCAAGTCTACATCAACC
>REEC01000104.1 GCA_007695285.1 Spirochaetaceae bacterium | reverse complement strand
CGGCTTCCGACTTTCGCGACGATGAACGAACCCGCGATCTGGATCAGATTCGCGAGCAGAGGCAGCGACGCGAGCAGCCCGATCTCAAAATCGCCCGCGCCGAGCGTGAGCGCAAATCCGATCAGAAACGCTCCACCGATGAACGTACCCATCACGGTGCTCAATGACGCCTCGAGCACCGACGTCTTCACGTCGCGCCGCAGGCCGTCGTCGAGTCCGTCGTAAAACCCTTTCTTGATCGGCCTCTCGTCCACGTGGTTAATCCGCAGCCTAATCGAGTTCGAACGACTCGCGGTGTTCGGGAATCACAGCCGTGAGCCCGGTTTTTTCGGTGAGGTACTCGCGGAATGTTTCCATCGACGAGAGTTCCCCGTGGTTCAGGAAGACGCGCCGCGGCGGAGACGTCATCGGGGAGAGCCACTTCACGAGCTCCGCGCGGTCGGCGTGCCCCGAGAAACCGTTGATGCGGCTCACGCGCGCGCGAACGTCGCGCATCGCGCCGAACAGCCGGACTTCCTCGGCCCCGTCGACGAGCTCGCGGCCGAGCGTACCGTGCGCCTGGTACCCGACAAAAAGCACCGTGCTTTCGGGCCGGTCGATGTTTACCGCGAGGTGATGTTTGATCCGTCCACCCGTACACATGCCGGACCCGGCGATCACGATCGCGGTTCCACGGATGTGGTTGATCGACTTCGACTCGTCGACGCTCGAGACGAGAGTGAGCCCCGGGAACCGGAACGGCGACTCGCCGCCGCGCATCAGAGCGGTCATGTCGTCGTCAAAAAGATCGGGGTGTTTCTCGAACACGTCGATCGTCCGCGACGCCATCGGGCTGTCGAGGAACGTGACCAGATGAGGTATGCGGTCTTTGCGCAGAAGCGAGTTGAGGTAGTACAGCACCTCCTGTGCTCTCTCGAGCGCGAAGCTCGGAATCAGGAGGTTGCCGCCCGCCTCGTGCGTCGCGTTGACTTCGTTCGCGAGCAGCTCTTCGATGTCGTCCGGGTCGTGCTCGCGGCCGCCGTACGTCGACTCGAGCACAAGATAGTCGGCTTCCTCGAACGGATTGGGATCACGGATGATCGGGCGATCCCACCGCCCGACGTCGCCCGAGAAGAGGACGCTCTTTCGGGCGCCGGCGGCGGCACACTCGAGTAGAATCGATGCCGCACCGAAGATGTGGCCCGCTTCGCGGAACGTCGCGCTCACCCCATCGGCGATCTTCACCGGCGTGTCGAGCGAGACGCGTTCAAAGAGCGGGATCACGGCCTTCGCGTCGTCGGTCGTGTAGAGCGGAACCTCGGGGTGTTTCCCTGATCGTCCTTCGGCTTTATGGCGGCGTTTTTTTGTCTCGGCGTCCTCTTGTTGGATCCGGGCCGAGTCGAGCAGGATGATCTGCGTGAGCTCCGCGGTCGCCGCCGTGCAGTGAATCCGGCCGCGGAACCCCGCCTTCACGAGCCGCGGCAGAAGGCCGCAGTGATCGAGGTGCGCGTGCGTCAACACGACCGCGTCGAGGCCTTTCGCGTCAAACGGGAACGGCTCCCAGTTCCGGCTGCGGAGCTTCCACTCCTGGACGAAGCCACAGTCGACCAGAACCTTTTTGCCATCGGTTTCGAGCAGCGTCGATGAACCGGTCACGGTCCGCGCCGCGCCAAGAAATGTCAAGTTCATGGAGCGATGATACGCGGCCCCGGCGCGCGTGTCAAAGCCGGGGAGGTGTGGTCAAACGCCACAAGACGATAGTGACGAAATTTATTAGTTTTAACCAAGACCCAGTTTCGGAGTGTCACGATGAAGATCGCCATTTTCAGTACAAAAGAATGGGTGCGCGAGGCTTTTGACCGCGCGAACAAGAAGCATCACATGGAGTTCTCTTACCTCGAGCCACGGCTGAATATCGATACCGTCGGCCTCGCGGCCGGCCACGACGCGGTTTGCCTCTTTGCGAACGACTCGTGCGACGCCGAGGTGATCGCGAGTCTCCAGGGAATGGGGGTCCGGACGATCGCGCTTCGGTGCGCGGGGTTCAACAACGTGGACGTGAGGGCTGCCTCGGCGGCGGGCATCACGGTTGTCCGCGTCCCCGCGTACAGCCCGTACTCGGTAGCCGAGCACGCCGTCGGGCTGATCATGGTTCTGAACCGGCGGTACCACCGCGCGTACAACCGCGTGCGTGAGGGTAACTTCAGCCTCGACGGGCTCATGGGATTCGATATCCGCGGCAAGACCGTCGGCGTCGTCGGCACCGGCCAAATCGGTCGGGTCTTCTGCGGCATCATGGCCGGGTTCTCCACCAGACTGCTCGCGTACGATTTGTTCCCGAACGAAGAACTCGCGTCGACCGGTGTCGAGTACGTCGCACTCGAGCGGCTGTTCGCCGAGGCGGACATCATCAGCCTTCACTGCCCATTGACGCGCGATACCCACCACGTCGTCGATCGCGACGCGATCGCGACGATGAAGCCGGGGGTCACTCTGATTAATACGAGCCGGGGAGCGTTGATCGACTCGGTCGCTGCGATCGAAGGTTTAAAACAAGGGCAAATCGGCAATCTCGGCCTCGACGTGTACGAGGAAGAGGAAGACCTGTTCTTCGAGGACCTCTCGGGCCAGGTAATTCAAGACGACGTGTTCGTCCGGCTTCAGACGTTCCCGAACGTGCTGATCACGGCGCACCAGGCGTTCTTCACGACCGAAGCGGTCACGACGATCGCCGAGACGACGCTTGAAAACTTAGCGACCGTTCACGCCGGCCGCGACTGCGCGAACCGGCTGGTGCCGGAGAAGGTTTACGGAACTTGAGGCGACAGATTAGGCGGCAGTAAGGGAGCGCGGCCGTCGGTTTGGTCGGTCTACTGCGCGCGCTATCTCCAGTCGTCCGGCAGGATCTCGTGCGCGTACCTCGGGAAGTAAGCGAGCAGATCGGCCGTCGCCCGGATGTCCCTCATGTGACACATCTGAACCGTCGAGTGCATGTAGCGAGTCGGGGCTCCGATCGTCGTCGCTTTGGCGCCGAGCCCTGCGCGCTGAACCGCCGAGGCGTCCGTGCCGCCGCCGATGTTCCGTTGGTACCGGATGTCGTGCCGTTCGCAGGTATCGATAAGACCGCGCAGGAGATCGCGGTCGCCGATCGTCCGGTTGTCCATCAGATAGATGCCGGTTCCGCCGCCGATCGGGCACTGCGCGCGGTGCGACTTCGCGAACGGAATGTCGGACGGGAGGCTGCCGTCGATCGCGACGCAGATGTCGGCGCCGATCGCGTGCGCCGCGGTCGGTACGCCGCGCACACCGACCTCTTCCTGGACCGTGCTCACCGCGTACACGTCGACGGTGTTCTCTTCGATTCTCCGGAACGAATCTATCAGCGAGTACGTTCCGACCCGGTCGTCGAAATTTCTGCCGGTCACGATCTCGTCGTTCAATACCTCGAACTCTTTGCTGAGGTTGATCGCATCGCCGACCTGCACGACGGCCTTCACGCGCTCGGCCGGCAGTCCGGTGTCGACGAACAACTCGTCGATCGGGATGACTCGCTTACGGTCTTCATCGTCGGTCATCCAGCCCGGCTTGCTCGGGATCACACCTTCGAGCTTCGACGGTTCGTCGCCGGCGGTGCCGTGAACCGTGACACGCTGGCTCGGCAGAGTGCGCGCGTCGAACCCGCCGATCGGGATGAAATAGATGAAGCCACGATCGTCGATGTACGAGACCATGAACCCGATCTCGTCGATGTGAGCGGCGTAGAGCAGCCGATACGGCGTCTCGCGCGACGGCTTTCGGGCCTTCCTGAGCGCGATGACACTTCCCAATCGGTCGGTCCGGATTTCGTCCGCGTACGGCCGCAACTCGTCGGCGACGAGTTTCTGCGCCTCGTGTTCGAAGCCGGAAACCGCCGGTACGTTTGAAAGCCTTGCAAGCAGGTCCATGGTCGCTCCTTCGCCGCGCGGGATCGGCCGGGACTCCGCGACGCGCGCATTGATTGTAGAAGCGACAATGTTCATTGTCAACAATATTATAAATGACCACGAAAGATGGAAACCGCGCACATACCGCATCTTGCGGTCCGTCGGTTCCTCCGGTACTCTGGGGCCATGTTTCGATTCGAACGACGCCCGTGTGGCACTCGCGGTCTTGAAGTGAGCCGGCTCGGTCTCGGTGGTGCCGCGCTCGGTCGTGGCCCGGCTACGTCTTCCGCCGATGAGAACGGCGCGCGGACGCTCGAGGCAGCGTACGCTCTCGGCATCGGTCACGTCGATACCTCGCCGCTGTACGGCGAGAGCGAGCGGCGGCTCGGAATTGCGTTGAGACGCAACGAGTTTGCCGACCTCAGGATCTCTACGAAGGTCGGCACTCACCCGAGCCGGCAGTTCAGCTACACGCGGAGCGATCTGCGATGGTCGTTAAAGAACAGCCTGAGCGTTCTCGGGCGCGACCACGTCGAGATCGCGTTGATTCACGATCCGTGTTCGTACGACGAGATTTCTTCTCCCGGCGACGGATTCGACGCGCTGCGCGAGTTGCGCGATGAAGGGCTTTGCCTCAATACAGGACTCGGAGTGCAGTCGCACGAGTTCCACCGCCGTGCGATCGACGCCGGGGTCGTCGACGTCATCCTCACGTACGGAGACTTCAACATCGTCAGACGAAGTGGTGCGGTTCTGATGCGACACGCGAAGGCGTCCGGCGTCGGCGTCCTGCTCGGTTCGCCGATGATGCACGGATTTCTCGCGTCAGGCGAAGAGCCCGCGACCGCGATCGCTCGACGACCGGAACTTCTGACCTGGTATACCGAGCACGACGTGGCCGTCGCGCAAGAGTGGTTCGTCTGGTGCCGTGAACGCGAGGTGAGCATGAGGCATCTCAACATGAGATTCGTCATGAGTTCCGATCTGCCGGACTGCGTACTCACCGGCGCGGCGACGCCGGCCGAACTTCAAGAGAACGTTCGGGAGGCGACGACGCCGATTCCTGACGACGTCTGGCGCGAAGCGCTCGACCGGATCGAAGAACTCGATCGGGAATCCGGGGCTACCGGATAGCGTTCGCGGGTCAAAAGATCAGCCATTCGTTTTTTCTCCCATAATCTGCCCCATCGTCGTTCGGGCGGTAATAATCGCGTCTCGCAAGACGCGTTTCAGTTCTTTTTTCATCGGGCGCAGCGGCAGTCTCACGGTCTCGCCGGCGGGCAGCCCGTCGAGCTCGCAGCCGTACTTGACGCACTGCACGAACTTCCCGCCACGCTCGAGAACGGTCATCACCGGCATCATCGCTTTCATGAGCCGGCGGCCCGTGACAAAGTCGTTGCTCACCGCGCACGCGTCGAACAATGCGATCGCCTCTTTTGCGAAGAAGTTGCCGGCGGCGCAGACCCAGCTCTGTGCGCCCCACGCGAAAAACTCGAGCGCGAGATCGTCCGCGCCGCAGCTGAGCTGCAGATGTGGAAACTCGCGCGCGAGCATGTGGACGCGGCCGATATCACCCGCGCTCTCTTTTATCGCGACGAAATTCGTGCTGCGCCCGACGCGCTCGAGGAACTCGTGCCCCATCTCGGCGCCCGATCTGCCGGGAAAGTTGTACAGCATGATCGGCAGGCCCGATGCCTGGTCGACCTTCAGCGCGTGTGCGGCGAGTTCCTTCTGCGTCGGCACCGAGTACGGCGGTACGGCGAGCAGGATTGCAGCGGCGCCGTGTTCGCGCGCGGCACGCGCGAACTCACACACCTGTTCGGTTCTGATGTTGTTCACGCCGGCGATCCACGGAACCCTTCCGCCTATTACGTCGTTCGCGAACGCGAACTGCCGCGTCAGCTCTTCCGGGGTCAGCGCGTAGTTCTCGCCGGTGGTTCCGCCGACGATCAACCCGTGCACGCCCTGGTCGATCAGGTGCTCGAGCATTCCCGCGTAGGACTTTTCGTCAACCGAGTAGTCCGCGAGGAACGGTGTTATGACAGGAACGTATATCCCAAAAAACTTCATTGTTGATTTTTTCTCCTTCTCAACAGAGCGGGAAGAGTGGAAAGGCGTCGGCAGGATAACGCTGCACCATTCCCTCGTGTTTCATGAGCGCCTCGACGTCGTCGAGCTCGAGTGGTGCGTCTTTCGTGAGGTTCTCGACGCCGTTCTCGGTCACGACGATCGTGTCCTCGACCCGGACGTACTTTCGCTCCTCATCGACGCGGATCTGTGGATCGAGCGCGAGAACAACTCCGGGCACGAGTGGTTTGCCGCGGTAGTGCCCGTCGTCGTGGCACGCGAGCCCGACCGGATGCGACATGTGGTACGGGAAGTCCAGCGCCCATTGCGCCGCCTTCTCGAAGCTCGGGCGGATCCATTTCGTCGCCGCGGCGATCTTCTTCATCCGCGCCGCGACCGTGATCCGGATCTGCTCGTCGGTCAACCCCGGCCTGATCTCCTCGAGGTACGCCTTGTGAAACTCGACCATGAAGCCGTAGAGCTGGCGCTGCTCGTCGGTGTATTTTCCGTTCACCGGCCACATCCGGCCGATGTCGCTCGCGTAGTAGCGGTAGTCGGGAGCGCAGTCGCCGAGAATCAGATCACCGTCCCGGAGGATCGAGCTGTTCGCGCCGTAGTGCCCGTGCCACGTATTGGCGCCCGACGCCATGATCACGTTGTACGACCTGCCGCGCGCGCCGTGGTTCATATAGACGTAGTCGAGCACCGCCGCGAGCTGGTACTCGTACAGTCCGGGTTGCGTCGACTTCATCGCCTCGATGATGCCCTTTGCCGTGATTTTACCCGCGCGTCTGAGCAGCTCGAGCTCGTGTTGATCCTTGACGATGCGCAGGTCGTTGATGATCGGCGCGAGATCCCGGATCTCGGCGACCGGGTAGCGCCGCCGCAGCAGCTCGATGAAATGCGCGAAGCGGTCGAGCGATCCGTCCCACGGGTCCGAGAACCGCCCGTTCCGGCCGGCGATCTGCGTGTCCCAGCTCGTCATCGAGCCCGCGCCGTCGCGAAACGGCGTGTAAATCTTTGCGACGCGTTCGAGTTTGGTCGCGAGCTTCTCGACGCCGAGGACCTCGTCGACGCCCGATGCCGCGATGACGTCGTCGGCGGACTCGACCGACGGGATCGGACCGGAGGACTCGCGTTCGCGTTCGGTCTGGTGCGGCAGGAAGAGCGTCGTCGTGTTGTTCCTGCGATCGAGCAGTACGTACGACTGCGGCGCTTCAACTCCGGTGAGGTAGTAGAAGTCGTTCGTCTGTCGGAAGATGCGCAACCCACTTTCTTCGGGTCCACCGGCGACCACCGCGACCGTATCGGGGTCGAGTCGCTCGAGTACGCGTCGACACCGTTCCCTGTAGCCGTCGGGTCCGAGGTTCGGGTTCTTCATCATTTGCTCCTTGTCAACAATATCATTTATGTTTTACAATAGTATTCGCGGTATGAATAGTGCAGCGCGAGCGTCCGAACGGTACCGAAGAGGGGCTTATGAGTATCGCAACGTACATCAGTCAAGATATCAGGCAACGTATCCGCGCGGGTGCGACGCTGCCGGCGCACCTCTCGCTGACGGATCTTGCCCGCCACTACGACGTGAGCATCACCCCGGTTCGCGAAGCGATCCAGGCTCTCGTCGACGACGGCCATCTTCAGAAGCTCCCGAACAGGCGGATCGCCGTGAACCCCGCTATGGTCGGGATCGGTGGCGATGAGGACAACCCGGTTCTTCCGAAGAAACCGACCGATTGGGACTCCGTGCTTCTCGATGAAGTCATGCACGCGAGTCTCAGTCTGGTTCCGGTGTACCTGCGCGAAGGAAGCCTCGCCGAGAAGTACGGCGTCGGCAGATCGATCATCCGCGGTGCGTTCAGCAGATTCGCCGGTGCGGGGCTGTTGGACCACGTGGCGCGCAAAGGTTGGCGGGTTCATCCCGTTCGGGTCGACGACGTCGAGGCGTACCTGGAAGTCCGTGAGGCGTTGGAGTTGACGGCGCTCGAGGCCGCTAAGCCCAATATCGACCGGTCCGAGGTGCTTACTCTGCTCGAAGGCCAGAACCACGCGCTCGACGATACGACGCATCGGTACATTATCGCGAAATCGGGCAACGTTTACATCGTGCGTTTCTTCGATCAGTTCGTCGCGCGATACTACAATCGATTGCTTCACTTCGCCGCGCCCGAAGCCCACGTAGCCGAAGAGATGACCGCCGAACATATCGAGATACTCCGCGCCATCCTGGATCGCGACTGGAGCCGTGCAAAGGATGTGTTGTCGCGCCACATACGCGGTCAACGATCGGTTCTCGAGAAGGTGCTGATCGCGAGTCGCAACCAAAAAAGGAAGAATCAATGAAGGTCACCGCTGTGCGAACCACGCCGATTCGTGTCCCGATAGCCGTAGCGCCGTACTCGACCGAAGGCGCCGGGACAAAACGCGAATGGTACCGGCTCGGCCGGATCACGGCCGAGAGACCGGAGCCGGCCGTCGAGTACGTGATCGTCACGATCGAAACAGACGAGGGAGTTGTCGGGGTCGGCGAGTCCGTCACCGACATAGGCTTCTTCGGCGAGCCGATCGAGCAGGTTCGCAGTCTCATCGAGTTCCATTTTGGCCCGCGTCTGTTAGGCGCCGATCCGTTCGACCGGGAGAAGCTGCTTCACTCGATCGAGTTCCGCGGGAACTCGTGCGCGAAAGCCGGTATCGATCTTGCGCTGCACGATCTGATCGGCAAAGCTCTCGGTATACCCGTTTACAAACTTCTCGGTGGGCAGGTGAGGTCCCGCGTGCCGGTCTCGATCGAGGTTGCCGGCGGACCCCCCGACGCGATGGCCGAGTCGTGTCTTGCGAGCATGAAGCAGGGAGTGCGCGCGTTCAAGGCAAAGATCGGCGGCATTCCGGACGACGACGTCGAGCGGATCGCCGCAATGCGCGCCGCGGTCGGGCCGGGGGTATCGATTCGCACCGACGCAAACCAGGGCTACTCGGTCAAGGAGGCGATCCGGTTCTGTCGTCTCGCCGAGAGCCGCGGCCTCGGAGTCGACCTGCTCGAGCAACCGGTCGCCGCGTGGGACATCGCCGGTATGGCTCACGTTCGCGCGTCGGTCGACACGTTGATCGAGGCCGACGAAGCCGCGTACAGCGTGCACGACGTGATGAACATCATCCGTCAGAGCGCGGCCGACGTAATTAACATAAAAATCGGCAAGGCCGGCGGACTGTACGCGGCCAAGAAGATCGCGGCGTTAGCCGAGGCCGCCGGTCTGAAATGCGTGCTCGGTACCGCGTTTGGCCTTGGCCCTGAAGTCGCCGCGAAGCTTCACCTCGCGGCCTCGACGGTCGGCGTAACCGACGCGGTGGAGTTCACCGAGATCCTGCTTCACGGAAACCCACTCGCTTCACCCGGGCACGAGGCGCTCTCGGTCCCGCTCGACGCCGACGGCTGCCTCCCGGTACCGGTCGGACCCGGACTCGGCGTCGAGCTCGATCCCGCGCGCATCGACGAGTTGACGATTCGGTAACACGCGCCGGCGCTCGTCGCGCGCCGCCTGCATTCATCTGCCGATTCGAGCGATTAACTTCCCTCGTCGGCAACAGCGGCAGTATCTTACAAAAATGAAGAAGAGTTCTCGCGTCGCACGCATCGTGCTTGTCGCTCTCGGCGTTGTCTTTGTGGCCGCGGCGGTCGTCCCGATGGTCATTCCGATCACGCAGGCAGGGTCGGTGAGCCCACGCGACCTCGCGGGGCCGGAGAGTCGGTTCGTTCGGCTTGAGGGTATCGAGATCCATTACGAGGCGTCTTCGGCCGAACTGGGGAAACAGGCGTTTGTTCTGCTTCACGGCTTCGGCGCAAGCACGTACTCGTGGCGAGAGGTCGTTGAGCCGCTTTCGGAGATCGCTCCGGTGATCGCATTCGACCGACCGGCGTTTGGTCTGACCGAGCGTCCGATGCAGTGGCGCGGTGATAGCCCGTACGGCCCCGATGCGCAGGTCCGGATCGTTCTCGCTCTGCTCGATCATTTTGGCGTAGACACCGCGGTGCTCGTCGGGAACTCGGCGGGTGGTTCGATCGCGTTCCGTTTTGCGCTCGAGCATCCCGAGAGAGTCGCGGCTTTGATCCTCGTCTCACCCGCGATCTACACCGGAGGAGGTGCACCGTCGTGGATCCAGCCGCTCTTCCGGCTTCCTCAGATCAACAGGTTCGGTCCCGTTCTCGCGCGCCGGATCGCGTCGAACGGCGACGAGTTTCTCAGACGGTCGTGGTTCGACTCATCGCGCGTGACCGACGAAATCCTCGCCGCGTACCGGCGCCCTCTCGAGATTGAGAACTGGGACCGTGCGCTGTGGGAACTCACGCGCGCCTCACGCGCAGACGCACTGTCGGACCGTGTCGCGCAGGTCACTTTGCCCGTGCTCGTCGTGACCGGCGATACCGATCGCATAGTCCCCACCGAACAGTCGGTGAAACTCGCCTCGGATCTTCCGAACGCACAGCTCGTCGTCATCCCCGAGAGCGGCCACGTTGCGCACGAAGAGACTCCGGCTCCGTTCATGGAAGCGGTGCGCGGTTTCATCGCGGGGCACGGTTTTCCCGATCGATGAACTTAACAACCGTTTTGACACGCTCATCGAATTCTAACAATTGAGACCTACATTTGAAGATACTGGTCGAATTGGTCATCACTTGAACAGCGTTCGGAGGAGAGAAGAATGGGAAAAAAAACGATGGAGTGCCTTGAAGAAGCGACAACATGGATCGAGACCAAGTCGGGATCCGACGTCGATACCGGCCCAATTTCGCACGCACTCAAGTCAGCGGAGAAAGCGGTCAGGGACGTTGCAGACTTGAAGGAGAAGCTCGCGGTAGCGTCGCACGAGAAAACCGTCTCGCTACTCGTTTTGAAAGAGACTCTCAAGGCCGCCAAGCACGCATCCAAAGCGCGTGAAGCGCGCGAAAGTTCCGGGAAAGACGGCAAAAAGACGAAGGAATCGCGCAAAGAGGCGGACAAAGCGCCGCGGTCGAAAAAGCGCACCAGCTGAGACCACTGATTCCGACCGGAGAGCGCTGGGGATGACAGGAATGCCGAGGTGGGGCAGAGGCTCCCTTACAGGTTCTTGAATTCTTCTTCGCTTAATCCCGCCTGTTTCAGAATCTTCTGAAATGAACCCAACGGAACATCCCCTGGGTGCATAGCGACATAGGTTTGCCTTCCGTCTGAGTGTCTGAGAACTACGTGTGATCCACGGCTCCGCTTCTCCGCAAAACCAGCGCGTATCAATTTGGACAGAATCTCACGCGCTTTGTAAGGCATTTTTTACTTCGATTTTACTGTAATAGGAGTCACTTTCGATGGGAATCGGTTCTGCGTGAGCCAGCTTTTCCTCAATCCAGATATAAATCAAATCTTCCGCGGCAGTTTTTGCCCCCTGAATCCCCATGCCATGGGTCGTCAGGTCCAGGGCCGGTATATGGGCGTAATAATAACCATCAGGCAGACTGCCGTCGTTAATTTTCTCGATCAAAACTGAATACTCCATGGAAGGCTCCTCCTCCTTTTTAGAACACGTAAAAACCTTATACCTGAAAAACCCGGAGGTCAATCATACCGCACCTCACTTGAACAGAAACGCCTCGGTGCCGTCGAACTCGTCGCCGGTGTCCCCTTCCAGGTAGTGCGTGCAGCGTGAAAGGTAGTACGCCGACGCCCGATCCTTCGGGTCGATCGCGAGCACCGTCTCAAACCGGTGCGCGGCGTCCCGGAACTGCTTCAGAAAGTACAGCCGGATACCCTCGCGGAAGTCCTCGAGCGTCCGGTCCTTCAGTTCGGTAATCCGGGCGTCAAAACCGTCCATCACTTCGTAGATCTCGGTCTCGACGTTCTTGCCGTACAGACGCGTCTTTCCCAGATATCGGATCGAGAACGTGTCCGCGCCGACCTGGTCGTACACGTCCTTGCTGATCAGGATCGCGGACCCGAACACCTTCGTGATCCCCTCCAGACGGGAGGCCAGGTTAACCGCGTCGGCGATCACCGTGCCGTCGATGCGCTCCTGTTCGCCGATCGTACCGAGCATCACCATGCCGCAATGGATGCCGATCCCGATCTCGATCGGCATTTTCCCGGCCTCGTAACGCCGGCGGTTGAACTCCCATAACTCGCGCCGAATCTCCACCGAAGCGCGCACCGCGTCGGCCGGGGAGTGCGGAAAGAGCGCCATGATCGCATCGCCGATATACTTGTCGATGAAGCCGCGGTGCGTGCGGATAATCGACGAGATGCGCGAAAGGTAGGAGTTCAGAAAGTTGAAGTTCTCCTCCGGCGTCATCGACTCGGACAACGCCGTGAAAGAACGAATGTCCGAGAACAGAATCGACGTCTCACGCTGAATCTGGTCGCCGAGCTTGATATCGAGGATACTATCTTTCTTTAACAGCTCGAGAAATTCCATCGGCACAAACCGGCCGTACGCGACGTTCAACGCCGAGAGCGCTGCAGTCCTCTCCTGCCGCATCAAGTTGAACTGATCCGCCAACGCGAGCGACAACAGCACAACGACAATCACCGAGCCGACCGAGCCGGCCCATGTCGTGAACGCGGTTGTCGGAAGCACGCCCAAAGACTTCAGCGCGAAGATCATCGTGCCGGCGAGGAATGCCACCCACGCGGGGAAATAGATCCGGGCCGCGCGGTTTCCCCGGATCAACGCGCCGGCGCTGTTGAGAAGAATTACCAGGAACGCCGCCAGGTTCACCACGGTCGCTACGCGGATCGAGATCGCGTACGGCGCGGTAAACGCGAGAACGGCGTTCAACCCACAAACCGCCATCAGCCCGAGCAGCACCTTGTCGAACCGCGGCGCGGTCACCGGGGTATCCAGGAATTTACGGTTGAAAATCAAACACCAGAACGTGCCGCCCGCGATCAAGAACGGCAGCGAGGCGTCCGCCCACCAGGTTCCGGTCGACCAGAGGTACTGAACCGCGTAGCCGTTGATCGAAGCCTGGAAGAAGACGTAAAAAAGGATGAAGAGCGAGTAGTACAGGTACGACACCGTCCTCAGGCCGGCCAAAAGAAAGAGGTTGTACACCAACATGATGAACATCGCGCCGAAGTAAATGCCCATCAGAATCTGTTCGGTCAGCGCCTGCCGTTCAAACACCGCCGGCGTCTGGACGATGAACGGGACATCGATCGCGGAGCCGGTCTCGAAGCGGAACAAGAGGTTGCGCGTCTCACCCGGAGGGACCTCTACGGGAAACACGAAGTTCCGGTAGAAAACCGGGCGCGCATCGAAGGGTTGCCTGTCGCCGAGTTCCGCGAGCAGGACCGGCGGATCGTTCGCCGCCGGATCGAGGAGATACAGCCGGATCGAGTCGTGAAGCGGATACGCCACTTGAACGTACCATTCCGCCTGCGGCGTGGAGTTCCGAAGCGGCAAAGACAGCCAGTACGCCGACGACGTGAACCCGAAGTTCAGCGTGATTCGCTCAGACCGGCGCCACAGCACGGATGCCGCCGCGTCCGCCGGAGTCATCGTCCCGCCGGCGTCTTCAAGGTAGCGCACGGAACGTCCGGGTCGGTACGTCTCTCCCGCGTCGGAAAGCTGCGCGGGCTCACCGATTGGACCTTCCGCCGGAACCGATGCCGCAACGACGAAGGCCAAAAGCAGCATCGCAAAAAAAACACTTCGTGAGTTTCGCATGGATTATCCCTGTTAGAGGTGTTCGGCGAGTGTGACAACTAACCCGCGTTTTGCCTGAGAAGTTAAGTATAGCACGTCGTCGTCGGATTGAGTCTGTACTGTCACGAACCTTGTGAAAAAGGGCCCGCGAGGTGAAGCCGATTCCGCTTTTCCGGCCGACTATAATTGAGTAAATTGCTATGGTAGGAATAGAACACGAGGAGGAGTTTGCCATGAAACGCAGTTCACACGCAGTCTGGAAGGGAGATCTGAAGTCGGGCACCGGTACCATGAAGGTGGGAGCGGATCTTTTCTCCGGCCAGTACAGTTTTGCATCCCGGTTTGAGAGCGGGACTGGAACCAACCCTGAAGAGTTGATCGCGGCCGCGCACGCGGGTTGTTTCTCGATGGCTTTTTCGGCCGAACTTTCCGGAGCCGGTCACACGCCTGAAGAGGTTGCAACCACAGCAGCGGTTTCGCTCGAGAAGCAGGGAGACGGTTTTGCGATCACCGGTGTGCATCTCTCCGCCAAAGCGAAAGTGCCGGGAATCAAAGACGACGAGTTTCAGAAGATCGCGCAGGCGGCCAAAGAGGGCTGCCCGGTCTCCCGCGCGTTGAAGGCCGTTACGATCACGCTTGACGCCACGCTGGTATAACCGGCCCGATTCCGGACTCGATACGAGTCTTCCGTCAGTTACGTGTTATCGCACCGTCCACTTCACACGCCGCGGACGGATCGGGCAGCGCGAGCACGGCGGGTGCGGCGGAAGGCCGTGCTCAAGCAGGCGCGATACCACCGCGTGGCAGTCGCGCATCGAGAAGAGCAGGCATCGCGACGAACCGATCGTCGTCTGCCTGACCGTCCCGGACGCGATCAGGATCGGGCCGTACCGGTCGCTGTCGGTAATCGGGCATTTCCCGTCGCGCCAACCCCACGTCGCGACCATCTCGACCGAGCCGTCCGGCATCCGGACGGGGTACTGCTCCGACCGCTCGCCGAGGCACGGCGCACCGACAGAGTGCTCGACGACGTGGTGAAAGGTATTTGCGGTGAAGCCGACGCCCAGGAGCAGCACCGATCCGTCGGCTCGCCAAAGCTGGTCGAGAGGTGAAGCCGGCCCCATCGTCGTTCCTGTGTGGTGCGCGCGGACGATTTCTTCGGCGTCGCTGCCCCACGCCGCAAACGCGTGCGTCGGGTTCAGGCTGCGAAACGTTCCGGGTAGCCGCCAGAACCGGTCCGGAATCGCTCCGTTGCTCGTCGGCGTCACCAAAGGATCATAGACGCCCGGGCCTCCCGGCTCAAACGGCGCTCCGTGATTGAACGACGGCATCACGACCGTTCCTCTCTCGCCGACGATCGCCTTAAGCGCGTCGATAACCGCGTCCGGTCCACCTTCGACTCGGCCGAACGAACTCAGCGACGAGTGGACCATCACACGCGCGCCGGCTTTCAGACCGAGTTCTGCGAAGCCCGTCTCGAGGTGTTTCCGTGTGATCGGCCGGGAACCCTTTCCACCACTGTTCGAGGTCTCGGCCGCCGAAGCATCTCTGCGTTTTCCCATAAACCAACCCGTTCTCGGACAGTGATTCTAACACGAAACCATTGCGGCGTAGCGTCTGCGACCCGGTCATGCTACAATAGATGAAATGACACATTCATCGACCCGAGCGACAACGTCACGCTACGGCGCGGCGATCGACGACTCTCTCGCGGTCTTTACGGTGGCCGAGCGGTGCAAGAAGTGCTATTCCTGCGTTCGCACCTGCTCCACAAAGGCGATCCAGGTGCGAGGTGGACAGGCAGAGATCATCCCGTCGCTGTGTACCTCGTGCGGCTACTGCGTGTCAATGTGTTCACAGGGAGCGAAAAGGATCCGCTCCTCGGTTGCCGATGTCATATCGCTTTTAGACTCGGACCGCCAAACTAGTGTAATGCTCGCGCCGTCGTTCCCGGCCGCGTTTCCCGACGTAGAGCCGCAATGCATCGTGGGTTCTTTTGCCTCGTGTGGATTTGACCGGGTTTTCGAGGTCGCGTTCGGTGCCGATCTGGTTTCCTACGAGTACAATCGCCGGTATCGCGACCTCGAGACGATGGACGGTGAGTTTCTTATCAGTTCGCCGTGTCCTGTCGTTGTCTCTTACGTTGAGAAAATCTGCCCGGAGCTTACTCCGTACCTTGCCCCGGTGATGTCGCCGATGGAAGCGATGGCCACTGTGGTTCGCAACCGGCTTACCCCTGCGACGTCGTTAGAGTCCGCGATCGTTTTCGTTGGTCCGTGCGTCGCAAAAAAGGATGAAGCGCGTCGAAACGGACTGGTTGACCACGTGCTCACTTACGACGAGGCGCACGAACTCTTCGCCGCGAGAAACGTCGACCCGGGCGAAGCGCCTGCGCGGGAATTTGACCCTCCGCGGGCCAACCTCGGCAGGATCTATCCACTTGCCGGCGGACTCATGAAAGCTGCCGGTGTGGAGAACGACCTTCTCGAAAGTCCGGTCAGCATTGAGGAGGGTAGCGAACGTGTTACGGATCTGCTGCAGGATCTTGCCTCGAGTGTGCGCGCAGGCAAGCCTGTCCCGACAAGGCTGTTCGACCTGCTTTTCTGCGAGGGTTGCATCGGAGGGCCCGCGATATCCAATGACCTGACGTTTTACGAACGCAAGAAAAATGTCGTTTCGTACACGAAGCGGACTCCCGTGGTCGACGTCGTTGCGGAGTGGGCCGCGGAACACGCGGAGTATCTTGACCTGGACCTTACCAAGACCTTCACTGCGTGCACGCGCACCGAGCGTCAGGTGCCTGAGCACGATATCCGGGCGATTCTTGCCCGAACCGGCAAGCTGAAACCGGAGGACGAGCTCAATTGCCGTGCTTGCGGGTACGAGTCATGCCGCGATAAGGCGATCGCCGTGTACCGCGGGATCGCCGAAGTGGAGATGTGTCTCCCGTACCTGATATCGAGGCTTGAAGAGGCGATCGAAGACCTCAAGGAAAGCCAGGGCCGATTGATACAGGCTGAGAAGCTCGCGTCGATGGGCCAGATGGCCGCGGGTATCGCGCACGAACTCAACAATCCGCTCGGTATCGTGTTGATGTACTCACATTTGTTGATGAGCCAGACCGCCGAGCAACCCGAAAACGGCTCTTTCGAGGATGTGCGGCGCATCGTTCGCGAGGCGGAGCGAGCTCGAGTGATTGTGCAGGGAATCCTGGATTTCGCTCGGGAAAACCGCCTTGATCTTCAGGATACGGACGTAAATGCGTTGATCCGCGAAGCGGTGCGAGTTGTCGCGTCGCTCGATCCGGCGGGTAGAATTCACGTCGAGCTCAAACTCCAAGAACCGATCGCGCTGCAGCGGCTCGATTCATCTCAGGTGCGGCAGGTCATAGACAACCTGCTGAAGAACGCCGTGGAGGCGATGAGCGAAGGCGGAACGATCACGGTCGAGACATCGGTTCAGGACGGCCGTCTGCGGATTGTGATCGTGGATACCGGGCCCGGCATACCGGAAAAGATGCTACCACACTTGTTTACGCCGTTTCACACGTCGAAAGGAGTCGGCAAGGGCACAGGACTGGGACTCGCTGTCTGTTACGGTATCATCAAGATGCACGGCGGTTCGATTCGAGCGTCGAATCCGGCGAGTGGGGGCGCGTGCTTTGAGATAAATTTCCCCGATCATGGACGTATGGGTGAGGACCCGCCGATGTGAACGATCCAGCGCAGCGCAAACGGACGCTCTCGGCAATCGGGCCGATGAGCGTACTTGTCGTCGACGACGAGGAGGGGATGCGCGAGGGCATCCGCCGTGTCCTCGATCGGAACGGATACTGTGTCACGACTGCCGAGGACGGCGAGCACGCGATCGCCCTCCTCGGGCAGTGTG
Source organism: Spirochaetaceae bacterium (assembly GCA_007695285.1). Lineage (GTDB taxonomy): Bacteria > Spirochaetota > Spirochaetia > DSM-27196 > PXBQ01 > PXBQ01. Next base: position 3,867 of record REEC01000104.1, on the reverse strand, counting down.
CCTTCGATATTGCTCTCGTCGATCTCAAGATGCCGAACCTCGACGGTTTTCAGGTCACCCAGCACATAAGCGACGTCTGCGGGGGTCGGACCGTGACAGTGATCGTCTCGGCATTCGCGACCGTACAAGCTGCCGTGGAGGCAGCCGAGAACGGAGCTTTCGATTTCCTGGTCAAGCCGTTTGCCCCTGATGACTTGCTGCGGGTCGTAACCCGCGCGGCGTGCCAGCGCCAACTGATCCGCGAGCGGGATCTCTACCTTTCCGAGCTCGAAAGCGAGCAGAACCTCTTGCGGCAGCTCATAAACTCGATGAGCGACGGCGTCGTACTCCTGAACGATAAAGGCAAACCGGTAGTAATGAACCCGCGGGCCGAGTCGATGCTCGGGGTGAGCTTTCGCGACGGCATGGATATCGAGGATCTCCGACTCGAGCGCACGGCGCTGACGGTGATCGACGGCGTGAGGCGTTCCGGCGCGCAAAGCGGTACACCCGACCGTGGCTTCTTTGAGCGCGCCGGTCAGAGGTTTGAACTCCGAGCGATGCCTCTCATGAAAGGCGTCGACCCGGCAGGAATCATCCTCTCCCTGCGGAGCGTATGAGGAACAAAAATTGATGGACCCGAGAGTCGTTGAGACGCTGCAACTCATGATCGTCGACGACGAGCCCGATATGCGCCTCGCCGTTGCGCGGGCGTTCAGGGATTACGTGCACACGGAGAAGGAGAGCGGCACGTGTGTCGGTTTCACCGTGATTCAGGCAGAGTCCGCCGAGAACGCGAACGCGCTCGCCGGGTCGGTGAAGCCGGATATTATGTTGCTCGACCACGGACTCCCTGGAATGTCAGGGATCGATCTGCTCCGGAAAATCCGCGAAGCGGATCTTGATACCATCGTGATCATTATCACAGCGTACGGTACTCTCGAGAACGCGGTAAGGGCTACAAAGCTCGGTTCGTTCGACTTTTTAGCCAAGCCGTTCACACCCGATGAACTCCGCTCCGTTGTGTGTAAGGCCGTAGATCACATCACCTTGCAGCGTCGGACTCGGCGTATAGCGGAGGAGCGCAGAAGGATTCGCTTTGAGTTTCTGACCGTTCTCGTGGACGAGCTCGCGGCGCCGATGTCGGCCGTTGAGCGATGCCTGCGGGCTATCGCGAAAGCCGACCACTGTGCGGAACACGCGGAGTATCGGCACTTGACCGAATCTGCACTCGGTCGCCTCGAAGGGATGCGAAAGCTCGTCTACGATCTGCTCGATCTGACCCGAATCGAGTCGGGGCAAAAGAAGCGAGTGCTCACTCGGGTGGATGTAGCGAAGATTGCCGCCAAAGCCGTCGAGAGGGTCACGCCGGCTGCCGCCGAAATGGGGATTGCCGTGAGTCTTGACGCCGGGGCTTCACTTGAGATGCTCGCCGACGCTGAAGAGATCGAGATCATTATCACCAACCTGCTGTCGAACGCGGTCAAGTATAATCGCCGGGAAGGGACGGTTGAAGTGACGTGTGTTCGACGGAGCGACACGGTCGTGATCACGGTTGCCGACACAGGGATCGGGATGACGGTTGCAGAGAGAGACCGCCTGTTTCGGGAGTTCCCGCGCATTCGGGATTCCCACGGTGACGGTGCACCCGGCAGCGGCCTCGGGTTATCGATCATCAAACGGCTTGTCGATCTGTACGACGGTTCGGTCGATGTGGAAAGTGATCCAGGTGTCGGTAGCACCTTTACTGTCGCGCTCGTCGACAAAAAGACGTTCGTTGACAACGAGTACTACGACCGCGCAGCATCGACATGGTGGGCGGAAACCGAAAACCCGTTGATGATAATCCGGAACATGTTGAACCCGGCTCGTTTCGCGTACGTGATGAAACGATTGGTCGAACAGTCGTTTGAGTACCGCGGCAGGAAGGTGCTTGACATCGGATGCGGCGGCGGCTTCCTGACCGAGCAGATCGCTAGATTCGGCGTCGATGCCACTGGTATCGACCCGTCCGGACCCAGCCTTGTGACCGCTCGCAACCACGCGAAGACTCTCAATCTGAACATTGAGTACCAGGAAGGAGTAGGCGAGGCTCTTCTGTTTCCGGACAATCACTTCGACATCGTATTCTGCCTTGACGTGCTCGAACACGTCGCCGATTTCCGAAAGGTAATCGCCGAGGTCTCGCGCGTACTTGTCCCCGGTGGGTATTTCTTTATCGAGACCGTCAACCGGACCATTCTGAGCTATTTTGTCGTCATTTTTCTGATGCAGACGTGTCCGTTAACGCGAGTCATCCCTCGCGGCGTCCATAACTGGAAGTATTTCATCCGGCCCGCAGAGCTCCGTCGCTCGCTTTCGGCTTCGAACATGACTTTGGAGGACGTTACGGGTATCTTTCCCGGCGTGACACTCTCCAGTCTTGTCCGGAACCTGGGCAAGATCGTCACCGGCAGGATTCGCCTGCGCGAGTTGTGCAGCGTCGTCCGGTGTCAGGAGCGTCGCGTCCGGAGTCTCTGTTACCTGGGGTACGCGAGAAAACTACCGACACGACGTCAACCGGCAGAAAAACCGTAGGACTATGGAGCGTAGGTGTGGACTCGACGTCACGAATACAGGCCGCGATCGCACTCGAGCGGACAGACCGCATACCGGTCGCTCCCTGGCTCGGGCTGTACGCAGCGACATACACCGGACTTTCCAAACGCGATTTTATCTTCAGCGATAGAAAGCGACACGCCGCGATCGTGAAGACCGCTGTGGATTTGGGTCCGTGGGATATGACGTACATGGGGGAGAACGCGAGCGAGTTGATGCTCCTCGCTGCACCCGCCCGGATTCACTGGCCGGGCATCGAGTTGCCCGACGATGAAGTCCATCAGGTTGAAGAGTTCGAGTTGCTGCGTCCCGATGACTACGCGCTCTTTGAGCGTATCGGGTTGTTGCGCTTCCTGCGCGAAATGGCGCTGCGCCAGTACCCTTCTATTCCAGTGCCGAAGGGGATGTTGATGGCATTGTCGTTTATACGCGCCTCGCGCGCCTGCGCTCGAGCGCTCCGCGTTGCCGGAATCGAGCCGGCGGCCGGCTTCATGCATCCGGGGCCGCTGTTCGAGTACTTCTCGATCGGACGGGGGCTCGGCAACGTATGTCGGGATCTGTACGACCGGCCGGAGGCGTTAAAGGCCGTAGGTGCTGCGTGGGCGAAGGCCATGACGCGCCTGTCGATCTACTGGGCCAAGACCGTCGGAGTCAACCGCGTGTTCGTCGCGCTTTCGCGCTCGTCCTGCTCGTTCATCTCGCCGGCTCATTTCGAGGAGTTCGTTTTTCCGGAGATCGAGATCATCGCGCGCATGTTGATCGAATCGAACATTACGCCGGTGTTCCACTGCGACACCCGGTGGACCGAACGACTGGAAATCTTCACGCGCCTGCCCGCCCGGAGGAGCATCATCGAATTCGACGGCGAAACCGACATGGCACGGGCCGCATCGGTCCTCGGCGGCCATACGTGTATCAAGGGTAACGTCCCCGCCTACCTGACCGCGTTCGGCGAGCGGAGCGCCGTGCTCGAGTACTGTAAAAACCTGATCACGTCTGTGGGCAACCACGGTGGTTTCATCCTGTCTACCGGTTGCACAATTCCGGCCAACGCCAAACTCGAGAACGTCACGGCGATCTTTGAGGCCGCCGAGACATGGGGTCGCGGATGACCTTTGTTTTACCATCGGGGCCCACGCGGTAGTTTCTTCTGTCGAGACCGCGGCGACGTGCCGTCCAGTCGGCATGCGCGGTGAACTCCCAGAGCCCTATAAGCGGCCGTCCGGCTGTTCGGGCTACTGCCCGACGACCAGCGCGACTCGTTCATCGCGCTCTGGCGCGAGTTCGAAC
>REEC01000281.1 GCA_007695285.1 Spirochaetaceae bacterium | reverse complement strand
GAAACGATCGCGTCGAACGTAGCGGGCTCAAACGTACACTCCCGAACGTCCCCGCGCATCAGCGTCGCTTCCGGGACGATCCGTCGAGCTTCCGAGATCTGCTTCTCCGAGACATCGACGCCGACAACCCGGGAATCCGTCACAAAGTGCCTCGTGACAAAATCGCCGTTTCCACACCCGACGTCGAGGATCGTGCCGCCCGGATTGCAGCGTTCCCTGACCTTCCGGATGTAGTTCTCGCGCTCGGCCGACCTGGCGGTCCTGGCCCACTCATTGTAAACGGCCGCGATTCTGTTGTAACCCGCGGCAACGATCTCGGCGTCTTTATTCATCGTTTCCTCGAACGAGAGCCGGGGTGGGTTTAATGATACCGTTTTGATGGATTAGCGTCTGCGGGGAGCCTCACTCCTAAAACCCAATCCTCCGCGGGAACTCACGTGTAGCGTCCGGCGGTCGCGCGGAACCACTCGGCCGCGTTCGCGCGCAGCTCCGGCGGCTCGAGGATCTCGGCGTTTGGACCCCACGCCGAGACCCAGAACAGAACCTGCGACTGTTGATTCGTGCGGAACCGGACCGTGATCGATCCGTCGTCGTGCTGCTCGACGGTCTGCCCCGGGTGCCACGTCCGCTCCGGGATCTTCGACGCGGCCTCGCCGAAAAACCGCACGGCGACGTCGGCCGACTCTTCACCGACAAAGACGCCGAACGCCGGGTCGATGTACCGCTCGACGCTGAACTCCGCGGGACGCGTGAAGGTTTCGGCGCGCGCCGACGCCTTCCGGATCCGGTTCAACGCAAAGATCCTGATGTCCTTGTTATGGTGCGACCAGCACAGCAGGTACCACTCGCCGCCGTGCCCGACCAGGTGCAATGGGTCGACGATCCGAGCCACCGTGTCCGCGTACCCCGGCGCCCGGTACTCGATCGCGATCGACCGGTGTTCGCTCATCGCTCGCCGGATGCACGTCCAGATGCCTTCCCTGATCTGCGTAACCGGATCGGTGATGACCGAAACGTTCGCGATCAGATCGTCCGAGCTCACGGTCACGGTCTGCGGAAGCTGTCGCGTGAGGCGGTCGAACACCGAACGCAGATCATCGTAAAACGGGCTGTTCCGATACCCGACGAGCGCCCGATCGGCGACCATCAGCCCCATCAGGTCGCCCTCGGTCAGAACGATGCCCGGCAGTTGCCAGTTCTCGTCGGTGTAAAAATACCCGTGCCGCGTCGGATCGTACTCGATCGGCGCGCCACGATCGCGCAGCTTCTCGATGTCGCGCTGAATCGTCCGGACAGCCGGCGTCTCGCCGTACTGCTCGCGCAACCCCTCGGCCAGCATCCGCGCCGACGGATAGTCCTTCCGATACCGCAACCGATTATCGATGTACGCGAACCGCTGCATGATGCTCCGGATGCTCATGCCGGAAGTCTGCGGCATCACATAGCGTGTGTCAATTCCGGGGGGAGGCGACCGAGAGTCAGCCTACAGCACGACGGCAGCCGATCGACGCGGGATCGTTATACCGGCCGAGACCGGGCGCCACGTCGGGTCGTCGACCAGGCGGTACTTCTCGAGGCGTTGGGGACCGTCGAGTTCCACCGTCACGACGATCTGCTCGTCCTCGTAGTTTGTGACGACGAGTCCGCGTTTTTTGTCGGTGCGGTTCACGAAGACCGCGTACGTGGAGTGCCGTTGATCGCCGCGCCGGACGACGGCGCCGCAGGTGTCGCGAAACTCGCCGTCCCAGAAGTAATCCCGGAGCTCGGTTCGAAGGGCGTCCATCCGGCGACCGTACTCCATCGTCAGCGGAATATCGTGCAGATAGCCTTTGAAGTTGAACGGCTCGTAACTAATAATGTATCGATGCATGAGGCACTGATTGACCATGTTCCGGTCGTTGAAGCCGTTGACGGCCGTCATGAACGGGACGTGAGGCAGCATGTACCGTGAGAGTGGGATGTGCGTCTTGCTCCAGCTTCGATGGTACGAGAGATGATACTCTTCGAACTCCCAGTCGTAACACGCCTCGCCCGCGAACAAGAACTCATCGCGGTCGCGGGCGGTGTTCCTGAGCCGGCGGATCAACTCGCGGTCGTTCGCGTATACCGGTGCGCCTTGCCGGTGGCCGTGGGTCTTGTCGAAGCACAAGAGCGCCGGGCTATGGTGCTGCGACTCGTCGTACAGAATTCCGTCGGCGCCCAACTCGAGCATCTTCTTGAACTCTTGTTCGCAGATCTGCAGGTAGCGTTCGCTCAGGAAGCACATCGGGATAAGTCTCTTGGTGTTAATATCGAGAAGCTGCGTGGCCGTCTGGTACCGGTACCCCGGATAGTGGTAGTAATCTCCGTATGGATCCTTGACGGCGAGTTTGTGCAGCTCGTCGCGAAACCACTGCGTCGCTCGGTCGGCCCACGTGAACTTCGCGAACAGCACCACCTTCACGCCCATCGCCTGGATGCGCGCGATCGCGTGCTGCAACTCCTCGAAGGTGCCGAGCCGAGGGTCGGGATCGTGGCAGGGGTTACCCTGATCCTGGCCGCCGTGATTCCAGCCGACGAGCTGAATCGCAGCCACGCCGCGTTCGGCGCACTGCTCGCCGATGCGCGGCAACTCTGAAAACCGGATACGCAGTTCATCCTCGGGCGAGTTGATGTGGATCTGCTGCCAGGAATGTGGTTCACTCGCCCAGCCGGGACGCCGGCGCGTCGAGATCCACGTGTCGCGCCACGACGTGTAGATGTCGACCCCCGCGTGCCAGTCTCCCTCAAAAGCCCGGAGCGCAACCGGCGTCAACGACCGTTCTTCACCCGACTGAATGTACGGCACATGAACCGCCGCGAAGCGCGTCGCAACGTCGTGCCCGGAGATCGACGAGCTCTCGGGAACGCGAGAGTCGATGGAGCTCTCGTACCCCGGCCTGAGCTCGGTATGCCACGCGACCAACTCAGGACTCGCGTCGAGCACTCCCGCGTACAGTCCTTGTGTTTCGCTGCGTACCAGACAGAATGGCGCCATCGGCGTCGCAGCGTTGTTATGGCCGAACTGCACCGGATAATCCACGCCGTAATATCCGGGGAGGTTCTCGTAACTCGGCCAAAGATCCCATTCGACGGCGCTATGATAATTGTACACAAACGTCTTGAGCCAATCGTCGGAAGGAACCCGGTGAATGTCGCCCAGGTACGGACAGTACACGTTCTCGACGGTGTGTTCCGATCCGTTCTTGATGTTCATCCGGAAAACCGCGTGGCTGTCTTCTATTCCTACGGTTAACTCGATCTCGATCTCGTGCGCCGTGCCGTTCTCGGCGACAACACGGTCCCAGACAAAACGAACCGATCGACGCTCCGCGGAAACCTCCGCTGCCGCGAGTATCTGTTTTTCGCCGTGGATCTGATTGTTCCGTTTCTCCGGGGTCGGCAACAACAGGCGGAACGAGAGTCCGAGGTGCGGCCGGTTGAGTATCTCCCATCCGGTTCGCACGGCGGTCAACCCGATCAGCGCACCCGTCTCCCGGTTGAACTCCAGCCGCAGATTGTCGTTCTCGATTTGGTACGTTTCCATGTTGTTCCACGCTCCTTGGAATACTGAACCGATTGGCGTCTTCGACCTTTACGCCACCGCTCTGCGCACCAGATCGACGATGAGTTTCTGCTCGGCTTCTGTGAGTCCGACGATTGCGAACGACGTCGGCCACATGTTTCCGTCGTCGAGCTTCGCGGTATCGTTGAATCCGAGCGTCGCGTAGCGTGCGTCGAACTTTCCGGCGGATTGGAAGAAGCAGACGACTTTTCCGTCGCGTGCGTACGCGGGCATTCCGTACCACGTCTTTGGCCAGAGTTCGGGCGCCGTCGACGTCACAAGCTCGTGGATCTTCAGCGCGAATGTTTTGTCGGTCCCGGACATCGCCTCGATCGCCTCGAGAACCGCCTTCTCCCCGTCGGCGCGCTTCTTGTCGGCGCGTTTCTCCGCGGCAAGCTCTTTCGCGCGCGCGTTCATAGCCTCGCGCTCGTGCTTCGTGAAACCGCTGCTCTGTGTATTTGATGCCGCCATCGTATGCTCCTTGGCGTGGGATGAGTTCCGTCTCATTCCGATTATATTCGATTGTCCGGGAAAAGGAGCAGAGGCGGGCGGTCGAGTGTTAACGCGCGGAAAACGCTTTTCTGCGTTCCACGATCACGACGCCCGCGAGAATGTGGCGACGTGTTTCCAGGAGTATCCGCCTGACTCGCCTACGGAGCACAGGTACAAATTCCGCTACTCCAAAAAAAGCGACTGGGTTGTAGGGCTGAAAGCCCGAGACGAGACGCTTGGCGACTCATCCCAGACGCGACTATAATGCTGCCGCATTGATCGGCGAATGTCAAACAACTGAGTCTTGATTGCGGCACGGATGCGACCGTCTCGTTACGTCCTCGACCGCCGGCCGCAATCAACAGTCACGTTACT
>REEC01000083.1 GCA_007695285.1 Spirochaetaceae bacterium | reverse complement strand
CGCGCAGATCGTCCGGCTGGAACTCGGCGTCATGCCGTGCCACGCGGGGCAGACCGTCGAGATCACGAACCTGCGGATGACCGACGTCGAACCCGCGTACCCTGTGCCGGAGGTTAAACTCGTCGACGAGATCGGCCAGTATACGAAACGCGACTGGCCCGGCAAGACTAAATCCGTCGACGATATGGTGCGGTACATGACCACCGAGCGTGACGCGGCGCGGGAAATCTCGGCGGCTTTCCCGGAGCGCAATGCGTACGGCGGCTGGACCGGCGAGAAACTCGACGCGACCGGTTTTTTCCGTACTCATCACGACGGTAAGCGATGGTGGCTGATCGATCCCGACGGCGCGCCGTTCTTCAGCACCGGACCCGACTGCGTCCGGCCCGAGATCGAGTGTCCGGTCGAGGGGATCGAGAAGCTCTTCACGTGGCTTCCGCCGAAGGACGGCGAGTACGCCGAGGCGTGGTCGGTCCGGCCGCACCACAACGTTCGCTTTTTCGACTTCGGGATCGCGAACCTGATCCGCGCGTTTGGATCAGCGTGGCGTGAGACTTGGGAGACGATGACGGCATACCGTCTGCGCGAATGGGGCTTCAACACGATCGCGAACTGGTCCGACCGCGGCATCACGAAGACCGCGGGGATTCCGTACGTCTGGCCGCTCGTGAACTTTCCGACGACGAGTAAGACGATTTTCCGTGACTTTCCCGACGTCTTCAGCGATGAGTTCGGGGCGAACGCCGACGCGTTCGCGGCGCAGCTCGCCGAGTTTGTCGGAGATCCCCTCATGATCGGGTACTTCCTCAGAAATGAGCCGACGTGGGCGTTTGTGCATGGCTTGATCATCGCCGAGGAAGTGCTCGCGACCGACGCGGCGCCCGCGTCGCGGAAGGCTCTCGCCGCGTTTCTCTCGGAGAAGTACTCGGGCGACGTCGCCGGGATCAACGCGGCGTGGAATATCGATCTCACGTCTTTCGGCGACCTCGAGACACGGATCGTTCCACACGCGTGCCGGTTGTCCCAGGCGGCGAACGACGATCTGATCGCGTTCTCGCGGATCATGATCCGTCGGTACGTCGAGGTTCCGAGCGTCGCGTGCCGGAAGGTCGATCCGGATCACTTGAATCTCGGCATGCGGTACGCGTACGTCGCGAGCGACCTGCTGCTCGAAGGTTCGGACTGCTTCGACGTGTTCTCGATCAACTGCTACCAGATGGACCCGACCGATCACATCGACGCGGTCGGGAAGGCGGTCGGACTTCCGATCATGATCGGCGAGTACCACTTCGGCGCGCTCGATCGCGGTCTCGTCGCGAACGCTCTGCGCGGCGTCGCGACGCAGAAGGACCGGGGCATCGGATACCGGTACTACCTCGAGCGAGCCGCGGCAAACCCGTACTGCGTCGGCGCGCACTACTTTACGGTCGCCGACGAAGCGACGCTCGGCCGGTACGACGGCGAGAACTGGAATATCGGGGTCGAGGACGTCTGCCGCCGGCCGTACCGCGAGTTCCTCGACGGAATCATCGAGACGCACAAGAACCTGTACGAGGTGGCGTCGGGTCGAAAGCAGCCGACCGACGAACAAGCGGTCGAGACGCCGCGCAACGCGTTCTGATCGATGAGCCGCGGGGCGTGGATCAACCCGCGCCTTCGCGGTACTCGATCGGCGTGTAGCCGAAGTACTCGCGAAACGCGCGCGTGAAGTGTTTGTGATTCTGGTACCCGACGGCGTACGCGACGTCGGAGACGCGCATCGACGGCTCGTCGAGCATTCTCTTTGCGCGTTTCATCCTTCGGCTCAGGACGTACCGTCCGAATCCTTCCCCGACTTTGTTCTTGAACAACCGGCTGAAGTGCGAGTAGCTCAATCCCACTGACGTCGCGACCGTGGCCATGTCGAGGTTTTCGTGAAGGTGTTCCTCGACGTACTCGATCGCGAACTCAACCGGATTCAACGGTGCGCGCGTCGTCGGTTCTCTCGACGAGATCGCACTCTCGACGAGCGTTTTGATTTCCTTCCTGACTTCATCGACTCTGTCGAGCTCGTAGATCGGCAGAGCTCGCGGCGTCGGACGGCCGATGCGTTCGCAGTACGCGTCGATCGCCGAGAGCAACACGCCGTACGCCTCGCGAAGGGGAGCGCCGTGGCCGCGCGGTGGGTCCGCGAAAACCCCTTCACCCGCGCGTAAGACCGCGTCGAGAGAGCCCGTACGAGCCGCGTAGATCGCGTCGGACACGTCTATCGTCGCCGGAACGCCGTACAAATCGCGGACGTCCGTCACGGTCACGACTCGTGGTGCGTTCGGCGAAAAGCGGTATAAGAGAAGCGTCGAAACGCGCTCGTAGGTCTCACGGAGAACGGCGTCGCGTCTCACCGACTCGCCGATCGCGAGCACCGTGCCGGGCGCGTTACAGACGGAGTCGGGAAACGTCTCCCAGAGTCGGCGCATCGGCTCGATCGAGTCGCGATTGTCGGTGTTCCAGAAAACACCAAGATCCGACTCCGGGGTCCAGAAAAAAAACGCTTTGGTACCGGTTTCGTTGCCGATTCGCCAGATACTCGGGCCAATCGTCTTTCTCATCGCGAGCGCGCCTTCCGGCGCCGAGCGCGAGGTGCGCAGGATCGAGATCCGAAACCAGTCGTGCTCGAACACATCGTTTTCTCCACCGACGGCGTCGCGGATCGAGACGGGCGTTGTCGCGTCGAGCGCTTTCTCGATCTCCATCTGAATGGACCACCGCGATGAGATGTCGTCGGCCAACGCGGTTTTCCATCCTGTCTGGATATTGCGTGTCGCTGTGTCGATGAGCGCGGATAGATCGTCGAGACTCGCCGGTTTCAGAAGGTAGTCGAGCGCGCCGAGCTTGAACGCGTTCTTCACGTAATCGAACTCGTCGTGGCCGCTTAAAACAAAGAAGATCGGACTATCGACGCCGCGGCACCGTTCGATAACGTCGAGTCCGGATATCCCGGGCATCCGGATGTCGAGGATGACGATGTCGGGTTTTTCGGACCGGATTGCCGTGATCGCTCGTTCGCCCGAAAATGCGGTCTCGACACGATCGACGGCCGGATGCGCAAGTCGTTTGAGCATCGACTGGATGCCGCGCGCGATCATCGGCTCGTCGTCGACGACAAGAATTCGATATCGGCGTTCGTTCGACGTAGGTTCCATCGTCACGACGCCTAGTATAAACCGAAACGGCGCGCCGGAGAAGGCGCGCCGTTTCATCTGAAAGCTGTCTCGTGACGGTCTTACCGACCGAACCTTTCCTGGTTCGGCGGCCACGCGTACTGCAACCCGAGTCGTTCCTTGTTGGCCCAGAACTTTTCATTCTGAACTTCCCAGACCTGCTCGATTCCGAGCCGCCGGATATGCGCGACGCTGTCGTTCCAGATCGCCTCGACCTCCGCGGCCGACGACGCCATCACCATCTGCGGCAGTTGAGCCTCCCAGTACGTCGAGACCTCCGCCGCGATCGCGGCCTCTTCGGTGCCGCCGGCGGGATCGATGTTGTTCCACGCAAGGTCGTTCAAGACGTACGGACGCGACGCGTCCCAGATGTCGGCGTGCAGCTGTTCGTGAAGCGTAGCGGGTTCCGGTTCGATCGCTCGACCGTACACGGGGTTATGCGCCCACCACATGCCGCCACCGTCGCCGTACCTTTGCGAGGCGCCTTGCGGATCGGCGGCCTCCTGCTCGAGGTAGTAGTCCGTCCACTGAATCTGACCGTTCACTACCTCGTACGTCACGCCCTCGATTCCGAAGTTCGTGAGATTCTGTCCCTCCTCGCTGTAGAGGTAGTGCAGGAACCGGATAGCGCGGTCCGGACGCTGCGTCGTGCGTGGTATGATGTTGACCTGCCATCCCGCGAGACCCGACGAGACGAGTTGTGGTTGCGCGCGGTCTTGCGCGCGGACGGGACCAACCGGCACGTACTGAGCGTCGGGATCCGCCATCACAAGGTCACGGATTGCGGACGTGTAGTCCGCGGTGTTTCCGATGAAAAGGAATATCTCTCCGCGTGATTTCCGCTCGGTGATCTGTTGGCGCGTATCGACAAAGTTCTCGTCCGACATGAAGCCTTCGCGGTAGAGACGATTCTGGAACTGCACGAGCTCGAGGTACTTCGGATGTACTCTCATGTCGATGAGGTCGCCGTTTTCGTCCTCGCGTGGGATCGCGAAGAAGCTCGTTCCGATCCATCCCAGGAACTCACCGACCGCGCCCGGGCCAAAGTAGACCGGAGTTACAGGGTAGTCGTCGTACGTGTAGCCGCGGACCTTGCGCAACGCTTCGACCATACCGTCCTGTGTATTGAAGTCTTCCGGTGTGATTCCGAGTTCGTCCATGATGTCTTTGCGCGCGTACATCCCCGCGTTGCTCTGGAACCCGACGCCGAACTCCGCGTACTCCTCGAGGTGCTCCTCAGCCCAGAAGAAGTTCGGGAACTGGTACCAGTTGCCGTCGGGCGCGGTGTACCAGT
>REEC01000154.1 GCA_007695285.1 Spirochaetaceae bacterium | reverse complement strand
AACCTCCGGAAGGACTTCATCAGGAACAAGTACGTCTACCTGATGGCCCTTCCGGTGGTCCTGTATTTTTTCCTGTTTCACTACATGCCGATGTACGGTGCGATCATTTCTTTTAAACAGTTCTCACCGGGACTCGGTATCTGGGGCAGCCCGTGGGTCGGGTTCCAGCACTTCCGCGACTTTTTCCAGTCGTTTTATTTCTGGCGTGTTCTCAGGAACACGATGACGATAAGTCTCGCAAACCTTTTCTGGGGGTTCCCGGCTCCGATCATCCTCGCTCTTCTGTTGAACGAAGTGCGCAGCGCGCTCTATAAACGGACCGTTCAGAGCCTCACGTACATCCCGTACTTCATTTCGATCGTCGTGATCGCGGGCATGATCATCGACTTCACTCAATCACGCGGCGTGATCAACGACATAATCGTCTCGTTCGGCGGTCAGCGCGTGAGCATGCTGCAACGTCCGGGGCACTTTGTTCCGTTGTACGTGATCTCCGAGATCTGGCAGCAGATCGGATGGGGAACGATCATCTACCTTGCGGCTCTCACCTCGATCGATCCCGGCCTCTACGAGGCGTCGACGATCGACGGTGCGCACCGGGGGCATAAACTCTGGCACATCACTCTCCCCTCAATCGCGCCGACGATCATTATTCTGTTGATCCTCCGTATGGGAAATCTCATGACGATCGGGTACGAGAAGATAATCCTGTTGTACAATCCCGGGATTTACGAGACCGCCGACGTGATCAGTACGTTCGTGTACCGGCGTGGGTTGATCGATCTTGCGTGGAGCTACAGTACCGCCGTCGGTCTGTTCAACTCGGTCGCGAACTTCTCGTTCCTTCTGACCGCAAACTGGATCTCGACGCGCATGAAGCAGACGTCGCTGTTCTAGGAGAATTTGCATGAAGTACAAATACACGATTGCCGGCACGACGTTTGATATTTTCAACCATCTGTTGCTCGCTTTGATTACGCTCGTGACGGTGTACCCGTTGATCCATATCGCGATGGCGTCGTTCTCGAACGGCTTTCGCCTGATGGCGCACCAAGGTTTGATTTTCTGGCCGTTGGGCTTCGACCTCGCGGCGTATCAAGCTGTCTTCCGAAATCGTTTGATCTGGACCGGGTACCGGAACACATTGTTCATGGTCGGGGTCGGCACGGCGCTCAACGTGATCCTGACGGCGATGGGCGCGTACGTCGCGTCGCGCAAGAACGTATACTGGCAGAAACTGTTCATGTTCATGATCGTGTTCACGATGTTCTTCCAGGGTGGTATGATCCCGCTCTTTCTGCAGGTTCGCGCGCTCGGTCTATACAACTCGCTCTGGTCTCTGATTCTCGCTTTTGCCGTAAGCGCGTTCAACCTCATCATCATGCGGACGTACTTCCAGGGCATTCCGGACAGCCTCGAGGAATCGGCGAAGATCGACGGTGCCAACGACTTTGTCATTCTCTTCCGGATTATCATGCCGGTCGCGAAGCCGGTCGTCGCGACGATGGTTCTTTTTTACGGCGTGTCGCGCTGGAACGGATACTTCTGGGCGATGGTGTTTATCCGCAGCCGCGGATTGTACCCACTCGCGCTCGTGTTGCGTGAGATCCTCGTGATGGGCTCCGTTTCCGACATGATGGGTGGCGCGATTACCGCGTCCGACTCGGAGCAGATTGCGGACAGCATCAAGTACGCGACCGCGATGGTCGCGACGATACCGATCCTTTGCGTCTATCCGTTCCTTCAGAAGTACTTCGTGAAGGGTGTGATGATCGGATCGCTCAAAGGATAGTCGGGTCGCCCCGCGCCGCGTATCGTTATTTGTGGTATATTCATGTCCATGAGGGCGGAACGCGCGCCGCGCGGCGTCGTTTTTTACAAGTGGCTCGTCTCGTATGTCGTGGTGTTGCTCGTCCCGATTTCGGTCGGTATCGTCTTGTACTCGCAGGCGGGCCGGATGGTCGACGTCGAGTCACGACGGGCGAACGACCTTGTGATCGCCGAGGTCGGCCGCACGATCGACGAGGCGCTCGAGGACGCGGTGCGACTGTCGTGGCAGATCGCGGAGCACCCGCGTACCGTCTCGGCGGCGAACCTCTTGTACCCGTTGAGCGACCTCAACTACTACACTTTTTACTTGCTCGCGCGTGAGCTCGGTGTGTACCGCTTCGCGAATCGGCGCATCTCGACGTTTTACGTCTACCTCCGGAATCTTGACATGGTCGTCGCTCCCGAAGGCTCGCGAACGGCTGACATTCACTTCGAGATCCTGCACGATATCGAAGGATATCCGGTGTCCGAGTGGCGTAACCTGTTGAATCAGTACCACAAACGCGCTTTCGCGACTCTCCCGACGATAGGAACGCGTGGGCGCGGCGCCAATCGTGTCGCGTTGATTCACTCGATTCCCGAACTCGCCGTCGATGCGGCGCCCGCGACGCTCGTCGTCTTGCTCGACATGGATTTCTTCATCGGTCCGGTCGAACGTAACTACCTCGTGAGCGAAGGGTTCGGCGCGATTCTCGACGCCGAGCTCGAGCCGATCGTCAAGACGCGGGAGCTCACGATTACACCCGAGATGAAGGAATTCATCCGCGCCGGGGGACCGTTCGTCGACACCGTCGACGGTATCCGGTACGTCATGAACGCTCACGAGTCGTACGCGCCGGACTGGACGTACCTGACCGCGGTGCCCGAGGCGCGTTTTGCCGAGCGGAGCGCCGTTCTGCTGCGAATCTCGCTCGTCGGTTTGATCGTTTGTCTCGTGATCGGGTTTTTGAGCGCGTACTACCAGACCGTGATCCGGTATACGCCGGTCCGTCACCTGATTACGACGCTCGGAGGCTCTCCCGATGCGCATGCACCGAACGAGTGGCGTTTCATCGAAGAACGGTTCGCCGCGCAGCGGTCGCTGCACGACAAAGAGTTGCGGTCGTACACGCTGGCACAGCTTGCGCACGGGAACATCGCGTATACGCCCGAGGTCGCCGACCGCCTTCGGGACGTCGGTGTGCCGACCGATGCGGTCACGTACGGGTTGTTCGCGGTCGTGATCGAGAACACTGAGAGTTTTTTTCCCGGAAAGTCCATCGAGCAGAAGGCCGCGCTCGCGCATCTCGTCGTCGAGAACATCTTTACCGAAGTGCTCTCGAAAATACGCGACGTCGTCGCGTTCGACCTGGAGTCGCGTCCTGCGTTCATCGTCGCGTTTCCACGCGGGCTCGGCCGTGATCCCGCGCCCGACACGACGATCACCGCGGACGGAACGCCGACGGGCGAGTTTCTCGAAAGCGCGCGCGAGGCGCTTGAGTTCATCTGCGAGCATTTTCACCTCGTGATTACGGTTGTGGCAGGGAACAGGACCGGGTCGCTTGCTGACCTTCCAAAGCTGTACCAGGAAGTGCGCGCGGCGTACGAGTACCGGCTTGTGCAGGGAACCGGTGGCGTCATCGTGCACAAGGTCATCGAGTCGCCGAAACGCACGTTCGAGTACCCAATCGAGCTCGAAAGGTCGTTCATGAACGCCGTGCGATGCGGTGACGAGGCGACCGCGCTGGGCGCACTCGACGCAGTGTACGCGGCGAACTTCGAGCGGCACGATATCAGCGTCGAGATGGCGAAATGCCTCGTGTTCGATCTCGTCAGTACGATGGTCAAGACCCTCGCGAGCATCACCGACGAGCATCACGTCGGTTTCTGGGACAATGTCCGGCCCGTGCGACGACTGCTCGGGTGCGAAACCGCCGGCGAGATCCGAACGGTGATGCACGATATCATCGAAACGGTCTGCCGGTACGTGAACACGAACAAGAAAAGCCACAACGAAGCTCTGCGTGAAAAAGTCGCGGCGTATCTCGGCGAGAACTATCGTGACCCCGCGCTCTGTACCGCCGGTATCGCGACCGGGCTCTCGATGAACTCGGCGTACCTGACGCGATTCTTCAAGGAACAAACCGGATACGGAATCGCCGAGTTCCTCACGCGGTATCGAGTCGACCGCGCGAAGGTGTTGCTTGCGGAAAATGGTACGTCGGTACGGATGATCGCTGAGTTGACCGGTTTTTCGAACGCGAACGGACTTATCCGTGCGTTCAAGAGGGTCGAAGGCGTCACTCCTCAACAGTACCGTGACATCGCGGTGGACACCGGCGGCGGTTCTGAACGTACCGGCATCTCGGAGACAGAGAGAGAAGCCGAAGCCGAGAGTTCCTCGTCGTACGCTGCAAAATAAAAACACAGACTAAAGAAGTTTGTCTTCTCGAAATATTTGCATAATTCTGTTGACGAATTTATATGACCATGGTAATATGACTATGGTAATTACTTTAGCAGAGAGTTACTGGGAGGCTGCTAAATGGAGATTGCCGCGGGCCAATTCAAGGCGCGGTGCCTTCAACTCATGGATCACGTCCGTGATACGCACGAGAAGGTCGTGATCACGAAACACGGGCAGCCCGTCGCACAGCTTGTGCCGGTCGCGCCCTTGAAGCCCGTTTCGGTGTTCGGTCGGATGAAGGGCGAGTTGGTCATCGTCGGCGACCTTCTTGAGTGATACAATGCGGTCCGGCGACGACGCGGTCCTGCTCGACACGCACGCGCTTGTCTGGGTTCTCGCGGGGGACGAGCGCCTCGCCGGAAGTCCGGCTCTTGCGCGGATCGAGCGTGCTTCCGAGAACGGCTCGCTGTACGTGTCGGTCGCGTCGCTCAGAGAGTTGGCCGTGTGGGAAGCCTCCGGTCGCGTCCGGTTCACGATCCCCGAAGGTGTCTGGAGCGACCGTATCGCCGAGACGCCGGGGCTGCGCGTCTACCCGCTCGACCCGACCGTCGCGATCGAGGCCGGTCGCCTTCCGGGAGAGTTCCCCGGCGACGTGACCGACGGGTTTATCGTTGCGACCGCTCGTGTTATCCCCGCCGTTCTTTTCACCGCCGATTCCCGCCTTACCGCGTACGCAGGACACGGCTTCGTCTCGATCTTCGATCTACGTTGACACCGAATTGGGCTATCCTTAGAATGCCGGGGATAGTAGGAGGCCACTTTGTACCGCCCGGTTGACCCCAAAGTCAGTTTTCCCTCGATGGAGCACGGCATTCTCCGTTTCTGGGAAGAAAACGACGTTTTCAAGCGCTCGATTCGGAATCGTGAAGGACACGAAGACTTCGTGTTTTACGACGGCCCGCCGTTTGCAACCGGACTGCCTCACTTCGGGCACTTTGTTCCCGGCACGATCAAAGACATCATTCCGCGGTATCAAGCGATGCGCGGCCGTCGCGTCGAACGGCGGTTCGGCTGGGATTGCCACGGACTCCCGGTCGAGTACGAGATGGAGAAGGAACTCGGTATCTCGGGAAAGAGCGAGATCGAGGCGTACGGAATCGCAAAGTTCAACGAAGCGTGCCGGTCGATCGTGTTGCGGTACACCAGCGAGTGGCGCGCCGTCGTCACGCGACTCGGTCGGTGGGTCGATTTCGACAACGACTACAAGACGATGGATCCGGCGTACATGGAGTCGATCTGGTGGGTCTTCAATCAACTCTGGGAAAAAGATCTCGTGTACGAGGGATACTACATTCTTCCGTACAGTCCCGCGCTCGCGACTCCGCTCTCAAACTTTGAAGTAAACCTCGGCGGGTACATCGACGTGCACGACCCGGCGATCACGGTCCGCTTTCGCGTGAAGGGTGTTCCATCGACCTCGTTCCTCGCGTGGACGACGACTCCGTGGACGCTGCCGTCGAACCTCGGCCTCGCGCTCGGTCCGGACATCACGTACGTGAAGATCAAGGACGGCGACGAGTTCTTTATCCTCGCCGAAGAGCGTCTTGCCGCGTACTACCGAGACGCGGCCGAGTACACCGTCGTCGAGAGAAAGACCGGTCGTGAACTCGCGGGTATCGAGTACGAGCCGTTGTTTCCGTACTTCGCGGAGCTTGCCGCCGACGGAGCGTTCCGCACACACGCGGCCGAGTACGTCACGACCGAGGACGGAACCGGGATCGTCCATATCGCACCGGGATTCGGCGAGGACGACTACCAGGTTCTCAAGGACTCATCGCTACCGGTTGTGTGCCCGATCGACGCCGAGTGCAAATTCACCGACGAGGTGCCGGACTTTTCCGGCGTGTTTGTGAAAGACGCCGACAAGGGGATCATCGATCGGCTCAAAGCCGAGGGCAAACTCGTCAAGCGCGAGAACTACCTGCACCCGTATCCGCACTGTTACCGCACCGGCAAGCCGCTGATCTACCGGGCGGTCTCGTCGTGGTTCGTCCGGATCGATCCGATCAAGGAGAAAATGGTGCGCGCGAACCGGACGATCGCGTGGGTGCCCGAGCATCTGCGCGACGGCCGATTCGGAAAGTGGCTCGAGAACGCGCGCGACTGGGCGATCTCGCGCAACCGGTACTGGGGCAACCCGATCCCGATCTGGAAAAGCGATACGAGCGACTACACCGAGTGCATCGGGAGCGTCGCCGAGTTGGAACGGAAGACCGGGAAAAAAGTCACCGATCTGCATAAGCACTTTGTCGACGAACTCACGTGGCCCGCGCCCGACGGGAAAGGAACGATGCGCCGGATCCCCGAGGTCCTCGACTGCTGGTTCGAGTCGGGCGCGATGCCGTACGCGCAGAACCACTACCCGTTCGAGAAAAAAGAGTGGTTCGAGCGTAACTTTCCCGCGGACTTCATCAGCGAAGGACTCGACCAAACGCGCGGCTGGTTCTACACGCTCACGGTGCTCGCGGCCGCGTTGTTCGACGAGCCCGCGTTCAAGAACGTCGTCGTGAACGGCCTCGTGCTCGCGCCCGACGGAAAAAAAATGAGCAAATCGGCGCGAAACTACACCGATCCGAACGAAGTGATCGAGACTTTCGGCGCCGACGCGCTCAGGCTCTTCATGATGCACTCGACGGTCGTCCGCGGCGAGGACCTCAAGTACGCCGATGACGGCGTCCGCGACGTTCTGAAGAGCGTGATCATCCCCCTTTGGAACGCGTACAGCTTCTTTGTAACGTACGCGAATATCGACGGCGTCGAGCCGACCGGTGCACCGAGCGACCCGGGAAATCCGTTGGATCGGTGGATTCTCTCCGAGACTGAAAGGCTCGTCGCCGATGTGACGCAGCACCTCGACGGGTACGAATTGCAGAAAGCGATCGGTCCGATCCTGAACTTCATCGATCTTCTGAACAACTGGTATATCCGCCGCTCGCGGCGCCGTTTCTGGCGCAGCGTGAACGACTCGGACAAACGGCAGGCGTACGAGACTCTGTACAGCGCGTTAATGCGACTCGTGCTCGTCGCGGCGCCGATTATGCCGTTCATCACCGAAGAGATGTACCGAAACTTGCGGTACGACGGCATGCCCGATTCGGTTCACCTCTGCGACTACCCACTTTCCGACACGAGCCTTCGCGACTACGAGCTCGAGCGGAAGATGGAGGTGGTCAGGAAAGCGGTGTCGATGGGTCGCGCGCTACGAAGCCTGCACAACCTGAAGACCCGGCAACCGTTGCGCGCGTTTCACGTCGTGACGCGCGACGCGACCGAACGCCGGATTCTGATCGAGATGGAAGACATTATCCGCGAAGAGCTCAACGTCAAGGACGTCGTGTTCCGCGAAAACGAGGAAGACGTCGTCGAGTACTCGGCGAAGGCAAACTTCAAGGAACTCGGCGGTAAACTCGGACGGCACATGAAGGCAGCCGCGACAAAGATCGAGTCGCTCACGATGGCCGAGATTCAACAACTCATGGACGGAGCGACTCTGCACATCGAGCTCGGCGAGACAGCGTTCGACCTCGTCGCCGACGGGATCATCGTGCGGCGAATCGAGAAAGAGAACCTGAAAGTGCTGAACGACGGATCGTTGACCGTCGCGCTCGACTCCGAGGTGAGTGAAGACCTGAAGCGTGAAGGTCTGATCAGGGATCTCATCAGGGTGGTGCAGAATCACCGGAAGCAGATCGGACTCGACGTGACCGATCGTATCGAACTCGTCGTGTTCGGTGAACCCGATCTGCAGGATGCGATCGACGATTTTGGTGAACACCTTTCGACCGAGACTCTCGCTGTCTCGGTGCGGTGGGACCGCGCCGACGACGCGGTCGAGTACAAAATCGGCGAGGCGACGTGTTACGTCTCCGCGAAAAAGGCGCCGGTCGCGTGATGTCGACGCTGTTCGTCTCGCGCATCGCGAGACCGATCACGCGTTTGCTGTTCTCCGCGACCGTGGTGCTCCTGATCGGCGTGATCGGCGCGTGTCGGACCGCACCAGCGATTACCGCCGAGAATCCTGGCTTCGGGATGCCGCCCGATCTCGAGGCGTTTGTCTCGATCGACGTGCGGCAAAATCGCGACCTGCTCGACGTGTTCGCATCGGTGTACGGCCTCGACGCCGATGAGTTGGCGCCCGCTCTGAATCGAACCGACCGGTTGACGATCGGTGTATCGACGCCCGCAGGCGACGATGAGACGCGTACCGCCGTCGGGCGGACGCCGACGGTTTTCGTCATTCTCAACGGTGCGTTTCCACGGTCGGCCTTGTCGTTCTCGCTCCGGCGGAGCTCGGCGTGGTCGCGACGGACCGACGGCTCTCACGGGGTCCGGTACGAGGGCGCCGACGGCGTGACCGTAGCCGTGCCGGATCGGAGAACCGTGCTCGTGTCTAACGCCGAGTTTGGCCGGTTGGCCGAGGCGTGGGCCGAACGGTCGCCCGGGCCGTCGCTGCCTTCTGAGGTCGTAGAAGGTGCATCGGCGGGTTTTGTGCTTTTTGCGCGTTCGCCTGACTTGACGGAGATCGGGGCGATGGCGCCTCCCGTCTCGAGCGCGCGCATCGTTGTTGCTTCGCGGACCGATCCTCTTGCCGACGATGGAAACGTCTCGAGTGGTCCGGCGAGGTCGTTCGCGATATCGATCGCGCTGCGCGGTGAGTCGGACGCGCGCGCGTTCGTCGTCGTCATGCGTCTCGCGCTTCCGTTCATCGCGACCGACGCGGGGTTTCCATTAGCGGTCGCGATGCGCGGCTTCGACGTTCGTCGCACCGGAGCGGAAGTGGTGATCATGACGCCTGAAATCGACGCGACACAGGCGTTTCGTCTCACCGAGACGCTCGGCCGCTACGCGGGTTTCGCGGCGCGCTAGGCGGAGGGAGAAAACGATGCGGATAGGAATCGTCGATTACGACGCCGGGAACCTTACGTCGGTCGAGACCGCACTGAGACGGATCGACGCCGATTTTTTCACGACCGACGATCCTGACGCGATCTTCGACGCCGACCGGATTGTTTTTCCGGGAGTCGGCGAAGCGCGCGCGGCGATGGAAGTACTGAACACGCGCGGCCTGTCCGACGCGCTTCGGCGGTACGTCGATTCGGGCCGGCTGATTCTCGGGATCTGTGTCGGCGCTCAGGTGATTCTTGAGGCCTCCGATGAGCGAGACGTCTCGTGCCTCGCGTTGATTCCGGGCCGCGCGCGCCGATTCCCTGTCTCCGAGCTCAAAGTTCCGCAGATCGGATGGAACGGCGTCGACCACGAGAACCAGGCGCTCTTTGCGGGTGTACCGAGCGGTGGGGAGTTCTACTTCGTTCACTCGTACTATCCCGCGCCGACCGATGAGCGACATACGATAGGGTGGACCGAGTACGGAGTTCGCTTCGCGTCGGCGCTCCGGCGCGACAACGTGTACGCGGTGCAGTTCCATCCCGAGAAGTCCGGGCCGTTCGGCCTGCGCGTATTGACGAACTTTGTCACGATGAAGGAGCAGTAGGGTGCTTCGAAAAAGGGTTATCGTCTGCCTCGACGTCCGCGACGGCAAAACCACAAAAGGCATCAAGTTTGCGGAGAACGTCGATATCGGCGATCCGGTGGAGATGGCCGAGGCGTACTACCACGCCGGCGTCGACGAACTCGTTTTCTACGATATCACCGCCTCGGCCGAACGACGCGGTATCATGCTCGACGTTGTACGCCGTGTTGCCGAGAGGATCTTTGTACCGTTTGCCGTCGGCGGAGGAATCGCGTCGGTCGACGATATGCGCGCGGTGTTGCTCGCCGGAGCCGAAAAAGTGAGCGTCAACAGCCAGGCCGTACGCAACCCCGAGATCATCTCGGTCGGGGCCAGACGGTTCGGATCTCAGTGCATCGTGCTCGCGATGGACGCAAAGGCCGACCCACGCGTTCCGAGCGGATATCGCGTCGTGATAGACGGAGGACGCGTCGAGACCGATCTCGACGCGCGCGCGTGGGCGTGCCGTGCCGTCGAACTCGGTGCCGGAGAAATCGTCGTCAACGCGATCGATACCGACGGCGTCAAAAACGGCTACGAAATCACACTCACGCGGATGATCGCCGAGGCGGTCGGCGTGCCGGTTGTCGCGTCGGGCGGAGCGGGGGCACCCGAGCATTTGCGCGAAGTGCTTGTCGACGGAAAGGCCGATGCCGCGCTCGTCGCGTCGATGGTCCACTTCGGCGAGTACTCGATTCCGACGATCAAGCAGTACCTCGAAACGCACGGTGTGCCGGTTCGTGCCTCAGTCGCGCCGTTTTGAGCGGTCTTCTCCGGGATCACCCAGCGTTCAAGCTACGATAGGTGTTGTCTTACCCGGAAATTTGGTGTATATTCCGGTCGGGGTTAGCCCCGTTAACATTAGATAGGAGAAAGAAATATGCCGACGTATGACTACGAATGCAACGCGTGTGGGCATCGATTCGACGCGTTCCAAAGTATGTCGGACGATTTGTTAAAGAAATGCCCGGCTTGCGGCAAGTTGAAACTGAAGCGGTTGATCGGCGGCGGATTGGGGATAATTTTCAAGGGAAGCGGTTTCTACGTTACCGATAGCAAGAAAAGCAGCTCATCGACGATCACCAAAACCGATTCTGCTTCGTCCGATACCGGGACGTCGAAATCGGCGGACAGCCCGTCGACCGGGACAAAAACGGAAAAAAAGAGCGATTCATCGAGCGCGACGAGTTCATCGGAGAAGTCGGCCGCGGCGAGCTGATTCCGTCGGATGTCCTGAGTAACGGCCGACGCTCGCGATGCGATTTACGTACGCGGCGATTGTCCCGGTCCGGAATTTTCTGTATCTTGTGATTAATGGAAAAGAGCACCTGTGCGGAGTCCAGTCTATACGATGCAGCTCAGAAACTGAAAGTATGCGGCCATCCGGTTCGCCTGAAACTCTTGTGCATGATCGCTCACGAGGAAGAACCGTGCGTGTCGGAGCTTTGGGTGTGTCTGAACCTTCCGCAGCCGGTCATCTCGCAGCATCTGGCTGTTCTCAAAGAAAAAGGAATCGTCCGGTCCGAAGTCCAGGGCAATCGCCGCAGGTACTCGATCGTCGACCCGTTCGTCGAGGCGATCGTTTCGTCACTGTCGCTTCAGAACCCGGAAATAACCAACGGCAGTCGAAAATCCGGCGCCGAAAGCGCGCGACTCGCGTAAACGGCTCGACTCACGCCGCATCACTTCCACCGGTCACTCGAAATCGACCAGGTTGTTCATGAATCGTGAGTACTCGCTCCAGGTGCGATCGTGGCGGATCTCGTACACGACGATCTCCGGCCTGAGACGTTCGAGCACGTACGATAGTAAATCGCGCGCCGTCGGAATATGATCAATCGGCAGGTACATGTACACGTCGATCCAGTCGTCGTGAAACAGCTCCGCGACCGTGATCGCTTCGGTGAAACGAATCGTCTCGCGGATCAGGAACTCTTTCGGGTGGACGAGCCATTCCTGAGTTCGATGCCCCGGGCCCCGGTCAAAACGGACAAAAAACAACGTGGGGTACGTCTCGGAACACGCAGCAGCGTCGAGATCCGTTCGCAGCACGATACCCGGCTCGTCGCCGTCGAGCCTGACCGTGCCGTGTTTCCAGATGCCGTACTCGGCGAACGCGAGTGCCGTCGATGCGCACAATCCGACCACGCACAAAAACACTGTCCGGTACATGATCGATAGTACCACGAGTTTCGTCGCCGCGCAATTGAGTATTCCGGGGTTGAATCGTAGCTCGTTCTTGATTATATCGATCGACATTTGTATCATAGACCGTAATGC
The DNA here is from genome assembly GCA_007695285.1 of Spirochaetaceae bacterium. GTDB lineage: Bacteria > Spirochaetota > Spirochaetia > DSM-27196 > PXBQ01 > PXBQ01. The sequence goes on along the minus strand of REEC01000154.1, from coordinate 9,868 downwards.
ACCGAACAAACACTTTTTCTACTGTGACGCAGCTTCTGACCGAGAGAATTCTCGTGCTCGACGGCGCGATGGGTACGATGATTCAAAGTTACCGACTCGACGAAGCAGGGTATCGTGGCGATCGATTTGCCGGTTTTCCACGGCTGCGCGACGACGACGCGGCCGCTCTCGGCTCGCCTTCGGTAATCGGCATCGAGGGTCGTGATGCCTCGCTCGGAGGCAACAACGATATCCTGAACGTCTCGCGTCCCGAGATCATCCGTGAGATTTACCGCGCGTACCTCGAGGCCGGCGCCGACATTATCGAGACGAACACGTTCAACTCGACCTCGATCAGCCAGGCCGACTACCATACTGAGTTTCTGGTCTCCGAGATCAACCGCGAAGGCGCGAGGATCGCGCGCGAAGAGGCCGACCGGATGACCGCCAAAACACCCGACAAGCCGCGCTTCGTCGCGGGCGTGATCGGCCCGACGAACAAGACGCTCTCGATCTCACCCGATGTCAACGATCCCGGGTTTCGTGGAGTAACGTACGACGAGCTCGCCGACGCGTACGCCGAGGCTGCGCGCGCGCTGATCGACGGCGGCGTTGATATCATCATGCTCGAGACGATCTTCGACACGCTCAACGCGAAGGCGGCGATCTACGCGCTCTCGAGCGTGTTCGAGGACGTCGGGAAAGAGTTTCCTCTGATGATTTCCGGCACGATCACCGACAGAAGTGGACGAACCTTGACCGGGCAGACCGCCGAGGCTTTCTTGTACTCGATAATGCACGCGAACCCGATCTCGGTCGGTTTCAACTGCGCTCTCGGCGCCAAAGAGCTGCGCGAGCACGTCGCGGCGCTCGCCGCGGCGTCTCCGTTCCCGGTCTCGACGCACCCGAACGCGGGTCTGCCGAACGAGATGGGCGAGTACGACGATACACCCGAAAACATGGCGAAGGTCCTCGGCGAGTTCGCGCGCGACGGGCTCGTGAACATCGTCGGCGGTTGCTGCGGGACGACGCCCGAGCACATCCGTGCAATCGCCGAAGCGGTCTCCGCGCACGCGCCGCGGATCGCGCCCGAGCCGCGTCACGATCTCTGCCTGAGTGGACTGGAGCCGGTAAGGATCGAGCCCGACTCGCTGTTCGTGAACATCGGCGAGCGCACGAACGTGACCGGATCGCGGCGTTTTGCGCGACTCATCCGGGGCAAGAAGTACGCCGAGGCGCTCGAGGTAGCGCGCGAGCAGGTTGAAGACGGCGCGCAGATGATCGATGTTAACATGGATGAAGGCATGCTGGAGTCCGCCACCGAGATGGAGACATTCCTTCGGCTTGTATCTGCGGAACCCGAGATTGCGCGCGTACCGATCGTCGTCGATTCGTCGAAGTGGTCGGTGATCGAGGCCGGGCTCAGGTGCGTTCAGGGCAAAGGTATCGTGAACTCGATCAGCATGAAAGAGGGTGAGGAAGAGTTCATCCGTCAGGCGCGTTTGGTCCGCAGGTACGGGGCAGCCGTGATCGTGATGGCTTTCGACGAGAAAGGGCAGGCCGATACGCGCGAGCGGAAGGTCGCGATAACCGCGCGCGCGTACAAGATCCTCACCGAGACGGTCGGCTTCCCCGCGGAAGACATTATTTTTGACCCGAACATCTTCGCGATCGGAACCGGCATCGCCGAGCACGCGAACTACGCGATCGAGTTTATCGAGGCGACGCGCGAGATTAAGAAAGCGCTTCCGTACGCGCACGTCTCCGGCGGCGTCAGTAACGTCTCGTTCTCGTTCCGTGGAAACGACGCGGTGCGCGAGGCGATTCACGCGGTGTTCCTGTACCACGCGATCAAGGCCGGGATGGACATGGGGATCGTCAACGCGTCGCAGCTTGCGGTGTACGACGAGATCGCACCCGAGCTGCTCACCGCGGTCGAGGACGTCGTGCTCAACCGACGCGAGGACGCGACCGAACGGCTGCTCGAGCTCGCCGAGAACATCACCGGCGGCGGGTCGCAGCGCGTCGAAGACCTCTCGTGGCGCGAGAAACCGGTCGCCGAACGTCTCTCACACGCGCTCGTGAAGGGTATCACGACGTACATCGAGGAAGACGTCGAGGCGGTTCGGCGCGAACTGCCGCGTTCTCTCGACGTGATCGAAGGGCCGCTGATGGACGGAATGAACATCGTCGGTGACCTTTTTGGGTCCGGTAAGATGTTCCTACCTCAGGTTGTCAAAAGCGCGCGCGTGATGAAACAGGCGGTCGCGTACCTGCTTCCGTTTCTTGAGGCCGAAAAAGCGGCCGGCGGCGAGGCGCCGAAGGCGAAGGCCAAAATCGTTCTCGCGACCGTGAAGGGCGACGTGCACGATATCGGAAAGAATATCGTCGGTGTCGTGTTACAGTGCAACAACTTCGACGTCGTCGATCTCGGCGTGATGGTTCCGTGTTCGGAGATTCTCAAGACCGCGAGGGCAGAGAAGGCCGATATAATCGGACTATCGGGCCTGATCACGCCGTCGCTCGAGGAGATGGCGCACGTCGCGAAAGAGATGGAACGCGAAGGTTTCGATCTGCCGCTTTTGATCGGTGGCGCGACGACGTCAAAAATCCATACGTCGGTCAAGATTGCTCCGCAGTACTCGCATCCGGTCGTGCACGTGAAAGACGCGTCGCTCGCGGTCGGCGTCGTGAGCCGATTGTTGAACACCGAGTCGCGCGAGGCGTACGCGGACGAGATCGAAGCCGCGCACGAAGCGACGCGCGTGAAACGCGCGGGCGCAACGGCGTCCGCGGAGTATCTGCCGCTCGGTGAGATCCGGGCCGCACGGTTCGCCCCGGGATGGGACGCGTACCGGCCTGATAAGCCGAACACCCTCGGCGTGACGACTCTGCGCGACTTCCCGCTCGAGACGATCGCGACGTACATCGACTGGGCGTACTTCTTCGTCGCGTGGGACATGAAAGGCCGGTTCCCGGACATTCTCTCGGACCCCGAACTCGGCAAAGAAGCGCGCTCGTTGTACGACGACGCGCAGGCGATGCTCGCCGATATCATCGAGAACAAACTGCTGCACGCGCACGCGGTCACCGGCATCTGGCCGGCAAACTCGACCGACGACGATACGATCGAGATCTACTCCGACGAGTCGCGCTCGTCGATCATCGGGAAACTCCCGACGCTCCGGCAACAGAAGCGCAAACACGATGTGCCGTACTACCTCTCGCTCTGCGACTACATCGCGCCGCGCTCGTCCGGAACCGTCGATTACATCGGAGCGCTCGCGGTAACCGCGGGCGACGGGCTCGAGCCGATCGTCGCGAAGCACACAAAGGCGAACGACGACTACTCGGCGATTCTCTCGAAAGTGCTCGCCGATCGTCTCGCCGAGGCGTTCGCCGAGTGTCTGCACGAAAAGGTGCGCAAAGAGACGTGGGGCTACGCGGCGGACGAGGACCTCACGCGCGAGGACCTGCTGCACATCCGGTACCGCGGCATACGCCCGGCTCCGGGTTATCCGCCGTGCCCCGACCACACCGAGAAACGTCTGCTCTGGGACCTTCTTGGTCCGGAAGAGAAAATCGGGATGAAACTCACCGAGAGCTGTATGATGGTACCCGCGGCGTCGGTCTCGGCGTTCTGTTACGCGCACCCCGAGGCAAAGTACTTCAGCGTCGGCCGCGTGATGAAGGACCAGGTCGAAGACTACGCGCGGCGCAAAGGTATCGAGCTCCGCGAAGCCGAGATCTGGCTGCAGTCGGTGTTGGCGTACTAAGGCGACCCGCGAGCGGACGGATTCCCGCAAACAACGCGGATCGGTACAATCGGCTCTATGAAACGTCCCGCAATAATCGGCCTGATAATCGTGATCTGCGCGGCGAGTCTCTCCGCCGACGCATCGTGGGCGCAGAGGCTCGTCCCGATCGATGATCCGGTGTACGACTACCTCGAAGGCTACTATCGCGCGCTCGGTACCGTGATGCCGGACTCGGTCCGGCCGATGAGCCACGCGCGGATCCTGTCGCTGCTCGATCCGCCCGGCACGAGACCCGCGACCCCGGCCGCCGCGCCGTACCGCGCGGCGATTATCGAGAGGCTCTCGGCTGCCGAGAGTGCGCGTTTTGTGCTGAGCGAGAGCGAGTTTCGCGCACGCCTGACGCCGACCGTCTCGGTGGGGCTGTACCTTCAAGAAGTGCCGGTAGACGGGAAACCCGCGCTCGACCGCGACACGCGCCCGGTCTTCTTCTCGATGCCGCTCGAGTTCGCGTTCGGACGATTCCTCTACGCGCGCGGTGACGTCGACCTCGCGCAGGATCTGAACGCGATCAACAGGGCTCCGAACAACCCGACGAACCTCCCGTCAGAGATCATGATGCTCGACGTCGGCTTCCCCAGCCGCGCGTATATCTCGTTCGGTTCGACCAATCTCGGCGCGTCATTCGGGCGCGACCGCCACGCGTGGGGACCGAGTGAAACCGGCGGCCTCACCTTAAGCGGAAACCACTCGTACCTCGACGCGCTCCGGCTCACCGCGTCGTACTCGCGCTTCAGCTACACTTCCCTCACCGCGTTCCTCGAACCGTGGGCGGAAGACGACCAACTCCCGACATCCTGGCGGTACGTCCCACCGTACTCGGATTTTTCTGTCCAGCACCGGTACCGGCTCTGGGAGAAGACATTGTATCTGCACCGGTTCACGATTCGGCCGTGGGATTTTCTCAGATTCAGCTTCACCGAGGGCGCGATCATCGGCGGCTATCCGGCCGACATCCGGTACCTCAATCCGCTCATGGTGTTCCACAGCTTTTTTGATTTCCGGCGAAACACCTCAATGGCCGAGCTCGAGATCGAAGTCGCGCCGTTCCGCGGGGTCGGGCTCTGGGGATCGTTCTACTTCAACGATCTCCTGCTGCCGCAGGAGGCCGCGGCCGGGGCGACCGAGCCGAACGCAGTCGCGTACCAAGTCGGGGCGGAGTACGAACGCGCGCTCACGCGGTCACCGTCCGCGCATTTTGTCGCGCGCGTCGGAGGCGAGTTCTACTACGGTGACCCGTACGTCTATGTCCGTGAATCGATTCTCAGGAGCTTCATCAACCGCGACCGCGTGCACACGAATTATCGCTATGACCCCGATAACGAAGAAGAGCCCTGGAAACAGCAGCTCGGACAGACCGCATGGGTCGATACGTTTCTCGGCTCGCCGTTTGGAAACGACTCGGTCGCGGTGACCGCGTGGCTCGGACTTGCGGCGCCGGGATTGTTCGAGTCGAAGCTCACGTATACCAACCACCGCGATGGTGAACGCGGCCCGACCGACATCCTTCCGCGGGACGGTTTTTTCGAAGGGCCGGGGCCATCGGGAGTCGTCGAGACGACGAATATGATCGAGCTCACGGTCACGACGTACCCGTCGCGCTTTCGGGTGTTTCTCGGCGAGAGAACCTCGACGGTCGGTGTGATCGCTCGTATCATCCGGCGCGACAACCCCGGCCACGAAGAAGGTGAGCCCGACTTCCGCGCGGGCCTCGGGATCGTGCTTACCGTCGGATGGTAAAGCGGCGCTCCGCGCCGGTCGCGGTTATTGGCCCACGCCGGTTACCGGCTGAATCTATACGACGCGTAGATCTCGATCTGCGCGAGGCCGTAGTTCTCGTTGCTCGGCCGGTAGATCTCGACGTCGCTCGCTCCCGGGAAGAGGGCCGTGCCGAGTCCGGTTTGGCGGTCGACGGGATCGCCGTCGACGCTCTCGAGCCGAAGGACGTTCCACCAATGCCCAAAATTCGCGCGCAGGCCGACCGTGTACCGGCCGGGGCCGAGAGGACTCCGCCACTCGGCCTCGAGCGTGAGCAGCGCGCCGTGTTCGAGTATGTCCTCGTCGAGGAAGCGCGTGCTGTACTTCCTGCCATCGGGGACGGGGTCCCGCCAGCTGTCATGTTCGTGCCACGGGTTTGACGGGCTTTTGCTTCCGCTCACGGTGTAGCTCAACGCCGCGGCCGTGTGGAGTTCGGCTCCGGGGACCGGGAGGCGGGGGATCTGCCACTCCCAGTCGAGTTTGAACGCCGCGGTGTTCTCTCCGAGGTAGAACCCGAAGTAGTTGTCGCGGTAATCGATCGGGTCGAGCAGGCCTCCACCGCGCGGGAAGAGGACGTCCGGGTAGTACGTGTACTCGTACCGGCGGTGTCCGGACGTCTGGAACGTGTACATGTGCGCGCCCGCGTGTGAAAACCGGAACGCGCCGTACGGTGTCGAGAGGCGCGCGGCGATCAACCACGCCCATTTGTTCGGGTTCTGATGAGGGGAGTCCGGATTTACGATCGCGTTGAGGTTCACGTCGTCGACGAGCCACTGAGCGACCGCGTCCCACCTCATCGCCGACGGCGTCTCGCCGCGCATCAGACCGTAGAACCCCATCAGCGAGTTGTGGTTGATCCTCTGCACCCACGGACTCTTCCCACCACCGAGCGTGTACTGCGTGAACACCGCGGGGATCGGGTTGAAGAAGTACTCCGGTACAAACACCGGTCCACTCCCGTCGCCGGGGGGAGGTGAGGTGACTCCGTCGATGGTAACCGTCGGTGCGACCGCGACGATCGCGTCCTGGAAGCCGAACTCCCAGTTCGGCTGCGTGATCGCGAGCGTTTTGAACACGATGCTGCGGTCCGGGTACCCGATTTCGCTGTTGCGCGTGAGCTCGACCGAGCGCGTCAGGAATCTGAGCCAGTTGCCGCGGTAATCGATCTCGTACAGGAACGCCGGGATCGCGAGGCTCGAGACAAAAAGCGAGTACGGATTCTCGACGACATCAAAGTGGGAAAACCGTCCCGCGCGCAATGTGAATAATTCCGACGTGTACGTGATGCCGCCGGCCTCGAGGAAGTACGCAAAGCCGCCGACGTGATCTTCGTCGAAAAACGAGTCGTACTTGCCGTCCGACTGAGCCGACAGAACCGCGATCCACGACAGCCCGGTCAGAGCCGAGTCGTACCCGATACCCGCGCTCAGGTCCTGCCACGCTCCGTCGGTGCCGATTATCTGTGCAGCGGAGATCTCGGCCCAGAACCCCGAGAATAGCGGGTCGTTCGCGTAGACCGACGACGCGAAGAACAGGCCGGCGAGAAAAATCACCAGCCGGTATGTGGATGCGGCTTTGGGCCGCGTTGATTTATTCGAGTTCACTGTCGCTCCTGTGTGATCCATACGGCCTTCATCGTAACGGAATGTATCACGCGAGCGGCGTGCTCGCAACAACCACCGGCCCTTGGGAGCAGTTCGCATTTTCAAGGCAAAATGCGAACTGCCGGGCTCATCGGCGGCGCTCACGGACTTTACAATTTTGGCACCACGCCGCATACTCAGCTCCCGAGGAGAATCATGGAGCCGATCACGATCAAACTGGGTCCGTATACGTCGACCGTCGTTTTCACGCAACACGAGAGCGCGTTTGAGTCCGATGCGGCCGAGACCGTTATTGTCGCCGATGAGAATACCGTCCGGTTCGCGGTGGGAACCGATGCGGCGCGCATCGTGATCCCGAGCGGCGAGATCTCCAAAGCGCTGCCGACTGTCGAGCGCATCGTGGACGGCGCTCTCGAGGCGGGGCTTGCGCGCGACGGCGAGATGATCGGGCTCGGCGGAGGCGTCGTGTGCGACATCGCGGCGTTCGCGGCGTCGGTCTACATGCGCGGCGTCCCGGTCGTGCTCGTTCCGACGACGCTGCTCGCGATGGTCGATGCAGCGGTCGGCGGGAAGACCGGCGTGAACCATCGTGAGTACAAAAACATGATCGGTACGTTTTACCCGGCGCGCGAAGTCCGGATCGTGCCGGAGTTCCTCGCATCGCTGCCGGAACGCGAGTTCCGGAGTGGGCTCGCCGAGGTGATCAAGGCCGCTCTGCTCGACGACGCCGAGTTGTTTGCGACGCTCCGCCTGCGCCGCGACGACGTGCTCGCGCGCGAGCCGGCCGTGCTCGAGTACATCATAGCGCGCGCGATCGAGGTCAAGGCTCGTTTCGTCGAGCAGGACTTCACCGAGACCGGACGGCGGGCTTTTCTCAACCTGGGCCACACTTTCGCGCACGCGCTCGAGTCGGTGACGGGTTTCGGCACATGGAGCCACGGTGAGGCCGTCGCGTGGGGCATCGCAAAGGCGCACGAAGCGGGCGTCGCGCTCGGCGTGACCGACCGTGGGTACGCAGCCGAAGCGCGCGAGATGATCGAAGCGTACGGTTTTGAGACGTCCGCCGCGGTTGACCCCGACCGGATTATCGAAGCGGCCGCGGCCGACAAGAAAAAAAAGGACGGCCGTGTGCGGTTCATTCTTCAGAGAGCGCTCTGCGACACGTTCTCGTCGCCTATCGAGACCGACGTCCTGCGCGCGGTCCTGTCGGAACGGTGAGCGCCGGAAGCCGAGGCGCCGCCGCGGCATCGACCGGCGTCAGGCGTTCTCGAGGATCTGCGCGAGTCGGCGGTACTGTTCGTTAACCAGGTCGATGATCGATTGATCGGTGTCGTCGGCGAGGTCGTCGACGAGTCTTTCGATCGTCGCGAGGCTCTCGGACGCCGCTGCGTGGAAGTCACGCATCGGCTTGAACCAGTACAGACCCGCGTTGTCGCTATGCAGCGCGAGGAATCCGAGAGCCCGCGAACTTTTTTTGATCCGCGAAAGCTTCAGGATAATACCGAGGTTGAGACACAGTTCGGGGCGCGGTCCCGTGACGTCGTACGTTTTTTTTCGCGGCCACGACTCGATCACGTCGGTTCTGATGTTCACGTGCGGAACGATCTTCATGATCGTCGAAAGGCGCGTACCCGAGAGCAACTCGTAGTTCTGGTACACGACTTTCCCGCGGATATTGTTGTGCTGCGGCAGAAGCGCGATACTCGACGACCGGAGAAGATCCTCGAGGTCCTCCCACGGCAGAACCGCGATTTTCTTCTTACCTTTGTACTGCTGGAGCTTGAAAAACTTCGTACCTATCTTGATCTGCCACGTCGTATCGCGTTCTTTCTTCGCGGCGGGTTCACCGGCCGGCTCGATGAGGGTACGCGCGAGCGCGGGTGAGATGCGTGGAAGCCACTCCTTCTCGAGCGGCGACACCGAGCGCGCGTACATCCGGGTCGTCCGGACGATCTCACCGGCGACGATGAAACGTGGAGTTTCGCGAAACATGACCGAACTCGGGTGGATCATCACCTTTTCCGCCGTGACACTCCGGTACGCGTTCCTGCCGCTTCGAACGCAGATGAACTGGATCAACCCTTTCGAGACCGCGCAGAGATAATCGGCGACCGAGCCGCCCGACGATACCGGGACTCCCATGCTCCCGACGATCTCCGAGAGTTGGTCGACGACGTTCTTGATCTCGGCCATCGCGCGTGGATCGAGATATCGTCGTTCGCAGAACTTTTCCTTGTCCTTGGCATCGGCCGACGTGTACGCGTGGAACAGCTTCAGGTACGACACAAAATCACCCATCACGTCCTGGTACTGGTGATGAGCGCGCCGCGCTTCCATCTCCTCGCCCTGCGGCAATAGGAACGGAGTGTTTGTCGTGAGAAACGCGGTCGCGATCACCGCTTCCTCGAGCACGTCCGGGTAGGCCCTGATCGCCTCGACGATGATGCGAGAGTGGCGCGGAAGCAGCGGAAAGACCGCCATCATCTTCCCGATCTCCGAGAGCGCGTACTCGGGTGTCAGCGCTTCGAGCAGCTCGAGCGTCTCGACCGCGCCGATGATGCCTTGGCGGCCGGGAGACGAGATAAAATCGAATGACTCAAAATCGTCGATACCGAGCTCGGCCATTCTGAGCACGACCTCCGAGAGATCGGTGCGGTAAATCTCCTCGAGCGTGAACAGCGGCCGAGTCTCAAAGTCGTCTTTCTCGTACAG